>NZ_JCAUAR010000012.1:0-206800 GCF_059692055.1 Paenibacillus sp. J31R109 | reverse complement strand
GACCCCTTGTAGACGACGAGGTTGATAGGTTCGAGGTGGAAGTGCGGCAACGTATGCAGCTGACGAATACTAATCGGTCGAGGGCTTAACCTAATCCCAACCAAGTGAAGATAAGCTTAGTAGCGAATTCCGAATACTTGATTGGGGCCCAGAAAATCCTAAGTAAAACTTACGTTGAAATTTCGTATCTAGTTTTCAAGGCGCAAACAAAACGCTTTGACTGTTTGGTGATGATGGCGGAAGGGATCCACGCGTTCCCATCTCGAACACGACCGTTAAGCCTTCCAGCGTCGATGGTACTTGAACCGCAGGGTTCTGGGAGAGTAGAACGTTGCCAAGCAGACCCACTTGTGGGTATTTTTTTTGTCTGGGGCCATAGCTCAGCTGGGAGAGCGCCTGCCTTGCAAGCAGGAGGTCAGCGGTTCGATCCCGCTTGGCTCCACCATTATTCCCTGATAGCTCAGTTGGTAGAGCACTCGACTGTTAATCGAGTTGTCACAGGTTCGAGTCCTGTTCGGGGAGCCATTTTCAAGGCCCGTTGGTCAAGTGGTTAAGACACCTCCCTTTCACGGAGGTAACAGGGGTTCGAGTCCCCTACGGGTCACCAATAATCCTTAATCCCATGGAGGCTTAGCTCAGCTGGGAGAGCATCTGCCTTACAAGCAGAGGGTCGGCGGTTCGATCCCGTCAGCCTCCACCATTTATTATGGTAGAGAAGAGATTTCGGCGCTATAGCCAAGTGGTAAGGCAGAGCTCTGCAAAAGCTTTACCCCCAGTTCGAATCTGGGTAGCGCCTTGATATATAAGCCGGAGTGGCGGAATCGGCAGACGCACAGGACTTAAAATCCTGCGGTAGGTGACTACCGTACCAGTTCAAGTCTGGTCTTCGGCATTTTTACACAACTTAGATGCGCCCTTAGCTCAGCTGGATAGAGTATTTGACTACGAATCAAAAGGTCGGGAGTTCGAATCTCTCAGGGCGCGCCATCTTCACTTCAACAAACTACGCGGGCGTAGTTTAATGGTAGAACTTCAGCCTTCCAAGCTGATCGCGCGGGTTCGATTCCCGCCGCCCGCTTACACGAAAAAGACCACCCTAGGGTGGTCTTTTTCATTTTAATACCTGGATCTCATTTGCTATACTAAAGATTATAAGCGGAAGATCAGTGAATGGGGATGAACGTATGGCTCGGCAGCGATATAGTAATTTAGATCCAAATGCGAAAACGAAAACCTGGAAAGAAGTACGTCGTTGGCAGAAGGAGCGGAAGGGTAAAATCAAGGATTTGAGCTTCCGAATCGGTCAATCGGAACATAAGCAGCAAGAGCTGCTGAAGAATAATCAGAGTGAAGTGACGATTACCTGGATCGGACATGCCACCTTTTTACTGCAAATGGGTGGTATGACAATTGTGACAGATCCTGTCTGGGCCACTCGAATGGGCTTTACGCAGAGACTGGAGGCGCCAGGGTTAGCGATAGAGGAGCTGCCGCCAATTGATGTTATTTTGCTATCCCATGCGCATTATGATCACTTGCATGTGGGCTCGTTGAAGAAGCTAAGAGGCACGCCTCTCGTGCTTGTTCCCGAAGGGCTTGCCTCCAAGGTGCGGAAACTGGGATTCAGCACGGTTCATGAATTGCCATGGTGGGGCAGCCACACGATCGGCCAATTAGAGTTCCACTTCGTTCCTGCGCAGCATTGGACAAGACGTACGCTAACCGATACGAATACCTCGCTATGGGGCGGATGGGTATTGAAGAGAACCACAGAGGCTATGCCAGTAGGAGAAGGGGATACCCCTACGATTTACTTCGCTGGCGATAGCGGGTATTTCGAGGGATTCCGAGAGATCGGGGCTAGATTTCCCGGCATTCACTACGCGCTAATGCCAATTGGTGCCTACGAGCCGGAGTGGTTTATGGGGATGCAGCACGTTTCCCCTGAGGAAGCGATACAGGCATTTATAGATATGGGAGGGAACGAGTTCATTCCGATGCATTATGGGGCATTCCGACTTGCCGATGATACGCCAAAGGAAGCGCTAGATCGGTTGTTAGCGGAATGGCAGCGGAGGGAGCTTGAACTTGGCCAAAGCAAACTCCGCTTATTAAAGCATGGAGAAACACTTGTGGCAGAGCGATCAGGGGATTAGGTTGAATATAAAGGTGTAGGTGGATTAGCTCTTGCTAAATGCTGCCGACACCTTTGTTTTGTTCCAAACAACCTCAATGAGATAATCCCCTTTAGGTAAATTATTGAAAGTCTTCGAATGTGGGAGCCTCGGGTCTTAAGGGGGCGGTATATGGTTTGATTTTATTCGCGAATGACAAAAATCAAAAATTGTCATTTGATATTTGTCATTTTGATATTTATAATAAAGTTATATGGTTAGGCGGCGTTCAGGACAGCAGAAAATTAAACCCATTCGAAAGGTGGAGTAGGAAATGGAACGTAAATTAGTAGGTAAAGTAGCACTAGTAACAGGTGCCTCCAGAGGCATCGGTCAGAAGATCGCGGAGGAACTGGCCCTGCAGGGGGCGAACGTTGTCGTGAACTACGCAAGCAGTCCAGCTAAGGCGGAGGAAGTCGTTAACGGCATTAAACAACAAGGTGGGGAAGCTATCGCGATTGGGGCAGATATTAGCCAAGTGGCGCAGGTAGAGCTTTTGTTCCAGAAGACGCTGGAGGCGTATGGGCGGGTTGACATTTTGGTCAATAACGCAGGAATCATGATTACGAAACCACTACTCGCCATTACGGAAGAGGATTTCGATAAGCAGTTTAATATTAATGTGAAAGGGACGTTCTTTGCGATTCAACAAGCAGCACTGCATATGAAAGAGAATGGTCGGATCATCAATTTCTCTACTTCGGTTAATGGGCAAATGTTCCCTGGGTACAGCTCATATGCGGGTACGAAAGGCGCTGTAGAGCAGTTCACACGTCAGTTGGCCAAAGAATTAGGACCCAAAGGCATTACGATTAATGCGGTAGCACCGGGACCGGTGAATACCGAACTGTTCACAGTAGGGAAATCGGAGGAACAAATCAAAGCTGTTGGCAGTATGAATTCGTTCGGTCGTATGGGAGAAGCGGAGGATATTTCTCGGGTTGTGCTTTTCTTAGCGAGCGAGGAATCGCAGTGGGTTACCGGGCAAACACTTCGAGTGAATGGCGGTTTTGTATAAAATGATGAAGAATGAGTTGCCTTTATCGAAAGATGAGATTTTAGATGCAGCTGAGCAAGTGCTTCGGCGTTATGGACCGGACAAAACATCCGTTGTCGATGTTGCCAAGGTGCTGCAAGTGAGTCATGGAACGTTATATCGGCATTTTGAAAGTAAAGCGGCGCTGAGGGAGGCCGTGACGTCACGCTGGTTGCACACGAGCATCGTCGTTCCTTTGGAAGCAATTGCAGGTGAGATTGGCGGTAGTTCGGTTGATCGGTTGCGTTTGTGGTTAGATACGTTGATTCAAACCAAGCAGAAATTCGCTGCCGAAGATGTTGAAATGTTCGCCATGTATGCCAATGTTACGGTTATTGAAGTTGAAATGATAAGCACCCATGTGTATCGCTTAATAGGGCAGCTAGCACGGATCCTTGAGCATGGGATGGCGAGCAAAGAATTGAAGCAAGGCGACTCGGAATCGATTGCTAGAGCTATTTTCTTGGCTACCTCACGTTTCCATCATCCTGCGCATGCTGCAGAATGGGGGATGGGGAGTATGATGGAGGACTTTGAAAATGTTTGGCAGTTATTAGTAGGAGGGTTAACATGATCAAACCTAAACGATTAAGGTCAGGATCCAAAGTAGCTATTATTTCCCCTTCCAGTGGGCTGCCTTCTTTGTTCCCGGATATTTACGAGCTTGGTCTGAAGCAGCTTCAAGAGGTCTTCGGCTGGGAAGTTGTTGAAATGCCATCGGCAAGAATGTCACCAGATGAGTTGTATAAGAATCCGCGGTTGCGTGCCCAGGATATTAATGATTGTTTCGAAAATGAAGAAATAGACGGAATCGTGACTTCCATCGGCGGGTATGAGTCGGTGAGGATTTTACCTTTTTTAAATACGGAAGTGATTTTGAAAAATCCTAAATTTATTATGGGGTTTTCAGATGCCACGACATTCTTAACGTACTTAAGTAATTTGGGAATGGTTACGTTCTATGGGCCATCGGTTATGGCTGGATTTGCGCAACTAAAAAACCTACCAGAAGCGTTTACGGAGCATCTTCATGCGATATTATTTGAAGAGCAGTTCCCTTATCGTTTTGAGCCGTATCAAGCATGGACGAATGGCTATAAAGATTGGAGCCAACTAGAGACGTTGGGCGAGTGTCTGCCATTTTCAGAGAACCAGAATGGATGGACGTTTATACAGGGCGAAGCGATGGAGCAAGGGTATTTGTGGGGAGGCTGCATCGAGGTTCTAGAATTTATGAAATCGACGGCTTATTGGCCGAAGGATGATTTCTGGCAGGATAAAATCTTGATTTTCGAAACATCAGAAGAGAAACCATCTCCCATGCAAGTGGGCTATATGCTCCGAAATTATGGGATGCAGGGTATCTTTTCACGCGTTAAAGGCGTCATATTTGGTAGGGCGAAGGATTATAGTGCAGCTGAGAATGTAGAGCTTAGAGAAATCCTTTTGAATATTATCGGAAAAGAGTTTGGGGCTGCTCATGTACCGATTGTTGTTGATTTTGACTTTGGGCATACAGATCCGAAATTGATTCTGCCTCTCGGCGGGAGGGTGGAGTTAAATCCGCGGACGAATGCGGTTATTTTGTTGGAGAGTCCTTTTGAATGATGGAGATGTGGGAAGAGCGTAATCCATGTATAATTGAAGGGTGATCCTAATAACAACATGAGAGGGTAACAGATTACTATGAGTGAAACGGTCAGTTTGAGTCTCGGAGGCTCGTATGTTGTGGCTCCAGACAACCCCAGAAAGACTAAGAATCGTGGTCGGAAATGTATGATTCTTTCTTTTGAGATGAATGACGAGGAATTGGACATAAGGGTTATTTATTTGGATACGAGCAGAGAGGTACTGCTAAAATTCAGTGATTTGAAGCCAATTACGGAGTGATACATAGTGAGCGGAGGTATTTCGCATGGCTTCCCCTATTGCAGTCGTCGCGTACGATCCAGAATGGGTTGTGATTTTCGAACAGATAAGAAACTTCGTACTTCCCGCTGTAAGTGATCTTGTGATTGGAATTGAACATGTCGGAAGTACTTCTGTTCCTGGATTAGCGGCAAAACCGATCATCGATGTGGACGTGGTGGTTAAAGCACCTGAAGATGTGCGCATAGTTGTTCAGAGGCTCGCTGTGTTGGGGTATGTACATGAAGGCGATTTAGGCGTTACGGGTCGTGAGGCTTTTATCCCTCCCCAGAGCATGATATGGCATCATCTATACGTAGTACCTGTGGATAACTTGGAGTTACAGCGGCATCTTCTTTTTCGAGATTATTTGAGGAGTCATCCAGAAGAAGTTATTGCGTATGGAGAATTAAAGCGTGAGCTTGCACATCGATTCCGCGATGATCGCGGAGCCTATTCGCTAGGTAAGAGTGAGTATGTCACAGGGGTACTGCAACGCGCGGGATGGCATTAGGGAGGAACCGCCAGTGAGAGTATATGGGTTTCTTTTAGTAATCAAGTAGTTTGACCCAAAATAAAACCGCCCTAAAGTAGAAGCATCTACTCACAGGACGGTCTTTTTGATTTAAGCGAGTTATCCGCTAATATTTCCAGCCATTTTAAGTCTCGCCGCGATTTGTTGGAAGTCCTCTGGCGAAATGCCAGGAGCAAATTCCTCATCGACAGCCGGAGCTTCAGCAATGGGGTATCCTTGCGGTGTACCTGGGATGACTTCCAAAGCGGAGCCATCTTCGGGATGGGTACCTTTCCAAATCTGGCCGATTGTGGTGAAGTCATTGTCGCTCCACGTGTAAAGCTTGGTATGCACACCTTTATCTTCATACTTCCTTGCTTCATTAAATGGTTTGTTGTTCAAGGAAGGTATAGGGACTAATTTAGTGACATTTACACCCGTAGCGACTTCCAATGCCTTGGCATATGCGACAACATGAACGCCACCACGAACGAGCAGGTAACCAATTACAGCACGGGCAGCAGGATGGTCGGTCATTTCATATACTTTCATTTTATGGGTACGAGCACCGCATTCTAAGAAGAAGTTATGAAGCAGATCCTCTACCAAGTTACCGCTGTTAAAAACATTTGCACCTGTCCATGGATGGCCCATGGAGTCTACAGGCATCGCCCCTTGCGCTCCTGCCAAAAAGTGATACGAAAGACGAGCATCTTTGACCACATCTAGTGGTGTCTGTTCAGGCTCTTTATAGCTCGTCGAGCCCCTTAAGCATTTATTAATCGCGTGTGATACCAACTCTACATGGCCCAGTTCTTCGGCCGTAATACTCATAATCAAATCGTAAAAGGGCCTGAGCTTTTCCTTTGAACGAAAATTAAAGGATTGATACAGATAATTGTTCAAAGTGGACATTTCACCGAATTTGCCACCTAACAATTCCTGTACAGCGGCCGCGGCATTCGGGTCAGGCCTCTCAATGTCAGGAATCTCAATCGAAATTTCATCCATTCGTTTAAACATGGCTTCAACTCCCTTAGATTTTTCACTCCTGTACATTGTTTACCTTAAGGTCTATATCTAACCATCCCGCAGCACCAATTTGAATGGCAACTTTCCATAAGTAATGTGCGTCTAATTCACATGGGAAATATTTTCAAATTTGAATGGGACTGGTGCTTCGATGATCAGACAAGTAAGTAGTGGATTGCTTATAGCTGTCATACTACTTGAGGGGGAATCTCACCGTTGAATCGACTATATCGAACGGCGCTAGGTATTCTTATCCTAGGTGGATTCACATTTTTCATGTATGTGATCGTTGAATCCCTTGTCTTTGAGAAAGAGCATAGGATTCAAGTGAATGTCGTACAGTTGAATGAACATGATTACTCTGATCACTGGCAGGGGATTGCCACCACGCTGGGGATGGATGAACAAGCCAAGTTGGAAGATTTTCAGTTGTTTTATAACGAGCAGGGCGAAGTTCAGAAGTTATCTTACGAAGTCGTATGGCGTCGTCCGGGGCAGCATGATTTTATTTTTTACTATATAGATTATGACCTTATAACTAGTAAAGCCATTGTCAAAAAGCAAAAGATTGAGGGGCCATGGTTGCAATATGATCGTTCGATGCAAGTGAGCTATTTCTTTAAGCGATTGGATGAGATGGATTTGACGATAATGAAACCGAATAATGACGATCCGATACGTTACATGCGAGTTCATGAGAATGGCGCTCGTATGACTTATGCTATAAAAAGTATGATGAAATACCGCATAGACAAGGATCAAATCCATGAAATTACGGATACCCAACTTCCGGTTGAAGGGTATTGGCTATCTGTATGTGGCATGGCAGAGGAAGCTGCACCCGATTTCGCGTCATCTTGTGAGGATCGAATCGATTATATCTTAGATGCTCGTACGAGCGATAATAGGTAAAAGAGGTTGCCGATGAAGAGAATCGGCAGCTTTTTTTTTCGTGAAATGGAGGAACAATTATTTTATTTCTTTCACAATTTGGACATAATATCCAGAAAAGGGTGTCATTCCTTGCTCTGTCTGAAATAAATTGCAAATGATGATGGCTCCTCTCTGAAAATTTGACACTTTTGTGTAATAAAGCTCAGATTATAAAACAATTGGTGGTTGGGCTTGGATTAACAATAATAAAGTATGTTATCATGAAGTAACATTATATAAGTTAAAGGTAAGTTTATACTTGGAGGTAATTACCATTAGTACCGATACTGTAAAAGATGCAATGACCATGTTAAAACAAACGAGCCGCACCTTTTATATACCGATTAGCGGTTTGGATGCAGGTCTGAAAGAAGCGGTAGCATCTGCCTATCTGTGCATGCGGGCTATTGATGAAATCGAAGATCATGAGGAACTGGCAGACGCTTTAAAAATAGAGCTGTTAGCTGGTGTGCACGGGGCATTCCAGTCTTCGGATATTATTAATGCGATCCAGAAATTATTAACGCCTTATACAGCGCAACTTCCGGAAGTATCTCTGCGACTTGCAGAATGGCTGCGTTTGTGTCCGCCTACCGCGTTACCGATTATTGAAACATACATTGCGAAAATGTCACTCCAAATGTCGGAATGGGTCCAAAAAGGCTGGAGCATCCGTACGGAAGAAGATTTGGATGGGTATACATACAGTGTAGCGGGTATGGTTGGCGAAATGTTATCTGAGCTGTGGCAGTGGAATGATGGCACGCAGTCGGATCGTGATAAGGCTATTGCCTTCGGACGAGGGCTGCAAGCGGTCAATATTCTTCGGAACCAAGCTGAGGATGCAAAACGTGGCGTTAGCTTCTTCCCGGAAGGCTGGGGCTTCAAGGAAATGCAGCAATACACACGCCGTAATCTACAACTAGCCGACGCTTATATCGCAGACCTGAAGCAGGGACCAGCGCTGAAGTTCTGCAAGGTGCCATTGGCGCTCGCGCATGCAACGCTCAATCTGCTTTCTGCGGGTGGCAGCAAATTGACACGAGACGCGGTTTTGAAAATTGTGAGCAAGGTAACGTAGCGAATAGGTTCTACATAAAAGAAACCTGCATCCATTAGACGGATGCAGGTTTCTTTTGGTTGTATCGCTTTTCCATATACCATTGAAAAATCCAAACACACAAGGCGAACCAGAACCCGCTGGCGAAGTAGGCAGCAACAACATCACTAGGGTAGTGGACACCGAGGTAAATCCGGCTTATGCCAATTAGAAGGATCATAAGGATACTACATACAAGGACGATGGTCCTCCCTTTTCTGGTAGGTACATGCCTCCAAAGCAGAAAAGAAAGCGATGCATACATCGCGAAAGCGATCATAGAATGTCCGCTGGGGAAGCTGTAGCCTGCCTCTTCGGCAAGCCTATGAAGGGTAGGGCGATCGCGTTGAAAAAATAGTTTGAGCTGTCGATTCAAAACTGCGGTCCCCGCGATTAGGGTAACAAACAGAATTAATTCCATGCGATGTTTCAGGAACTTGTAAAAAAGAAACAAGCAAATCAGCGTAATGGCGATGACAACGCGTGTTGAACCTATGAAGCTTACTAGCTCCATTATAGAAGTCAGCCAGGGACGTTCCATACCTTGGACGAATGTAATCACGCTGCTGTCAAATCGTGCTATCTGCTGCCCTTGTAACAAGGATGCAATGGTCACGAAACACCCAATAGAAACAAGGCTAAGAATGAGTAAAATGGTTGGTAGTCGTCGTATGTTGTTCATTCTTTGATCAAAGAGCCCTCTCAATCACCTTTTTATAATGCTGCACTGATAGTATACCAAAAACCGAGTAAAGAATGGTATACAGGATCATGACAATCAACATGGGTGTCCAGAGCTCCGTTCCAAAGAAGAACCAACCGGATTGAATCGCAAAATAGCTGTGGACCAGCCCGACAACGAGGGGGATACCGAAATTAAATAGCTGTTTGCGTTTAATGCCTTGTAATAGATCGTTTTGGGTGAAGCCTAGCTTCCTTAGAACGGTGTACGAGGCCTTCTCGTCTTCGCTCTCATCCATTTGCTTGAAGTAAAGGATACAGCCAGACGTGATAAGGAAGGTGAGCCCAAGGAAGGCGACAATGAACATGATCAAGCCCATTCTGTTTTTGGATTCACTAGCCATATCTTGGCGAGAATCACGGGAAGCGCGCTCATCCCATTGGATTTCGTGAAAAAGTTGATTGGCTTTCTCGAGTTCCTTCGCATCCACGATATCAAATCCGAAATAGAGCGATGATGTTCCTTGAATGCGAGGATCGAGATCCTGCTTTAAACGCTGAAAGACAGATTCGTCTACGACGGCAACAGGCAGGCTACTCATCGAGAAGCGTCTTGAGATGAAGGATCTCTCCTCAATGCCGGTATTCGTTAGCGGGAGGGTGCTATTTAGGGTGATAAATTGGGCTTGGCTATTCGCTTTGAACTGAAGAAATTTTTGCATTTCATCGTTTGCCCCGGTAAAAAAGGTTTGCTCCGCAGTCAAATCGATTCCTGCAGCGGTTTCGCTAATAACAGCGATCCGATTGACATCTTGACTCATATAAAGTTCACTTTTCGATTCCATGACTTGGCTAAGATCAATCTTAATTTGAATGACCTCAATGGTTGTATCTCGATGTTTAATGCCACCGGCATCTAAGGCTTTCATAAAGCTCTCCGCATACTGACGTTCCGTCACACCAAAGTGATTCGGCATGTTCATTTCGGCTGTCTTTTGAACGGAATAGTACGTGATATAGCTCAAGGAAAGCAATCCAATCGCAAGGGCAGATACCGTCGTGATCACCATCAAAAGCAAGGCGTTGGATTTCATCCGATACATGATGGAAGCGAGGGAAAGCACCTCTTGCACGTTGATGAAGCCGTTTTGCCTCTTACGAATCACATTCAAAATTAAACGGACAGACCCTTTATAGAATAAATAAGTACCGATGATCACCGAAGCAAGTATGAAGAGCATTCCACTCAATAATTCAGGTGCCGTCGTCATGTTTCCTGAAAACAATTTAGAAGATACGTAGTAGCCTAGGATAACGAGACATAGCCCAATAAACCCAAGGGTTACTTCGGTCCTCGACATCTGCTTTACTTTGGCTTCCGTTGAGGTTGCTACATGGAACAGCGAAAGAATTGTTTGCCTGCGAATGAACAAATAATTGACCAGTAGAATGAATAAGTAAACGGCACTGAAAACAACAATGGTTTGCAGGAACGCTTGCAACGAAAAGTGGAGCGATGCATTCGCTTTTACCCCTGTAAGTTGAAATAAGACCATGAGAATGAGCTTAGATACGGAGAATCCGATGAACGTCCCAACGACGAGAGAACCGAAGTATAGGATGAAGTTTTCGACGCTAAGGATACGAAAGATTTTCGCCTTCGTCATGCCGATGAGCTGCAGAAGTCCGATTTCTTTACTGCGTCTTTTCACAAAAATGTTATTAGCATACAAGTTGAAGATCGTCACAATCGCAATAAGTAAAATAGAGGCTGCACGCATGGAAGCTGCGCCTTTAATCGTACCTTCTGCAGCATCTAGCGCAGGATCGAATTGTAAGGTGACGAAAGCGAAATATAGCGCAACACTAAACATCAAGGCAAACACATATAGGTAGTAATGCTTGATATTGGCCTTTAGATTTTGAAGGATAAGATGATTAATACTCATATTGCACACCACCCAGCACACCTTGGGTTTTCATAATATCTTGAAAGAAAGCCTGTCTCGTTTCTTGCCCTTTATAGATTTGGGAATAGATCTGCCCGTCTTTAATGAAAATAACTCTGCTGCTATAGCTGGCTGCAACGGAATCATGGGTGACCATCACAATGCTTGCTTGTCTGCTTTGATTCAGTGCACTTAACTTGTTGAGCATGTCGGAAGCTGATTTGGAATCCAGGGCACCCGTTGGTTCATCCGCGAAAATAATAGAAGGATCATGAATAAACGCTCTAGCCGCGGACGTTCGCTGTTTCTGCCCACCGGATATTTCGTTTGGATACTTATCCTTCAACTCATAAATGCCAAGCTCTGTCGCAATGTCATGAAACCTTTGATTAGCTTCTACTTTAGAGATCTTCGTAATGGATAAAGGAAGCAGGATGTTTTCTTTCACAGTTAGCGTATCGAGCAAATTATAATCCTGAAAAATAAAACCGAGATGATGCTTCCGAAACTCAGCCAATTGCTTTTCTATCATGTTCGTTGTTTCTGTTTGGTTAATTTGAATGGAGCCATGACTCACTTTATCAATAGAGGAGAGCACGTTGAGCAGTGTCGTTTTCCCAGATCCCGATGGACCCATGATGCTGACGAACTCCCCTTTCTCGATGGTTATATCTAGACCCCGTAATACTTCTTGTTTGTTATGTTTATTGCCGAAGCTTTTATGGATTTTAACAGCTTGTAAGATGGACATAAGCCACACACTCCTTCACATGATAGCTTTATTATAAAAAGCTGCACGGCATTTATCCTTCGATTCACCGAACAAAGTAGAAAGGCATGTGACATTATTGTCACATGCCTGTAATCCGCAAGAGTTCGTTGGGCTGTGGGAAGGCGAGGGTGAACGTACTTCCTACACCAACCTCAGATTGTACAGTCAGCTGGATGTGCAGCGTGTGTGCGGCTTTCTGCGCCAAATACAAGCCCATGCCTGTCGCGGCGCTGTCTTGGTGCCAGGTCGTAGAGGTGAATCCCTTATCGAAGATACGGGGCAGATCCTTAGGGTCAATCCCACGACCGGAGTCGGATATTTCTAGCATCGTACGCTCTTGGACCAAGAAGCTTTTTACGATGATATCGGAAGCGGGTTTGTCGCTATATTTTACTGCATTCGTTAAGATCTGACGAAGGATAAAAGCGAGCCATTTGGCGTCGCTCAACACTTGGGTTACGTTCAAATGAACGTCAAACCCCATACCTTTTTGAATGCACCAAGATTGTAAGGATTTAAGCTCCATATAGAGGAGACTTTCGATGTCTACCTTTTCAATATAGAGATCATTTTCAATCGAGGGAAGTCGAAGTTGGTGAAGCTGTTGGTCGAGAAGATGATGAATGCGCAGCCATTCAAAGGTTAGGGATGCTCGCATCGGATCATTCTCCAAACGGCTAATCATCAAATGCATGGCAGTGAGTGGTGTCTTCACTTCATGGATCCAAGACAACAGCTCATCTTTCTCCTGTTCCAGGGCGATTTGCTGCCGAGAGGCCGTCTGATGGAGGCGCTCGGTTTGATGGACTAAGGCCGATTCCATGATCTTCTCGAAGGGACTTGCTGCATCGGCGACACCAGAGACGTCAAGGCTGGTTTCCCAGTCATTTAACCGCTTGATAAAAGCCGTCTCCTTGTGATAGCGAATGATTAAGAAGATAATGAACAGAATCGTGGATAAGAAAACGATGTACAGCATCGGTTGGAGCGGAATGGAGAGGTCGAGATACGCAATAAGCAGCAGAAGGCATTGGCCGAATAGGAACATCCCAATCCAGCTTATTCGCTCCATCAGAAATGTTTTACTCATAGTGAGGAGACTCTTCGGTTGCCATATAGCCCTGACCGACCTTCGTTTCTATAAAGCGGCCCAAATCGAGCTCGTCCAGCTTCTTTCTGAGCCGATTTACGTTTACCGTCAACGTATTATCACTTACAAAACGCTGGTCATTCCATAAGCTGTTGATGATGTCTTCACGGCTGACGATCATATTCTTACGCTCGATGAGAAGCTTTAAGATGTAAATCTCATTCTTGGTTAGTTCTATGGAAGAACCAGACTCATGAAGAACGATGTTTTTTTCAAAATCAATCGTAGCACCACACCATGTTTTCAATTTCATTGGCTCTGTACTGTAATTGTAGACACGACGGAGAATGGCATGGATTTTTGCGATGAGTACGTCAAAATGAAAAGGTTTTTGGATGAAGTCATCTGCTCCAAGCTGCATGGACATCACGATATCGGTAGGATGGTCGCGCGAAGAGAGGAAAACAATCGGCACATTGGAATGCGTGCGAATCATTCGGCACCAATGAAAGCCATCGAATTTGGGCAGTTGAATATCAATAATGACGAGATCAGGCTTCAGTACGATAAAGGACTCAACTACTTTATTGAAATCGGCGATGCCATGAACCTCGTAAGACCATTGGGCCAAACGCTCTTTGATCTCGGCGAACAAGGTTGCATCATCTTCAATAAGTAAGATCTTGAACAAGGGAAGTCACCCACTTCTGAGCATTCTTTGAGTTGAAAAGGCATTATATTGTAAACTGTGGTAAATACAGCTTCTAGTGCGTTCGTCCATTTTAGCAAATCATACCATAAATTCAAATGAGGAGTCATGGATGCCATGAAACAGAATAAATACGATGAGCTTGGATTTTTTGAAAAATACAGCGAGATGCCTCGTTCCATGGGTGGCCTCAGTGCAGCTGGGGAATGGCCTGTCCTTCGTACGATGCTGCCCACGCTTCAAGGTAAACGTGTTCTTGATCTTGGATGCGGCTATGGTTGGCATTGCAAGTATGCCCGTGAGCAAGGAGCGGAGTCCGTAGTTGGAGTTGATCTCTCGGAGAAAATGCTGGCCTATGCCAGAGCGAATAATAACGATACGGGTATCGAATATCATAGGCTGGCAATTGAGGATATCGACTTCGCGGCGGGTGAATTTGATGTAGCCGTCAGTTCATTGGCTCTTCACTACGTCGAGCAGTTTGAGGCGGTTTGCCGTCAAGTACAGCACTGTCTTGCGGACGGAGGCACTTTCGTACTCTCCGTTGAACATCCAGTCTTTACCGCGCGTGCTGCGCAAGATTGGCACTATGGCCCGGAAGGCGAGCGGATGCACTGGCCCGTCGATGATTATCAAGATGAAGGTCTGCGAGTCGCTAGATTTCTAGATCATGATGTGGTGAAGTATCATCGAACGCTAGCTACTTATATGAATGCACTTATTGATGCTGGATTCCAAATAACGAAGCTCGCAGAACCGCAACCGACGCAAGAAGCATTGGATCAATATCCCGAAATGAGAGACGAAACACGCCGGCCTATTTTCTTATTAATTTCAGCGGTTAAGCTTTCAAAGTGAAAATAAAGTCGAAAAAATGCGAAGATCGCGAAGTTAACAGGGGTCACAGCATTGACAAAGCACCTTGATAAGGCTATGATATCTCTTGTTGATTTATTTAAATGTAACTGGAGGTGTTTTGACTATGGCAGTTCCTCAACGGAGAACGTCCAAAACACGTCGCGATAAGCGCCGTACTCACTTTAAACTGGCTGTGCCAGGAATGGTGAAGTGTGAACAATGTGCTGAACTTAAAAAAGCGCATCATGTTTGCAAAAACTGCGGTTCATATAAGGGTAGAGAGATCGTACAAGCTCAATAATCATATGAATCTTGCAATGAAAATGACACTTCTAATCGAAGTGTTATTTTTTTTGTATTTTACCAGTGTCCAAGTGTAGCAAGTAGTACAAAAAAACTGTAACAAAAAAATTATTTACTTGAATTAAGTAAGTATGTAGACGTATAATGTTCCCTAGGGACGATACAGCGTAGTAGTCACTCGAAATAAACCTAGTTTGCACAAAGATACCTCAATAAACGCGAGGGAGTGGATTCAAATGGAAACAGCGCATACGCATTGTAAATTGGAAACTGTGTTAGAAATCCTTGTTGGCAAATGGAAGCCTGTTGTTTTGTTCCACCTTTTTTCTAAGGGCACGTTGCGATTTAGCGAACTTCAAAAAGAAATTCCAGATATAACGAAAAAGATGCTTACTCAACAATTACGGGAGTTAGAATATCACGATATTGTTCACAGGAAGATCTATTCTCAAATACCGCCTAAAGTCGAGTATTCCATCACCGAATATGGCCAAGGAATGGCTACTGTCTTACAGGCAATGAATGACTGGGGAATGGCGCATGTGAATCATTTGAATGAGATGTATGGGGAAGAACGAGCCGTGGAATCATTTGAAACTAGATTAGATGAAGTCACCCGATAATACGGGAGTTTCTCCAGCAAAAGAAGAAGCCGCGAACGCGGCTTCTTCTTTTTTATAGTCAAGGCGTGACTCTTTAGAAAATGTGGAAAATATTTCAAAATATTGACGTAAACGGGAGGGTGAAAGCGTCTAGAACAGGTGTAACATAGAAAGAAAGGGGAATGACTATGCTGTTAAAGTCGGGAGATGAAAGCATGAAATGGATGAGGTTAATGCCGCTTATGCTAGGTGTGATACTTGTAATACTCTCTGCCAAACCTTTGTATGCAGCGGGGAAAGAGAAGTATATTGGGAGTCGTGTAAACCATCAGTTTAAATTTGAGCATATCTATGTGAATTTTATGGAATTAGGTAAGGTTGAAATTCTTGGCAGAGGTACCCCGATCCCCGTTGATCATATGTCTGTGGAAAATGATTTATCAGACGGCAAAGAAACAAAAACCATTCAGACCATGGCAGATTACGTGAGCATGAATCAAGAAACCAGTGCGGATCGACTCACTTACACGAGAACATATAAATGGGCAGGTCAGAGAATAGAAATTGCAGACCAGTTTCAAGCAGGCGAATTCAATACATCCACCCGTGAACAAGCGAATTTACACATGACGATTAATCACAAGGATTGGTCGGTGGAGGGGCCGGTCCTAGTTCGGCCATTTTTTTTAGATGATAATCGGTACCATGGCTACTTTGGCGTTTTGACAGTCAAGGAGAAAGGGATAGAGAAGTTCGTCATCATTCAACGAATCTCTGGGACGGCATTTACTCCGGATAAAAATCTGTCATGGCGCATACTAAGTATCGATAGCCAAGGTCAGGTTCAAGAGGACCGCTTCACATATGATGAGCTGAATGAGGTGCCGCAGAGGATCAATATGATTAATATTACGTCAGCTTCGCCATTCAGCTTGGGATATCATAGTAACATTTTATTTGTTTGGCCATCTCTTCTGTTCCCATTAGCCTATCCGATCGGCACAGCCATAGTGGGGCTCCTGTTGGTTATCATCGGGTTAGTAAAAGGATTACGCCACTATCGAAAATAATGAGACCAACTGTGAGGCGTTGAAAGGAGCATAAGGATTTGAAGGTCGTGGTTTATTTCATGGTAGTAACTTTCATGGTCGGTTTGTCCGCGTGCCAAGCGGCAGAGCCTACAACCGTTGAACCGAGTGCGATGCCAAGTGAGTCAACAGCTCCTATCAGCGTGCAAATGGAGAGTGCAGCACCAAAGGTTAATGAGGTTAAGGATGTAACCTCGCTTATTCCCCCAGGGTGGCAGCTGCTGGTTCGACAGAATAGTGCGGACAGCGTGGAAGGTGACTTGAACAAAGACGGCATCCAGGACGTCGCCATGGTCATCGAAAAGATAGAGGCCAAGAAAGAGGAAGCACCGGATAGGGCGCTTTTGATTGGTTTTGGCAATAGGGACAGTACGTATACACGCTCCATTATTGCAGAAAAGGCGATTCTAAAAGCCGATGAAGGCGGGATATGGGGCGATCCACTCGACAGTATTTTTATCGATAGAGGCTCCATTGTCGTCAGTTTCTATGGGGGAAGTAACTTCAGGTGGTATGGAAATTATCGGTTCAGATTTCAAAATGGGGACTGGTACTTGATCGGCGCTACCCTTGGATCTTATTTTACGGGGACGATGACAGAGAAAACCGGTGACGAAGAGGACTATAACCTGCTCACAGGTGATTATGTGAAAAGAATCGTCGACGATCCTAAGGCCGAGAAGCCTACAACCCATACGATAACTGGCAACATAGGGAAGAAGCAGCTGCTGAAGCTGAGTGATTTTGTAGCGACGGGTTCGACGGATCAGTTTTTAAAATAAAGCGTGTTCGCGGCCGCGGGAGGGGCAGGTAAGTGCCAGCTGCGAAGACGCGCTTGAGCACAGTATTTGTGCTCGAGCAGTTAACAGCCAGTTGCGAAGATTCGCTTGCGCACAATATATGTGCTCAAGCAGGTAACAGCCAGCCGAGGCGCCGCGCTTGCGCACAATATATGTACTCAAGCAAGTAACAGCAAGCAGAGACGCCGCGCTTGAGACTTCAATCCTCCCTCTTTTTCTCACCTACATATCCATCTCCTTTAATACCCCCAGAAATGCACGCACCTCTAGCCTTTTTACCTTATATCACGTATATTACTACCCCCACCTACGATGACTTTTTTCTATGCTGCACCAGCCCAGCAACCCCTCAGGCTCCACGCAGCCTAACCATTCTTCATTACCTCTGCACACCGCACCGATGCAACCTAGCTCTCTCCCTCTTTTGGCCCCTCTTTTCACTCTCATAATGCCTCATAGCACACTTATCCCCAAACTTACCCACAATATCAACATGTCCACAAATCAGGCTGTGTATAAGATTCTTTCTTGCTTATACACATATCCACAACTGAACTTATCCACAAATGGAGAATCATGTGCCCCTTATTCACGAGGCCGCCTACGAATACTTATCATTGCGCGATCGGTAGGAGAGAGCTGGTGGAGCGGGATTATGCTATTTGATGCCGAAGGATGTGCTTTTCCGCGTGTGATTTGGTATGCTGTATTATGTTGTAATGTTTTCGTAATACTACTGTAATATGAAATGGAACATTAGCTTCTCTTATATGCTTCTAAGAACGTGGACAACTCCGTCTTTAGTCTAGGTTTTATCACGACCTTTGGCTAACGAAAGACAGTACCTTGGGGTGTTCTTTAAAAAGCCTTACTCCTTTATGATAAAGGTAACGTAGAGGAGAGCGAGGATTTGGCATGAGAACAAAAGCTTGGATGTCCTATTTGCTAGCGTGCAGCGGACTTCTTTTGATCCCATTAGTAGGGCTCATTTATATACATTTAAATCAAGACACAGGAACAGCGTACAGTTTAATGACTGATCTGGATCGGCAGATCCCTTTTATCAAAGGCTTTGTGGTTCCGTATTTAGGTTGGTATGGCTTTCTTGCCGTAGGCTTCTTATATTTAGCGTATCGAGATCGCTCGAATTACCTTCAAACACTCGTAGAATTTATCATAGGTTTGCTTTTATGTTATAGCGTCTATGCTATATATCAGACAACAGTGCCGCGGCCGGACCTTGCAGGTAGTGATTGGTTGCTTCGGACAGTGCAATGGGTGTACAGCTCCGATGAACCGTTTAATTGTTTTCCCAGCACACACGTACTAACGGCCTATCTGATGATGAGAGCCTATCTCCGTTCAGTACCTATAGCAATACGCTACAAAATCATAACGGCGGGTATGGCAGTGTTAATTATTGCGTCGACTCTGTTCGTTAAACAACATGTGATTATGGATATCGTGGGTGCAGTGCTTGTAGCTGAGTGCGTCGTCTATGTAGTTAGTAAAAGTAGGAGAGCGTGGTCGATAGGATCGATAGCTGCTGGTGCGCGACAAGATGAGCTCGAAAGGGGACTAAAGCAATGAGAAGAAAAGGGAAGCTTCTGATACTAACGGGCAGTCTTGGGGATGGGCACAACAAAGCAGCGCAGGCGATACTTGAAGCTGTACGTATGTATAGACCTGATATGGAAGTGAAAGTCGTCGACTATTTGGCGTGGACACATCCGTATTTGCATGGGTTCGGTAAGTACTGTTATATGCAATGGGTAAAAAGCTTGCCCTCCGTATATGGTTTTCTCTACAAGAAGACCAGACATGACACCGCGTTATCCCATTTGTTCAAAAGAATGAAGTCTTTCAGCACCGACCGGATGCTGGATTTGTTAGAAGAGGAAGCACCCACGGAAGTTGTGTGTACGTTCCCAGGGGCTGCGGCTGCTATGTCTTATCTAAAATGCAACGGCCTTACGATCGTGCCGACCGTGACGGTCATCACGGACTATACCGATCACAGCTACTGGATTCATCCAGGGACGGATAAGTATCTGGTCGGGGCAGAGCATGTGAAGCAGGCGCTTCTGAAGTATGCGATCCCGGAGCAGCGCATCGTCGTGACCGGCATTCCGATTCGGATGCCATTCACACAATCGTACAATCGCTCCGAACTTCGCGATAAATACGGTTTGCAGCGCAACATGCCAACGGTGCTTGTGATGGGCGGGGGGCACGGCCTGATCGGAAAATCGTTCAAATCGGTGCTGCAATCGGATGAACTGGCAGTGCCTGTGCAATTTGTATTCGTCTGCGGACGCAACGAGAAGCTGAAGCAGCATTTGGAGGAGGAACTTGGCGGCTCGAACACGCATCATCACGTTATGGTGACAGGGTTCGTCGACCATGTGCACGAGCTTATGGCGCTGTCTGACCTAATCGTGACGAAGCCAGGTGGGCTTACCGTATCCGAAGCGCTCGCGTTGGAGCTGCCCATGATGCTGTACAAGCCGATTCCTGGGCAGGAGCAGGCCAACGCCGCGTACCTCGTGGGGATTGGTGCTGCTGTCGAAGTAAAGAACGCCGCTGAGATGAAAAAACAATTGCTCGACGTCATCGCGAATCAGTCCGTTTTGCTCAAGTTGAAAAAAAATGTACAACGACGTCACCAACAACCAGATGTATTGCGTACCTTGGATGCGATTTTGGAAACGGAGCATCATTACCTTCCGATTCAAGATGGTTTGCAATTCTCGTATGCGAATGTGTAGAAAAAGCCAAGACCCCGATTCCTCCCGTTTTATTGAGGGGAATAAGGGGTCTTTTTTGCTGCCAGTTAGCCTGCTACTTATCCTCTTGCATCGTGACAATGATATCTTGTGCGTAGTTGCCGAATTGTTTGCCGAAGAGGGTAACACCGCCACAATTCGCTGCTGTTTCCAAGGAGGCAAGGCGGAAATGAATATCCTGCGAAAATGTAATATTTAGGTCGTGAATCGTGGTGGACGATATTTGTGTGCCATCCAGAAATGAGCCTTGCGGATTCACCGTAATGATTTTTAGCAAACCATACTGTGTATTGCCATTTCCCCACCAATCTGGAGTGAGTACACCTCTATGTTTGCCAAAATCACCAGGGCAGGTCCACTGTCCAAGTGGCTTGTCGTTGATCGAAAAAGAAATATCAGAGGGCCAATTCTCATTAAAGCCAGGAGCTTCCGAGCAAATTTCGAATGAGATTTCCAGTGTACGAAGCTTCTGATTGCTGTGGAAAAAATTCGGGATACGGTACTCCACATAACCGCTGCCAAACCAGAGAATACCTGCTTGTACATGCTGCGGATCGGCAAAATACCGTGGATCATCCAGTACCCCGATCAGTTGGGTTGGGGAAGCCAAGCCACATGTTGGTTTCACATCAAAGGCCGAGTATTGACCGATGGGAATCGCAACCGTCGTGGTTGGAAGCTCATAGGGCTTCTTCGACCTAAACTGAAGAGTGGCTTGATCCAGCTGCAGGTAACAAATCTTCTGTGTACCGCGCACACCAGTCACATTCTCCGAACGCACGATGCCAGCTTGCTCCAGCTTCTGGATATGCTTGGTCACAATGGCCGACGAAATCTCTAGTCGCTGGGAAAGCTGTTTAATATTTAATGGCTCTTCACCTAGTAATTCAATCATTTTCACACGAGTCTCCGAGGAGAAGCACTCCAGGAAGGGCATGTTTTTGGATGTAACCTCAATTTGCATAGGGGGAACCTCAACTTTACGTGCATATTTTCTTTATTGTATAACCTGTAGGTTATTTAAACAACCTGTTTATTAGATTTTTGAGAAATAATAACGTCATTCAGCCTGATTTGTGCAAAAAAAGGACGTTCATCATCAGCCAAATCATGTATCATGGTAAGGAGAAAGAAGCTATCTTTTAACCAAATACAGGTAACGAGGTGTGAAAATGAGCAAACGCTTTCAGCTGCACGCGATCTTCTCTGAAGGAATGATATTGCAGCGAAATCAAGAGAATCCGATATGGGGGAGGGGCCCTGAGGGGATGAGCGTTACCTTGGTGTGCCAAGGACAGCAGGTACATAGCCTCATTACCAACGGCAAGTGGCAGGTGATATTGCCCGCATCCGAAGCGGGAGGTCCTCATATCTTAACCGTTAGCTCGGAGGGGCAGCTACTAATGGAAATCCAAGATGTCTACTTTGGGGACGTTTGGCTAGCTGGCGGTCAATCTAACATGGAGTGGCCGGTAAGGGAGACAGATCACGCGCAGGCGGACATCGCGGAAGCTCATTTTCCGCTTATACGTTACTTCGATGTCCCCCGCGTGGAATGGGCTAACCCTGCCATAGAAACACCGATGAACGCTTCTTGGAAAAAGGCGCTGCCTGAGCATGTGCCGGACTTTTCGGCAGTTGCTTATCATTTTGCCCAGCATATTCAGGCTTCTGAGGGGATACCGATTGGCATCATTGGCTGCAATTGGGGCGGTACCTCGGCTTCTTGTTGGGTAAATGAAGCAACGATTCAACAGTACCCAGAGCTGCAGGTGTATCTGGATACGTTTGCCGAGCAGATCAAGGATTTTGATTGGGTCGCCTATGAGCGTATTGGGCAAGCTTATGATCAAGCGGTTGCTGATTATGAGAAGCGCAAAGCAGCAGGGGCTACCATAGAAGAGTTAGGGGGCTATCCGTGGCCGCCTCCTACGAATCCACATACGCCCATGAGGCCTTGTGGTGTATATGAGACGATGCTGCTCAAAATCGCACCTTACGGCTTAAAGGGCTTCCTGTTCTACCAAGGGGAGAGCGATGTTAAACGAGCGGACGTGTATGACAAGCTGCTGACAGGACTTATCGACTATTGGCGGTCACTCTGGCAAAAGGACAATCTTCCCTTCCATTTCGTGCAGCTTCCTTCATTTAGCTATGAAGGTAATCCCGATGGGGACGAGTGGGCGCTGCTTCGCGAATCCCAAACAATGGTGAATGAGCGTATCCCACATACGGGGATGGCGATTGCCTTGGATTGCGGCGAGCGCGATGACATTCATCCGCGGGATAAGCGTGCGGTGGGGTACAGGCTCGCTTTAACAGTCTTGGAGCATGTCTACGCGCGCGAGCTCACTAGCTCAGGGCCTGTATACCGCGAGCTGCAGATCGAGGAGGGGCGGGTTGTGCTCCATTTTGATCATACCGAAGGCGGATTGGCGCTCGCTGAGGGGAGCGAACGGCTCATCGGCTTCCAGCTTGCTGAAGCGGAGGGGCCTTTCGTGGCAGCAGAGGCGAGCATCGATGGCAGCACGGTTGTGCTGTGGCATCCAGCAGTCGCGAAGCCAACGAGGGCGAGATATGCTTGGACCAATTACACAGAGGCCAACTTGTTGAATGGGCTTGGTTTGCCAGCTGGCACGTTCCGCACGATACGTGAGAATAGATGAGGTTGTGAGGGCGTTCACTCTTGGGAGTGGACGCTTTTTTGCGTGCTGTAAGTCGAAAAATTCGAGTTACAGCAGTGAAAGGCGAGCTTCGGTGTGCTGTAAGTCGAAAAATTCGAGTTACAGAAGTGAAAAGCGAGCTGCTGCGTGCTGTAAGTCGAAAAATTCGAGTTACAGAAGTGAAAAGCGAGCTGCTGCGTGCTGTAAGTCGAAAAATTCGAGTTACAGAAGTGAAAAGCGAGCTTCGGTGCGCTGTAAGTCGAAAAATTCGAGTTACAGAAGTGAAAAGCGAGCTTCGGTGCGCTGTAAGTCGAAAAATTCGAGTTACAGAAGTGAAAGTCGAGCTGCTATGCGCTGTAAGTCGAACTATCCTCCGATCAAGCAAGGATAAACGAAGCCAACTCCGCCTCCCTTGCCTCCGAAACCGGCTGCGAATTGTCCCAGTACATGAGCGACGACGGTGCTATGTGCCACGATACCTCTCTGCGCTGCAGCGCGGGTCGGAATTGTTGCCAATTCTCTAGCTTCCACACATCTAAAGCTGATCCCCTTACACGAATACGCTCCTTGTAAGCCTCCTCGCTCGGCAAATACACATATATCACCCTAACGGTGACATCATGTACCGTTGCTCCGATACGAGCCAACTCTCCTTCCAGCCACAGCGGCTCCCCTTGCTCTCTTGTAAAAGGGCCGATCACGACGGCATCTTGCCCAACGGATAACTGCTCCAGAGCCGCGTCCATGGTGATGCGATATCCTAAATCTCGGCAGTGCGCCTTGTAAAACGGTGAATCCCGGTCGCTTGGGTCTTGCCCGGCAAGCGTCATGATCGCTTCCGCGGCAGGGCGCAGCAAGGTGTCCATATCCAAGAAAGCTCCGCCATGTCGGCGCACCCAAGCTTTTGCTAGTGTTGTTTTGCCCGCACCTGCAGGGCCGATAAAAAAGATTAATTTACGCATAGGTAACCTCCGCAGAATGGCTTTTAAAGCATATGTCATAAGATTGTAACATAAGAGCGTTTACAAGTTCGATTTTCAGGAAACTTTCAGCTGAATTAAAGGTTCCTTTAAGCTTTCGGCTATAATTACATCACATTTTTCTCGTATATTTAGGAGATATAGGGGTTAATTTAAATCGGAAGGATCGATTACATGTTAACGAATGTAACTAGTCCACCTCAAAGTGGATATGGAACAGTATCCCATCCTGCAGATCTTTGGCCAACACAGGGCTGGCCAACTTCAACGCCCGAAGCACAAGGTATATTCTCGGCAACGCTAGCTAAGACTTTCGAGGTTTTTGATAAACAAGGTGTGCATAGTGTAGCCATTATTCGTCATGGTGTGTTGGTTGCGGATGCTTATAAAGAAGGAATTCAAGCGGAAATTCCGCAAGATATGAAATCAGTAACGAAGAGTGTAACATCGGCACTAGTCGGTATTGCTTTAGCAGAAGGTAAGCTGAAAAGTCCAGAGCAGCGTCTAGCTGTATTTTTCCCAGAGTTAGAGAAAGATCCCTTAAAGTCTAAGATTCGATTAAAGCATCTGCTTAGTATGACTTCAGGCCTCTCTTGGGATAATTATCAGGAGCACTCATCGAACGAAATGATGCATGAACCGGATTGGATCCAGTATATCCTAGACCGTCCTGTCAAACATGAACCAGGTGAAGTGTTCAATTATTCTAACGGAGATGCGCACTTACTCTCGGCTGTGCTTGAAAAGGTTACGGGGATGACCATGTTGGACTATGCCAAGTCACGGTTATTCGAACCGCTAGGCATTACAAATGTGAGCTGGAACCATGACCACAACGGAATGACAATCGGTGCTTGGGCGCTTGCTTTAACACTTGAAGATATGGCTAAGATAGGCTTGCTTTATCTCAAAGAAGGGCAATGGGAAGGGAAATCAATTATTCCCCAAGCCTGGATTCGTACTTCATTGGCAAAGCGGATTCACTTGAATTATAGTAACGGTACCCGAGGCACGTACGGCTACTATTGGTGGTCCAAAACGCTTGCCAAAGGAATCGTAAGAGGAAGCCGCAAAGAAATGGATGTTTTCTATGCATCGGGTTCAGGTGGCAGACGCATATTTGTTATACCGGATTTGGATGTGATTGTTGCGCTAACTGCCAATACGGATGATGTGGATATGCCGGAAGGCTTGTTGCTCCATGTGCTTCAGTCAATTCGATCCGACAAAGGGCTCACGGAGAACCCCGTAGCCAATGCGCAATTAAAGCAAGCCATTCAAGCTTTCTCGGCATCAGCTGTTATCTAAACATGGACAAGCCGCACATCGGAAGATGGCGGCTTTTTCTTGTGCTGATTTCTCGGTTGCGAGCGCAGATGAGAACGTGTAGATCCACCCCAATTGTAACGACAAGAAGGTCCGTAAAGCGTTGACAGGCCTTCTCTTTGTGTGCTAAATTTTATATTGATAATGATTCTCATTTACACAAAAAGAAAGGGGCTGCTATCTTGTCTGAAGTATGTACTAAAGATGAAGACACGTTCCTTTGCCTTGATCATACATGGCTTAAATTCCGTACTGCCCAGCTCGTTCAAGAGGGGAAATTGACACAGCAGTTTATGTCTTCCTATTGCATGATGGTTGTCAAGCAAGGTGAAGGCGATTTGAGAATAGATTTGCAAACCTATCGTATGCAGTCGGACACGGTACATGTCGTAGCGCCGGGCCAAACCATAGGCTTTTGTGAGGGACAGAAGTCGGAACTGTATTTAATTACATTTGATATTCATGGCGATACTTCGGACAAAGAAGTGATTTTTCCACTTTTGGGTGAGCTGCCTATTCATATCGAGAGCACACTAAATCAGCTCTGTGAGCAACTCTGTCTGTGCAGTCGAAGTGAAAGTGCGGTAGAGCGATTTCGAGGTCAGCCTGTTTTTTTAGAATTGATATACTGGGTAATGACGCACATACGTCAGAATGCCAAATTGGACTCACGCGCCGCTATGGATCGTACGAAGAGCTATATTGAGGCTAATTTTAGGGAAAGTATGTCGATTGAACAGCTCGCGCGGATGGCCGAAATTAGTCCGAAATATTACGTGAGTTTATTCAAAAAGACATACGGTAAAACAGCCATCGACTATTTGACGGAAGTCAGGGTGAACATGGCGAAGCAGCTTATGCTGCATACCGATGTACGTTTGAAGGATGTCGCCTACCAAGTGGGCTACAATGATGAGTTTTATTTTAGCCGCATGTTTAAGAAAGAGGTTGGTGTCTCGCCGACTGTTTATTTGAAAAACCGCCGACAACGAATTGTTGCCTATTCTGTGGCCGTGCTAGGACAATTGCTTGCGCTCAAAATCATGCCTTTCGCCGCTCCCTTACACCCCAAATGGAGTTCCTACTATTATAATAACTATCGGACAGATATCCCTTTGCACTTGAGTGGGTATCGGTTTAATGAGGATTGGGAGACGAACGTGAACGTCTTGGCACACAGCCAAGTGGATTACATCCTTAGTACGGACCAACTGCAAGTGCAGGAGAAGGAGCGGTTGTCACAAATAGCGCCCGTACATATCATCCCGTTGTATGATAAAACCTGGCAAGAACAGCTCCACGCAACAGCGCAGATCGTTGGTGCTTTAGATGAAGCTGTTGTTTGGATAGATAGCTATAATCGCAAAGTAAAATTGGTGCGAGAACAATTGGATGAAGAGTTGCAGGGTGACACCGTATTATTTGTCAGCCTACTTGGCGATAGCTTCTTTCTATTTCCGACACGCGGGATGCGAGATGTGTTTGAAGATCTGGCTTTGCAGGCACCACGCGGGTTAGAGCAGTTTCAGGCTAATCACTGCTTAACGCTCGAGGAGATGGCTCAATTAGATATGGATCACTTGATGCTCAATATCAGGCAGGAATCTGAGACTTTGCAGCATTGGGAGCGAATCCGAAAGTCCATGGTATGGAAGGATTTAAAAGTTGTACGTAGAAATCGGGTTCACCTCATCTCTTCGGATCCGTGGCGAGAGTACTCTGCCTATGCCATGGAGCGCATGATTCAGGATCTTCGTGAGCATTTATGTGACAATCGTACATGAGATTTTCCGTATATTGTCCATGTTCGGCATGGGCAACTTCTTTTATAATTTAATGAGAATGATTATCATTCGTAGTGGATAGAGAGGGGATTTAAGAAAAATGAAAAAGTTAGCAACGATCGGTATTACGACATTGGTTCTATTAGGGTTGACGGCATGTGGCGGGGGGAAAACAGAAACGGCCCCTGCAGCAGCAGGTACGGTAGCGCCTACAGTAGCTCCAACAGCCGCTCCCGCAGCAACGCCTTCAGGACCAAGGGTCATTAAATACGTTGGCAAAGAATTTACCGTTCCTGCAAAAGCGGACAAAATCGTCATTACAGGTGCACTCGAGTCTTTGGAAGATGCTTTGCTGCTAGATGTGAAGCCCGTGGGTGCATTAACGGTTGGCGGTAAATTCCCAGCGGTATTCGCGCCAATTACGGATAAATCGGAGGGTGTAGGCGAGAAAGCACAGCCGAACCTTGAAACGATTTTGAAATTGAAGCCAGATGTCATTCTCATGAGTACGAAATTCCCGGCGGAGACGATTGAGAAAATCTCCAAGATCGGGCCAACGATTCCAGTCTCCCACATTGCAACGGACTGGGAAAACAACTTAAATTTGCTTGCCGAACTGACAGGTAAACAAGATAAAGCGAAGCAAGTATTAGATAAGTACAAAACAGATTCAGCAGCCTTGAAAGCAAAAATCGGTCCTGTTTTCAAAGATAAGAAGGTATTGGCACTTCGCGTTCGCTCAGGCAGCTTGTTCATCTATCCGGAAGATGTCTTCTTTAATCCATCTATCTATGCCGAATTAGGTGCAACCGTTCCAGCGGAAGTAAAAGCGGCGAAAGCACAAGCTAATATTTCACTTGAAAAGCTTTCCGAGATGAACCCGGATTACTTAATCGTGGAGTTCTCTGAGGAAGAGAATAAGGATACACCGAAGGTATTTGAGGATCTGAAGAACAACCCTATTTTCAAAAATATTAATGCCGTTAAGAATGGTCAATTATATACGAATCTTGTAGATCCACTTTTACAAGGTGGTACAGCTTACAGCAAAATTAAATTCTTAGAAGCAATTAATGGCTCTAAATTAATTGGAGCAAAGTAAAGTGAGTGTAGCGCTATGAAATGGAGAGTTCCCGCACCAACCCTCATCTTATTGGCAGCACCTTTCGCCGTGTTTTTTACGATCGTGCTGTCCATTACGTATGGGGCCAAAAGTATTGATTTTAGCCGGATTATCGAGGCTTTTGTCCACTTTGATCCTGGCAATGTTGATCATCAAATTATCATGCATGCTAGACTACCTAGGGTTATTGGGGCGCTGCTCGTCGGCGCTTTCCTAGCGGTGTCGGGCGCTCTCATGCAGGGGATGACTAGGAATTATCTGGCATCCCCTTCCATCATGGGCATATCTGATGGCTCCGCTTTCGCGGTAACTGTTTGCATGGTTATTGCACCATATTCCTCGATGATGGCTATGATTATGGCCTCTTTTGCTGGCTCGGCGTTAAGTATCGTGATTGTATTCGGGCTAGCTTCGCTATTGCCAGGGGGACTGTCACCTGTTCGATTGGCGATTCTAGGGACGCTTATTGGGACATTTCTGAGCAGTGTGTCTGCTGCTATTGCGATGTATTTTCAAGTTTCCCAAAATATTAGCTTCTGGTATAACGCACGTCTCCATCAATTGGACCCGAAGCTGATTATGCTGGCGGTTCCTTTTGCCGTTGTTGGCCTGGGACTCGCCATATGGATGTCCAAGTCGGTGACCATTTTCTCATTAGGGGACGAAATTGCCGTATCTCTTGGTCAGAAAACGTTGCATGTTAAATTATTAACGACACTAAGTGTTGTGTTACTGACAGGGATTTCTGTGGCTATTGCAGGTAAAATTGGATTCGTAGGTTTGTTAGTTCCTCATATTACTCGGTTTTTAACTGGGATTGATTACAAATGGATTATCCCTTGTTCGGCTGTAATCGGCGCTGTCTTCCTAGGGCTATGTGATGTGCTGAGTCGCTTCCTCAATTATCCGTTCGAGATGCCGATTGGTGTGGTCACCGCCATACTCGGTGTTCCGTTCTTCCTCTATCTTATTCGTACACGAGGAGGGGAGTCTCATCGATAAAAAAAGTGATCGACGTTTCGCGTTGCAAGTCGTTATTGGGATTAGCCTTTTGTTAGTGACGGCGTATGTTTCTCTTACAAACGGTGCGTTTGACATTACGTTGAAAGATGTCGTTAAGACCCTGTTGCGAATTGATCCGCAGCATGATCATGATCTGGTCATCCTAGAGTTCCGGCTCCCACGTATTGTTATCGCTCTCTTGGTGGGTATGGGTTTAGGTATGGCGGGAACGGTTGTGCAGAGTTTGACGAGGAACAATTTGGCCGATCCCGGCATACTGGGCATCAACGCGGGAGCGGGGATGGCGATGGTCATCTTCTTGTTCTTCTTTCAAGGGAAGGTCAAAGGTACAGGATGGGCGGCGATTCTTGCCATGCCGGTCGTGGGCTTGGCTGGAGGGCTGGGTGCAGCGCTTCTCATTTATATCTTCTCTCAAAAGAATGGACGGCTAGATTCGCAGCGCCTTTTGCTCACGGGGATTGCGATTGCATCGGGCTTATCCGCAGTGACGGTGTTCATTACGCTCAAAATGAATGCCAAAGATTTCGAGATGGCGGCCGTCTGGGTATCCGGCAGCATTTATAGCGCGAACTGGAAGTACATCATCTCCATGCTGCCCTGGTTGCTGTTATTGACGCCAGTTCTGATCTGGCGATCCCTTGTGCTGGATGTGTTCCAGCTCAGTGAAGAGAGCGTACGCGGGCTAGGCGCTGCCGTGGACAAAGAGAAGGCGATCCTGCTGCTGAGCAGCATCGGTATTGTCAGTGCCTGCGTATCCGTCTCTGGCAGCATCGGATTTATTGGCCTCATGGCGCCGCATATCGCTCGCCGACTCGTCGGCATCACGCATCGGCGGCTGCTGCCTGTCAGCGCGATCGTCGGCGCGCTCTTGGTGATGATCTCCGATTTCATCGCCAAGATGGCGTTCGCGCCGGTGGAGATGCCCGTCGGCGTCGTGATCGCCATTATTGGCGTGCCGTACTTTGTTTGGCTGCTCTATCGGAATAAGCATCGCCGATAGTGCTTCGTGGCCGCACCTGGGAGAACGATTATCAGTATATGTTCGAAGAAGAGAGGAAACCAAATGACCCGTGTACCCGATCCATCCATCGAGACTCCAACAACTTCGAGTGGAGTTGTCCGTCAGTCTTTTACATTACCAAACACTGAACAGTATCTTCTTCATAGCGCTACACGAGAGCAACCCTATCAAATTTACGTCTTCAAGCCTGCGCAAGAAGCACCACCGGAAGGGTTCCCAGTTATTTATTTGCTGGATGCGAATGCACTTTTTGCCACGATGGTTGAAGCGCTGCGTGTACAATCACGAGTCCCAGAGAAAACTGGCGTCTACCCTGCAGTCGTGGTAGGAATCGGATATCCGACGGATGAGCCGTTCGATTCCTCGCGTTTTTATGACTTTACGATGCCAACGCCTCAAGAAGTGCTGGATGCGCTACCTGTGCGTAACAAGGATGCTGCTCGGCCACAGCTTGGGGGCGCAGATGCCTTCCGAGTCTTTATTGAGCAGGAACTCAAACCACGCATTGAACGCGATTACTTGATTAATACGAGGCAACAAGCGATTTTGGGTCATTCATTGGGTGGACTTTTCGTGCTGCAAACGATGTTCACACAGCCGCAAACGTATCAGACCTATATAGCTGGCAGCCCTTCGATTCACTGGAACAAGGTCATACTGAAGGAACAAGAAGATCAATACTTAGCTAATCTCAGCTCCACAGAGCTAAACCACAAGCTGCTCATGACGACCGCAGAACTAGAGCGGGAGCACCCAAGTAACATGAGTGAGAATGCAAGAGAGCTGTATGAGCGCCTAGCGCTTTTACCAAGAGAGAAGCTTTATGTGGACTATTATGAGTTTGAAGGGGAAGGGCATGTCTCGGTGCTTCCTGCACTGGTCAGCCGTGCTGTTCGCTTTTTGAGAAGGACATAAAATAAGTCCAGCATGGAATTTTCTAAAAAGCTCTATATCTAGCGCTTAGGCGTGAAGAGATATCGGGCTTTTTTGCTTGAAATTTTTTTGAAATGAATTTGCTTCAGAATAGTTTTAAGATGATAATGGGAATCATTATCACTAATAAATGTTAAATCAAGGAAATATAATTGTCAACTACCAATTTTTTAGTGACCCTTTAGGGGGAGGAAATAGGAGGAGCGACGGTTTTGTAAGGGGAAAGTTTTGTATATCTGTCTTATGCGGAGGGGGATCGGCATATCGTCAGATGTAAGTCAATCCTCGTATGGTTTCTCTTCATGTTCGATCAAAGGTCAATAAAAAGAGAAAAATATAGGGTTGCATTGATAATGATTATCATTTACAATGGCGGTGAGTTGTGTAAATTATTACCAAGCCTCTTCGCCAGAATGGAGCAAGAGTCATTTCATGATCATTTTCCTAAAGGAGGAACGATTCATTTATGAAGGGCAATGCGAAATATCTTGAAAGTCAGAGGAGGAGGGAATCTAATGCACGAACGTACCCTCGAAAGATCCCTATTGCTATTACAGAGGCCAGAGGTATTCAGGTAAAAGATGCAGATGGCCGCACTTATTACGATTGCCTTGCAGGAGCAGGAACACTTGCCCTAGGCCACAATCACCCAGTCGTGATCGAGGCGATGAAAGAGGTCTTAACGACAGGTCTGCCGTTACACACCCTGGATTTGACTACGCCGGTTAAAGAGAATTTTGTAGATGAGCTCTTTGATATATTGCCAGCTGAATTTGCGAAAAATGCCCGCATTCAATTTTGCGGACCGACAGGAGCAGATGCCGTAGAAGCAGCGATGAAGTTAGTGAAGACAGCAACGGGAAGAAGCGGAATGATGTCTTTCCATGGGGGATATCATGGGATGACCAGCGGTGCGCTTAGCTTGACGGGGAACCTGGGCCCGAAACGGCAAGTGGGCGGATTGTTGCCAGGTACGCAATTTTTGCCATATCCGTATGATTATCGTTGTCCATTTGGTATTGGTGGAGAGCAAGGCCATCAAATTGGCAGCCGCTATATCGAACATTTGTTAGACGATCCGGAAAGCGGAGTGCTTTCACCAGCAGGGATGATTATGGAGTTAGTGCAAGGGGAGGGCGGTGTTATTCCAGCACCTCATGCATGGGCCAGAGAAATTCGTAGAATGACGAAAGAACGAGAAATCCCTTTAATTATTGACGAAGTGCAGACAGGAATCGGCAGAACGGGCCGGATGTTTGCGTTCGAACATGCGGGCATCATTCCTGATGTGATCGTTATCTCCAAAGCTATAGGTGGGGGTCTGCCGCTGTCGGTCATCGTGTATCGCGAAGAACTGGACAAATGGGAGCCAGGAGCACATGCAGGTACATTCCGTGGCAATCAGTTAGCGATGGCTGCTGGTACGGCAACGCTGCGAATTATTCGGGAAGAGCGGCTAGTTGAACATGCGGCAGTCGTTGGTGAACAGCTCTGCAAGCACTTAGAGCAAACCAAGACGGCTGTGACATGTATCGGTCAAGTCAGAGGCAGAGGCTTAATGATCGGTGCTGAGATTGTGGACACCGAACGGGAAGCTGACCGAATTGGCAGCTATCCGGCTAATCAAGGGCTTGCCCGCGAAATTCAACAGCAATGTCTGAAACGTGGCCTGATTCTTGAACTTGGCGGACGTCATGGCAGCGTTGTTCGCTTCTTGCCGCCGCTCAATGTAACGGAGCAAGAGATTGATCGAATTGCTGAGATTTTCCATGAGGCTGTAATGGCAGCGGATCGTCAGTCGTTAAGCCTTCAGGGGGTGCTCGGTTGAATAGGGATTTCGCATCCGACTTCTTAAACACCACGGTGGAGAGTCAAACGCTCTTCCGTAAGCATATGCAAGCAACAGTCGAGGTGCTCGTTCGTGATTTTGCAGCAGCAGAAAAGCCTTACAGCGGGGCTGCGCCGCAGGATTTGGCAGCGGCTTTTCGCGATCGGCAGGTTTGTCCCGAGCAGGGCGTGAGCATGGAGGAACTGCTTCAATTTATCGGTACGACGGTGGTGAAACATGCGGCAGTTGTGAATCATCCTGCGTGTGTGGCGCACCTTCATTGCCCGCCGCTTCAAGCTTCACTTATGGCGGAGACCATGCTGGCAACGCTGAACCAATCCATGGATTCTTGGGATCAGAGCATGTCGGCAACCATGCTAGAGAAAGAAATGATTGGCTGGCTATGTGAGCTGTTCGGCTATGACAAGGGGATCAGCGATGGGGTATTCACCAGCGGGGGAACGCAGTCTAACTTCATGGGGCTGGGGCTGGCTAGGGATCATTATGCCTATTCAAAATGGAACTGGAACGTGCAACAGTGGGGCTTACCTCCACAGGGGGACCGTCTGCGCATTCTGTGCTCAGAAGCGGCTCATTTTACAGTCAAGCAATCAGCGGCTCTGTTAGGTTTGGGACAACAGGCAGTTATCACAATTCCTGTTGATTCGTTAGGGCGGATGCACGCCCATGTGCTCGAACATACAATCGATCGATTGCATCAAGACGGATTACTTCCCTTTGCCTTGGTGGGGACAGCCGGCACAACAGACTTCGGCAGTATCGATCCGTTGCTTGAGTTAGCGGTTCTTGCTCGCAAACACGACATTTGGTTTCACATTGATGCAGCCTATGGTGGTGCACTTGCCCTAAGCGATAAACACGCAAACCTGCTAGAGGGAATTGCTTTAGCGGATTCGATTACCGTCGATTTCCATAAATTATTTTATCAGTCGATCAGCTGCGGAGCGTTCTTATTGCGAGATTCCGTGCACTATCGCTATCTACGGCTGAACGCCGATTATTTAAATCCACAAGAAGACGATCAGGCAGGGGTACCTAATCTTGTCGGCAAATCCATTCAGACAACGCGTAGGTTTGATGCTTTGAAGCTGTACATGTCACTGCAGCACCTAGGTCGTGAAAAGTTCGCGGCCATGATTGATTACACGCTGGAGCTTGCCTTGCACACAGCGGAACAAATACGGCAAGCAAGAGCACTCGAACTATTGGCGCAACCGACGTTAAATGCCGTCGTTTTCCGCTATCTACCTTCCGGAGAGATCGATTCCTCACAGGTGGATGAGATCAATCACCGTATTCGAGATCGTCTCCTTGCGAGTGGTATTGCCGTTATTGCTCGAACGAAAGTGAAGGAAAAGGCGTGTCTAAAGTTCACGCTGCTCAATCCGTTAACGACACCGCAGGATACGGCTAATATTTTGGCTCATGTCGTTCGCATAGGTATGAAATTAGAACAACAATATGTGATCGAGCAGCATGCTCTGAGGGGAGTTTAATCATGATCCAGGATGGATTACTGGAAAACGTACAAACTTTTGACGAAAAGGGGGGAGACTCGTATCGGACGGCAGCTAGAGCTACGCTACAAAGCTTGCTAAACAGCTTTCTCAGGGAAACTGGACTGGGGGATTGGCGTGAAGTTGAAGGTACATGGGCGTTGGAAGTGCCTTTGGTCAGTCAAGGAGGCAGTATCCTCGTTTCCGTCAAACATAAATCGCTGACAGGAAGACATCTGTTTCAATTCCCCCTGCAGTGGAAGGGAAGCAAGGGGCATGACGGAGATAGGGAAGATGAGCTGGAATTAGCCCGGCGGCTCGTTCATGAATTAGGTCATTTCGTCAAAGTGGATTCGCCGGAACGTATAGAGGATTTGTTACAGCAAATCGAAGAAAGCTGTGCCAGCATTGAGCAGTTTGTCGCTGCCCGTGACGGCGATCGGGACCAGTTATATGGCTTTGATGGCGACTTTATTACAGCCGAGCAATCCTTATTGTTCGGACATTTGCTCCATCCTACACCGAAATGTCGGGACGGGGTTCCAGCCAGCATGCAATCCGTGTTTTCCCCGGAGTTAAAAGGGCAGTTCCAACTGCATTATTTTCGTGCACATCGCAGCATTGTACGTGAGGATTCTGCACTTGAGCATACAACAGCAACGGAATGGATTAAAGCGGATCTCCGTCGCGCAGAAGTTCAGGCACTTTACACAGAGAGTGATGAATATACGTTGATTCCACTGCATCCTTTGCAGGCGGAAGAAGTACTTGGGAAGCCAGCCGTTCAGCAGCTGCTAGAAGCGGGCTTGCTTCAAGATATAGGTCCAATAGGGCGTTATTACTCGGCAACCTCATCGTTCCGCACGATGTATCATCCAGAGTCGCCTTTTATGCCAAAAGGGTCCGTTCCTGTGCGGATTACCAATTCGGTACGAGTCAATCTATTCAAAGAATTGGAACGTGGCGTTGAAGTATCTCGCATGCTGCAAACCAAAGTCGGCGAGGTATCCAAACAATATCCAGCGTTCGCTATTGTGAAGGATCCTGCCTATGTATCGATTGCTTTGGAAGGGCAGGAAGAGTCTGGATTCGAAGTCGTTCTGCGCGAAAATCCGTTTCAAGGGAAGCAAGCTCAGCAAGTGTCACTTGTGGCTTCACTCGTGCAAGATCCGTTGCCTGGCTCTGAATCTCGTCTAAGCACGATTATTCGCCGATTGGCTAAGCAGGAGGCCCGCTCAACGGAAGCGGTAAGTCTGGACTGGTTTCGACTTTATTTGAGTATGTCTCTAAAGCCAATGATCTGGCTGTATGTCACACACGGTATTGCGCTGGAAGCTCATCAGCAGAACAGTGTTGTCCAGCTGAACAATGGATACCCAAGCCGTTATTATTATCGGGACAATCAGGGCTATTATTTCTGTAATTCCATGAAGGAACATTTGAACAAGGAGTTGCCAGGTATTGGCGATAGAAGCCATACGTTTTGCGATGATGCAATTGCCGATGAACGTTTCCGCTATTATGTTATTTTTAACCATCTGTTCGGTCTGATTAATGGTTTTGGTACAGCGGGACTTGCTGATGAACGGGAATTGTTGCGTGAGTTGCGATCTGTGCTTGCGGAGTTCCTTCCGTTGAACAGAGAGCCTTCGATTTTCCTGCAAAGCTTGTTAACGGAAGCTAAGATCCCATGTAAAGCAAATCTGCTCACGCGACTTTACGATATGGATGAGTTAGTCGGTTCTCTCGAAAATCAGTCGGTCTATGTGCTCGTGGACAATCCGCTGGTTCTGGAGGTGTAGCGAAAGTGTCGGGTCATTCCAATCGCAATTTGAAGCAAATTTTTGAAAATCCTTCTCTTGTAGCCTACGAAGATCCCTCGATTGGCAAGACGATTACGTTCCGTCCGGTCGATCTGGAGCGGGATTTGTTGATGCTGCATAGTTGGCAGCAGGAGTCGCATGTCGTTCCGTTCTGGCAACTGAACATATCTTTGGAGGCTTATCAGAGCCACTTGGAGCGTTTCCTGGCCGATCCGCATCAGACGCTATGCATTGGTGAGCTGGATGGAGAGCCGATGAGCTATTTTGAATCCTATTGGGTGAAGTCTGATGTGATTGAACCTTATTATGAGGCAGCTCCGGATGATCAAGGCGTACATCTGCTGATTGGTCCGCCAAGCTATCTCGGGCAGGGTTATGCATTTCCGCTGTTGAAAGCTCTCGTACGTGTGCAGTTTATGCATCCAGGTACCAAGCGAGTCGTGGCTGAGCCAGATATTCGGAATGCGAAGATGCATCATATTTTCGAGAAATGCGGCTTCCGTTTTGGGCAGGAAGTGCAGCTTCCAGATAAAAAGGCTGCGTTGATGCTGTGTGAGCGAGAAGTTTTTGAAGTGATAGATAGAGAAACGAGGGAGATACCTATTGGCTAGGGGAGTTGTTCCAAATCATTCAGAGGAATGGGATGTGCTGGGAGTCGGAGTCGGTCCTTTCAATCTCGGTCTTGCTGCGCTACTAACACGCGTACCCGAGTTGAAGGCTCAATTCTTGGAACGAAAGCCACAGTTCAATTGGCATCCAGGTATGTTGATTGAGGGGACGACCCTGCAAGTTCCTTTCTTCGCGGACTTGGTGACGATGGCCGATCCGACGCATCCGCTCAGCTTTCTCAATTATTTGCATGAGCATGGCAGATTGTATCACTTTTACTTCCTAGAGAAGTTCCAAATTCCTCGTAAGGAATATAACCATTATTGCAAATGGGCGGCGGAACGATTAGCCTCTTGCCGTTTCGGCTACGAAGTGAGCGGAATCCGTTTGGAAGAAGGTGAAGCCAGTTCCCACTTTGTCGTGGAGGCGAAAGAGCTTCAGACCGAGCAAACAAAGACCTATGTTGCCCGTAACTTGGTACTAGGTGTTGGGAGTAGACCACATATTCCGAAACGGTTTCAGCAGGTAAGTGGACCGAATGTTTTTCACTCAGCCGATTATTTAACGAATCGGGAACGATGCCTGAAAGCGCGCTCGATCACGGTCGTGGGTTCTGGACAGAGTGCAGCCGAAGTCGTGCTGGATTTGCTAAGAGCGCAAAGTGACAATGGGTATCGCTTGGATTGGTTTACTCGTTCATCAGGCTTCTTCCCGATGGAGTATTCCAAGCTCGGTCTTGAACATTTTTCTCCAGAATATTCAAAGTATTTCTACGACCTTGATCCCGAACGCAAGGATAGCATCAGGGCTGGGCAAGGCTTGCTGTATAAGGGTATTAGCGCGTACACCATCGCCGATATCTACGATACGCTGTACGAGGCTGGGGTAGGTGGACAGGAAGGGCCAGGTGTTAGGCTGTTGTCCCTAACCGAAGTGGAGGGGCTGCTTCCGACTTCAGATCTTGGGAACGATGGCTACCAACTGCATTGCCGACAATTGCAGCAGGATGCTGCTTTTGAACATACCAGCGAGATCGTCATACTGGCGACGGGCTACGAGCATGCCGAACCGGCCTGCTTAAGTCCATTGGAGCCCTATATTTGTCGAGATGCGAAAGGACGCTTGGACATCGCTGAGAATTATTCACTGAAACTGCGAACCAGCGGGGAGAACCAGATTTTTATTCAAAATGGGGAACTACATACGCATGGTGTAGGCGCACCTGATCTTGGGCTAGGTGCTCATCGGAACAGCGTAATAATTAAGCAGTTGGCTCAGCGTGAGGTTTATCCAATCAGGAGTCGCAATGTGTTTCAACAATTCGGGGTTAACCGATGAAAATACTGAATCCTAAAGCGCCCAGTCGCAGAATGCGAACAGGTATGCAGGCTGCTCTTCTAGGCTGCATGTTCCTAGGACTGTTTACAGAAGTGCTGCTGTCACCTTATTATCCGCAGTTTTTCCACCAGGTTTTTGGAATCGAGGACTACAGTTACACAGGTTTATATTTGTTTGTCTGCCGACTAACAGTCGTTCTCTGCTCGCCGTTGTGGGGGTGGTTGACCCGCAAATGGGAAGCTAAGCGTCTGCTGCTCATCGGTCAGGCAGGAACGGCCTTATCGACAGCGCTGCTGGCGCAAGCGGAGAGTGCGACAGAATTCCTCATTCTGACGATTTGTTTGCTTATTTTTAAAAGCAGCTATATGTTGATTTATCCAATCATTATGGAACTTAGCGACAACGGAGCTCAAGCCGGATCTGCGGCAAAGTTTCATGCCGTTCATCATACAGCGGTTCTGATCGCTGCCTTGGTGGGTGCTCATATGCTTCAGATGGAACATCCATTAACGTTGTTTTATGGGGCAGCAGCTGCGGATGTGATTCAATTGTGCGTTTGTGTTGTGGTTCTTTGGGGATGGAATAGTAATGCAAAGAAGGAAGATCGACGTGATGCTGGTGGTTCAAAAGGGTTGTTACGCAACTTGCTCCATGATCGAACGATTGTGATGCTGGGGCTGCTGTTTCTTACTTTAACGATCGCGAATCAAGTGGTCAGACCCTTTTTTACCCCTTATGTGGAAAAGGACTTTGGCTTATCGATAGAACTAGCGGGTATGTTGTTTCTTCTCCCTCACGTCTGTGCACTCATTCTATTGCCGTTTCTTCGTAGTTTAGCTAAACCAGGGAGACTGCCTGTCGCGTATATGGTTGGCGTGGTAGCCATGGCTATCGGTTTGATCACGCAAGGGATGACGGAGAGTATAGGTGGATTGATCGCAGGACGTATCCTGTACGGGATGTTTCTAGCCATCACGATGGCCGTACTTGATGTCATCTTGTTCCAAAGGGAACAAGGAGAAGGAGCATCAGCGGCAATAGCTTTCAGTGTCATGGTATCTTTTCAGACCGCAGGCGAGTTATTATCTCCGCTGATTTCATCCTTTTTATCGATCCAAGTTGGCTTGTATGCGCCGCTATTGGCAGCTGCCTTGCTATGTCTGGTGAATGGCTTGCTGTTTAAATGGTCCAATATCTATAGCACACCGAAGGAGGCAACCACATGGGGAGTACATGGCAGCAAGACCTCATAGCACTTGAAGCTCTGAAATCCGAGAGCTACATACAAGTGCGTAGAAGAATTTTTCGACAATTGGTGGAATCGGTCATTTATGAAGGCATTGTTGTACCACGTTCAGAACCAGTTGGAGACGCTATGCGATTCGATCTGCAGGGTCAGGATGCCGATGGTCGGAATGTGGTTTATAGGTGCCTAGGACAACGAAAGCTCACATTTGGTCGCATTCGTTTACAGGAAAATGCTCCGCTTCTGCGGCTTGGGAGCGATGGAGAAGCAGAGGCGTTCTCGCTTCGCTTATTTATTCAGGAAGTGCTCAATGTGCCGGGGACAGATGGGAATAAGCTAAGCTCGTTCACAGATGAGCTGGAGCACACGCTTCTCAAGGATACGATGGCGCAGTATGTCCGGATGCTGGGAGATACGGATTTGCATCAACTGAGCGGCGAAGAGCTGGAATCGGCTGTCATGGATGGACATCGCTATCACCCTAGCTATAAGTCACGCATCGGGTTTGACTATGGGGATCATCTCATGTATGGCCCTGAATTTGCCCAAGATGTGAAACCTTTATGGCTGGCAGTAAGCAAAGCGGAGAGCCGAATCGCTGTATTGCCTGATCTTACATTTGACGGCCTGCTGCGTGAAGAATTGGGACATGAGGTTTTAGAGTCGTTTCGTGAATTGCTGCAGAGTGAAGGTTGGGAGCCAGAGGCATATGCGTTCGTACCCGTGCATCCCTGGCAGTGGCGCCGAATTATTGCACCTGCTTATGCAGAGGAGTTTAACAAGGAGCGCATGATGCTTTTGTCGCCTTCGAAGGATGAGTATCGCGCGCAGCAGTCTATTCGAACGCTTTCTAACCGAACAGCACCACAGAAAACCTATGTCAAACTTTCCATGAATTTATTAAATACATCAAGTTCCCGGCAATTGCTCCCGCACTATACGGTCACGGCACCAGTCTTATCAGCTTGGCTGCAGACTTTGGTCGACGAAGACCCTTATTTAAAGAATGAAGCTAAGCTTATCTTACTGCGGGAAATTGCTGCTCTTTCGTATGATCCGCAAGGGAGTACGCCATCCCCATTGTACGCAGCTATCGGCTGCATTTGGCGAGAAAGCTTGCACGGTTATTTACGAGGCGGAGAGGAAACGGTTCCTTTCTATGCACTTTGTACGTTGGAACGCGATGGGACTCCTTACATCGAGCCATGGCTGCAGACCTATGGGATTGAGACGTGGGTTAACCGCCTTCTTGAGCGGTGTATCTTGCCTGTTCTCCATCTGGCTGCTGTTCATGGCGTGGCGACAGAATCACATGCGCAAAATATGGTGATGGTGCATCGAGACGGCTTGCCTGAACGATTAGCATTAAAGGATTTCCACGAGGATGTTCTGTATAATCGATCCTTCCTGAGCAGACCCGATTTGTGTCCGGATTTAACACAAGTTCATGAACGGTACGTGCTGAAGGAGGAAAGGGCGAACTTCGAAGTAGAGGATATAGCGCCGTTGCGTTACTTGACACTTGGTGCGTTATTCTTTGTGAATCTTGGAGAGCTAGCGATGATGCTGCACGATCGTTACGGCTTTGAAGAGGGGCAATTCTGGCAAATGACGGCTGCCTGCATTCATCGCCATATTGAACGAGATGCACGTTGGAAAGAACGCTTTGGCACGTTGGATTTATTTGCCCCGACAACGCGTGTCGAGCAATTGACGCATAAGCGGCTGGCTTTACAAACCAAAGGGTTGTCGCATGAAGTGCCAAATCCATTGTCTGCCTTCCTTCCTAATTCGTACCGCACAAACAGAGAGGGGATTCGTCTTTGAATAAGAAATTGTTTGCTTATAATCAAACGTATTTCGGCCGGGATGATCTAGAAGCTCGCTGGAGAGCATGGAGTCTTTTGCAGTACACAAGGGAAGCATGGAAATCCGGGAAACGGCTTGCTGTATGCATTTCAAATGCTGCTGAGCTGGTTCCACTTGTGCTCTATCTGAAGGAGCTAGGGGTATCTGCACTGCTGCTGCACGGAGAGACACCGCTCGAAACGGCAAAGACGCTTAGCCAAGAAGCCGGTTGCATCGGACTTGTGTACCAATCTGTGGATAGCGGGTACTTGCCGATAGCTGGAAGTGAATCTGATATCACCTCCTCACAGGAGCCTTCCATCTGTATGTTTAGTTCAGGCACGACAGGCAAACCGAAGTTAATCAGCAGAAGCTGGCCGTCTATTGAGGCAGAAATTACTGCCTATAATGCAGCAATTGGTTTGGATAGTTCGATTACGCCAATCGTGATTTCCCCCGTGAGTCATTCTTACGGCCTTATCAGTGGTGTGCTTGCCGCTATGGCGCGTCAAGTCGTACCTCATGTTGCCGCTTATACGAACCCTAAGTTAACGCTCGCTCTTTTGCGGGATACACCAAAGCATATTGTCTATGGCGTCCCTATGACGCTGCATGTTCTGACCTCTTTTCCGTCAGACATTCGGTTCTATCAGTTCATGAGTTCTGGTGCACCGATGCCGCAAGGATTAATAGATAAATTGGCCCCGATGGCGACTGGTGGTTTACTTCAACAGTACGGCTGCTCGGAAGCGGGATGTATCAGTATAAATCGTTCTCTTCGTAACAGCGCTTATATAGGCAAGTTGTTAGGGCACATTCAGTTGGTTGAGGCAGGTGCATCATCTGATGAGCCACGAGAGTTAATCATCTCTGTGGAGAATCAGGTCATCCGTACGGGTGATCTTGCTTATCAAGATCAAGGGGCTTTACACCTTTTAGCCAGAGCGGATGATGTCATAAATGTATCGGGTTTAAAAGTGTATCCCCTTGAAGTGGAGAACGTAATCTCCCAGATGCCAGGTATTAGCGAGTGTGTCGTTTACCGAGGTAGTCACCCCGTGATGGGGGAGATTGCGTGCTGCATGGTCGTGGCAGATCCTGAGATAACGTCGGAGATGATCCGTGAGTGGTGTATACAGAAATTGCCTCCTTATAAAGTGCCATCCAAAGTAGCCTGTGTGACGAAGCTTCCACGAACTGCAACAGGGAAAATTAGTCGTAAATTGCTGGAGGAGGCTGAATTAAGCTAATGACAAGGGAACAACGCATTGAAAAATTGCATGCCATTATGGCAACCAAGTTGCTTTTAGCGCAGCTGCCTGTCCTAGAAGAATCACACCGATTGAACGAGGATCTTCGTATCGATTCTGTCATGATGATGCAGCTGCTAGTCTGGATTGAGGTTGAATTTGGCCTCAGCATTCCAGAGGAAGAAGTCGATCCACGAGTGTTTGACACGGTAGGGACGCTGCTTGATTTTATGGATAGGTTGACTCCAGTCAGTGTAGCAGAGGAACTACGGAAGTGAAGGAAGGGGGCACGGTTATGTTCGGTTGGAAAGATCAACGCATCAAGGTTCATTGTGTGCTCAGCTGCATGTGCGAAGTGGTCAAAAGACATAGCAACGTCGATTATCGCCCTTTTTATTTTAACGTGTGGGAAGAGCAGTTTGGATGGCATGAATCGGGCTTATCCTATTATTCAGACTCATTTAAGCCTACTCGGTTAATGGAGTGGAACGAACGCTTGTTTGGTGTTAAGAGCGTGCAATGGCATGACCCCCATCAAAATCCGGCAACAAATGCGGCTAAACTAATTGAGCTTGTCGAGCAAGCCCCTCGTCATCGACACGTCGTGGTTCAGATCGATATGTCTCTGATGCCAGAACGGGAAAATAAGTTTAATTTGAATCCATTCCCTCATTATGTGATCGTTTCGGCTACGGAACGTGAAGATGAATGGTTCATGCTGGATGCGGATATGAAATGGGAGGGGACAGTTAGCCGCGAGCAGGTGCTCCAAGCTTTTGTTCAAAATGCTTACCCTGACGGGTTTTATATGGATGCTCTAGAAATTAAAACGCCGACGCCGGAAGAAGTCATTGCTTACTTTTATGATGCCTTTCATCTCGATAAGAATGAGTTGGTTACTGGACTTCGAACACTTGTCGTAGGATTAACGGAGGATCCAGCCAAGATTGTCTCTCTAGGGGATGCGCTGAAGCATCTTTACGTCATTGTGATACGCAAATACGGGTATGACTATGCCCTGATGTTTTTTCATGATGAACTGCAATTGCCTAGGGATAATTATGAGTATTGGGCGCAGCAAATCCGTGATTTGGTTCAAGCTTTTAATACGTTGCAATTCATGGCTATTAAGATGTCGCTGACAGGCAGTACGAAGCAGCTTACTTCCATGCTAGAGACGTTGGATAAGGCAGAAGCCATTGAACGGGGCATTAAGTCTGAATTGGAACGTGAGTTGACCTTATGGTCTGCGGCACAGTACGCAAATGTGAAAGGGGGGACTATTTAATGTCAGAATTGGCTAGATTACGATGCTCGCTCTGCACCATTACCTTTCGTCACACGTTGATTTCATTCGAGGAACTGGTCCAATTCGCGCGGGCCGAAGGCTTCGACGGGCTAGAAGTATGGGGAGCTCATGCTGGTCATTTGTATAAGGAACGGGATGGGTCAGAGAAAGCAATCCTTGAGGGGGCTGGTTTGACGGTCTCGATGATCAGCGATTATCTAGATGTGGGCACACAGGTTCATTTCGCAGATACGATTGCCAAGTGCAAGGATTTGCTAGCTATCGCAGGTTGGCTCGGAACAAGCAAAATTCGTACTTTTGCAGGCATGCGCGGGAGCAGAGAGGTGGACGCGGCGGAGTACGAAGAAACAGTCCGTCAATTACGAATTCTTGGAGACCTGTGTATGAATCAGGGCATTGAATTGCTTGTGGAAACACACCCAGGAACATTGGCGGATCATAAGGGTGCTGCTCATAGGTTAATGATGGAGGTTAACCATGAAGCCGTTAGGTTGAACTTGGATTTTCTTCATATGTGGGAAGCCGGTGATGATCCATTAGAAAGTTACGAGTTGCTGTCGCCTTGGGTAGCCTATTTTCATCTGAAAAATGTGATTTCATTGGCCCACTGCAGTGTATTTCAACCTCATCAAGTGTATGCAGCGAACGGTAGCCGGAAAGGTATGGTATCATTGGAAAAAGGGGCGGTAAACTATCGCCCGATTATAGATCGAATTAGTCAGAGCGGTAAGTTCGCATCTGTGGAGTGGTTCGGCGCAGATCCTATGCGCGTGCTTAAAGAGGAAATCGGTTGGCTGCAGGGGCGGCTGAATCGACTGCACTCGGTGTTAGACTAAGTCGGTATTGAATAACTTTGGAGGATGGCTGAACATGATTAGCGACATCGTAACTTCGCTTAAACATTACCATTTACTACTCGATTCCTCAGAGAGCTCAGAGCTTATTAGGGAATATAGGCTGGACGACGAAAAGGGGATCGCGGAGCTGCTAGAACAGTTCGCTGAGCAAATTGGTGCCCCTAATCACAAAGTAGCGAGTTCTTTGTTCGTTAAGCGGTACAGTCATTTCATTACCGGTGCATGGGACGCTTGGGTACGCTATGGACGTTGTTTAAATGTGTCTCCTAGTAATGTTGCGATTTCACTCAAAAATAAGCATCTGTACTACCGTCTGCTGTTTCCGTACTCGCTGGAGAATTGGGCAGGGAGTGGCTCGTACGCTGTGGAAAGAGAGAGCTATGCTCGCCACCTGTTTACGGACCATGCGCAACCCTTTTTGGAGCAAATCGTGGACTGGAGCGGGATCGATGTCCAAACGTTGTGGGCAACGATCTCTTATAATTTGATTTATTATCGAGACGAATGGCGCACAGAAGCTGAAACAGCTTCGGAGAAGGCGTACATTACGGATAATTTCCGCTATTTAATCCACGAAGCCAATCCCAGCCATGTGTTCGCGGCTGGGGCGAACCCGTTAACGGATGCGTTCCGCTGCGTTGATATACCGGGTGTCGATGAGGACAAGATTATGATCCGCTCGAAATGCTGTCTGCATTTCCGCATGCCAGGCGATGATAATTATTGCTACACGTGTCCTACGATCAAGGATGATCGCAGAATAGATAAGTACTTTGCGCATCTGGCGCACCATCATTGAGACAAGGAAGCTCGTGCTCGAGCTAAAAAGCTCCTTAGTTCCTGCAAAAATGCAGGAACTAAGGAGCTTTTTTAGCATTTGACGGGCCCCCCGTAGGCTAGTGCACAAAAAATGTGTGCTGCAAGTCGAAAAATTCGAGTTACAGCAGCAGAATGAGGTCACTTAGGCGCTGCAAGTCGAAAAATTCGAGTTACAGCAGCAGAATGAGGTCACTTAGGCGCTGTAAGTCGAAAAATTCGAGTTACAGCAGCAGAATGAGGTCACTTGGGCGCTGTAAGCCGAAAAATTCGAGTTACAGCAGCAGAATGAGGTCACTTAGGCGCTGTAAGTCGAAAAATTCGAGTTACAGCAGTAGAATGAGGTCACTTGAGCGCTGTAAGTCGAAAAATTCAAGTTACAGCAGCAGAATGAGGCGACTTACAGCAGAGTAGCGGAGCCGTCGCCCGCCGCGCTAGCGTATTGCACCTTAGCTACTCTGATGCCTCTTCACAGGTATCCAGATTTCACTCCGGAACGTAGGCGAAGTAGTATCCTTGTCCGCGTTCCACAGCATTTCTGGTCCAGCGACTTGTTCATAGCCAGAGGAAGGGAACCATTCGGAGTAGATGCGTCCCCAGATATTTTGTAAAGTTTCAGGAAAAGGTCCGACGGATTCGAAAACTGCCCACGTCGAGGCAGACACGTCGAGTTTACTTAGATTCTCGGGACACGGATTTGTTGTAGCAACACCAATATAGTGGTCAAGCTCTCCCTTTTCCTCCATGCGGCCTTCGGAGAAGTTGGTGGAGGCACTTAGCATTCCCATTGGTTCGACATTGGAGAGTTGTTTAAGGGTGTTAATTAAGTCCATGTTCAAGCTTTGCCACATCGCGGCAATCTCAGGATTAACGCCGTTAAAGATAATCGGGACTCTTTTGTAAAGACCAACGATTGAAAAGGCTTCTTTTTCCTCAATACGATAATTCATTTCATTTCCCCCTTGAATGGTAATTTGGAAGGTCATAGGTGGATAGGCTTTCAATGATTGCCCATTACTCCTAGCCTCAGACGGTGTAACGCCATGCAAATTTTGAAATGACCTTGTGAACGAGTCCGGCGAGTTATATCCGTATTTGATGGCTACATCAATGACTTTGACTTGGCTGTCTCTCAGCTCAAAAGCGGCAAGACTTAGCCGCCTGCGGCGAATGTATTCCGAAAGTGGAATGCCTGCGAGAAAGGAAAACATGCGCTTGAAATGATATTCCGAGCATAAGGCAAGCCGAGCTACTTCTTTCGTGTCGATCGTATCCGTCAGGTTGTCTTCGACATATTTGAGCGCATTATTCATATTTTTAAGCAAATCCATCGTTCTGACCTCCTATATCTATAGAATAGCAGGAATCAGTATTCGCTATCCGACATTTCGTGCACAAGTATGCAGGACTTTTCTGAGATGACGAGTGTGGAGATCTGAGATATTATGGTAGTTAAAACAAATAGAAGTAGAGGAGTAGAAACGATGGAGATTACTTGGAACCAATTTGTTATTAGTGATGACAAAGAACGGCTAGATGTAGATGTGATCAAAGGTTTCCTTGCACGAAGCTATTGGGCAAATAAGCGCCCCGAGGAAAGGATATTGCGCTCCATCGAGAATTCCGAATGTTATGGCGTGTATGAGGGACGCAAACAAGTAGGTTACGCTAGAGTGATAACGGATCATGCGACCATGTTTTATTTATGCGACGTATTTATTGATGAAGACTACAGGGGCACGGGCATCGGCAAGAAGCTAGTTGAAAGCTTAGTCACCTCTGATGAATATAAAGATCTTATGGGCTTATTGGGGACGAAAGATGCGCATGAGTTGTATGAGCAGTTTAATTTTGAGCACGATGCCGAACGCTTTATGCGAAGAATGCCTGATTATGTAAGGAATATGAAGCGTTAAGGAGTCTCTTTATGACGGATACAACCAGCATTTATATCATTAGACATGGCCAAACAACATGGAACGTCGAGCAGCGTTTACAAGGTCATCAGGATTCCCCACTAACGGAATTGGGCATAAAGCAGGCTCAATGGTTAAGTGAGGCTCTTCAACATGAAGAGATTGATGTGATGTACTCAAGCTCAAGTGATAGAGCGCTCCAAACAGCAGAAATCGTTCGTGGTCAACGAGACATTGCGATCGTCCAAAGTGATGCCTTGAAAGAGATGAACCTCGGAGTCTGGGAAGGTAAGCTGCAATCGGAAGTGAAGGATGAGTACCCGGAACAATTTGACCATTTTTGGAATCAGCCAGATCGGTTCGGTGTTCCTCACAGTGAAACTTTCGCGGAGGTAGCTGAACGGGCGATGACGATGCTGCAACGCATTCATGAAGCTCACGCAGGGAAGACCATTGCTATTGTGACGCATACGGTGGTAGTGAAGCTGATCATGGCTTATTATGAGCAAAGGTTGATGAAGGATATCTGGCAACCACCTTATATTCATCCAGCTTGTTTATGTAAAATTGTTTTTACAGAAAATGTTCCTCAAATTATTCTTCATGCAGACATCCGTCATTATCAGGAAGCACCCACGATCGATTAAGGACTCGTATATCAATGGTAGAACATACTATACTATACGCAAAAAGTTATAAAGGTTAATGGCATGAAATGTTCTTCCGTATGTTGATATCCTTGGATGCGATTCGTCTTGAACGTTTATGATAAAATAAAGATGCTCGCACTTTTAGAATAAAGAGGGATCCTATGTATCGAATTATGATGATTGAGGACGATGAGAAAATTAGGCGGATTGTCGCGGATACGTTGAAAAAGTGGCAGTACGATGTAGTAGAAGTAACTCAATTTGATCAGGTTCTAAAGGAGTTTCAACAAAGTGATCCGCATCTCATCCTATTAGATATTAATCTTCCTGTGTTTGATGGGTACTATTGGTGTCAGCAAATACGCGCAATCTCGAAGGTGCCGATTATTTTTCTATCATCTAGAAATCAAAATATGGATATCATCATGGCGATAAATATGGGCGGAGATGACTTTATTCAGAAGCCTTTCGAACTGGACATCTTAGTTGCCAAAGTCAGTGCACTCATTCGCCGGAAATATACGTATCAGGAAGAGGAGAGCCCCACATTCATTCATAAGGGCTTGAAATTACATGTAACCAATTCCACGATAGAATATAAAGGACAAGTCACGGAATTAAGCCGAAATGAATTCATCCTTTTACAGTTGATCATGCGGAATATTGGCAAAATTGTTTCACGTGAAGACCTTATGCAGGCACTATGGAATGAGGATCAGTTCGTTGATGATAATACGTTGACGGTGAACGTGAATCGGATGCGAAGGAGAATTACGGGGCTTGGGCTAGAGGACTTCATTGTCACCCGGAAAGGATTGGGGTATTTGATCGAATGACCTTCCTTCGCTATCTCGCCTACGAAAAGTCTTATATGTCTATCTATCTGGCGGGGTTCCTAATCCCGGCCGCTGTATTTTATACGTATAGCCATGGTGCTGACTGGAAATGGGGGACCTTCTCCTATGCCTTTGCCTTGTCCGCTATTGTGTTACTGGGATTTTTATTGTTTCGCTACCAACAGCATGTACGTGTGATCCGAAAGATGAAAAGTGGCGATTATGAGAGCTTGTCCCTGGAAGGCGAATTCGCCCAAGGGCACATCGAGGAGCTCAAAAAGCAGCATATCCACGAAATGAATCAAGTTCAGAACATGCAGCATGAGCATTATGATTTTATCGTTTCGTGGTTTCATGAGATCAAAACACCGATTGCGGTACTTCGTTTATTGCAACAAACCGATATGGACGCTAATAGTTTAAGAGAAGAGATCGGGAAGATTGAAAATTACGTTGATCAAGCACTCTATTACGCGAAGCTGGATAGTTTTAATCAGGATTACGCGATTCAAAATTGTGATGTTATCCAGATTTCGAAAGAGATCGTGAAGTCACATTCGAAAACTTTTTTCTCCAAAAAGATTCGCATTAGCCTACAAGCTGAAACGCTTGTCGTTCAAAGTGATCCGAAATGGCTGCAGTTTATTATTAATCAGCTTTTGACGAATAGTTTGAAATATACAGAGCATGGCGGGGAAATTACGATTTCCATACTCGAAACACCGCAAGAGAAGCAGTTGCTGATTCGGGATAGCGGGATTGGCATTCGTCAAAAAGATCTTCCGCGAATCTTTAATCGCGGGTTTACGGGAGAGACCGGACGATTGCATCCCAAGTCGACTGGCATGGGGTTATATTTGGCTCAGCAATTATCGAATAAACTTGGTCATTATATTGACTGCACGTCGGAGGCCGCTGTGTATACGCAGTTTATCGTTCATTTTTCAAAAGACGACGATCCTTATGTCAGGCGACAAAAAAACACACAATGAGGCGCTCATCGTGTGTTTTTTTCGTTGATAATTTTGTAATAAATAGATGTTGAAGATACGTAAAAGATCATATACGTTAACACATATAATCCCATGACAGAGAAAATAATCGTCGTTAAAGCAGGTAAATCTTTAATGATGAGGATGACCGTATAGTACAAAAGAAACCAACTATGGAGCAATCCAAGCAAAAGAGGCGGTAAAAAGACGAACAGCAATTGTTTCCAAATAATCTGTTTCATCACTTTGTCGTGGACACCCATTTTTCGTAAAATCGCGTAATGTTCTCGCTCTTCCGTCGCTTCACGCAGCTGTTTAAAGTAAATAACGCTTGCTAAAGCAAACAACGCAATAGCTGCAAAAAAAGCAACAGAGAACAATATTAACGAAGACGACTCAATATCAATGGAGTACATATCAATGAAGGCTGAATAATAGGATCCTTCTGTACGCATAACGATATCGTATATTTGTCGGGATACGTTATTGGACGTTTTCGGATCTTCGATTTTATATACTTCATAGGAAGTTATCGTACGAGTTCCTTTTAGTTGCTCAAATGCTTCGTCAGAAATAACGAGTACAGAAGGTTGATGTTCGGAACCTCCACTAGCATCTGTAGGGATACTTAGGAGCGGGAACCGTATTCGTTCGACGACTTGGAATGTATGATCTCCGAAGACGGTCATTGTAGGCAGAGTACTTAAATAAGTTTTCGGTTGATCGATTCCTCTTGTTAAAACAATAGCATCATCGCCTTTTACATCTACTTTTTCACCGACGCCTCGTAAATCAACAATCGCATTGAGCTGCGCCTCAGGAAAAATGGTGAATTCCTCTGTGTAGTAGTCGGGATGATCAAGGAATGTTTTTCGATTTGCGATTTTTTCAGTTTGAATGCCAGTGATTGTTTCATGAGCCAAAATGGGATGTGAGTCGTTCAGAATTTGTTCAATTTGTTTTTGAGTTCTGTTATCTTGTGAGGAAAAGATCATATCGTTCGGGTATTCTTTTCGTACAACATCAGCCTTTACGGCGTAATCTACAGCAATAAATCCAACGCCAAAGATGATAACAGCACTAATCAGTGAGTTAAATGTAAAGTTTACGGTATTCCCTCGAATGGAAAAACGAAGGGAGGAAATCCATAACATTTTGTTGCCAAGTAAATAGTTTTTACTTCGACTCATTCTTTGTAATATCCAACCGGAAAACTGGCGGAAAAATAAATACGTTCCGACAATTAAGGCCACTGTTGTAGCTAGTAAAGTTTCTTTAAAATAATCTTTCCATAGGTTTGAGGTTCCACCCATGGTTATGGTGTAGTAGGACGATGCAATGAGTAGGACGGACAGTATCGCCAAAGGCATGGAGAATTGGAGTGGTTTGTCCATTTTTTCTTTCGCGTGAAACAGTTCAACGATCTGCATGCGGCGAACGTTCCAATAACTCTGAAACGTAATAATGCCGATTAATAAAGCGAATAACAGAATCGTTGAGACGACAGCTTCAAGTGGAAAGGCAAAAGAAATGTCATCCTTATAGTGCATTAAGTTCATTAATATTTTACCGAAAAATTTCGATAGTAATCCACCGATGAATATACCGCTAGTAACAGAAATAGCGCTTAGAAATAACGTTTCGTAAAAGACCATGGCGGCAACTTGTCTTTCTTTCATTCCATAAAGGATGTACATGCCGAATTCTTTTTTGCGCTGCTTCATAAAGAAAGAGTTGGCGTACAAGATAAAGAACACAATAAACATAAAGACGATCATGGACGCAACAAAAATAATGGTTTTGTAGTTTTCTTTATTTTGAATAGCTGTAACGACGTCCTCGTTAAACATTAAACCAGCAAAGGTAAAGTAAATGATAACCCCGACAAGCATGGAAATGAAATAGATGGTATATAAACGGATGTTCCGCTTCATATTCCTCCATGATAAATCAAAGAAACTCATCGTCTGTCGCCCCCTATGGCACTCTGAATCGTCAGGATTCGGTCGAAGAATTCTTTTTCCGATTGTTCACCTTTGAACATTTCATTGACGATTTTGCCATCACGGAGAAAAATGACACGCCGACAGTAGCTAGCTGCATAGGGATCGTGAGTAATCATCAGCACGGTTGTTGCAAGGGTGTGATTGAGCGATTGAATTTGTTCCAGCAACTGGGTAGCGGACCTGGAATCAAGCGCCCCTGTTGGCTCATCGGCAAATACAATCGCTGGATTGGTAATGATCGCCCGAGCTGCAGCCGTACGCTGCTTTTGGCCGCCTGAAATCTCAGACGGATACTGAGGTAAGATAGATGCGATATTTAGCGCTTCAATGATTTTGGCTAATCGCTGCTCCATTTCTGCGACAGGTGTTTTTTGTAACGATAGCGGCAGCAGTATATTCTCTTTCACCGTGAGCGTATCTAGTAAGTTGTAATCTTGAAAAAGGAAGCCCATTCGTTGTTGGCGGAATTGTCGGAGGTCTTTCTTTTTCAAATCTAACAGCGATTTCCCTTCGATCCAAACTTCCCCACCCGTAAAGGCGTCGATCGTGGAGAGCATATTCATTAATGTTGTTTTTCCAGAGCCAGATGGCCCCATTATCGCAGTGAATTCCCCTTGTTCGACGGTCAGATCGATATTTTTTAAAATTTGATTTTTTCCGTAAGATTTTGATAAATTCTTAGTTTGAATAATAGTCGTCATCGTTTCGCCTTCCCTTCATGACTTAACTATACGGCTTCAGCAGCATGCTATCCATCGAACTACCATCAACTAAAGTGACAATTTTGTCATTTTGCAAGAGGACGTCGCGTTTTGGCGCAGTATTAGTTGTTTAGCCTACCCCCGGGTCTGAAAAAAGAAACAATCAACAAACCAGCAGGCAGGAACAGCCCGATGGTTAGGGCAAAGGGAGGCCAGATGTTGGTAGCGAAATCTCGGAAATACACGATGTTAGGGTAAATGAGGTAGGCTAGGGCAAACATCATAAGTGCACTTGGCACAATGAAAATGCGATAGGTACTTAAGTTGAGCAGCTGCGATAATCCCACCAGTGAACTGTAGAAGCAAACGATAAGCTTGAAATAGATGGTTAAGAACCAAATGACAGCGACCAATACTTCAATCCGTTGGATGAATCCCCCGACGTGTATTTTCTTAGCTAGTGTATAACTGGGAAACGTATGGCGTGAGGTGAAATCCCAACCAAGCACGGCGATGCAAAGTATGGTTATGATAAGTATAATAAGTCCACCCATAAGTCCTGCTTGGAGGAAACCTTTACTCGTCTTCAATTTGGTGTGAACCGCTGGAAAGATGATAAGAAAGACGATCATTTCTAAATAGGGAATCGAAAGAACGGACAAGCTTCCATGAATGATGGCTTTGGAACTGGCCTCAAATAGAGGTGGTAAGCGATCTAACTTCACTTGTGGAATCAGAAAGCCAATAAGCACACCGATAAACAGGAGTATCCATGGCAGGAACACTTCCCCAGCACGTGCAACGACCTCTAAGCCAAGTCCTGCTCCTGCCATAATGATGAGTAAGAAAACAAAGTGAATAACTTGGATTGGTGTCTCTGGCATGATGATGGTCGTAATAAAGTCGCCGACATTGCGTAGAACGAGTGAGGCGGTAATGACGAAAAATATATAAAAGATGAGCCCTACACATGTACCCAACCATTTGCCAAGAATGAATTTACTATATTCCATGATCGTATGATTCGGATACCGATTAGCTAGGGCTATGTATAGGCACATCACGCCACAGCCGCTCGCAATACCTAGAATGGCTGACATCCATGCATCTTGATGGGCGAATGCTGCCAGGACAGACGGCACGATTAAGATCGTACTTCCCAAACTAAAAAGCAGGACCAATATTTTAAATTGACGTAGACTAATTTTCTCATTATTAAACATCGCTGACTCCTTTGGCTTACAACTACGTTAATAACGTTGTGATCATTTTGCCCATGGGTTTAAAGAGGTAGGTGATCACATCTATAGGATTGAGTATGCGCAAATGTAAGCTTATTGCCATACTGAATAGGGCAGAAGTGCTGATGGATGCAAGGAAGATCCAGAGTTCTTTATTCCCCTGCTTTTGTCTTAAACGAGGGACTTCAATCTTCAAAGCCCACAGCGATATAAGCAAAATGATCAGACACCATATCATGATTCATCACTCCATTTGATCGATAAAAGATTCAACAACCGAACCCGTACGTCGGATTCTGCTATGTACAGTCACTTGTACAGGTAGATCCACAAAGGCCTTCTCCCAGTTATCTTTAATGGGATTCCATTGCCTGTAATTGGCACGATGGAGGGCTGTTCCGAATCCGAAAATATCGGATTGATAAGATTTCGCTTTGGCTACCGCGTCTAGGATCGACTGCTTAATTTCTTCATTTAACTGTTCTTCGATGTTTTGCAGCGTATATGTGGAATTCAGGTTTAATTCACAGGCGACTTCTCCGATATTCGCCTCAACTTGCAGATTGACGAAAGCCTCCGGGTGTTCATTCATGAACTTTGCTTTGATATTGGCTTTTGTGCTTATCAATTCAATGGACATTAGGCCACCAGATGGACATGAAAGGGGAACAATTGTACTTTGAAGGTTGCCCAACGCATAATTGTAGCCTTTACTTTCTCTGTCCGTCAGCCATCCGACAAACTGATCTTGATGTATGACACCTAGGCTTTGAAACTCCAAAGATGCCGGTGGAAGAACAGAGTTCAAGTTGTTTCGAGATTTTCCTAATTGTGGGTCTCCTTTGATATGAACACTAGAGATGACAGGATCTTTACCTGGATCCACTAAATCATAAATAAGTTGATGCAAGTCAACATCAGTGGTAACTCCCCAATTCTTCTCGGAAGCGATAAGGGAAGAATAGAGCTTATTAGCTGGAATTTTCTCTAGCGGGGTCAGTACTTGTAAGATATCATTCGCCGTAGCATTCCTAGCTAATAAGATATTGAAGTCTGAGCGCAGTTCATGATCTCTCGATAAGACATCCAGTACCTTGGCTATACCTTCTTTGGCCAAGCCTTCTCCCAGAATAAGAATCCGTAAATGGGATGAAAGGATTTTACGCGGTGAGCTCGTTGTTAGCTTGCGAAACGATTCGAATATCGTACTCCCGCTGCTCATCTGCAGTGTCACAACGGGCATTCGTTGGCCGACACCCTTCGTTGACGCAATTTCATCGGAATTGAGTAGTTGGACGGAAATACTATAGTGATCCCCTTTTTTATCAATGCCAATAGCAGTGGCTATGGATATTTGATCAAGCTCTTTTCTGTTCCAACAACCTGATGTGACCACCATGATGAGGATAAATAGTACAGCTCGTTTCAGCATGCGAATACATCCCTTTCCCCTAATTCGGATACATCCAACTAGGATTCTGGTTTCTGTGGGGGATTGTAGGTTTGTTTCTGTCTGTTGTTTGGACTAACAAAGCTGGGACGCTTTAATAGGGCCCATTGAGGGAGGCGAATGACATTATCCTTCTGATCCTCCCAGTTATAGGGAGCAAATGGAGCTAGATAAGGAACACCGAAAGAACGCAAGCTGCATAAATGGAGGATCATGGCAATGACGCCAACGAGTATCCCGAATAGGCCTAAAGAAGCTGCGAGTATCATAAGCAAGAAACGGATCATCCGAATAGAAATCCCCATGTTAAAGGAAGGAATAATGAAGGTAGATATCGCGGTAATCGCGACAACAATGACCATCGCTGGCCCGACTAGTCCAGCTTCAACAGCTGCTTGTCCGATGACAAGCGCTCCTACAATGGACACGGCTTGCCCGATGGCACGCGGCATTCTGATGCCTGCTTCCCGCAGGATCTCGAATGTCACTTCCATGAGAAAAGCTTCAATAAATGCAGGGAAGGGAATCCCCTCTCGATGAGCGGCAATATTGATGAGCAGTGTAGTGGGAATCATCTCTTGGTGATAGGTCGTCACCGCAATGTAGGCAGCAGGAGCCAGCAGAGCAATTAATAAGGCTGCATAGCGGAGAATGCGGATTAATGAGCTAATGTCGGCCCGTTGGTAAGAATCCTCTGCTGCTTGCAAAAAATGTGTAAATACCGCAGGTACCAGGAGGACAAACGGTGTTCCGTCTACAAGGATAGCGATGCGTCCTTCAAGTAATGCTGCCGCAACGACGTCTGGTCGTTCGGTATTAAAAACGGTCGGGAAGGGCGAGTAAGCTTCGTCCTGGATCAGTTCTTCGATATAGCCGCTCTCTAGAATGCCATCAATATCTATCCGCGCCAGGCGGGTGCGTACTTCCTCGATCATGCTGTCGGTCAAGAGACCTTTGATATACATGAGAGCAACATCGGTCTGGGTGACACGGCCAATCTGTCTGGTTTCCATCCATAGATGAGGGTCTTTAATTTTTCTTCGAATCAAAGCAGTGTTTGTGCGTAAGGTCTCGGAGAATCCTTCGCGGGGTCCTCTTACAACCGTCTGAGAGGAGGGCTCAGTGACCCCGCGGTCTTTCCACTCTCGTGTACTTGCGCAGATTCCTTCCTTATAGCCATCAACGAATATGACCGTATCGCCAGACAAAATCATATGATACAGCGTTGTAAAGTCAGAAGTTCCTGTGACTTCACCTGATTTTAATAGGTACTCTTTGATAAGGGATAGTGGTGACAGTTCGTCTAACAAAAGCAAAGCCCCGTCTCCTGTTCGATAATCGATGAGAAGAGAGTCTAGAACTTCTTTGACGTTCGCAAGTCCATCTACGTAGACAATGGCTCCTTTGCAAGGAGGCACAGAGGGGATCATCATTCTTCGAATCATTAGATCCGTGCTATGCCCCAATTCTTCACCGATCGTTTGGAGGATCTCTTCTAGACTATCGGGCATTGCTTGAACCTGCGTTGTTTCGTTACTTGGTACGACTTGTGGTTGGTGCTTTTGTTTCAGTAACCGCTGCATAAAGGAGAATATGGAGTTTTTCATGGATAAGGCCACCTAATTTGTTTTTGTTACTATTTCCCAATGTAGGTTACTTCACTCATCCTTTTTCATTTCCGCTGCCAGATGTAGTAGAATAGAGCCACAGCAATATGAAGGAGAGTCAAATAAGTGACGACAACGACAAGAAGTTTTAGCGATTATTCATTAAGCGAAGAGATTACGCGGGCGTTAACCACATTAGGTTACACGCAGCCGACGGATGTGCAACATAAGGTTATTCCTATTGCGCTGCAAGAGAGGGACCTGACCGTCAAGTCTCGTACGGGGAGCGGGAAAACGGCGGCATTCGGCATACCGATCTGCGAGCTTGTGGAGTGGGAAGAGAACAGGCCGCAGGCGCTCATCCTGACGCCAACGCGTGAGCTTGCCGACCAAGTGAAGCAGGATATGACGAACATTGGGCGTTTTAAGCGGATCAAGGCGGTAGCGTTATATGGGAAGCAGCCTTTTGCGAAGCAGAAGCTGGAGCTTCACCAGAAGTGCCACGTCGTCGTGGGTACCCCAGGACGCGTGCTGGATCATATCCAAAAAGGAACGCTGGACGTAGAGCGTCTGAAGTATTTAGTTATCGATGAAGCAGATGAAATGCTGCGGATGGGCTTCATTGAGCAGGTAGGCGCGATTATTGATGAGCTGCCAACGGATCGGATGACCATGTTGTTCTCAGCGACATTGCCGAAGGATGTTGAGCAATTGTGTCATCAGTACTTGCGGAAGCCAATCGATATCGAGATCGAAACACCGGAAGCTGCGAAGGTTCAAATTGAACATTCTCTGATCACCGTCCGGGAGAACGACAAGTGGACATTGCTTCAGAACGTGCTCGTGATGGAAAATCCAGAGAACTGCATTATTTTCTGCCGGACACAAGAAAATGTGGACAAGCTATTTACGCAGCTCGATCAGTTGGATTTCCCATGTGATAAAATTCACGGCGGCATGGTGCAGGATGATCGCTTCCTCGTGATGAATGCGTTCAAGCGCGGTGAGTTCCGATTCCTGGTCGCTACGGATGTTGCGGCGCGCGGGATCGATGTGGAGGACATCACCCATGTGATCAACTACGATCTCCCGATGGAGAAAGAGAGTTACGTCCACCGGATCGGTCGAACAGGGCGCGCTGGGAAGACGGGCAAAGCGATTTCGTTCGTTACACCGCACGAAGATAAGTTTCTAGCCGAAATCGAGGGCTATTTGGGCTTCGAGATTCCGCGGCAGGATGCTCCTGACTCGGAGGAAGTGGCTGCGAAGCAAGCAGCTTTTGATCAGAAGATGCAGGCTTCGCCTGTCATCAAGCGGGATCGCAGTGACCAGTTGAACAAGGGCATCATGAAGCTCTATTTTAACGGGGGCAAAAAGAAGAAGATTCGCGCCGTCGACTTTGTCGGCACGCTCGCCAAAATTGAAGGTGTCACCGCGGATGATATCGGCATCATCACGATTCAGGATAATGTGTCGTATGTCGACATTTTGAACGGTAAAGGGCCGATGGTTCTCAAAATCATGAAAAGCACTACCATCAAGGGCAAGCTCTTGAAGGTACATGAGGCGAATAAGTAGCGGGGATTGAAACCAGATGGCCATGGAGGCTCTCTGGTTTTTTTGCTGAGGCGTCGCTAAGTCGTCAATTTTTGCCGTCTCAGAGGTGAATAGGTGCTGATGCGTCGCTGAGCCGTCAATTTTTGCCGTCTCAGAAGGCGACCCCCCGTACTAAGCGCAATTGCATGGCTGAGGCGTCGATTTTTGCCGTCTCGGAGGTGAATGGGTGCTGATGCGTCGCTGAGCCGTTAATTTTTGCCGTCTCAGAAGGCGACTCCCCGTACTAAGCGCAATTGCATGGCTGAGGCGTCAATTTTTGCCGTCTCGGAGGTGAATAGGTGCTGATGCGTCGCTGAGGCGTCAATTTTTGGCGTCTCGGAGGTGAATAGGTGCTGATACCTGTCTGATCCGTCGATTTCCGCCGTCGCACGCTGACAAATTAGGGAGATACTGTGTCGAAACTAGGTGTAACTCCTGCCTTTTCTTCATAAAAATCGACGCGGCAGGTTAAAATATTACTCGAAAGGGTCAATTCTGTGACTTATCCATGAATCGCTCGCAAGGTAGACTATAGAAAACACGACATGGGGTGAAGTTCATGGCTAACCATATACAATCTCAAGCAAGTAGTTTGCCAACAACTAAATTGAAGCCAAAACGGTCTAAGCAGCAAATTCGCGAGGATTTGGCCGGATATCTTTTCGTTAGTCCCATGGTGATCGGCTTATTCGTATTCACATTATTTCCAATCATCGCTTCCTTCTTTTTAAGCTTTACCGATTGGAACTTTGTTGCCGGGTTTTCGAAGGTGAAATTCCTTGGATTGGACAACTTTACCAAGCTCATTCACGATAGTGTCTTTCTACTTTCACTCAAAAACAATATGATTCTGATGATCGTTGTTCCGTTAACACTCATTGTTTCACTGGTTTTAGCGGTGCTTATTGATAAGCAAGTGTATTTCAAAGGTTTTTTCAAAGTGATTTACTTCATTCCTTATATTTCGAGTGTAGTTGCGGTAGCAATCATATTTCAAGTTCTCTTCCATCCGACATATGGCCCGATTAATCAAACCTTAATGGATTGGGGATTTGCGAATCCACCCAAATGGTTGGCGGATCCTGATTACGCTTTGTACTGTGTGATGGGACTCATGGTGTGGATCAACATTGGGTACAACATGATTATTTTCATGGCGGGACTTCAATCCATTCCGAAAGATCTGTACGAAGCAGCTGATATTGACGGTGCATCCAAGTGGAAGCAATTTTATAGCATTACCGTGCCTTTACTGTCACCAACAACGTTCTTCTTGCTTGTGTCCGGTATTATTGGAACGTTCAAAGTATTCGACGTGATTTCCGTACTGACCAATGGTGGACCGGCAAACTCAACGAGTGTGGTCGTGTTCCGTTTATACGAAACAGCCTTCATTAATCTGCAATCCGGGTATGCATCTGCGATGGCGATTGTGCTTCTAATACTCGTACTTTTGATCACGTTAATTCAATGGTTCGGCCAACGCAAATGGGTCAACTATTAAACTAGAATGGAGGTTAACACATGGATAACCAAAAAAGTCTCAGAAAGATTATCATTACGATCGTCATGGCACTCTTCGGTATCGTGTTCATGATGCCATTCCTATGGATGATCTCAGCATCTATGAAGCCCGAAGCCGACGTATTCATTTTCCCGATACAGTGGATTCCGAAGCATTTTAACATGATTGAAAATTATAAAACGGTATGGACGACGAAATTTCCGCTGTATTATTGGAATTCGATTAAAGTTACTGTGATCACAACGGCCTTATCCGTTCTGTTTTCATCGATGGCGGCTTACGCTTTTTCAAAAATTAAGTTCCGCGGCTCAAATGTGATCTTCGTTCTCGTTCTTGCTATCTATATGGTGCCGAGTCAGGCGATTCTTGTACCACAATTTCTTTTGCTGCGTTCGATGCACTTGTACGATACACATATTGGACTTATCCTTTTAGGATCTTTCAGTGTTCTGGGTACGTTCATGCTTCGCCAGTTCTATCTAGGTATTCATGATGAGTACATGGAATCAGCAAGAATAGATGGCGCAGGTCATGCCCGCATCTTCTGGACGATCTGTACACCGCTTGTACGCCCTGCGATTGCGACCTATGCCATTCTGCGCTTTATCTGGACCTGGAATGATTACCAGAATCCATTGATTTTCTTAAGAGATAAGTCGTTATTCACGCTTCCGCTGGGTATTCGCTCTTTTGCCGATTTAAATGGCGAGTTCTACTCCCTGATCATGGCTGCATCCGTTTCTGCGATCTTGCCTTTGTTGATTATTTTCATCATTGGTCAAAAGCAAGTTATCGAAGGTATTTCCATGGGTGGCGTTAAAGGTTAATCCAAGTTTACATGCAAAATGTCAAAATAAGAGCATATGAGGTTAAAATAGTGCCTCGTGTGCTCCAACCAAGTTTGTTACGATTCGTCATGTAAAGGTTTTCAGTTTTCGCAAACATACAAATATCTTCTTGGAGGGGTTCATATGAAAAAGAGTTTACTCGTTTTAAGTGGTGTTCTAGCGATCAGCGCGGCGCTTGCAGGTTGCGGTAGTAAATCAGAAGATAAGCCAGCAGAAACTTCTGGTGGTGCAGCTACATCCTCAACGAAAGCACCTGTTACGATTAAAGTACAAGCATGGTATACAGAAGCTCAAGGGAACTGGAACGCAACAGTTGAAGCTTACAACAAGACTCACCCTAACGTAAAAGTCGTTTACGAGAGCATGTCCGAAAAGGGCGATTCCCAAGAAGGTATGAAAAAGCTTGATCTACTAGCTGCTTCCGGCGAGCAAATGGACGTTGTTATGTACTCCAGTGCATCTGATTTTGCACAACGTGTAGGCGCAGGAATTCTTGAGCCGCTTGATGCTTATTTGAAAAAAGATAACATTGTCGTCAAAGACGAATATAAACTTGATCCAGTTGTTAACGGGAAATACTATGCGCTTCCTGGTAAAATGATTGAATGGTTCGTTCTATTGAACAAAGACAAATTGGACGCGGCTAAACTTCCAGTTCCAACTGAATGGACTTGGAATGACTACGCTGATTACGCGAAGAAAATGACTTCGGGTGAAGGTGCGGCGAAACAATACGGTTCCTACTTCCATAACTGGAAAGACTACGCTCTACTTGGTTTGAACAACAACATGGATAACCCATACCTAGTGAAATCAGATGGTACAGAGAACATTGATAATCCACAAGTTCGTTTCTCCTTGAACCTACGTAATCAAATGGAAAACGTGGATAAATCATCTGTTCCTTACTTCGAAGTTGTTTCGCAAAAAATGGCTTACCGTGACGTGTTCTACGCAGGTAAAACAGCTATGCTAGCAACAGGTAACTGGATGGTTGGTGAGCTTGCACAAAATGCGAAGTTCAACACGGTATTTGCTCCGTATCCGAAATATGATGCGAAAGATGCAAACGGTCTAACTGAAGTTGGTGCTGACTTCATGGGTGTTGCTGCGAACTCCAAAAACAAACAAGCAGCTTATGACTTCGTGAAATGGTACACAACAGAAGGTATTCAAACACAAGGTCTGTTCTTCTCCGGTTGGAAGAAAGCCGACATTAATGCTAACGTAGATGCCATTCTAAAAAGCGGTAAACCAGATCAAGTAGCTAAAATTGATAAAACTTCCTTGCTTGCTACTTTGAAAGTAAATAAAGCGACGAAATTGGTAGTTCCTCCAACGTATGCCTTGCAACAAGAGAAAGAATACCTAACGCAAGTTGAGTTATTCTTAACTGGCAAGCAAGATCTGGAGAAAACAATTTCCACAGCGAAAGCGAAAATTGAAGACATCAGAAAAAGTAATGCAAAGTAATCGGTAACGGTTAGACTAGCTTTACTGGTATAATGTGTATAGGAAGCAAGAGGAGGCCACTGGCCCCTCTTTTTTCCCATTTTATTGGAGAAGGCGGGAAACGCTAGTGCTGCAATGGTTTCGCACATTATCACTTCGTAATAAATTAGTACTAACGATTCTGGTTTGTCTGGTTTTGCCATCGATTGTGTCGATGAATGTGTCGAATTTTTTTACACGGGATGCGGTTCGTTCACAAGTGGCAGACAGCGCAAGGCAATCGATGCGTATCACGAGTCAGATTGTAACGGGACAGTTGAAGAACATGGTGTACATGATGAATTTTATTCAATTTGATGAGGAACTGCAGAAGCCAATTCTCAGCCTTGGTCATGTGGATGAGACGTCGACAATAGGGGACATTTTTCAAGCCAAGCTAACCATAAATAAAAGAATTTCAACCGTCATGAATCCATTGGGGAATATGAATGTGACATTATTACTCCCCAATGGGCAATATGTGGCCTCCTATACAACCATTAATTTCGACCCGAAATCATTTTTGAGTAAAGATTGGATGAAGGAAGTTAATCAGATTAAGGGTTATAATGTACATTGGATTGGGACTGAGTTCAATTACAATAGTGAGTCAACGCAACCGTATGTATTAGCTGCAGCGAAGCCACTTGGATTGAATGGTACAACCTACGGCTATGTCATAGTCGGACTTGAGTTGAGTGTTCTTCAGAACTTATTTGCACAATATAAGGAAAATGAAACGATGGTCATCATTGATGAGAATGGCCGCATTTTGGTTGATCAGGATACGAGTCGCATTGGCACGCAATTTGCTAATTTCGATCAGCTTCCTTCCGAGGAGGGTTCCTCTTTTGTCAAGGTAGCAGGTGAAGAGTACATTATGCAGAGTAATCAAATTTCGTCCAATTGGAAGCTCGTCAGCATGGCACCGTACAAGTCTGCTGCTCAACAAATTGAGTCATTCCGCAAGACAGACTTCCTTATTCAACTCTTCTTTTTAATCTTGTTTGCCATTGTGCTCCTTTATGTTGTAAGAACTCTGACGAAGCCCATCGCTAAGCTTGTACAAACGGTTGTCCGTATCGAATCGGGTCAGTTGAGTGAACGATCTAACATTAGTGGCGGTGACGAAGTTGGTCGGTTAGGGTATGTATTTGACCGAATGATTGATCGGATCGAGCTGACGCTTGTTGAGAATAAGAGAGAGCAAGAGCTCAAGCGCAAGGCTGAACTGGCGATGCTTCAGGCACAGATTAATCCACATTTTCTTTTTAACGTATTGAATTCCATCCGGTTGAAAATTATGATGAAAGGCGACGAAGAGAATGCGGAATTGATCAGCTCATTGTCTGCCCTTTTGCGTATGACCATTAATCGTAATAACGAATACATAACGCTCCATGAGGAGATTGGCATCAACGAGCACTACGTTCGTTTGTTGAACTCGCGACACGGCGATCGGGTTGTCTTGCGAGTATCCGCGGCTTCGGACACGCTGCTTATTCAAATTCCGCGTTTCTTGCTGCAGCCACTTATTGAGAATGCGTATATTCACGGCCTCAAAAGTAAAGCAGGTGAGATTACTATTGTTTCTCGGATTGCAGAGGATGGCAGACTGCAGGTAGAGATTCAGGATTCCGGAGTTGGCATGACCCCAGAGCGGTTACTTACGCTTCGCAATCATTTAGAAGCCACACCAACAACGCCTGTAGTGGAAGAAGCAAGCAGTCCTTCGCTATCAGGAATTGGTATACACAACGTGTTTGAACGACTGCGGATGATTTATGGACTTCGATTCGATTATGAAATTGAAAGTAATCTAGGACGCGGCACTCAAATTATTCTTCGCTTTCCACAGCAACCAGAGAAGGAGGTGTAACCTTGTACACCGTCATGATTGTAGATGATGATATCCCCGTGCTTGAATTTCTCAAAACGACGATAAATTGGGAAGAGCTCGGTTATCAATTGACTGGCGTTTATGAGAATCCCTTGGAGGCTTTGAAGGCAGGTCAGCAAGTGAAGACAGATGTATTGATTAGTGATATTGGGATGCCCGGGATTAATGGGCTTGAGCTGATTAAGTCCCTCCGTGAGGAGGATCCCCACGTGAAGGCTGTGATTCTCTCCTGTCACGATGAATTCCACTACGCACAGGCGGCCGTTAAGCTTTCGGTGAGTGAATATATATTGAAGGAAACAATGAACGTCAGTAATATCACGGAGGTATTGACCAGGCTCAAGGAGCAGTTAGACGCTGAGGATCGTCAGCAATCGAAGAGCCGCAAGCTAGAGAAAGAAGTGTCGCAGCACCGCGGCGCATCGAAACGTCAGTTCATCCGAAGCACGGTGAATGAGCCATTATTTGATGCGGACGAGTGGGGAGCCAAAGCGGAGGATTTTGGGATAAGGCTTACGAAACATGCGGTTCTGCCTGTATTCGGCTATGCCAACCGGGTGAAAGAAGCGAATAGCCGGTTTCAATCGAAGGACTTGTTCGAGTATACGATTCAGAATATTGTCGAAGAGATTCTCGTGGATCAAAAGGAAGTGACTTTATTCACCTACGATACAGGTGAAATCGTGCTGCTATTTCCACATTTCTCGGAACTGCATGTGAACAATAGTCAGAAAATGGAGCAGACACTTCGACAGCTGCAAACCTGTTTGCAAAAGTACGCCAAAATCTCCTTCTCGTTCATCACCGGGAATCCAGTGAAGGATGTTCGAGCATTAAAGGATCAATTAATCCGCATGGTCGAGGGCAAGGCTGGCCGATTTTACATGCCAGAGTCCTCAATCAGCAAGCTAGGCAATTTGCGGGAAGGATTCGGGGATGGCGGGGAGTTGCTCGCCCAATATGCGCAAGCGTTGGATGAATTCCGCACTGTGGTGTTCGATGAGCGTATCGAAGGAATCGACTCGTTTGTCTCGAAGTGGGTCGATTTCATCCAGTATAATCGGTTCCGTCCCTTAGAAGTGAAGGATTGGCTGCTCAAAATGATTCTCGATGTACGGATGCGTCTAAAATCGCTGCAGCACTATCAATCGACATTTTCTTCGGAGCTGCTGCATCACGATGTCCACGAGCTGTCCTCTATCCGTGAAATGGAGCTATGGCTAAAGGATTATTTACAGCAGGCCATCGAGTGGGCGGGACAAGTGTATCGGGAGTCGCATAATCGTGAAATCCTGGAGTGTCAGCGCTTCGTGTATAGCCATCTCGATACGAAAATATCACTCGAGGACGCTGCCGCGCATCTTCATTTGCACCCGAGCTACTTGAGCCGCTTATTCAAGCGAGAAACGGGCGAGAATTTCATCGAATATGTGACGCGGATGAAGATGGAGAAAGCGAAAGAGCTGCTTGAGATCACGGATAAAAGCGTGGAACAAATCTCGGATATGCTCGGCTACGAAAATAAAAATTACTTCGGTAAGCTCTTCAAGGCGCACACCGGCTTCGTGCCGAATGCGTATAGGGGGCAGACGAAGGGGAGTTCTTAATGAAGCCGTGAGAAAGCACAAAAGCCTGCTAAAATGCAGGCTTTTGTGTTTTTTTTGGTGGTGGGTAAGGTAATGCCTGCAAATATGCTAATCACGAATTATTCAGACATCGGTTCGTTGGAACTTTCGTAAGCCTGCAGAATGGCATGGAGCAGGCCAGGGAATCTTTCTTCCAAATCATGCTTACGTAGTGACAATAAGCGCTGAGTCCCTTGCACCCGGACATGAACAACACCTGCTTCACGCATGGTTCGCACATGATGAGACTTGGTTGATTTCACGACACTCACATCAATACCACCGCAGGTACGTTCCCCTAGTTTGTGGAGTTCTGAAACGATGGATAATCGGACAGGATCGCTTAACGCATAGAGGACGGATGAGAGATGCATATCCTCTTTGTCTGGGTGAAATAGTACTTTCAGGATGCTTCCTCCTCGTTAAAAGCGTAGTGATTGCATTTTATCATATCTCATGCTATATTTCTAATGTTCGATAACAATCGAACTTATCTTATAGATGGACTACTTAAATTCGTAACGGAAGTCAGCAGTTATACGAAATAGACAAATATGGAGTGGAGGAACAACCATGACAAATTCTAGAACAAATCAAGAGACGAACTCTGTCGAGGCATTGTTCAAGCCTTTTACACTAGGAAATCTTAGCTTAGCCAATCGAGTCGTGATGGCACCTATGACGCGAGCCTTCTCGCCAGAAGCTGTCCCCGGGCAGGAAGTGGTGGACTATTACCGCCGCCGCGCGGAGAATGGCGTTGGTCTTATTATTACCGAAGGTACACTAATCAATCATCCAGCGGCAACGGATAATCCCAATATCCCTAACATTCATGGAGAAGCAGCCCTCGCAGGCTGGAAACGCGTTGTCGACGCAGTTCACGAAGCAGGAGGACGCATTGTGCCTCAGCTCTGGCACGTAGGGATGACACGTAAGAATGGATCACTTCCGCATCCAGAAGCGCTATCGATTGGACCATCTGGCCTCACGTTGACAGGTGAACAAGTGAATGAGCCGATGACACAAGCGGATATCGATCAAGTCGTGCAAGCTTTCGCGCAAGCAGCAGCAGATGCGAAACGAATTGGCTTTGATGGTATCGAGATCCATGGTGCCCATGGTTATTTGATCGACCAGTTCCTATGGGAAAGAACGAATCAACGCACCGATAAGTACGGTGGCAGTATGTTAGCTCGTACGCGATTTGCTGTTGAAGTTATTGAAGCATGCCGCCGTGCTGTAGGGCCGGATTTCCCAATTATCATTCGATTGTCACAGTGGAAATCGGCTGAATATACAGCGAAACTCGCTGATACACCTGAACTGCTGGGTCAATTGCTTGCACCTTTAGTCGAAGCAGGCGTAGATATCTTCCACTGTTCAACTCGCAGATTCTGGGAACCAGAGTTTGAAGGATCTGACCTGAATTTTGCAGGCTGGGTGAAGCAGTTAACGGGTAAACCTACGATCACTGTGGGGTCAGTCGGCTTAGATGATGAATTCATGGGATCTTTCAGAGGAAAAAGCGCAGGCACATCTGACATCAACGAGTTGCTTGTCCGTTTAGAAAAGAACGAGTTCGACCTCGTGGCGATCGGACGCGCTCTGTTGGTTGATCCTAATTGGGTTGAGAAGGTTCGCGACGGACGATTCGATGAATTGCTACCATTCACTGTTGATGCACTAAAACGTTTATACTAATTATTATAAAGCACAAGAAACGGCCTCTTAGGAGGCAGTCACTTGTGCTTTTTCTATTGCGTTAGCGCACGCAGTAGTTCGTACGCGCAAAAGTGGCATCGCTTTTCATGGACACTGTGTTTTATGCTTGGGAACAAGCAGAATCTAAACTCTTTTGGAAATCCCTCTAATTATTTGGTATCTTGCACAAATTTCCATGTCTTTACAATAAAATAGCAAATTTCGCAATTATCCTATGGTAGAATAAGAGCGTTCTTAATAGCTTGTCTGTCCGAAAAAGTAAGCGCTTATGTAGAAAAGATTTTGACTCAGCCAATAAGCTAAGGAGGAATTGCAATGAGTAAGCTCAGAGGATGGAAGACGAGATTATGGAAGACAACGTTGGCGTTGACAGTAGCGATACCGTTCCAAGTGTTAGCTGCAAGCAGCTGGCAGACGGTAATGGCGGAGGGGCCGACAGATCCGGCACCGTTTATTGAAGCCAAGGTCGTTAACGGGAATGCAGGGAAGAAAGTTCTTTTTGACAATACACACGAGCAGACAGCTGGAGCAGCGGATTGGGTCATTGATGGGGCTTTTTCGGATTTTGGCAATGCGTTAGCGAATAATGGTTATTATGTAAAAGAACTGCGCAAAACGACACCAATCACCTTGGCCGATTTGAGCGGTTATGATGTGTTCGTGGTAGCGGAGTCCAATGTTCCGTACAAAACGAGTGAGCAAAACGCCTTAGCCCAATATGTGGCTGGTGGCGGCAGCATTTTCTTTATCGGCGATCACTACAATGCCGATCGCAACAAGAACCGCTGGGACGGCTCCGAGGTATTCAACGGCTACCGCCGAGGTGCTTGGACGAACCCAGCAGCGGGGATGAACGCAGAAGAGACAGCATCTTCTGCGATGCAAGATGTAGCCAGCTCGGACTGGCTGGCTACGCAGTTCGGTCTGCGTTTTCGCTATAACGCCCTCGGCGACATTAATGCGAATAACATCGTAGCGCCTGCGCAAGCTTTTGGGATAACGACAGGTGTCTCCAGTGTCGCGATGCACGCAGGATCTACGCTAGCCATTATTGACCCGACGAAGGCGAAGGGCATTGTGTACTTGCCGCAAACGAATGAAGCTTGGGCAAATGCGGTGGATCAAGGCGTCTACAACGGTGGCGGTGTTGCGGAAGGCCCGTATGTGGCCATTTCAAAAGCGGGCGCAGGCAAAGCGGCATTCATCGGGGATTCCTCACCGGTTGAGGATGCAACACCGAAATATATGCGCGAGGATACAGGCGCGAAGAAGACGACGTATGATGGGTTTAAAGAAGTGGATGACGGCATACTGCTGGTGAATATGGTGAACTGGCTTTCGACCAAAGAAAGCTACACGAGCCTCACTGAAGTAAGCGGCTTGCAGCTGGATCAGCCAACGGCTTTGCTGCCTTTTGAAGCTCCAGCGGCATCGACAGAACCACAGCCAGAACCGTGGGCGGCACCAAATGCCGGCTACAAGTGGTACGACCGCAGCACGTTCAAACCGGGCTCCTACGGTGGCCCAGCGGCAACGGCGAGTGCCACGTACAGCTTTGTAAAACAAGCCGTATTGCCAAATGCTGCGGACTTCCCCATCAGAGTCGTTGTGGATAACTTACCTCCTTCGACAACCGTAACGGGCTTCAGCCTTGGTATCTACTTAGTTACTGGCGGTTCACAAATCGCCAAAGTACAGAACGCAGATGGCACATGGCCGACAGCTAATGGCTACAGTGCAACGTTTAGCGTAACCGCAGACATCAACGGACACGCGACGAAGGATCTGAATGTTCGTGTTGTTCCAGGCACGACCGCACCAGCGAATCTCAGATTGCGTCAGAATGGCTCGAATCTGAAAACGGAAGCCGTCACGCTTGGAAACGTACCTGCGGAGAACTTGCCGGAAGAGGAGAATCCGATTCCTGCGAAGATCGCCATCTCGGAAGCACGTGCCAAAGCAGCAGGTACGTTGGTGACGGTAGAGGGCGTTGTTACGACGGAGCCAGGTGCTTTTGGCGGACAAGCCTTCTACCTGCAAGATACAACAGGCGGCGTGTACGTGTTCCAGAGCTTGAGTGGTTTCCACCAAGGGGATACGGTAAAAGTAACAGCCTCAACAGCGCTATTCAACACAGAGTTTGAGCTTGCTGATCCTGTAGAGATTGCCAAAACAGGCGTCGCTGCACTCCCAACAGCAACCCCTGTATCCGCTGTGACAGCGGATAATCAAGGGCAACTGCTCACATTGAGTGATGTGACAATAAGCAATATCATCACGGCAACACCGACGGGTTCTTTTGAATTCGACGCCATCAAAGACGGCGTAAGCAACCACATTCGTGTCGATACACGAACTGGGTTATCTTTAAGCACCTTCCCGTATACAGCGGGACAAAAGGTGACGATTCAAGGTGTTGGCGCTATTTTCAAAGGTGTATTCCAATTGAAGCCACGGGGCTTGAGTGATTTCAGCGTGGTTGCTGACACAGTGGCACCAGTAACAACTGCAACCCTATCCAGTACACCGAATGCAGCGGGTTGGTTCAAGCAAGACGTAACGGCAACGTTAACAGCTGTAGATGATAAGGCGGGAGCGGTGGTCACGCAATATGCCATCAATGGCGGAACTTCAGAGGTCTACTCAGCACCAATCGCGATTGCTACAGAGGGCACAACAACCGTGAGCTATTCCTCTACGGACGCTGCGGGCAATGCGGAAGCTGTGCAGTCCTTGCAAGTGAAGCTGGATAAAACAGCGCCAACAGCGACCCTTACGGAATCTGGGCATGCCGTCAAGGATGTGACCGAAGCGAATGCGGTGACATTCGATTTGGTGGCCCGTGATGCCATTTCGGGTGTTGTTGATCAATCTCTTACTTTGGATGGTCATGCTATTACAAGTGGTCAAACGATTGCTGCAGGTAGCTTAGCTGTAGGTGCCCACACGGTGGCGTATCTTGTAGCGGATGATGCAGGGAACACGACAAGTGGTACACAGACATTTAACGTGGTTAAGAAGCCATTATCCATCGGGGCTCCTGGTCAGCCTGTTTTAAGCTCTAATGCCGGATACTCCGGTTTAAAAGATGGCAGTTACTCAATCACGATGAACATGTGGTGGGGGAATAATGGCACTATTTTTAACCTATACGAAAATGGTTCACTCATCAGCACGAAAACACTTTCAGATGTTTCCCCAGCAGCTCAAATCGCGAAAGTTGATGTGACTGGCAAACCAAATGGCACGTACACATACACCAGTGAACTTATAAATGTATTCGGGACGACAACCAGCCAGCCTCTTGTAGTCACAATCACAGACGCATCGCCAGGTAAGCCTGTCTTATCGAACAATAACTGGGATGGTGATGGCAACTATCAAGTCACCATGAACATGTGGTGGGGCACGAACGCAACAGGGTACCGCCTGTATGAAAATGATGTACTTATCGATGAGAAAAGTTTGCAAGCCGCCTCACCAAGTGCACAAAGCGCAGTCACTGCCATCGCGGGTCGCGCCATCGGCGTTTATCAGTATCGCGTCGAGCTGTTCAACGCAGCAGGCGTGACATCAAGCGACGTAGTAAGTGTTACTGTAACGAAGTAAGCGAGGTACGGAATGGAGAGCATGAAGAACAGCCCTTCTGGTTGGAGACCAGAGGGGTTGTTCTTTATTTTGGATGGTGCGCACGCGTCAGCGGCAGGTAGTCCCTACATGCTGAATCAACTAGACAAAAACATATCCCAATGGTAGGTTAAATGGATAATTAAGAAAGTGTGTGATTGATGATGTCTATTGCTTCGCAAGCCAAAGAAACAACGGGTGGCAGCCGTTTATGGATGGTGTTGGTGCTCGGTTTACTCGCCTCCTTCGGGCCACTTTCCCTCGATATGTATTTGCCTGCTCTGCCCGTCATTGCCGGTGACCTCCATACGACAACTTCGCTCGCCCAAATGAGCTTAACCGCCTGCATGCTCGGCCTCTCCTTAGGCCAGCTCATAGCTGGATCGGTGAGTGATGTACGCGGAAGACGCATGCCTTTGTTGGTTGGCCTGTTGATTTATGGCATATCCTCTGCGCTATGTATGGTTGCTCCATCAATTTGGGCGTTTCTGATCCTACGCTTCATACAGGGGATGGCAGGAGCTGCGGGGATCGTTATCTCTCGGGCAATCGTTCGTGATATGTATGAGGGCGTTGCGTTGACGAAGTTTTTTGCGTTGTTGATGCTCGTTAACGGTTCGGCTCCAATTCTAGCTCCAATTATCGGCGGCCAGCTGCTGCAATTCACATCCTGGCGCGGGGTATTCCTTGTGCTCAGCTTGATTGGTGTTGTGATGCTTATCATTGTTGTATTTGGGCTAAAAGAAACACACCCGCCTGAACGTCGCTCCAAAGGCGGTCTTACGAATACGCTTCGTATTTTCCGTGGCTTGCTCACAGACCGATTGTTCATGGGCTACGCGTTAACGCAGGGGCTTGTTTTTGCTGGCATGTTCGCTTATATTTCGGGGTCGCCGTTTGTTTTGCAGGATATATTTGATGTGTCTCCACAAATGTTTAGCGTTATTTTCGCGGTTAATGGGGCTGGCGTCATTCTTGCTGGTCAAATTACAGGGCGACTCGCAGGCAAAGTTAGCAATCACCGTCTGCTAGCTGGCGGCTTAGCTATAGCTGTGCTCGGGGGTCTGCTGCTGCTCATTGCGACGCTTAGCGGGGCTGGGCTCGTCTTGATTTTGCCAGCGTTTTTCCTCATCGTCGCTTGTATTGGTCCCGTATCCGTATCGACTTCTTCCTTGGCCCTGCAAAATCAAGGCCAAACAGCCGGCAGCGCCGCAGCCTTGCTAGGACTCATGACCTTCGTCATCGGAGGATTAGTGGCACCGCTTGTCGGACTTGGCGGCAGCCAAACGGCTGTGCCGCTTGGTATTATCATCGCACTCATGGAGCTGGGTGGCGTGCTTTGCTTCGTTTGGATGACGCGAGAAAAAACGTGATCAAGCGCTCACCTTTTTTAGAAAATTCAAAGATTTTTCACAATTATCATTTATACTGAAGAAGAATTGACCAATTTTTGAAAAAGGTGGGTACTACGCATGAAGCGCATCCATAAAACGTTGCTTATCGGCACACTCGCAGCTGGATTATTGATCAGTGGCGGCTTCGTACTTCAGTATAATCAAGCATTTGCTAACGACACAGCTTCGACGACGTCATCAGTACCTAAGAAGTTTCAGGATAAACATAGATTTGATAAACATCCAGCGCCACCAAGAGACGGGTTTGATTTTGGGAAGGGCGGTTTTGGCGGCGTAATCGACTTTGCATCCATACTGGGTATAGATAAAGGCGTCCTCAAAACGGAAATTGAAGCGGGCAAAACGCTCGTTCAAATCGCCCAAGAGAAAGCGAACCTCAGTGAAGATGCGTTGATTGCTAAGCTGACTGAGGCGGAAACGACGAAAATCGATACAGCGCTGAGCTCGGGGAAAATCAAGCAAGAGCAAGCGGATAAGCTTAAAGCAGGTCTTGCTGATCGGTTGAAAAAAATCGTTGAAGCCAAATCTCACGCCATGGATTTTGATAAAAAGCCAATACCTCGCGGCAGTAACATGCCTATGCCTGGTAGTGCATGGGGCAGTCCGAAAGAAATCGCTGCGATTCTCGGCATTACCGAAGAAGAACTTGCGACTGAGCGTAAAGCAGGGAAGTCGCTTGCCGAGATTGCGGCTGCCAAAGGCATCTCGCAAGATCAGTTGATCGCCAAGCTCAAAGATAGCATGACAGATGAACTGAAAAACTTCGTCGAACGCAAAGGCGGCGAACGTCCAGCGCCTCAGCCTCGCGGCGATTTCGGTTCGTTCAAAGGGAAGCCAGGCCATGGCGGCGAGCATAGACCTGCCCCGCCATCACCGCCGTCACCGACAGAGGCGCCTGCGGCTACGTAGTATTTGGAACAGTACAAGGTTGCTACATTCGAGTATATCGAGCGTGGGCAACCTTTTTTGTGTCGAGTGGGGGAAATGGATGAAAGAGAAGAGTAGACCGAAGGAGGAGTAGTTGAATGGAGGAACTCATCGGGCATTGTCGCACATGTGAGAAGCCTATTTATTGTAGAATGGGTTTTCTAGATGGTGTCGTACAACCGGATAAAACTTTGTTATGCTTTGATTGCTCTTCTGAGGTACACGTGATGCATGTGATTGCGGATAAGGAAGAGTGACTGGTAAACGCTGACGCTAAAAGGAAAGGAGCGCTGCTCTAATTGGTTTGCTAGATTTAGCTACATAACAGAGACTGTCGAATAACTGTTTATCCTGAATATCCTATACACCATTTGAAATTTAGAGAAACAACCGGGAACTTCTTCAACTCGAGATAACTTATCGCTTCCATGACATAGAGATGAACCTCGTTTGCAAAATAGCGTTATGAAAACATCTTATTTATTAGTTTAGTAGAGAATATGGGAGAATAACGTTATAAAAAAGCGTTATTCCACTCTAAATGGATATATTCCACTCTATTTGGTCGAAATAGCGTTATTTCGTAATGCTATATTTTCACAGAACTTGCATATGTAGCAAATAACGTTATGCCACACCTTTCGATTCATTAATCGACAGTCTCTAACATCCAGTTATTTGCGTCAAGCGGGATTTGGCTGGCCGCAGCGCAGCCGCACCCAACCGCCGCGTCATCCAGCCGCGGCTAGTACAACACACGCCACAAGTAAAACGTGGCGTACGCCTCCCACCCCCGCCAGCGCTCCGCGAGCTGGCGGATCTCTTCAAGCGAGGGCTTGGCCGTAAGCCCAAGCACATGCTTGAGCGCGTTATGCAGGCCGACATCGGCCAACGGGAACGCGGCGGGGTTGCGCAGACAGCGCATCAGCACATAGTTGGCCGTCCAAGGGCCGATGCCGCGAATGCGCAGCAGCTCTTTTTCCATGGCGAGGAAATCGCCCATCGCAAGCAGCCCAGCCTTGGACAACGTGCCCTCCGCCATGAGATTGGCAACGCCAATGAGGTACTCTGCTTTTTTACCCGTGAACTGTAAAGCGGTGAGATCCTCAGTCGTGAGCGCAGCGATTCGCTCTGGCGTCGGGAACGCCCAATACGTTCGACCCTCCCACTCTAGGGAGGTGCCGAAGGATTCAACTAGACGCCGCTTGAGCGTATAAGCAAAAGTCAAATTAATCTGCTGACCGATAATTCCCCAACTCATCGCTTCAAATAAATCGGGAATCCCCAGTAAACGGAGCCCTCGGAATTCCTCAGTCACTTGCCGCAGGATCGGATCCTCCATCTCATACAATGGCGTCAAATCCGTTCCTAAATCCCACCACTCCCACACATAGCGAGCAATTTCTTCCCGGACCGTAGAAGTCATACTAGCACCAGTATAGTGGACAATTCGGACGTGAAGTACCTTGTCATCCTCACTGTGGACAGCGATCAGCGCGAGGTTATCCCCAACTTGCAGCAGCTTGTAAATGCTGGAGTTATCCACAACGAATAGGCACTCATTAGTGGAGCGGCTTAAATAGCCAATATTGGGCTCATATCGAAAAAGTTCAGGAAGAGCAAGCATGAGCGTGCTCGTTGGTTCGTACCATTTTAGCCTAGATGGGTCAAAAGCTTGCAGGTGTGGCATCGTTATTCTCCTTATCGGTAGGAAGTCGTTACATGCATTATCGCCGAGAGCGGCTTTTGTAATCTTGCTTTCTCATCTCGGAACCCTTACAACCATTGGCCTGTTTGGGTATACTGAGCTTATAAAAGGAACGCAAGGAGAGGGGAATCCGGTATGCAGGAGCGGTTTTGGCAAGCTATCGTTGCGAATGATGCAGCGTATGATGGGACATTTTATTATGCGGTGGCGACGACAGGTATTTTCTGCCGGCCATCCTGTAAATCAAGGCTTCCGAAGCGGGAGCATGTGCGTATTTTTCGTGGTCGACAAGCGGCAATGGCAGCAAGTTACCGTCCTTGTAAAAGGTGTCGGCCTGACGGCATCAGACTCCCCGACGAGGCATGGGTTGCGGAAATAAAGGCGCATATCGAAGAGCACTTCGCAGAACCGCTGTCATTAGCGACGCTTTCGGAGCATTTTTATGCGAGTTCCTATCATCTGCAAAGGACGTTCAAACGTATAGCAGGTGTGACACCGCTTATGTATATAGGGCAGATCCGATTGGAAGCTGCTAAAAAGCTTTTAATCACCACAGACTTGGCTGTGCAGGTGATCGGGTCGCAGGTGGGAATAGCAAATGCGGCGCATTTTGCGACGTTGTTTCAGAAGAAAACAGGGCTTACGCCGACGGAGTTCCGGCAACAGCCCGTTCATTAACGATAACCGAGTTGGGAGGTTGGATGCAACATGGTGAGAGAAGTGACGGAAAGTGCGGTAAACCAAACGGTATACTGGGGTCCGATAAGGTTGCAAGATCGTAATTTTGTCATGGCGGTAACCGATACGGGGTTGGGTTACTTGCAGTTTCAGAAAGGTGACGCGAGAGATGGCGTTGATGTTGAAGCATGGCAATCATTCACCCAATGGGCCAGAAAGATTGGACAACCGAGTGGATGGATTCAGCAAGAGGATAGGTTAAAGCCATATATGCAACAGTTGGATGAGTATTTGCGTGGGGAACGAACAATTTTTGAACTACCATTGGATTTACGCGGGACGGCGTTTCAGCAGTCGGTCTGGAGAGCGTTGCATGAGATTGAACATGGTGAAACGGTAAGTTATTCACAGGTAGCCCAGACGTTAGATAAATCCAGTGCTGTGAGAGCCGTCGGCACCGCCATCGGTGCAAACCCTGTGCTTATTGTTGTACCATGCCATCGCGTGGTAGGGAAGAATGGTGCGCTGACGGGTTACCGTGGCGGGCTTGAGAATAAGGAGAAGCTGTTGCTACTGGAGCGGGCAGGGAAATTCACGCCCATTTGTGCTCCCATGCATAAAATCCTAAATATGGATAAAAATACGGAGAAGGAAATGAATGGGATAAGAAACTAGCATCACCATGAGTGTTTTTACGGGGGCGAATTGCGTGACCATTTGGAGTTGGAAGAAGCTACGGACCAAACATAAGTCCCCAAGTCAACAGCCTCGGATGATACCGTTGAAGAATTCACCTGCCCATCAGGTTATGGAAGCGAATAAAGAGGCAAGTGTCGGCACGCAACTCGAAGCGACGATTACATTCGTTCAGAAGTTACTCGGTGATAATGATGATTTCATCATACGCCGGTTTTGCATATTTGATGATCTACCAGCTGTCACGATGTTTTTTCCTGATCTGATTGATAAACAGTATTTGAACGATCACATTTTAAGGCCTTTGATGTTAACGACCGCACAAGATTATGCAAAAGCAGTAAACCGTTCTATGACAGAGTTTCTTCTGAACGATACGCTTTATGCGTGTGAAGGCAGAACGGAAACAGGGCTGAATGAAATTATCCAAGCCATCGTAGAAGGGAAAACCGTCCTTTTAGTTGATGGCGTGACGGATGCGTTTATTTTCAGTACACGCCATGTGGACAAGCGATCGATTACGCAACCAGAGACTGAACAGGTGATCCGTGGCGCGAGGGAAGGTTTTATTGAAATATTGGGTACGAATTTGGCCCTGCTTCGCTACCGTCTCCCGACGCCGGATTTACGGATAAAAACGATGCGAATCGGGCGTATCACCAAATCCAAAGTGGCTATTTGCTTCATCGATGGCATTGTAAATCCTGCACTCGTGGAAGAGGTGTTCAGGCGTTTATCGTTAATTGATACGGATGGCATTTTGGATGCGGGGTATCTGGAACAATTTATTGAAGATAACCATGTATCCCCATTTCCGCAAATTCAAAATACGGAACGGCCCGATAAAGCGGTCGCCAATCTCTTGGAGGGTAGAGTCATCCTGCTTGTGGATGGATCGCCGTTTGCCCTCATTTTGCCTACCGTATTTAGTCAATTTTATCAAACGGTAGAAGACTACTCAGAACGATATCTCCTCGTCAGTTTCATACGGCTGTCACGCTTGGTAGCCTTGATATTCTCACTGATTTTCCCATCGTTATATGTGGCTTTAATTTCGTTCAATCCAGAGCTGATTCCGACGGAGTTTGCTGTAGCGGTAGCGGGGGGAAGGGCGGGAGTGCCGTTCCCTTCTGTCATTGAAGTATTGATCATGGAGATATCCATGGAAGTATTAAGGGAAGCCACACTTCGGCTGCCGCAGCAGGTTGGCGGAGCACTCTCCATTGTTGGTGTACTTGTGGTTGGGCAGGCAGCGGTTGCGGCAGGATTTATTTCCCCAATCACGGTTGTTATTATCGCTTTAACGACGATCGGCTCCTTTGCCACACCGGCTTACAATGCAGCCTTGGCCCTGAGATTGCTGCGCTTTCCACTTGTCATTTTATCAGGCATATTCGGCTTATATGGGGTAATGATAGGGTTAATTCTGATTGTCAACCATATGCTCTCGTTGAGATCGTTTGGGGTTCCTTACTTGAGCCCGCTAGTCCCAGGTAATTTTCAGGGGATGAAAGATATTCTAGCCCGGCTGCCACTGTGGAGCATGCCTAAGAGGCCGGCACTTTTATACCCACCGAATGACACACGTGTTGGGAAAATAACGCAAGAAATGAGTGAAGAAGCGCCGAACAATACTTTAAACGCTAAGAAGTCAGACATACAGGGAGGAACGTAACCGATGGAGCATCCTCGCCAGATCACAGTTATTCAAGCGGCGATCATACTGATTAGCACAATTATTGGGGTGGGTGTATTAGCCCTCTCATTATTTGCTGTCAGAGCTGCTGATTCCGGGGCACCGCTTGTAACAATGCTAGGTTTTTTGCTTGGTTTATTCGGACTTTGGCTTTTAACCAAGCTCGGTATGCGTTTTCCTAAGCAATCTATTATTGAGTATAGTGAAGATTTGATAGGTAAATGGGCCGCGCGCGGATGCAGCGTTCTGATCATCGTATTTTTTTGCTTGATTACGGGACTGGCCTCACGTGAATTTGGGGAGGTTGTTGTTACTTCCGTCTTAACCAAAACGCCGCTAGAGGTGACGGTGATCGTCATGCTGCTGTTAGCGGCAGTCTCCTCTCGTGCAGACATAACGATCTTTACCTATTTTCACCAATTTTATTTCCCAATTATCGTATTTCCGGGACTCTTAATTGTCGTGCTTTCTCTAAAAAATGCTCAATTAATCAACCTTCTTCCCGTGTGGGGAAATGAACCGACCGGTATGTCAGGGGGGATTCTCACGATGGCAGCCTTATTTCAAGGCTCCTTTGTCATGACGATCGTTATACCTGCGATGCGGAGGCCAGAGAAAGCCATGGTTGCCGGTTATGTTGGTATGATAACATCCGGAGCGCTATATGTTCTTATCGTGATTGCGACAGTAGGCGTATTTGGAGCAGAGGAAATTAAAAAATTAGTATGGCCAACGCTGGAATTAGCCAAGACGACTTCACTGCCTGCTAACGTCCTGGAGCGTTTAGATGGTGCATTTCTTGCGGTATGGGTTACTGCGGTGTTTACGACACTGTTGTCTAGCTATTATTTAGCCATTTATTTTTCAAGCCAGCTGCTGCGCCTACGAGATCATAAAATGTTCGCCTTCTTTCTTGTTCCATTCATCTATGTTCTCGCCATGCTCTCGCAAAATCTGATGCAGATGTATGAGATCATTCAAATTGTTGGCCGATTTGGACTCGTATTCACAGTTGCGTATCCCTTTGTCTTATTGGTGGTGGCTATGATTCGTAAGAAAAAAAGCCGGGGTGATCAACTTGTGGCAAAATCTGATTAAACAGATTCTTGTTGTCGTGTTGGTTGCCCCTTTGCTTACGGGTTGCTGGGATCGCCTAGAAATCGAAGATCGAGCCGTCATCCTGGCTATTGGGATTGATAAGGCGAAGCCCGGTGATGAGAAAGAAAACAGCAATGCTACGCATATACTCAAACAGGATGCACAGACCAATAAGGGCCTCATTCGTATCACTGTCCAGATTGCTATTCCCGGCCGTATTCCGTTAGGCACAGGGGGAGGTGGAGCTGAAAGCGCTGCAGGAGCGAAACCGGTCTGGGTGCTGAGCAGCGTTGGCTATACCCTTGAGGATGCTTTAATGAATCTTCAACAGCAGCTCGCAGACCGGTTGTTTTTCGGCCATTTGCGGGTCATTGTGCTTTCAGAAGCCGTAGCCAAAAATGGTATCGAGAATGAGAATGACTTTTTTAGGCGTCAACCTCAAGTCAGAAGAACCGTTTGGATGGTCGTATCCAAAGGAAATGCAGCTGATATCATGAAAGCTACGCCGCAATTGGAGCGTGTTCCTACGTTATATTTGCTCGCTACCTTGGAACATGCCAGAGAAATGGGCAAGCTGCCCAACATTTTCTTAGGCGTCTTTTTCAGTGCCAGTTCTGCCAAAGGGCAGGAAGGGGTTCTTCCCTATTTGGATTTAAAGAAGGAATCGAATATTGAAATTGCGGGTATGGCCTATTTTAAAAACGATAAAATGGTCGGTACTTCAACCGCTTTGCAAATCGGCCATTATATGGCGATGAAAGAAATTAATCCAGGTGGGTATAGTGTTCTTCAGGAAATTCCAGGTGAGAAAACGACGGCTATGTTCAAAACCACGCACCGGAAGTCGAGAATAAGGACAATCATCCGAAATGGGAACGTACATACGATCATAAAATGCCAAGTTGAAGGGGATTTAACGGAGAAATCCAATGAAAAGGCGCTCATCACAAGGGAAAGTTTGAAGATGTTAGAGGAGAAAATTCAAAAGGACGCTGATATCGGATTTGAGAAGTTTATCCAACAGACGCAGAAGGATGGGAGTGATATTTTCGGGTTCGGGGAATACGTACGTGCGACCCAACCAGCCTATTGGAACAAGGAAATTAAAACCAAAGAAGCATGGGAAGAAAAATATAAAGAGATGTCCGTGGAAGTCTCGATGCGTGTTAAAATTAGACGGATTGGGACGAAAACCGAGTAGGGAAGGATTCGGCCAATGATTACCTTTAACAATTACACCGTTTTGCTATTGTTGATCTCTGGGTTGCTCCTCTTAGTTTTCGATGTAAAAATGTATGCGAAGGCCAACATGCCAAAAGAGAAAAAAGGAGCTTTACTTGCAGGATGGGTCAATATTTCCTTAGGTCTCCTTTCGTATTTCGGCTACATGGTGTATGAAAAATGGTTCTGGAAATAAAACGGAGGTGAAGCCATGACCCATGTGCAGAGGAAGCAATCGAAGTCCCTGCTGACCAAAGCGAGCGGCTTCCTGGAAGGGTACTCACATACGTTGAATCCGTACACGGGCTGCGCCTTCGCCTGCTCCTATTGCTATGTCAGGCAGATGCCTGTGGCGTTGTTCCGCAGCGAAGCTTGGGGCAGCTGGGTTGACGTAAAGGAGAACGCTCCCGCGCTCCTCGCCAAAGAGCTGGCGAGGGCCAAGAGCAAAGGGCCTGTAACGATCTTCTTCTCCTCGGCGACGGACCCGTATCAGCCGATCGAATACAAGGAGCGGCTCACCCGCGCGCTCCTCGAAGTGATGTCCGTGGCGCAACCGGACTTCTTGTTCGTGCAAACCCGCAGCCCGCTCGTGACGCGGGATGCGGACCTGTTGCAGCTGCTCGGTGACCGCGTCCGAGTCAGCATGACGGTGGAGACGGACCGCGAGGATATCCGCCGCGCGTTCACCCCGTCCGCGCCACCGATTGCGGCGCGACTAGAGGCACTCCGCGAGCTCGCCGCGCGCGGGATCCCGGTGCAGGCCACGATAGCGCCAGCGCTCCCTAGCTCGGACGGCTTCGCCGAGCGGCTGGCGGGCATCGTGGATCGGGTGTGCATCGACGATTACTTCATGGGCGATGGCAGTGGGGGAGGGCGCACGGGGCGCATCGGCGTGCGTGCGATCTATGACGCGCTGGGGCTGACCGACTGGTACAGTCGGGATGCGTATAAGCGTGTGCACGAAAGGCTCCTGCGGTATTTTCCGCAGGAGCGTGTTTTCATCAGTCAGGCGGGATTCCTTCCCTGAGACTGAGGCCTATCTATTCACTCGGCTTCTTGCGCGATGGGCTGCTCATCCTGAAGCTCCGTCTGGTCACGCAATCGCTGTTTGAATTCCTTTGGTGAGCACTGATTGTAACGCTTGAACAGCTTGTAGAACTGAGCCATGTTCTGAATACCGGCTTCATAACTAATTTCCATAATGCTGAGATCCCCTGTGAGCAGGAGGCGCTCGGCTTTTTTGATCCGTTTATAATTCACATAATCAATAAAGGATAGTCCCATCACTTTTTTAAAATACTTAATAAAGTAATGATAGCTCAGATTCAAAATACGGCACACATCTTCAACCGTAATTCGTTCGGTCAAATGCTCGTCGATATAATCCAGAGCGGGCCGCAGGCGAGAGATACCAGAGTCCTCGGTTAGCCCAGCAAGAACACGTGTATCATTACGAAGCAGTAGCAACAGGAGGTGCTTAATAGCAGCAACAATCGCTAGTTCGTAGCCGATTTGGCGAGATTGTGATTCCTCATAAATTTGCCGGATGAGCTGGTAAGCGCCTGTTCGTACCGTATCATTTGAACGTAAAAGCGCATTAAACGGTTCAAGCGAGTGCGTCAGCTCTGAAAATAAATGCAAGTAAGCGAGCGAGCTCAGGTCAAAATGCTGCGTAAGATCAATTTGAAAAACGATCTGATGCAAGGGCTCTTCGGCGTATTTATGCGTGCGATGCGGCTGTGAGGAGCCGAGTAACATCACATCTCCTGCCTCCAGTATCGTATAGGCATCCTTGGTTTGGATGGCGAGCTGCCCCTGGGTAACGACCAGAAATTCCACCTGCTTGTGCCAATGCCAAGTCCAGGGGTCCGGTAACTCACAATGGGGGATGTCATGTTTAATTTCCCATATTTTTAAGAAAAGAAGCGGGTTCTGGTACACAACCTTTTCGTTTCTAATTTCTTCGGTTAGGTTCAGGTTCGTTGGGCTAAGAGCAGGGTTCATAGGCATGGAATACCTCACTAAGGCTGGACATTTTTGAATAATCGAATTGTAAATGATACTAAGATTTAGTCCCAATAAGTATAACACTGCCGGGTAGCAGATGACACTATTGAATAAGAACTTGGCACAATTCTGCCTTTCCTTGAGGCCAGGGAAAACCTATACTCAGAAGTAAGAATGAATACGTTATCTTGGAGGCATAAAATAATGAGCAAACCATTAAATGTAACGGTCTGGAACGAATTCCGTCATGAAAAAGAAAATGAAAAAGTTCGCGCAGCCTACCCGCAAGGTATCCACACAGCCATTGGTGAGGGACTAAGCGGTTCCGTCCAAGTTACCTATGCAACACTAGATGATCCTGAGCATGGTTTGTCGGAAGAAGTCTTAAATAATACGGACGTCTTGATCTGGTGGGGGCACAAAGCACACGGTGAAGTACAAGACGAAATCGTAGCTCGTGTTCAAAAGCGAGTATGGGCAGGCATGGGTCTTATCGTGCTGCACTCCGGTCACTTCTCCAAAGTGTTCAAAACGTTAATGGGCACTTCATGTGATCTTAAATGGCGCGAAGCGGACGAGAAAGAACGCCTTTGGGTCGTTGCTCCAGGCCATCCTATCGTGGAAGGTATTGGCGAGTACATTGATCTTGAAGCTGAGGAAATGTATGGTGAGCATTTTGATATCCCACAACCGGATGAGCTTATCATGGTTTCGTGGTTCGAAGGCGGCGAAGTTTTCCGCAGCGGATGCACGTTCCACCGTGGAAACGGGAAGATTTTCTACTTCCGTCCAGGACATGAAACGTACCGTACGTACTACAACGAGCAAATTCGCCGCGTGATCTCCAATGCGGTTCAGTGGGCAGCGCCAACTACGCGCGAGTATCCGAAATACGGTAACCACAAGCCTTTGGAAGTCATTAAAGCAAAGGTTCAAGCTTAATATAGCTGAAAGAGCATGCTTCCCAACTTTGGGGGCATGCTTTTGTTTTATTAAATCCTGCCTATCTATTAGGATTGAGGCTGTCCGCTTCATTGCATATAATGAAGGTACAACCCTTCGGGGAGATCGTTAAGGGAGGCCACGATGAACGAGACCGTATTTGACGAACCATTATTTGCAAGCTTGAAGCCGGGCTTAACCTCGTTCTGTTACCGAATGCTAGGTTCCATGGACGATGCGGACGATGCCGTTCAGGAGACGAGTATTCGGGTATGGCAGAGCTGGAGCACGTTCAGACAGGATTCCTCGTTCAAAACTTGGGTCTATCGGATTGCCTCCAACCTGTGTTTGGACAAGTTGAGACAGTCCAAACGCCGCGCACTACCTGTTGACCTGTTCGATTCGGCCGTCGCCATCGTAGAGCCGCGCGACACGCTGCCGGACTCTGCTTGGATCTGGCCGTCTCCCGACTTTGGAGGCAATCCGGAGGAGCGACTCGTCCGCAGAGAAACCCTTCAACTGTGCTTCATCGCTCTCTTGCAGATCTTGCCTCCGCGGCAGCGCGCGGTACTCATTTTGAAGGATGTATTTGAATGGTCCTCCAAGCAGATTGCAGAGACATTGGCGATGTCGCCGGCAGCGGCGAATAGCGCCTTGCAAAGAGCCCGAGAGACGATGGACCGGGCGCAGCTTCGCTCGGATGAGCTCAGCAGCATGGACGTTCAACCTGACCAGGAGCTGCTGTCCCGGTATGTGGAGGCCTTCGAGCAATTTGATATTGCTGCGCTCGTCGCGTTGTTCCACGAGGAAGGTTGCATGTCGATGCCACCATTCGAGATGTGGATCCGCGGCAAGGAAGATTTGTCAGCCTTCTATTCGCTTACTCGCTGGCATTGCGAAGGTTCGCGATTTGTGCCTACTACGGTGAATGGCGGTTATCCGGCGTTGGCCCAGTATATACCGGACAAAGAGGGCTCTGGCCTGGTACCTTGGGGCATCCACGTCATTGAAACCAAAGAAAATCAAATCCTGCACGTTCAAAACTTCATTCATACGCCATTATTTTCGAGATTTGGGCTGCCCGAGCGAATTGACCGATGAATTTCATCATTGGCTTACGTCTATATTATTGAGAATAACCAAACTACGAATATCAAGAAAGAGGTGTATTTTTAAAATGGAAACGAATCAACCAACGAAAGTAACCGTGCAAGCCATCATTGGGGCCCCTGTCGAGAAGGTATGGAACTATTGGACCGAGCCGGGTCACATCACGAAGTGGAATCAAGCATCCGAGGACTGGCATGCGCCTAGAGCCGAAAACGATCTGCGGGTCGGCGGCAAGTTTCTGACACGGATGGAAGCGAAGGATGGCAGCATGGGCTTTGATTTTGGCGGCGTCTACGATGTCGTGAATCACCATGAGGCGATCGGCTACACCATGGAAGACGGAAGAAGAGTGGATATTGCTTTCGTCGATCAAGGGAATGAGACGAAAGTTATTGAAACGTTCGACGCGGAAAGCACCAATCCCGTCGAGTTCCAGCAAGCAGGCTGGCAAGGGATTATGGACAATTTCAAAACCTATACCGAACAAAACTAATCATCGGGAAGAAGACGCTGGGGAAGATGCCCGGCGTCTTTCTTTTTGAAACCTAGTACGAGCGTGCACTCCGTTAGCCTTAACCTTGTGCCGCATCCATGTTCATGTAGTTAATGGCCCACAGATGGCCGTCCAAATCCACGAAGCCCCAATGATACATGGACCCATGATCTTCAGGTTCAGCGTGCAATTTCCCGCCCAAGGAGACCGCTTTATTCACGATTTCATCGACCTTTTCCCGGCTCTCGAAGGCCAATGCAATCGTCATCTGCGCATACTTGCTCGTATCGACGAGTTCCCTCTCCGTGAGCGTAGTAAAGAATGCTTGATTGATCAGCATGACCTGCAGGTTGTCACCGATCACGATGGCTACCGAATTCTCATTATCGGGGAAATGCGGGTTGAGCTGAAATCCGAGTCCGGTGAAGAACGCTTTCGATTGTTCTACGTTTTTTACAGGCAGGTTGAAGCTCGTGAATACGGACGTTAATGCCATTTTCAAAACACCTCTTCGTTAAATTAGTTTATGTTCATTTATGCCTTCATTTATATAGACGACAGCCGATCCGGGAATTCATCGATTACGGTAGACAATTATAAATCCAACTAGAAACTAGAATTATTGTAAAAGTTATTTCGTCTAAGTTTATGAGGTGAAGAGAAATTGGTTAGGTTATCGTGTGATTGCTGATGGAACTGGACCAAGATTATTGAGATGAGCTTTCAATAAATGGAAGGTTAAAAGGATCTTACTGCGCGTCTCCCACGAGAAGTAGGAGCTAAGCGAGAAAGTCCGCCTAGCTCCTCAGTTTTTATGAAAGGTGTTCTTTTCTGTTCCTGACGTGTGCCCAAATTGCTGGCGGTACCCCTATTAATGCTTATCATTGTTTGTTAAATTGTTAATTGCGTTAGCTGTTGCATCAACAGCATTCATTGCAGCATTTTCAGTTGCTTCTAACCCTTCATGAACAGAATGAAATACAGCTCCTGCAGTATCCTTAATGTTCTCTGAGACATTTTTGGAGTTTCGTTTGTTGTTTTGATTAGACATTTTTTTCACCTCCTAAATGTCTTTAAGTTGTGTAAAATAAAATATGTTATTCAGATGAATAAGACGAAATTGAGCTGCTACTACTTACTTAATAATAGTTGTCACTTGCTTTTACAAAAATAGTGGTCTATAATTCATTACACGGTCGTTGAACGAAATGACGAAAGCGAGATTTGTAGCTTATGAAAAGAATTCCGAAAACAAGCCGAGATCATCAAGCGGCTGAACGCAGAGAGCAAATTCTACTTGGCGCTAAGCAATTGTTTGCCCAGCATGGGTATCACGGGACGTCGATTCGCGCTATGAATAAGCATATCGGGATTACCGATGGCTTGTTGTATCACTATTTTCCTGGGGGGAAACAGGAGATACTGGACACAATTTTCCGTGAGGCTCAACACACGCGTATGGAGCTCATGGATCAGTTGATTAAAGGGATTCATCCCGGTCAGCCGTTAGAAGAAGCGCTGTATCTGTTCATCTCTAGATTGGTGGAAACGATGATCGGAGATCCGGATTTTATGAAGATTATGCTGCGCGATTCGGATAATATTGTATCTGAGGATAAGAATTTTATGTCTCAGCTGATTATGCAGCGCCATTTGGCATTAACAGATGCGCTAGCGAAACGAGCGGAAGCCGGCGAAATTCGGGAAATGGACTTCAGAGCTGCGGCTAAGCAAGTGATTTCCGTAGGTATGATGGCTGTTCTAGGACAATTCACAGCCGTGAATGTGTTGGAGACAGATATCGATAGTTATTTAAGAAGAATGGTCGCTTTCACCGTATCACTTTGGAGAAAGTGATTTCTTTTTTAGTAATTTCGTTCACACAACGTTGAATGAAATAAAGAATTGCATTAGTTTTACGAAATACAATCTAAGGAGGCATTACAATGAATCATTTTTTTAAGCAAAAACACCCGTATATCGCCATTATTGCCGTGTTCCTCGTCATTCTTCTGTTGGGTATTGCTCAACTCGGTTCAACTGTGAACCCAGTGCCTAAGAATTTACCTGTAGTTCTCGTTCAAATGGACGCGGGTGAGAAGCTTCCTACAGGCCAAGAAATGAATTTTGGTAAACTGATTCAGGAGAAAATAACCGCTGCTCCAGCTCAAGCTGACACCGTGTCTCCACTTAAATGGACAACGTTGGCCAGTGAGCAAGAGGCGATCGATGCGATGGACCGCGAGCAAGCCTATGCGGCGATTGTCATTCCAGCTGATTTCAGTAAGAAACTAGCTAGCTTATTATCCCCACAACCGCAGGCATCATCCCTAACTGTTTATGTGAATCAGGGGATGAATAACACCGCGGCTACGATGGCGAACGGAGTTTTGAGCCAGATTCTTAATGGCGTTAACGGTCAAGTGAGGGAGCAGCTGTTAACGCAAGTCAGCCAAAGAGGTGGCACGCTTACGGTTGACCAAACCAAAGCACTCGCATCACCAATCGTTATTACGAGTAAGAATGTGAATGCTGTAGGCACGAGTAGTGCGAATGGTAATGCACCTGTTGTGTTGACTCAACTGGCTTGGTTTGGAGCCATGGTAACAACGTTACTCTTGTTTATGGCAGCTGGAAAAGCAACACAAACGGGCTCACGCTCGCATCGCTTTGGGATTCAAGCTTCCCAATTGCTTAGTGGTGTCGTCATCACCGCGGCTTCTGCTGCCAGTATTCTACTTGTTGCGGGGAAATGGCTGGGCTTATCCATTCCAAATTATTGGGAGATTGGTTTATTCCTTACTTTTGTCGGTTTCGCCTTCTTCTTGTTGCAAACAGCTGTCGTCAGCTGGCTTGGTTTAAAAGGAGTGCCGTTATTCGTGCTCGTGTTCTTCTTCGGCGCCCCGGTGCTTTCTGTACCGGCTGAGCTATTGCCATCATTTAGTCAGGATTGGTTGTACTCTTGGCTGCCGCTTCGCTTCGCTGCGGAAGGACTTCGTGATTTGTTCTACTTCCGTCAAAACTTGAATTTGAGCAGTCCAATGTGGACATTAGTCACTATTAGTGTCGCAGCCGTTGTGGTTATTTTCTTATCTCTGTTGAAAAAGCACGAGCAACCTGCAGCTAAGGTTGAGGCTTCACCTTCTATGTAATACAGGTAGTAAAACAAGCCTCCAACCTGACATCCAGGTTTGGAGGCTTGTCTATTTGAGATATCAACGCAAATCATTATAAGATTGAATCTTCATAAAGTGAATGGTAACCGCAGTCCCTTCCCCTTCAGTACTACGAATGGATAGATCATGCCCCAGCTTGATCGCCATTTGCTTCGCTAAGTAAAGCCCCATCCCCGTAGAGCGGCTGTGTGTTCGGCCATTTTTCCCTGTGAAACCTTTATCAAAAACCCGACTTAGGTCAGCAGCATCAATGCCTATCCCTGTATCTTGTATGATTAATCGCTTCTCGGAATCAGTTTCCTCCGAAAGGAAGCGAATGATGCCGCCATTGTCCGTGTAGGTCACGGCATTCGCCACAATCTGATTTAAGATATAGCTAAGCCACTTACTGTCACTGTTCACGTAGTGAGTAAGCTCTTCAATATCCGGACGAATACGTTTGGCAATAAACAGCTTCGCGACTTTCTTGACACTCTCTTTAACAAGTGTGTTAAGCGACAATTCAGAGATGAAATAATCCCGTGAAAAGGAGTCAATACGTGAGTAGTAGAGTGCTTGCTCGACATAGCTATCGATCTTGCTCAGCTCATCTTCGAGCTTATCTACGAGATATTCAGCTGTTTTGCCTGCACGGTTCTCCATAATAAGGCGGCTTGCGGCGATGGGCAGTTTCACTTCATGAATCCAGGAGAGGATGAAGTCCTGATGATTTCGGATCTCCGTGTGTAGGAGTTTGGTTTCGTTTCTCTGATCCTTTGAAAGCTGAATCAGCAGCTGGAGATAGATCTCTTGTTCGTTGGTTTGGGGTTCAGGCATCGCCGCGGCGACCCAATCTTGTTGATCGCTTTTGCTCTGAAACTCCTGAAGCTCTTTGTAGAAAGACTTTCGGTAGAAGTAACCGATAGTTATATACAAGGCTGCAAATAAAAAACAACCTGCATTCGTGTAGGTGATATTATTAAGGGCAGCTTGACCTTTTACACTGACAAGCATAATGAGTGAAACGAATAACATCGTCAACGCATACATGCCCATGAAGTATCGTTTATCCTTCAGATAAGTGAGAAAGTTCATGGAATGATGTACCCTTGTCCTTTCTTGGTTGTGATGAATTCATCGCGTCCAAGTTCTGCAAGCTTTTTGCGTAGGCGGGTAATATTAACGGTTAACGTATTGTCGTCGACAAAGCTTTCATCTTCCCAGAGCCCTCGCATCATCTGCTCACGACTAACGATTGCGCCTTGATGCTGCATGAGAATGGTGAGAATCTTGAACTCGTTTCGGGTCAGCTCCGTCTTCTGATCTCCACAAGCAATATCACCATCCTTCAAATTCAGGACGATACCATTATGCGTCATCACATTAGCTGAAGTCTCCATATACGAGTAGGTTCTCCGCAGCAGGGCATTGATTTTGGCGACTAGGACATCTGTGTAGAAAGGCTTCTGGATAAAGTCATCGCCACCCATATTCATGGACATGACCATATCCATAGGTGTGTTGCGCGAAGAGAGGAAAATAATCGGTACATTCGATAGTTCTCTGATTTGGCGACACCAGTAGAAACCATCGAACGCAGGTAAATTGATGTCCATCAACACAAGATGTGGATTCTCGTTGACATATAGCGTGAGTACGGCGTCGAATTGATCCGTGATCACCGTCTCAAATCCCCAGCGGCCTAGAGCTTCAGCTACCGTATCCCGTATCGTTTTATCATCTTCCACAATCATAATTTTCACAGAGGGAACCTCCTAAGGCCTGACAAATAGTGCGATACCAGAAATGGTAGCACAATCATGACAAAATTGTAAGGTTGCACGAGGACTTGTAAGTTACTTCGATGGTTGAGGCAATGAGAAGGCTGTAACATAGAGCTATAAGATTCAAACCATGCGTATTGGAGGAACCGATATGAAAATGATTGCCCAAGCAAAGCAACTGAAGAAGGTATATGGGTCCAAAGGAAATGTATTTACCGCGTTGCAGGATATTGATTTAACGATTACGCAAGGGGAATTTGTAGGTATTATGGGGCCATCCGGATCAGGCAAAACGACCCTGCTGAATATGCTAGCTACGATCGATCAACCTACCTCGGGGGAAATTATGGTGGACGGAGTAAGTCTGATGAAGATGAGTGAGGCTGAGCTGGCGACGTTTCGCCGTGAGAAGTTGGGATTCATTTTTCAGGATTACAATTTGCTGGATACCTTGACTGTAAAAGAAAATATCTTGCTGCCGCTCGCTCTAGCGAAGATGAATGTAGCCGAATTAGAACGCCGCGTAGAGGTGATTAGTAAGAAGTTCGGAATCGATCCGCTGCTTGATAAGTATCCGTACCAAATTTCCGGCGGGCAAAAGCAGCGGACAGCTGCATGTAGAGCCATCGTCTCGAACCCTAGCCTTGTGCTTGCGGATGAGCCAACAGGGGCACTAGATTCCAAGTCGGCGACAGAACTGTTAGAAAGCTTGCAGAACTTGAACATGCAGGATCAGTCGACGATTCTCATCGTGACACATGATGCTTTTGCAGCAAGTTATTGTACACGTGTTGTTTTTATTAAAGATGGTAAATTATTTACGGAGTTAAATAGAGGGACGTCCTCACGTAAGGAATTTTTCAATAAAGTCATGGATGTGCTCTCGGTACTAGGGGGTGGGGCAAGTGACCTTATTTAGCCTGGCCAGAAGGAATGTCCTCGGTAATCTGAAGAACTATTTGATTTATTTTATCTCGATGATTTTCAGTGTGGTGATCTATTATACGTTTGTATCCTTGCGGTATAGCGAGGAGATTGCAGCGAATATGCAGAAATGGGAGGGCATGAAGTCGGTTTTTACCCAAGCCTCCATTATTCTTATCTTGTTTGTAGCGGTGTTTATTTGGTATTCCAATTCTTTTTTCACCAAAAAGCGAAAGAAAGAAGTAGGCCTATACGCCTTACTTGGTGTTAGGAAGCGTAAGATTGGTACGATGCTATTTTATGAAAATATGATGATGGGGATTGGCGCAGTTGGCGTGGGGATTGTACTTGGCACATTGCTGTCCAAACTGTTCGCGATGATGTTCCTCAAGCTGTTGGATTCAACGATTGAAGTCAGCTTCAGCATTTCGTCCGAGGCGATCGTGAACACGCTTATCGTATTTGCGATTATCATCGTGGTGACTTCAATCCATAGCTATCGCTTAATCTATCGCTTTCAGCTCGTGGAATTGTTCAAAGCGGAGCAGGAAGGGGAACAGGTACCGAAGCCTTCCGTTTTCTCTGCCATACTTGCCATTGGACTCATCATTCTCGGTTATTGTACTGTATTTCAACCCATGACGACGTCAGCGCAAATGGGGCGGAATTTCCTCCTTATTTTCGGCAGCTTGATCGCGGGCACTTACCTGCTGTTTCGGTATGCACTTATTTACATCTTGAAAATCGCCCAGAAGACGAAATCTCGCTACTATAAGGGCATGAACATGATCTCCACGGCCCAATTAATTTATCGCATTCGCGGGAATACACGGATGTTCACCATGATTGCACTGCTCAGTGCGTTGACGCTCTGTGCAGTTACGGTAGGTTCAAGCGCGTTTTTTACAATTACGAATGACGCTGCAGATGAAGCGCCTTTCAGCTACATGCACATTTCGCAAGGAACAAAGTTTGATGGGCAGGTTCTTTCCATATTGGAGCAGGATGATGCACACCCAATTTCGGAAAAACTGGATGTGCCCATTATCCGAGTGAAGGCGGACGTGACTAATTTCTACTATCATCCATCGAATTATGATGTGAAAGCCGTTCCGATTAAGTTGATTTCGGCCTCGACATACAATAAGACTTCCGATTTGTTGAATCGACAAGGCCTGATTGAACTGAAAGACAACGATATCGCCGTCATTCAGCCGAGATACGCCACGTTTACCGATAATGAGGTGGTTGGGAATACGATTTCGTTCAATTCTCAGACGGGTAGTCAGACCCTGACGGTGAAACAGCGCATCGTAGGCAGAGTACTCCCGTGGAGCTTCCCGGATGCTTGCTTCATTGTGAGCGATAGCCTGTATGCAAAGCTGGTGCCAGGTTCGGATGAGGTCGTGTACAAAGGGTATGTGGTGAAAGATCAATCCTCGACGAAAGTAACCAGCGATACCCTGATGAAGCTGAAAACCGACCAGAACGGGATGTCCTCGTACTATTTCCAGTATCGTCAAAACATGGAATCCGCAGGGATGGATATCTTCACGTTAGGCTTCCTTGGACTTGTTTTTCTAGCCGCGACAGGGTGTATGATTTACTTCAAACAGCTCACGGACGCCAATGAAGATAAAGAACGCTATGCAATTTTGCGCAAAATCGGTGTTAGCCGCAAGGAAATCCGGACGACTATCGCCAAGCAGACACTATTCGTGTTCATGCTGCCTTTACTGATAGGTGTTGTACACAGCATCATGGTTCTCAAGGCACTAGCGACGATCCAATTGATTGGTGGAAATCTACTGATCCCAATTCTAATTACGACGAGCATTTACGCGGCTATTTATTTTTGCTACTTTGTGCTATGTCTCGGTGCTTCTAACCGTATTGTCAGCAGGTAAAATGGTAAACGTGACAGTATTGTTTTCATTCGCAGCACGAACGCTCATCGCGTGATGATCCATGATTTGTTTCACGATAGCCAGACCGAGACCGAATTGCCCTTTGCCGCCCGTGCGGAAAGGTTCGAACAGGTTATCTGCGATGTCTTGATCCAGCAGCGGTCCATCATTGCTCATCCTCATTTCAAAATGAGGAGCGGGCTTAACGCAGATACGAATGCAAGTCTCGGCATAGCGAAGTTGATTGTCGAGCATGTTTTCTAACGCGATTTTCCATTGTTCTTGATCACCGATCAATGTGTGCGGAGCGAGCTGCAGTTCCCAGTCCATCTCGGGACGCCGATAGCGGAGACGTTCAACGACATCTTCGATGACAGCTTTGATATCGAACGGATGGAAGGGCTTCTCCTTGGCCGTGAAATAATTCAACTTGTTCAACAGTAACAGATCGCGAATGCGCTTCTCTAGGCGTTCGCCTTCTTTCATAATGACGCCGATACTCGCGCTCAGCGTGCCTTTCGGAAAAACACCGTCTTGGATGGACTGCGCATAGCTGCGGATCACCATAACCGGTGTTTTTAGTTCATGCGAGGTGTGCTGCAAGAAGAATTGTTGCGCATGATCTTGCTTCACAAGTCGCTGGCGCATGAGTTCGATGGCTTTGCCTAGGCGGCCGATCTCATCTTTACGGCGGCCTGTATCGATGGGCTCGTGCCAATCGCGCTTGGCCATTCGGCCCACATGTTGCTCCATCTGAACGAGTGGGCGTGTGAAATAGCGGGCCAACAATAAGCAGGGCAGCCAGCTAGCTACGATTAGGCCTACCATCAGCAGCATCAATCTGCCGAACATCGACATAATCAGATCGTTGCGGTAGTTGCCCCAAGCGTAGGAAACGATAAAGTTCGGCGTTCCTTGGGTGACTTCTTTTCGAATCACATAGAAGATACTTTTGTTATCAATATTGCGTGAGTACTTCTCCACGGGCTGTAGTTGGGCTAAGGCATCTTTCTCCATAGCAGCCATGAACGGCTCTGCCGAATGGAGTGTTGTAGTTGTAGCCGTTGTAGCTGCGACGGCTTGAGCTGCTTGTGTGCCGCTAATGGTGAAATGACGGATGGAAGGGCCGGTCAATGTACTTTCCAGAGGAGCCGTGATCTGAGCAGATAACGTAGAGACTGCGGTCAATGTGCCGACAGAAGTGCTTATGCTCGGCTGTGCCCCCATATTGACCGTGCCGCTGGCTCCGCCATCAGGCACAACAATGACACGGTTACCGAGTGTTGGTTGTTCCTGTGACGTTGTAAGGTCGATAGGCTTTTGAGCAATAGGTGCAATAGGAATTGCAAAAGCAGGGCGTGGCTCAGCTAGGGTAGCTTCCACTTGGAGACCGCTTTGGGTATCCAGCAAAATACTATAAAGCTGCTCGGTGAAAAAGCCCTTTAATGTCCAGGGCAATAATACCGCGAGCAGTGTGAAAATCAGCAGGGTTAATGCAGCGAAGGCACTCCATAGTTTCATAGCGAGCGGCCACTGTCCTAGTCGAAGACTCATGATTTCACCATCCTATACCCGTATCCGTATACGGTTTCTAAGCGAAGTTCAGGTAACTTACGGCGTACTCTGCGCACTAAATCATCGACAACACGATCGGTGCCAAAGTAGTCGATGCCCCATACCGAGCGCAAAACTTGTTCGCGTTCGAGGACTTGTCCTTGATTTTGGACGAAATAGAGCAGCAGCTCAAATTCTTTCGAAGTCAGATCTAGCGTGTTGCCATCTAGATCGGTTACTAATCGCCCGGGTTCGTCGATGGTGTAGGTGGCGAATGTTGTGGCTGGCTTCACACGTCGCTCGGAAGAAGCAGTCAGAATCCCGTTTCCTTGGTGACTTTGGCCTGCATAGACACGTTCGAGTAGCTTGCGTGAACGAATCACAAGCTCACGAGGCAAGAATGGCTTGGCCAAATAGTCATCGCTCCCAAGCTCAAGACCAATAATGCGATCGATATCTGCATCGCGCGCGGAAATAAAAATGACCGGCTGCGTCGGTTGATCAGCTTTAATTTCACGCATGAGCTGGAACCCGTCTACGCCAGGCAGCATAATATCGAGGACCCACAAGTCCGGCCGCTCCGAGATGGCTTCTCTAGCTGAGGTTCCATCGGGGAACGAACGCACCTGCCACCCCTCTTTCTCCAAATAGGCCGCTAATACGCCTCGTAAATGTTCTTCATCTTCTACTAAATAGATCCTATACATCGTGTATCACGCCTTCCATGCCTTCTATAACATGAGGAAAAGTGGAGCCGAATCGCATCATATGCGACCGGATCCACCTTACTTATCCATTATTATTTTTTCTCAGTTTCTGTTGCTGGCTGTTCTTTGATATTTTTAATCATTTCACGCATGTCTTCTGTGCCCTTTACAAAATCCTTTAACAAATCTGGCAAGATCGCACGGATCGCTTCTGCATTATCCGCTTCTACAGCCTCTGTTAATTTTTGTTGTAGTTTCATGCTCTCAGACTCTACAGGCTTAGCTATCATTATATCACTCGTAACTCCAGCCTCAACTGGAAGAAGACGGGTAATCTGCTCGGGAGCTGTTCCATCGGACTTCGTGATGCTTGTAAGGAAGCCTTTTGTAGGATGAGTTACACCCTCTGGCAGATCTTTGATCTCGGTAGCTGTGAGCGTAGCTAATGGAGGCAAAGCTTCAATAGCTTTTCCGCCTTCAAATGAAGTTACGAAAGTAGCGCCTTCAGCAGGGATAGCTTGTACCGTACCATCCGCCGTAGCATCTTTACTTGAGATCGTTATGGTTTGAGCGAAGGAAGGCTTCGGTAGATCCGCTTCTACTTGCTTCCGATCGTCGAGTGCTTTCTTCCAGTCAGCAAGGGTATCTGGTGCGTACGTCGTAGCTAGCATTTTCAAATAGTTGCGCTCATGAGTAGGTTGGTTAAGCAAGCCTACACTCGAAGAGCGGAATTGAAGGGCTGGCACTGCTCCAACAGACTTTGCCATTTGAATGGCTTTGGCAGTGGGATGTACTTCACTTGTTGTATCCGCCGCAGATGCACTTACTGCACCGAATGCGATGGTTGTCATAATAGCTAGAAGGCTCGTTTGAACGGCGCGTTTTTTCCATGTTGTTTTCATAATGTGAAAACTCCTTTCGATTTATGTAGCATGCAGGGATGGTTGATTTCCCTTACACCCTTACTGTACCGAAAGATTATGGACATCCTATCGTAAGATTGTGGGAAATTATGTGTTTACACAAAAAAACACCCCTGAGGAGACCTCGGGTGGTGCTTACACGGAAGATTCAACTAAACATGTGAAAAGTGCAAATCTGCAGGCTTTTTCAGTGAAAACAGCCAAAAAGAACGAATGCCTGCGAAAATGCAGGTATTTAGCTGAAATATGCTCATAAGGCCGAGATTGTATGATAAAGCCTGCATATTCGCAGGCTTTATCTCTATCCGGCGGATTTATGAGTTGCAAAGATGCATATTCGCAGGCTTTCCGCACGCAACCCTTACATATTCAAATGCAGCTTCCGTGTATTCAACATCCCCTCAAGGCCCGTAGGGTCTTGGCTCACTTTGTACTGAACGAAAGTTTCGGCTTTCTCAGAGGTGCGAAGACGCAGTGGTTTAGGTTCCATCTCCGTCACGAGCTTGACGACAACATCAGCGACAGACTCAGAGGTTTGCGGTATGGAATTGCGGCTGGCAAAGGCGGCCATGTATTGGGTCAAAATCGGCTTGTAGTCATCTTCTAGGATGCCGCCGGTTTTTTGAACGTGGTCCATGACCGTAGCGTTAAAATTCGTGGCAATCGCGCCAGGCTCAAGCAGCGTGACGTCGATACCGAAAGCAGGCTTATAGTAAGTAGCTAAGCTTTCAAGCAAGCCTTCAACAGCAAATTTCGCTGCGCAGTAGATTTCATTGAAAGGTTGACCGACCAAGCCGCCAACACTCGTTGTCGCGATAAGATGAGCAGAATCCGATTTGCGAAGCAAGGGAAGTCCAGCTCGAATCGTATGCATGACCCCGTATACATTCGTATCAAATACGGATTGAATCTCTTTGAAGCTAGCTTGACCCAGCGCCCGCAGGAAACCGAAGCCTGCATTACAGAGGAGCACATCCAGATGCCCATGCTTCTGCTCAATGACGCCGAAGGCTTCTTCCATCGAAGCCGGATCCGTTACTTCCATTTCCATAAAATGCAGATTCGCGACGCTAGCATACTGATCTTGGTCCCGAGTGACATTGCGCGTACCTGCATAGACCGTCCAGCCAAGCTCGGCAAACTTCAGGGCGGTTGCAAGTCCGATACCTGAAGACGCCCCCGTAATAGCCATAATTTTAGTCATATGATGAACTCCTTATGTGTTTATTTATTTAACTGTTTAGAAACTAAACATTACAACTGGATATGGGATTCGTCAACTGGAAAATGAAAAAACCCAACCTTTGTTGGGATTTTAAACAGGCATTTTAGCTAGCAGCTGTTGCAATGTTGCGAGCTCTTCCTCTGTATAAGAAGTAAAGAGTTGTTCGATTTTGGTATTATACGCAGCGAGAATGTTAACTATGAGCTCATTTCCTTTATCCGTCATCTGCAGGAGGTGACTGCGGCGACTTGTCGGATGGGGTTTGCGGACGAGAAGGCCCTGTTCCTCCATTTTATCCAACAGCTGTGTAATGGCTCCTCGGGTTAGCCCGAATTCGTTGGCAATATCGACGGCAATGCAATCTGGATGCTTACGCAGGTACTCTAAGACGTACATCATGATCGGTGATATTTGAAATTGAGGCAGCACCTGCGTTAAGTAGGAGGAAATGACATTCTTGATCTCGCGAAATTTGGTCGTCATCCATTCATGTTCAGGTTTCATAGGTGTCATACAAAGCCGCCCTTTATCATTTAGTCTAAATCAGTATGCCAAAAAAAATGACCCACAGCAACGGGCTGTGGGTCTAAGTTTATATATTTTAAAGGGGGGTTGGTCTTTATTATAGGCAAGTTACATTAAAACAACATGAAAGTTAGATTTCATTTTCATTACAATTTTGACAGTGGTAAAATAAGTAGGAATGCCAAGCATAAGCTTGAGCTGGAGAGCGGGGTATTTCCTATTGAAGCATTATTCCATGAGGTCACATTTAACAATAACATTTGCCCTAATGGCCTTGGTTCCGATCCTGATTCTTGGCGGTTTCCAGGTTTCTCAAATTAAACATATTACGCAGGAAACGAACCAAAATCAGCGGCAGACAACGTATCGTCTAGGAGACGCGGTTGAGGCGTACATGTCCTATCATCGCAATGCAGTTGAAACTTTGGCGGCAACAATCTCGGCCTCGGATGCTGCTTTCAGGACCCGAGAAAGTCTAACGCTGAAGCTGCAATCGCTGCAAGAGAACTTGGAGGGATTTACAGGCATTTATGTGGTGGATGAAAAGGGGACCATTAAAGCGACACATCAGATGTCCATGGACCTAATTGGTGTAGATGTTAATGATCGGGACTACACTAAACGGGTGAGGGCCGGACAGAAAGCCATTATTTCTTCGTTATTTACAGGTCCAGAGAGCTTGAATCAACCAGCTTTAGCTATTTCCGTACCGATTTACAAAGGGAATAAACAAGTGGATGGTTTCGTTCTGGCTGTGTTGGAGCTAGCTCCGATTAAGACGCTTGTGACGAAGTACGATTACGGGACAGAGACGTATCCTGTTGTGCTGGATCATGCAGGCAAGCCTATTTATCATCCGAATGCTGCGTTAACGGCGTCCATGGCGGATTTATCGAAAGAGCCAGTTGTGGCAGATGCCAAAACGTTAAAACAAGGAGAAGGCACCTACACGCTAAGCACTTCATCACACAAAGAACTCATTACCTATAAGCTGATACCAGACTTGAATCTCATCGTTTGGGTAAGCCGATCAACAGCAGCTGTCAACGCAGCTTTCACCGAATCATTACGGATCACGCTGCTGTTGCTAGTGTTCACATTAATCTTAACCGTACTGCTAGGCAGTCTGTTGGCCCAAAGATTAAACGGCACGATCCATGCCTTAGTCGGCTATACACAGCGACTAGCTGGAGGATCGTTTGCCCAGCCTGATACGAAGGTCGTGCCGCGGGGAGCCCCTTCCGAGCTGCATCAGCTAGCGGAGCATTTCTTCCGCATGGCGGCACAGATTAAGGAGAACCAACGCGCCTTACTGCAGCTGAATAGTGAGCTTGAGCATCGCGTAGAGGAGCGAACACAGCGATTGCAGGACGAGCATGCGACGTTGAATGCTGTCCTAGAAAGCATGTCCGATGCGATCGTCTTGATTGATGTGCAGCATAACGTGCTGTATGCCAATCATCAGATGGCAGAAAGCTTCGCAATTCCGATGGGTGAATTAGCCCATATGCCTGAGGCTGATTTATTCGAGCGGATCGCCGAGCTTTTGACGGACGACCAGGATAAAGTTCAGCTGAGCAAGCTGACGGCTGAGCCTAGGGTACAAAGTGCTTTGACCGTGAATACCGTGCAAGGCAAGCCCCGATTTATGATGGTTTCTGCGTTTCAAGTTGCGCGGGAGGGGCGGGTTTTTGGCCGCGGGTATGTATGGCGGGACAGGACGAAAGAGCATGAAATTGACGCGCTTAAGAACGATCTCATCTCACTCGCATCGCATGAATTCAAAACCCCGATTACGAGTATTCGCGGTGGTGTGGAAACATTGCTGCGCAGGGATGCGCACTGGGATGAGGACTTTAAGCTGGAACTTCTTGAAGGTATTCATGAAGACATAGGCCGTATCCAAGATCTCATTGATGAGTGGCTGGATATTTCCAAAATCGAATCGGGAGCGATGGGCATTCATCCACAATCGTTGAAGCTAACTGCCGTGATTGAAAGTGCTAGAAACAGAATGCCTGAAGAAATCAGCGCAGCGAGGCCTCAATTCGAGGTGGAGTTGCCTGCAGAAACACCTCTGGTATTTGCAGATAAGCTCCGTATGGAGCAAGTTTTTTTGAACTTGTTTATCAACGCGGTTCGCTATAATGAGCGGCAACCGATCATAAGCGTAACCACCCATGCGGATGATCAGTATGTCTACGTTCACGTGCAGGATAATGGCATCGGTATTGCAGAGGAGCATTTGAGCAAACTGTTTGATCGCTTCTATCGCGTAGATGTCTCATCAAGCCGCCAAACGGGGGGAACAGGTCTGGGTCTGGCCATTTGCAAAGGGATTATGGATGCTCATGGTGGAACCATTCAAGTTGAAAGCCAGCTGGGTAAGGGAAGTCGTTTCACATTGATGATACCGCGATTTAATGGGGGAGATGAGCTAGCATGAGCGCAAAGAAAATCATGATCGTTGACGATGAGCCCAAAATCATCCGTTTCATCGCGGCGAATCTGAAATCGTTAGGATTTGAGACAGTAACCTGTCAAAGCGGAGCTGAAGCGTTAGAAAAGGCGGAAGCAGCTGATCCGGACTTGATTTTACTAGATCTAATGATGCCAGGGATGGATGGCTTCGAAGTACTACGCAGACTGCGCACCTATTCCAATGTGCCGGTCATTATGCTAACTGCCAGAAGCAATGGTGCGGATAAAGTGCAGGGCTTGAATCTCGGTGCTGACGATTATTTGACCAAGCCCTTCTCGTTGGATGAACTGTTTGCCAGAGTCAATGCGGTGCTTCGTCGCCTGGATGGACGCATGCCTGCTACATCGACAGTGAGTGAATTGACCGTTGGACCTGTTCAAGTCAATTTGGCTCAGCGACGCATTTGGGCAGGAGATGCCGAAGTGAAGTTTACGGAGACGGAGTACAATTTGTTTGTTCTGTTGTTGCAGCATGTAGGGAAAGTGATGACGCATGAGCAGTTGTTGAGCGAAATATGGGGAAGCGAGTACCGCGATGAGGTCGAATATTTGCGCGTTACCATCGCGCGGATTCGGCAGAAGCTGAAGACCCACACCGAAGGGCAGGAACTGATTGTGACCTACCCTGGTGTTGGTTATATGGCGAAGGGGGATTGATTGCCCACATAAATATGGTACATTCCTTTATTTGGTAGTATACTGGTAGTAATATTTTTATAGACTTACGCGTATCTTTCTAACGTATGATAGTTCGTCTTATTGGCGATACATCTACGTATGGGGGTGAGCGAGTTGTCTGACAAAAAAGGTGATGATGAGGAAATGATTAACAAGAGTAAAGAGGAACAAGTTCCACAAGTGACGACGGTTTCAAATGAACAAGCGATGAAAGCGGCTCTTGAGCAATTCGATACCTATCGCGATACTTTTAAAAAGTTGGCGAAGAATTAGTGTACATAAAAATTACTCTCGAGCAAATTGTTAAGTTTCACGACTATGCAATTATGCAAGACGGTGGTTTGCCGGGTATCAAAAATATGGGGCATTTGCAAGCGATCTGGGACACCTTTTCATAATTTTTTCGGAACTGAGTTATACCCAGGGCTCTCGTATAAAGCCGCTATTTATCTCGAATCTATAGCACAAGCGCATGCTTTCAATGATGCTAATAAGCGTACCGCCGTTCTTGTCATGCTAACTTTTCTTGCTTTGAATGGTCGACCTCTTGTAGTAAGTCAAGATGAATTGTTTGCTATGGTACTTGCAGTAGTAACTCACGAAGCTGATATTCCAACCCTTGCGGAATGGATCGAAAATAAAATATAAAAAACCATTTCCTGTATTAGGGTGAAATGGTTTTTTTATTGGAAGCGCGAAGGGGGATTAATTGGCTGAAACTAATTATTCGTCAAAAGCTGAACATCCAGCGGGTAATCAGGCAACTCGAATTCACGCGTCGTCCCTGCTGACAGGTCTACCACTGTCATCCCATTCCAGCCCGTATCGGCATAAGTGACGCCTCCTGTGAGATAGGCGTAACGACCATCAGCGCTGCTGGCGACCATTTGGTGCATACGACTTAACGGCAGGATCTTCTCCGCATAAGTGTTCACGTCGAGCACAGTCAAATTAGGCTTACCCGTTGCGCTGCCTGCCGAGCCGATACCAACGATTAGCAGCTGCTTGCCGTCCTGGGACAGTGTAACTCCCTCTTGATGCGTGTTGCCCGTCAAGGGTTCAGTTGTGTAGCTGCCGCTCTTCGGATCAAGCACCACAAGGCCGCGGCCTTGGTAGGGGAGAAGTAGGCGGCCATCTGAGCGGACAGCGGCATAATGCGGTTTCTCGAAGCCGCCTTTACCGAAAGGAGCAGCCTCTAGCGTGCGGCCTTTGAGGGTAAAAGGATCGACAGCCGTCACCGTATAGCCGTCGTGGTCGATACTGTATACTTCACGGCCGTCGAGGCTGGTTACGACATCAAAAGGTCGAACGCCAACGGGCACTCGGCCTGTCATCGTGAGCTTTTCAGTGTCTAAGATTTCTAGTTGACTCTTGCCGCCACTGAGATAGACACCGATATAAGCGAATTTACCATCGGGTGATACGGCAATGCCCATCCCGCCAGAGCGATATTCGCCAAAGTTTGGTTTACCTACATTAGCCTGATAAGGAACAAGAGCAAGCCGTGTACGAAGCTTTGTATCGATAACGGCTACACCTTCAGCTGTCGACACATAAGCGCGATGATCGGGCCCCTCAGCGATAGCAAAAGGGGCTTTACCTACGACAAGTTTCTCCATCTTGCCAGAAGTGGGATCGAGGAACGACATGTAGTCACTTTTCGAGTGTGTCACCATGAGGGTTGTAGCGGTAGTCGCCGATGGCGAAGGGTTTGGAGTCGTAGGTAAGGAACTTGGCGCAGGTGTTTGTGCGGCAGCGGTAGCAGTAGTTGGAGATGGCATTGATGTCTTCGTCGGAGTGATGCTGCCCACTGCACTCGGCTGTGGGCTGCTACAGCCAACCAAGACAAGAAACAGCGTGAGCGGTGTTAAGCGTGCGAATAGCGTTTTATTTGTAAATAGCATATAGATGGTCACCTCTGGTTTTAGAGTGAAATAAGCTAGGGAAACAGTACCTGTGGATAAGTTTAGCAAACAAAGGTAAGGAAGAGAACCTGATCCCAGGTCGTCTTCCTTATCTTTTTGTTATTCGGTTTTATGATCGCTGCTTACTTTTTCAAGTTTAAAGTGACGCCTGTTGCTATAGCCCATGCACCCACTGGCGCAACGGTGTACGTAGTATCTGGAACCAACTGAGCGTTATTGAGAAGCGTGAATGTACCAACGGCACCTTTGCGTGTCGTCAAGCTGTATTCAGCCGTCAGAACTGTGCCATCGGCAGCAGTAAGGGTTACACGGCGTGAAACGAAAATTTCATCCTTCGGATCTTGTGTTAGTGTAACTGCAATCGTCTTCGCATCTACGGCTGCTGCGGATTGAAGCTGAAGCGGAGCGATTTCTTTTGCCGTAAATGTAGGGTTCTTCAAAGTCGCCCAGTCAGCGGAAACCGTATATGTCACACCAGGGTGGAAGGTCTCACCGTTTGGCAAAATGAACTTCGGCGCTTGGCGACCATCGGTTGCTTGCGTAAATGGCAAGTAATTCGCTGTCATCGTTGCACCACCCTCAGGGGTGATTTGAACTTGGCGATTCCGCATGGAAGAAAGGATTTGGTAGGTCGTGCCGTTGTAGCTATTATTTTCGTCAACAATAAATGCACCTGGACGACCCTTGCTGTAAGCCGCGATAACATAACCATAATCCGCAACACCATCCGTTAGATGGGATTCAACTTCAAATAGATCATTGGCAACCTGAGCTGTGGAATCCAAACGGATTTGCTCTGTGCTAGCTGTGAAAGCAACGGCAGGTTGACCTTTATACGTCAGTGAGTAGGTTGTGCCTGCTTTTTGTGTTGGAACCGGAACGATATACGTGGACACAGAGCCTGTTTTGAGGCGCGGCACGTTATTGATGGCAAGGCCATTGTCAAAAACAAAGTTTTTGGACGCAGGATCCAGCTCTAATTCCGCAGTAGGAATCGGTTCAGAGAAGGTGACTTGTAGGGAAATGGCATTCAACACTTCTAGCTTCGTCACACGAACGGGAGCCACTTGTTGAGCTTCAACCAAGAGCAAGGCAGCTTGGCCGCGTGTTACTTGGCTGCTGAGTGAAGCGTAGCTTGGCAATTGGCGAATCGTAGCAGCGTCTACTTTAAGTACTGTTGCGATGATGCTGCTCAATTGCTCGGCAGTAATTGTTTGTGCCCCAGCGAATTGTTGGCCAGACACACTATTCATAGCACCTAGTGACTGAAGGGAAATCGCGTAGTTATAGAACCAATCTTTTGAAGTCACATCTTGAAAAGGACTAACGGTCGTTGCATCCACAGCAGTGTTTATGTGGAAAGAGAGAGCTACCATTTTGGCAATTTCACTACGTGTGACGGCTTGATTAGGTCTGAATGTGTTGTTCTCATAACCAGAAAGCACTTGCTGCTGAGCTAATTGCTCAATCGCAGTCTGGATCTGTGTAACACTTGCGGAATCTGTGAAAGGATTGGCTGCTAGAGCATGATAAGGAAGGATAGCGGATAATCCGATAGTTGCTGAAATCGTAAGAGCGGCTAGAACTTTTTTATTATTTTTCATCGAGAAACACTCCTCAAGTGGATTAGATTTGTTTGTTGCGCTGTTGTCTACAGGACTAAGCTTACTCCTTCGCGCATAACAATCGCATAAAAATGAGGGGGGAGACATTACAATTTCGTAAAAATGGATGAGGGTGGGGAAGGCAAATCCAGTGGCCCTCTGACTAGTTCAATCTAAAATAAATGCAAATCTACATCTTTTTACGCATGTTCAGACGTTTATAGTGAAATACCTGCAAAAATGCAGGAATTATCAGCAATTTAGCCTTATTAGCCTGTTTGTTGGCAAAAAAACTGCATATTCGCAGGCATTCAAATTCAACAGAACTATGATGAGAAAAAGCCTGCACTTTTGCAGGAATCGGACCCTATAAATATAAAAAGAGCCTTCCACCAGTAGTCGAAGCTACTAGGAGGACAGCTCTTCTTTAATGTAGGACACAATGTCAACTAGTTGGCGAGTGCATCCTGTTTATTCTCATTTTGAACGATACTGTGTGAAGATGAGCCCGTAAGACGTTGCGGAGGAAAGACTTGACGTACTGGCGCAATGATAAGCGCAGCAACGGCAGCTTTAATGGCATCCCCAGGAAGAAACGGATAGCAGCCGAGTGTCATTGCTTTGGCAAACGTGTAAGAAGGAACTTTATACATTAACCAAGGGACGCCGGCCAGATATAGAATCAGAGAGCCGAAAATTTCAAGAACAAGGAAAGCCGCGACATAGCCCATGATGCCTTTTAAACGAATACGAGGTAAAATGAGACCAATGAGCATGGCGGAAAACGGCCAAATCATAATAAATCCGCCAGTTGGTCCGAGAACTAAGCCTATTCCGCCGCTTCCATGTAGGAGTGGGAATCCAATGGCAGTAAGTACAACGACAAGCGCCATGCTAAGGAATCCGTAACGCGCACCGAGTAAACCTCCAGCGAGCATAACAGCTAATGTTTGAAGGGTAATGGGTACTTGTGAGTTAGGAACGGAAATACTGAAAAAGCTGAATAAGACGAGAATAGCTGCAAATAGGGCACTGAAAATAACACCGCGTAGCGTAAGTTTCATATTGTCGATCACTCCTGTTTCTGGTATTGTTAATCTATTGTCAACCAAATAGCGAATACCAAGTTGACAATACAGATGATAGCACAACTGTTTGAAAAGTGAAAGGAACTTTTTTACACATGCCTATAAGTGAGAATTTAATGTCATTAAAGAATGCTTCTATCATTTATCGAATGGAGTCTGGAGAAGGGCGGCGTGTGTGGTCGGGCGTCTCGTTAGATATTCATAGAGGTGAGTGGATAGCTGTTGTAGGCCCAAATGGAAGCGGGAAGAGTACACTTGCTAGTGTACTGCTAGGGTTGAACCCATTGTCAGAGGGGCAAATTCTGCGCAGTCCGGATGAGGGGACTTCAATGACGCGAGGCGTACTTCAACTGCCAGAAGCACAGTTCATAGGAGAAACGATAGCGGAGGAACTGGACTTTCTACCACAGTCTCAGCAGTTATCTGCTGAAGAACGTATGGACTGGTATGCCAATGTGTTAGCTACCGTAGGCTTAACGTTATCGCCTGAGCGAACAATGGCTACCTTATCTGGTGGGCAGAAACAGCTAGTCAATCTCGCTGCAGCTCTCGCGGCTAATCCAGAGATTTTGCTTTTGGATGAACCAACAGCGATGCTGGACCCAGCTTCACGGCTAGCAGTCCGCGCAGCTGTACGCCTTGCACATCAACGGGGAACGACGATTGTTTGGATTTCACATCGGCTGGAAGAGGCAACGGATGCGACGAGGGTGATCGGATTTGGCGATGGGAGAATTACATTTGATGGTGAGCCGCGTAATTTCTTTTATGGAGAAGCTGAAGGGGCTGGGAAGAAAGTTTCGCCTTGTGTGGAGCTTGGATTTGATCCCCCTTTTGCGATCCAAACGGCGATGCATTTGCTAGAACAGGGGCTCATTCTAGATCCACTACCGTTGAGTATGGAAGAACTGGCGGAGGCGATCTCATGTCGATAGACGTACAAGGAGTCCGTGTCACTGCACCAAATTCACCAGAAGTGACGCTGATTCAAGATATAAGTTTTAGCTTGGAAAAGGGTACCGTGACGCTGCTTATCGGGCATGCAGGATCAGGGAAATCTACACTGCTGCAAGTCATGTCGGGACTACTTCAACCGCAAGCTGGAAGGGTTACACTGGATGAACAGCCTCTTTGGCTCAAAAATAACAAGGTAGATTCAAACCTGCTGCTTCGATTCGGGTTAACGTTCCAGTTCCCAGAGCAGCAGCTGTTCGCACGGAGCATACGACAAGAATTCGCTTACTCGCTTAGGCCATACAAGCTGTCAACGGAAGAGCGTGAACGCCGCATCCATGATGCGACGCAAGCGCTCGATCCCCATGGCGTATTCGCCATGGATCGCTCGCCCTTCGCGCTCAGCGGCGGCGAGCAGCGCCGGCTCGCGCTGGCGACGACCTTCGCCACGGCCCCGGATTGGCTCCTCATGGATGAGCCAACTGCCGGCCTCGAGGCGGCCGCCGTCCGCGAGCTGCTGCGCATGCTGCGCGAGCGTAAGCGTCGTGGCGGACTCGTCATCGCCACGCACGACCTGGACACGTTCTTTCCGCTAGCGGACCGTGTCCTCGTTCTAGACCATGGCGAGCTCGTCTTCGACGGCTCGCCGCAAGAGCTCTGCCGCGCGCCCGAGGTGCTGGCGCGCGCAGGCGTTGGCCTCCCGAGCTGCGCGGAGGCCTCACAAGAGCTGGCGCGCGTCGGCATCGCCATCGCGCCGGATCTGCTCACGCCGGCGCTTGCCGCGTCGGCGATCTTGGCCGCGCTGCGCGACGGCGGCAGCGCTCCGGCGCAGGCAGCGGCCACGCGCGCAGCAAGCGTGCCGCCGCCAGCGGAGCGGCCGCTGCAGCAGCCCGCGCCGCTGGCCGGGTGGCTGCGGCTGGACCCGCGCGCCAAGTGGCTGCTCTACCTGCTGCTTGCCATCGGCACGATGGGGCAGCAGGGGTGGGGCAGCCTCGCGGTGGCCGCAGGGCTCCTCGGCTGCGCCTTTCTCGGCCTCCCGCGCACGGCGTTACGCGGGATCCGCAAAATCGCGGCGTCTTATGCGATTTTCTTGATTTTTTCCATTGCACTGGCGGGGATTCAATTCTCGCCGTTCGGCTACGCCGTTGACAAAGGCTGGAGCACGGCTTTCATTCTGACACGATTATTTGTCGTGTTGATGGCAGGCTATTGGCTTGCGACATCGACGCCATATGGTCAACTCGTGCAGGGATTGAACTGGGCATTGAAGTACTTGCATAAGGTGAAGTTGCCCGTGGCATCGTTCTCTTTAGCAGTTTCGTTTGTTTTTCGCTTCATACCGCTCATTATGCGGGAGTGGCAGCAATTCTCAGCCATTGTACGAGCACGAGGCAAAGCATCTGTCCGTCCAGGCAGTGTTCGCGTGCGCGACATCCCTGCATTGGTTGTGCCGCTTTTGCTAGCAATGTTCCACAAAGCGGAGCAAATGACGGTCGCGATGGAGATGAAACAAATGGATGGCAAAACGTTGCTGCTAAGGAAGAATACCTTGCAGTGGCAGCGAGGGGATACCATCTTAGTGGTTGTTGCTTTACTGGTTTGGGGAGTTTTGCTATTTACGTAGTAGGAGCAACAACCTAGTAGCATCGGTAGTCTAGTAGGTAACCAGCAAGCAGGCTGCTAACGGATAAGGCAGATGCTACTAGGTTGTATTTAATATGTAATACTCCCCACACATTATCGAAATCTAGGTATATTTCTCTCAACCATGGCTTACACATAGAGTAATAGACAATTACTCTAGAAATGGTTGGTGAGCTATGAACATCCAAAGAAAGAGATTCCTATTTTACGCGTGTCTAGCGGCGCTGCTTACGCTACTATCGTTGTTTCTACTTAGCGGTCTTAATCCTTCGTCAGCTCCGGTCCTCCTAGAAGTACAAGCGGAGGAACTGGTAGAATCTCCACAAGCAAATCAAGTCGAGGTTCCAGACTTTACGGAGGACAAGCTTGAGCAGCCATCCTCGGTTAATGTTGATGCACCATCAACAATGCCGTCCGAGACACCCCCAACGCCTATCGCAACCGTGACCGCGGACACAACTCCTACTCCTGCATCAACCCTAACCATAGACACGCCAATCCAGAAACCATCTGTGACAACAAATACATATATGCCTTCCTCATCCAAAGTCAGTATCCCCGTCCTCAACTATCACAGCGTCACAATTGATCCAGGGAATGTGGTCGTTATTTCTCCCGCCAAGCTGGAGGCGCAGATGAAATATCTGCATGACCATGGATATACGCCTATTTCTCTCTCTATGTTTATTGATCTTTTTGAAAATAAAAGCGGCATTACAGCCCCAAATAATCCGGTCCTGCTCACTTTTGATGACGGATATGTAGATAATGTGGAGGAGGCGATGCCGATTCTGGCTAAATACCATTTTCCAGCTACACTCTTCATGTCACCAGGCATGGTCGAGGATCCCAGTTATTTGAATTGGGAACAGGTCAAGCAGCTGCAAGAAGCCGGCTGGGACATCCAACCGCATGGCATGACACATCCTCATTTACCTAGGCTTTCCGCGGAACAGCAAGCGTATGAGATTAAAGAAGCTAGAAAGTTAATTGAGGAGAAGCTAGGTACACAAGCAGATGTATTCTGCTATCCATATGGCGAATATAACCAATCAACACTGAAGCTTTTGAAAGAGCACGGTTTTCGTTACGCGTTTACAATTGACCAAGGTTTCACGACGAATCAACAGTCACCCTACTTGCTGAAAAGGTTGTTTGTTAACGGGGAAGAGAGTCTGAAAGCGTTCATTAACAAGCTGCAGAAAACCAATTAGGGAGCCGTTTCTTTTATCCCCGTAGGTCTAGACAATAAAAGGAGTTAGCCCATATTGCAGAGGCTAACTCCTTTTATTCCTATTCAGCAATTCACACCATTACCTCAAACGACTACAATAAGCTTCGAGTTCGTGGAACGGTATCGTAAAGAGGGCTAAGTGGTTCACAATGGATTTGGTGGATCCGGGCAAAGCTAGGAACTTGGCCAAAAGCCGATCCAGCCCATCCTCGGCCGCTGAAGTCCAGAACTGAACCTGCCGGACGTCGGGATTGCCTTTTTTGATGGCATGTATCAGTGCACGTAATCCTTGTACGAATAAAGGTGACTTTCGCAGCTCTTTCTCAATAAAAGCAACTTCGATCTGACATATATGCTGGTCCTCATAGTCCGCGGGGCCTGTGCCGTAACCGAAACCGGCCGCGCCGACGATATCGTAGGACTCTTCGCTGATGATGAGCATGGCTTTACCTAGTAAAAGCGGGCTACTAATGAAACTGAGTTTCATGCCGAACGTGTAAGGCAAATTCAGTTCTTCATGATGACGCAGCAGGAAGTCCATATAAGCTTCATGATCCATTTCAAATTCGCTTGTTCGAAATTGAAAAGACATTATTGTGGCTGTACGCGAAGGGAATCGTTAACTTTAACGATCTTACCGAAGCCGCTTCCTTTTTTGGAACCTTTGTCGATTGTAGGGGGAACTGGAAACATACGGATAGCCTCCTTATTGTCGTTTTTTGGTACTTCTTCTACCATTATATCCTAGTGAATTTTTTTAGGGTATCCCTTAAAATGTTAATTTTCTCACAAAAAACGACTTCTTTCCCATGTGTACCCTCACGAACAGAGCTTATGCTAGTAAATTTGGCATACAGTCGGCATATATAATCGTTCTCGGCTAGTGCTGCAAGCCTGAGTTCCTGGACCTCTGGACCTCCCGCAATAATCTCGTTGACCATATACAACAGCCCTTGAATAAACAAGCGAGACCCTCGATAAGCTTTATCAGCAATGGCCACATCCACCAGGGCAATATCCGTATCGTGAAATTCCTGTTCTGGTGTTCCGTAGTAGTAGGCCGCGATTCCCACCACTTGGTTTTCAGCATCCTTTGCACAGATTAGGTGGCCCTGAGTCACGTAGGAATATAGGAGGGTGACCATTTCCAAAGTAGAATAAGCGGGGTGCAGGTCGCGCTTCCGGGCTAACAGAAATATACTGGCCTTAGCGAAATCGTCATCACTTACACACTTGTGATAACTTAACATCATTGTGTTCCTCCTTCCTAAACGCCTGATGTCCAGACCTTCTCTGGCTTCTTGTCGTCATCCAATTCTCTTCTGAAGCGTATGCTCCAAAGATTGCCTAATTTGAGGGTAATCGACCATTAAGCGGTGAAAAGCATCTTGTCTGACAGACAGCAACACCGATGGTCCTGTTCCCCTAACTGTCGCATTTCGAGGGACATTGTGAAGCAGAGCAATTTCGCCGAAATGATCCCCATCTTGCAGGACGGCAACCCGTCGTTCCCCACCATCAGGCATACGTTTTATAATTTCAAATTTACCTCGGACAATAATATAAAATTTGTTGCCCTCTTCGCCCTCGCTTACAATACTTTCGCCTTCCTTACAGGTTTCAGTTGTAAACAAGGTAGCAATGTTCTTAAGCAGCGGGAGTGCAATGCCTTCGAGAAAGGGAAGCTTGGCAAGCCTGTCCATATCTACTGTCGCGTAGAGACCATCCTGAGACAGGTTGAATCCGTACTGTTTATCCCAGAGGCTGCGGTATAGACTGTTCTTATGTAGAAGCTCTTGGTGAGTACCAGAATCCACGATTCGTCCGTCTTGGAATACATGAATGCAGTCGGCGTTCATAACGGAGGACAACCGATGTGTTACGGCAACAATCGTTTTCTCGGATCTCATACGATCAATGAGTTGATTAATGTCGGCCTCAGTAGCTGGATCCAATGCCGACGTTACCTCATCAAGCAGCAGCAGCTTCGGTTTCCTTAGAAGTGCTCTCGCAATCGATAAGCGCTGGCGTTCGCCACCAGAAAGCGATCCTCCTTCATGATGCACCTGTGTATCGTATCCGCCAGGCCAGCTTACAATGGTATCATGAATGTTCGCTTGCTTGGCAGCCTCTATCATTTCATTCTCCGATGCACCACTATCTAGCAGCAGGTTGTCTCGAATTGTTGTATTAAATAAGAAGGTATCCTGAGTAATGAGTGTTGACTGCTTGCGTAAAGAAGCCTCACTTATGGCACGCATGTCGTAGTCATCGATAGAGATAGCCCCCATCTTTGGATCATAAAAGCGGGACAGCAGCTGCAGTGCCGTGCTTTTCCCGGAACCACTGGGTCCAATGAATGCCACATAGCTCCCAGGAGCAATTTGTAAACTTACGTTATGTAATTGATTCGCCTCTTCGCTATAACCGAAAGTCACCTCATCCATCCGGATGGAAGGAAGAGAAGAAGGGAGCTCTAGTGGGTGAGCATCCTCTAGAACGCTTGGCTGGTGATCAAGAATTTCCCGTATCCGCTGAAAGCTGGTACTTGAATCGATAAGGCTCGGGATGAGAGACGCTAAATTCGAACCCGACTGTCCTACGCTTAAAAATAAGGTGAAAAAAGCCATGAAACCGCCGATGCTCATCATGTCGTGGAAGATCAAATATCCGCCGAAGCCGATCATAATCCCATTCAGAACCAGAAGAGATATAAGAGGTAGCCGCTCCATCATAGAACCAGCAAGCTGCAATTTCAGCCCGAAGGTAAAGAGTTCATGCACTTGTTTACGGGCACGCTCTTGGAACCTGGCTTGCAGATGTAAACTTTTTATCGTTTTATGTCCCTTAACCATCTCATCAATTGTATTGGTGAATCGCTCTTGCGATTCTTTATAGTTCACATTAGCGGTCTCCGCACGCCCTTGAAGCAGTCTTGGCCCAATAAACATGAGCGTGGAACCAGCAAGCATGGCCAGTGTGAGCTTCCATTCAATAGAGAATAATAAAATAAGTCCGAGCAGGACACTTAAAGCTTCCCTCAGAAAAAAGGGGAATACGATGCGAACCACTCGTTCCACGGAGCTCATATCTGTCGAGAATCGGGTGACAAGATCGCCAACACGGTATTTTTGATGAAAGGGAAGTGATTGCTTCTGCAAATGAGTGAACAGTCGGATCCGAAGTTTCTTGACGATTTGGCCGCCTAGATTTCCTAACGCATATTCACCGCCAATACTTGCACAAATATTGAGAAAGCCGCTGCAAAGCAGCACGATAAGGATGATAGCGAAATTGTGGAGATTTTTGGGCGTAAAAGCCTCATCCACCAAATATTTTAGGCTGATAGGAGCTGCTACCGAATATCCGACTTCTATTAAAAGACAAAACAAAAAAATACTCGTTAGTTGCTTATAGGGAATCCAAAGGTACAGTAGTGTTCGTAGGAATTGCAGGAATCATCGCCACCTTTCAATAAAATAAGATTACAGCACTTTTTTAGGGTTGTAAACGACACGATTTGTCATAATTCGGGAAAAATGAGCGATGGATAGAACTCGAATTCTCCCCCATCTAACGTGTATAATACAACTAACTATCCTCATAAAGGAGATGCCGAGCATGAAAGAAACCAAAACCGCCTTCGCATCTATCGACGCCTACATAGCAACCTTTTCCCCTGAGCTGCAGGAGAAGCTTCAAACGATCAGAGCGGTTATTAAAGAGTCCGCACCAGAGGCAACGGAGAAGATTAGCTACCAAATGCCTACCTTTGATCTGCATGGCAATTTGGTACATTTTGCGGCATTCAAAAATCATATTGGCTTTTACCCCACGCCGAATGGTATAGATGAATTTGAGGCGGAGTTGACGCAATATCCGAGGTCAAAAGGGGCTGTACAATTTCCGCATGATCGACCGCTGCCCCTAGCGTTAATCAGCAGGATCGTGCAATATCGAGTTGCAAGAAATAGTGAAAAAGCGCAGACGAAATCACCGAAAAGGAAATGAAGATATAAGTATTCTAATCATTGGTGGTGAAGCCATGGAACAGCCGTACACGATCTACGAAGAGCAGATGCAGCGAAAGCTGAAACGGTGGGAAATACGGCTGCTCAAGGAGCCGAACCTGATCGAGCGGGCCTCCAAATCCGTTCAAAATCGGATTAATCAAGTTATTCCTGAGAAAGTTCACAACACGATTACAGCAACGGTGAAAGGGATTGTCCAAACGACGCTATTGGGGATCACCTATATACCGGCTTCCGAGCCGCTGCGCGATCTATCCTTGGCGGAACGAGATGGGAAAGCGGAAGAGTTGTTGTCACTGTACAAAAAAATCGCCGCCGCCGAAGGAGCAGGAACGGGAGCGGGCGGTATTTTGCTCGGGTTAGCGGATTTCCCGATTCTTATCGGGATTAAGCTGAAATTCCTTTTCGAATTGGCCCATGTGTACGGCTACTCGACCAAGGACTATAGGGAAAGATTGTTCATCCTCTATGTATTTCAGCTTGCATTCTCCAGCTCCAAGAAGAAGCCTGAGTTGCTCAAAACGGTTAAAAGCTGGCCTATGATCTCACAGACATTCCCGCCAGCCGCGGACTACATGAAGCAAGTCAATTGGCAGCAGTTGCAGCAGGAGTACCGGGATACGATTGATTTTCGCAAAATGCTGCAGCTCATCCCCGGCATCGGGGCTGTCGTTGGCGCCTGGGCGAACTTTGGCTTGCTGGAGGAGCTCGGCGTGGCCGGGATGAACTGCTTTCGGCTGCGCTGGCTGCAAGATAAAAGCGTGGAGTGACGGTTAATGTTGTAGGTGATCTTACGAGATTGTTCGAACCGCTGTGAATGAGCAAATTCCTGCGAGAATACAGTTTTTTTACTCAGAAACTACCGTAAAGCAATGAATTCCTGCGAAAATGCAGGAATTTCACGATATGATTCCTCAAAACAGACGATTTGTTAGAAATACCTGCACTTTTGCAGGAATTAGTCTTTAACCGGTCCAATTGTTAGAAATGGATGCAGATTTGCAGGTTTTTCTCCACGCCAGGGGGGCCAATACTGGCTCCTATAAATCCATAGCCTGTTTCCTGCCCGACCTAGTTATTTTCAGCGCGCATGCGCATATATTAGAAAGAGGGCCGGTTACCGGCTCATCTTGTGGAAAGTTGTGATTATTTTCACAAGTATATATGTGATTAATTTCACAACCGGAGGAGTGTGGAGGCTATGAGTAAACCCAGAATTGTGATCCTAGGCGCTGGCTATGGCGGGCTTGTCACAGCGATACGACTGCAGAAGAAGATGAGAAGAAGTGAAATGGACGTGACACTGGTCAATAAACATGACTATCACTTTATTACGACACACCTGCATATGCCGGCTGCCGGCACGGATCATCATGATAACGCGCGCGTGAGCATTTCGGATTTGATTGATGAGCGGAAGATTCGGTTCGTGAAGTCGACGGTTAAAGAGATCGTACCTAGTGAGAAAAAGGTGGTCTTGGAGGACTCGACGCTCGATTATGACTATCTCGTGGTAGGGCTGGGGAGTGAGACGGAGACCTTCGGTATCCCGGGTATGCATGAATATGCGATGTCGATCAAAAGCATTAACAGTGTCCGCTTTATTCGGCAACACATTGAATATATGTTCGCCAAGTCCAAGGTGGCTCCGAAGCATAAGGATTATCTGACCTTCGTCGTTGGCGGCGCGGGTTTCACGGGTACGGAGTTCGTTGGGGAGTTGGCGGATCGCATTCCTGTTCTGTGCAAAACGTATGACGTTGATCCGGCAGATGTTCGAATTTATAATGTGGAAGCTTCCCCGTCGGCACTGCCCCCCGGACTGCCTGAGGATCTGATTGCCTATGGTATGGAAGTGATGCGCCGCAAAGGGGTGCAGTATAAGTTATCAACCGCGATCAAGGAATGCACATCGGAAGGGGTTATTCTGGGCAATGGCGAGTTCATCCGCGCAGGCACAGTCGTCTGGTCTGGCGGGATCCGTGGCAATTCCTTACTGCAGCAAGCTGGATTTGATGTGCAACGGGGCCGCGTTAAGGTAGATAGCTGCTTGCGCTCCTATCAATTCCCGGAGGTCTTCATCACTGGTGATTGCTCGATCGTAACGAGCCCAGAGGGCACACCATATCCTGCTAATGCGCAGATTGCTGTCCAACAGGGCTATAATGCAGCAAGGAATCTCATGCAAACGGTTCGAGGCAAAGAGTTGAAGCCATTTGTGTATGATTACAGGGGGACGGTTGCATCCTTGGGACGCGGTGAGGCAGTGGGGTTACTAAGAGTCAAGAAAGTGAAAGGACGTCGGGCTTCTTTGATCAAAAAAATGATCGATGCTCGGTATTTATACCTCATCGGCGGCCTTCCACTCATTTGGAAGAAAATGATCTGGAAGCAAAAGTCCACAACCCGCAATTATCATGTGCCCAATTAATGTGCGTATAACGTAAAATCCCCTTCAAGTAGATACTTGGAGGGGATTTTCAGTCTTTGTACCACTAGCTATAGCTATTGGATCGATACTGGCTCGGAGATACGCCTTCACGTTTGCGAAACGCTCGTGAGAAATTATTTTCATCCACAAAACCAACCTGTTCCACAATTTCCTTAATGGAGAGATGGGTGGTTTCGAGTAACTCTTTGGCTTTCTCAATGCGAATTTTGGAGACGTATTGCATTAAGGGAAGGCCATTTTTATTTTTAAAATAACGTGTGACATATGATGGTGTAAGGGACAACTCCTCAGCAACGGTGGAGAGGCTTAGATTATAGTCCATATAATGCTGGGATACGTACTCTAACATAGACGCATATAAGCGGTTATTATTGGCATCTTCGCCTAAGCTGTCTTGAATGCTGCGTGCCGCATCAAGCAGATTGGCACAAGCTTCGGCAACGGTTTTGGATTGGAATTCTGCGAGTGACTCCAGTTTATACTTGATCGCTTCGCGATGAGAGAGCGGAATATTATTGACGAGTTGATTTAAGGTGAAAATGATTTGTTGAAACGTTAAGCGGAATGTTGGCGCGTCCTCCAACCGAGTAAAACTTTCTTCCATCTCACGAATCAGCAGTTGCAGATGCTCGGAGCTTTTGGAGCAGACCGCCGCATGAAGCGCTTCGGCTGAATCGGAAATTTGCTGCTTATCGATCGTTGTATGCTCTATTTTCTGCTGAGACCCTTCAGAAGGGGTGATGATGGACTGTTTACCGGCAAAAATCCGATACTCCGCAAGAGATGTGGCTGAACTGAACGATTGATGCAACTCATTCGTTGGTTGAGGTTCACCTACCATACAGGACAACGAAAGAGAAAAATGCCTTTGCATGAATGCAATAATCTGCTCGGAAAAGGCACGACTGCGAGTCTCCCACTCCTCCGCGAACTCGTTATTCCACGAAACAATGCCGACAATTCCATTATCGATGGCTAGATCAAGTGCATAATTCACGCTATGGACGCCAGATAAATTCTCCAACACATTACAAATGGTATATTTCATTAACCACTGTTCACTAAGCGGCTCTTTACTTACCTTTGCATTGTAATCGTCAAAAATAATGACAAGCACGTTGCTTGTATGGCGTGTACCAAATAGTTTTTGAAACGCACTTCGGTTATCTTGCGTCGTATTGTCTACGTTCAACTTCCCCATTAATACCGCTAGCAGCAGCTGGTTCCTCGTCAAAACCTCCTGATTATGCATCATATGGGACAAATGGATGCTCTCATCTCTCATTTGCTCAATGTAGCGAGTAAGCTGGTCTAATTCATCGTTATTGTCTGTCACCTGCTTGTCCGATGGCAAGGTTGGAAAAAGATTGGAAAGCTCCTGTATCGGTTGATAGCTTTTGCGGGCGGACCGGAAGGCAATCACGATGCCGAGAGCGAGAGATATCACAAAAATGGTTAGTGAAATCGTGAGCGCTACATCATACTCATGAAAATACCCACTGCGTTGAATGGCGTTTACGACATGTATGTTTTGTTTCGACGACGATTCCTGCAACAGGAGATAGCCAGGAATTCGCGCATTCGCATGTTGCGCCGCTGTCGCAAGTTCACTCCACGTGAGATCGGAAGATCCTTTTAAATAGAGAAAAGGCGTATGGGATTGGTCAAAAGCAATCAAGCTGCTGCCACTGTCTATGGTCTGTTGGAAATTACTTACCAGCGCCGCATAGTTCAGTTTGTAAATCATAATGCCACTCGAGAATGGTGTGCTGTCAAGCGGAACTAAGAGCAGCAGCACTTGTTCTTTGCCATCATCAGGATAATCTTCATTAGTCAGTGAAGACAGAAGTAGGGGTGATTTTAACTGCTCCAGCTTGCTCTGTAAAATTGCTGGCGAGATTCGACTATCGGTGACGAGTCGGCTGTAGCTCTCAGGTGAGTAAATCCCCGTATCGGTGAATATCGTGTTTTTAAGCGAGCTATAGGCTGTGTTTCGATAGAACAGACCCATGGAATCGAGATCGGCAGACAGCGCCTTTAACTTTTCAAGTTCATCGGCAATTAAATACGGATATTGTAGTGACTCTTGTAATTGATAAGGAAGCAATTTGGTGTCTCGTGACAAAGTTAAAGTCAATTTCTGCAGGTCCAAAATACGCGTATCCAGCAGGCTGGTCGTATTGGCCATAGAGCGCTGAGTATTATCCATTAGCCGATTATAGGTATTGGATAGCGAAATGATATTGGTCACCAAAAATAATAGACCAGTTACGGCCAGAATTAGAAGGTGCCTTAGAAGAAATTTTCGATAGAGCTTGGACTGAATCGCTTTCCGCAAACTGAACACATCCCCTGGTCGAATAGGCCTTGATTTCTTAAGAGTATATAAATTTTGCGCTATGTTATCAATTCAAGACGGGCAAAAAGCTGAAAATTGACTAGATATTGAGAAAAATGCAGGGTGCCATTTAGGGGCTGAAACCATTTTTTGCTGTGAAAAGCCGATTATCAAGCGTTGTCGGAGGTTCCAAACTTACGTATACTCGGAGCCATAGGAAAACGATTCAGGCGCCGAATCAATTCTGGATATCCACTTTTCTATCGTTCGACGAAGGAGGCAGCGATATGACTGCGAAGACCAAAGCTGCACAGGCACCCTTACCTAGGACTAACCATAAAAGGTTTGGGCTGCAAAACAATTGGGATTATCTAATCTTTGTCATCCCTGTTGTCCTTTACTTTCTAATTTTCTGTTACGGACCTATGTATGGTGTACAACTTGCCTTCAAACGCTTTAACCCCATCCACGGTATCATGGGTAGTCCTTGGATTGGTTTGGATAACTTTGAAAGGCTTTTCAATTCATTTCAATTTTATCGCATTGTGAAGAACACGCTGGTTATTAATCTATTTAAAACACTGATTAGTTTTCCCATTCCGATCATGCTCGCCCTCATGTTCAATGAGATGAGAAAAGAGAGATTGAAGAAGACGCTGCAGACGATCACGTATGCTCCGTACTTTATTTCGACGGTCGTCTTTGTCGGTATTATTAATTTGTTTCTCGGTGGGGAAAATGGGTACTTGAATCATTTGCTGGGGATGATCGGAATCGATGCGATTCCTTTTCTGACCAGTCCGGATTATTTCCCAGGCGTATATATTGGTTCTGACATCTGGCGGAATAGCGGATGGAATTCGATTATTTTTATTGCGGCGTTAGCGGCTGTAGATCCTCAACTGCATGAGTCTGCGCAAATCGATGGGGCTAGTCGGTGGAAGCGAATGATTCATGTGAATCTGCCGTGTATTATGCCGGTTATTGTTATTCAGTTTATTTTAATGATGGGGAAAATGATGACTCTCAGCTACGAGCGCATTCTTCTTATGCAAAATAGCTTGAATATGGAAACCTCAGAGGTCATTTCCACTTACGCTTATAAGACGGGTCTAATCAATATGGATTATGGATTCTCTACCGCTGTGGGTCTCTTTAACAATGTCATCAACATCATTTTGCTGCTTGCAGCCAACAAGATTGCCAAACGATATAGCAGCAGCAGTCTGTTCTAAAAGGAGAGGTGAACATGGAGGTCGTTTCCCACAAAATTAGAGAGTCTAAAGGAGATCGGATCTTTCTGGCGATTACTTATGTACTTATCGGAATTCTTGTATTAATTGTGCTTTACCCACTGATCTATGTCGTTAGTGCCTCATTCAGTGATCCCAAGCTGGTGATTGCCGGCAAAATCGGGCTGATCCCGAGCGGCTTTAACGTGGAAGCCTACCGACGCGTATTTACGAATACGGAAATATGGATTGGTTATCGAAATACATTGCTCTACACGGCCATAGGAACGTTCGTCAATATTTCATTGACCATGATGGGGGCTTATCCGTTGTCACGCCGAAATTTCCGATGGCGCCGCGGGCTTATGATATTCTTCACCATTACGATGTTTTTCAGCAGCGGTATGATACCGATGTATCTACTCGTTAAGAATCTGGGACTTTATAATTCGATGTGGGCATTAATATTGCCAACGGCGATCAGTGTATACAATATGATTGTCGCTCGTACGTTCTTGGAAACCAACATTGATGAGCAACTCTATGAATCCGCCTATATGGATGGCAGCGGCAATATCAGGTCGTTTTTCTCCATTGTGCTGCCTCTGAGTGCGCCGATCATGGCAGTTCTAGTGTTATTTTATGCCGTGTATCATTGGAACTCCTATTTCGAGGCGATGATTTATTTGAAGGAACGTTCGCTGTATCCGCTGCAGCTCTTCCTGCGGGAAATTCTAGTCATGAATCAGTCGGATAACGTGATGATGGATTCCATTGAGATGGATACAAGCAAATTTCTCGTTGCAGAAGGTGTTAAATATGCCGTTATTATCGTATCCAGCGGACCCATTCTGATGCTGTATCCCTTCCTTCAGAAGTATTTCGTCAAAGGAATGATGATTGGTGCGCTTAAAGGTTAATGTGATTAATAATTGAGGAGATGACTGACGATATGAAACGAAAATTAGTTGTGCTGACAGCTGCTATGCTGATCACGTCAATTCCAGTGCTAAGCGCTTGCAGCGATAAGGATAAGGGGACTGAGCCTGTTGCAACGGGTGCGAATAAAACAGGTGCGAATATTACGAAAACAGGTATGCCGATTGCAAGCGAGCCTGTTCAATTGAAAGGGCTTGTCTCCAAATATGAGCTGGTCAAAGATTGGAACGAGCATAAAGGGTTGAAAAGTTACGAGGCCAAATCGAATGTGGTTATTAAATGGGATACAGTCCCGCAGAACGCTTTTGATGAGCGTAGAAATCTGATGTTTGCTTCCAATGATCTGCCGGACTTCGTCATGCGGGCGAATTTGTCACCGCAATTGATTACTTCCTATGCCGCAGCGGGTCAGATTATCCCGTTGGATCCTTTGATTGAGGCTGGCTATGCGCCGAATCTGGCAGCACTTATGAAAGAAAATGACGGGATTCGCAAATCGATTACCTCGGCTGATGGCCATATTTATTCCCTGCCGAATATTAGTGAAGCAGATGGACGTATCTCTTCCTCTTGGATCAATAAGAAGTGGCTGGACAAACTTGGACTTCAAATGCCGACAACAACGGATGAGTTTTATAAAGTGTTGAAAGCCTTCAAGGAGCAGGACCCTAATGGGAATGGCAAAGCGGATGAGGTTCCGATTTCGGGGTACAAAGAGGGCAACAAGAACTATGGTGATCAATTTATTAAATCGTTTTATGGCAGTTGGGGATTCGGAGCGAATTCTGGCATCATCGCGCCTTTTATGGATATCGATAACGGGGGCAAAGTGCGATATATCGCAACAGACAACACCTTCAAAGACATGATTACTTTCTTTAATAAGCTCTGGATGGAAGGTTTAATTGATAAAGAAATTTTATCGCAGGATATGAAGCAAGAGATCGCGAAGGTTGATAATGAGCGAGTCGGCTTTGTGGCGAAGGGCAATAACAATTTGTGGCTGGGCAAAAATCGGAATAATTACGTCCAGAACCCTGTCTTAAAAGGCATTGACGGCAAAGTGTATTGGACGGGCATCTCCCCGAAAGTTCGGGATTTAGGCTCATTCGTGATTACGAACAAAAACCCGAATCCCGCTGCGACGCTGCGCTGGGGAGATTATTTCCTGAGCGAAGAAGGGACAGCGCTGGCTCGACTTGGTATCGAAGGTGTGACATACACGATCGGCAGTGATGGGTTTTATAAGCTGAAGGATGAGTTTGCCAAAAATCCGAACGGACTCACAGTCGATGAGGCGCTATCGGACTATACGATTTTCCAAGGTGGAGGCATTCCACAGCGTGTAACGCAAAAGGTCGACCAAAGTGCTGCTGTTCTTCCAGAGATGATTGCGAATAAAGATGTCATTCGACCTAATTTGGTACCCGATGAGAAATTGATGATTCCTACGTTTACGGAGAAAGAGAATATCGAATTAAGCTCATACGCAACGGATATCGAAGCTTATGCAGATGAGAACATTGTTAAATTTATAACGGGTGCTAAACCGCTTAGCGAGTGGGATAAGTATGTAAGCACGCTGAATAAAATGCAGCTTGATAAATATTTAGCAATCTATCAAGCCGCTTATGACCGCTGGAATCAGAAGTAATCAGCATATAGAAGGAGGGACTACGCATGAGATTTTACGGCACAAGTGCAGCCGAAGGCATACCGAATCCATTCTGCTCCTGTTCCGTGTGTAACAACGCACGGGAGGTAGGCGGTGCAGAGATTCGCCGCCGCTCGATGTTTAGAATCAATGAGGAGATGTGTATTGATTTAGGCGCGGATTCTTTTCAACAAGCCATTGAATATGGGGATTTTACTAAGCTTCAGCATGTTTTAGTGAGCCATACGCACGAAGACCATTTCAACTATATGATGATGAATGTTAGAAACATGTCGATTGAACGCTTGAAGGAGCCGCTGCATTTTTACTTTACAGATCAAGCGTATGATATCGTCGATTTCTATCGTCAAAGCCGGCCGATCATGAAAGGCATGACTGCCGATTTGGAGGCGCGCGGCGTTGTAGTTTTTCATAAGCTGGCGTTTAACGAATCAGTGACTATCGCTGGTATGGAAGTAACGCCGCTTCGCGGGAATCACAAGGGAAATATGGGAGAGAATTGTGCAAACTATCTCATTCAGCAACCAGATGGCCAGAAGCTATACTACGGCGTGGATACAGGCTGGTACTTGCCGGAAGCGTTCAAGGAGCTGGAGAATGCCTCACTGAATGTATTGATTAGTGAATGCACCTTTGGATTAACTACTGGACGCGGCCTCCATCCAAATGGCCATTTGGACGCCTTTAGCTGCATGGAGCTATTCCATAAGCTGTTAGAACAAGGGACGATTCATGTCAATACGCGTATTTATCTGACTCATATTAATCATTTTAATTCTACACATGCCGATTTGGTCGGCTGGTTTCAAGAGCAGCAATTCCCATGCCCGATTACGGTGGCATGGGATGGCATGATCATTTAACAAACGAAGAGAGGCTGTCCCCGAAGTCATATCAAGATGACGGAGGGACAGCCTTTTCTTGTGGAAAGGGGGAGCAACGACTTTGGATAACGTTATAGAATAACGCTATTCAGAAGTTTCCTGCGTATTTCACCACTTTAACGTTATGCCTGCACTTTATTCCAAGTGAGAATATGTCCAAGCCCAGATTAAGATGATATCATCACCTTAATCTGGGCTTGGGCGCTATCTGGCGGTATTTATTCAGCTGCAGGCTTAGGTATCGCCGCTCTTCCAACCGACTCCGTTGCGGCGAGATCGGTAAGCCTCTTTTTTGCATAATTGTTGTATAAGATAGAGCTGCCAATCGTTAGGAACGCAATGACCGCCATCCCCCAGATAAGGTTATCGAAAGCACGTTCAAGCGGCAGCGATTTCTGCCAAACGAGCGCGCTCCCCGAGAGCGCCACGGCGAATGCGCCGCTGAAAAATTGCAGCAATTGGAATAAGCCCATGCCGGAGCCGATGCGTTCCTTCGGCAATTGCCGGGAGAGCTCATTGGATACTGCGCTGGAGAGTGTCGTGAAGCTGATGCTGACCAAGATGTAGAGTGCAGCAATCCAGTAGTAAGAGTAGCTGGCTGTCAGGGCCAATAGCACGGTAGAGAGTAACATCAACCATGGCACGTAACGAAGTAGTGCTGAGTTACCATAACGGTCAATGATACGTCCAACACGATTCGACACCAGCATGGCTAGGAGTGCTCCTGGGAAAAGCAATAGTCCTGAGGTAAGCGGAGCTAAACCGAATACACGAGCGAGCATCTGTGGCGCAAGGAACAGGAAGCCGAAGCTAATCATGTAGGAAAAAACGCCGATCGCGCTAAGCGCCATATAAGGTCTGTCGCTGAATAGCGCGGGCAGAACGAATGGCTGCGACGCCATACGAATGCGCAGAGCGAATAGGGCAATCGCGAGTATACCTACTAAGAGGGCAACGATGCTCTTGGACGTTAAGAAGAGCAATAGCCCAGTCGTTCCAACGCCAAGGAGCAGCGCACCGATGAAATCGAACGAGCCGCTTTCTGCTTTTTCTTTTGGGAGCAAGATTAAAAATATAGGGATAAGCAGAAGCGTAATCCCGGTAATCACGAACAGGAAGTGCCAGCCCAAATACTGAACGATAGAACCGCCTGCGACGGGGCCGAGCCCTAAGCCGAGTGAGGCCGCGGATAAGATGAGCGACATCGCTCTGCCTCTGCGAGACAAGGGGATGTAACGGGTGACGAGAACGATGCCCAGCGATGGGATCGCGCCTGCGCCAGATGCTTGAATCAGCCTTGTAAGCAGCAACAATCCGAAGCTGTTCGTGAACAGTCCTAAGACGGAAGCGCCGCCTAGTGAAAGCAGAGCAATGACATAGAGTTTGCGAATCGGCACGAAGTCGGACAAGCGGCTGTAGGTAATCGATGCAATGGCGAAAATGATGGAATATCCCGTGACAATCCACGATGCTGTCGAGGGGCTGAGCTCGAATTGCACTGAGATTTTGGGAAGTGCCAGGTTGAACATCATCGTATTCATGATCACCAGTACAATGGTAAAACAGAGCAACCACGATACCGGCGTTTCTCGTAAACGACCTGGCATCTCAGGTTGCGCATGCGTTGTTCCTTGTGCTGAAGAGTTTGCGTTGTCTGACATGGTACACCATCCGATCTGAACTATAATTTTATTTGTGACAGTTTAGCATGAGGGTTAGGGTGTGTCAATGAATTTAAGTATATGACCATTGTAATGTTGTATATTTATCCAAATAATCGTATTACTATACAAAAAAGATGAGTGGGGAATATAATGGGACACCTTATCATAGTTTTTCCAGTTATTCACGACTCATTCCGGGCACCTAAGAGGTGTCCTTCCCCGAAATTCCTCCTTTTGAAGGGACGATGGAATGAATGGAACAACCTCTGAAGGATACAAGCCACTTCTTTTCATCAAATACCCCGATTACGTACGATAATGGAAGAAAATCAAAGAATCATGTAATTGTAAGCGAATTATTGCGTTATACAAGAGGTGGGAGGGGGCTTTTTACGTTTTTTCCATCCTTTACTATGTGAGTAGAAGAGAGTAGTATTCAACACGTACCAGAACAGTTGAATATTTCGCTTAATTTTCTGTTAAGAAAAGCGGGGGAACCAAAAGTATCATGGGGTGAGTAGAGGTACGAATACCAAGTACCTTTTAGGGCAGATTTCTCGCGGCCCGAACCCGGCAGCTAACCTCGTAAGCGATCGTGAGAAAGGAGAACATGTGTTTAAAACACAAGGTCATTCCTTGTGTTTTTTTGCGTCCATTTTTCAAGTGTGGTGCGTGATATTCGTTTTATTGGAGGAACAATCGCGAAATGACAAGTGAATCATTGAAAAAAATTGTGTTTGGTAAGCCGCTAAAGTCGAGTGAGATTGAGTCGGAGAAAATGCCTGTCTGGAAAGGACTTCCCATCCTGTCTTCCGATGCCTTATCTTCCGTATCATACGGGACAGAGCAAATTCTGTTAGAGCTTGCAACAGTTGGTGTAGCTGCATTTGCCTTCTCCTTGCCGATTGCGATTTCCATCATTGCTTTAATACTTCTGCTAGTGTTGAGCTACAGACAAGTGATTGAAGCTTATCCTATGGGTGGCGGCGCCTATATGGTTACGAAAGAGAATTTAGGGATGGTATGGGGTCGACTTACAGGAGTCTCCTTGCTGATTGACTATACCCTGACCGTTGCTGTGTCGATCTCGGCTGGCGTCCAGGCGATTACGTCTGCATTCCCATCTGCCGTACCGTACATTGTTCCGCTTACCATCCTGCTGGTTTGGATCATGGTGTGGCTAAATTTGCGAGGTACTTCTGAGTCAGGCACGGTATTCGCCATACCTACTTATTTTTTCATCCTATGTATCCTGTTGTTAGTTGGAAAAGGTATTTTCGATTTGCTCACGGGTTCGCTGAACACACACGCTATCGAATTCGTACCCAGCGCAGCAACGAGCTCATTGACTTTATTCGTTATTCTTAAGGCGTTCTCTTCTGGTTGCTCTGCAGTCACAGGGATCGAAGCGATTTCGGATGCGGTGCCCCATTTCAGAACACCTTCCGTCAAAAATGCCCAACGCACACTGCTCTCCTTAGGTGGCCTGTTGGCGATCGTCTTCGGTGGTGTAACGCTGATTGCTTTAGGGTATGGGATTGCACCTGACCCGAATGGTCATACATCGGTCCTATCGATGGTGACGGAGCAAGCTTTTGGCCGTGGCACGATGTATTATGCGACTCAAATCGCAACGATGCTCATTCTAGTGCTTGCAGCGAATACGAGCTTTAATGGCTTCCCGATCTTGGCGTCGATCATGGCTCAGGACAAAAACTTCCCGCGCATGTTCTCTTTCCGTGGGGATCGTCTTTCCTATCATTATGGCATCATTACGCTGGGCGTATTGGCGAGTCTGCTTCTGATTGGTTTCAAAGGTAAAACCGATGCACTTATTCCGCTTTATGCAATTGGCGTATTTTTATCCTTTACCTTGGCTCAAAGCGGTTTGGTTCGCAAATGGCTGAGAGAGCGCGTCTCCGGTTGGATTGGCAAATTAATTATTAATGGTCTAGGCGGCATTGTGTCTCTGGCAGTTCTTGTTATTTTCTGTATCACCAAATTCAGCGAAGGCGCTTGGATCGTTATCGTTGTGACGCCGATCTTACTATGGCTCATTACGAAGATCAGTCACCATTATGATGATGTAGCCAAGCAACTGCGTATTGATATCACACAGGACCGTGTGTGTACCAAAGAGCCCGTCATTATCGTACCTGTGGCTGGGATTCACAAAGCGGTTGAGCAATCTCTGAACTATGCCAAATCGCTTTCTCCTAATGTTATTGCGTTCTATGTGTCCTTCTCGGATGAGGATGAAGAATCGATGCAGGAGAAGTGGCAGATCTGGGATCCAGGCGTTCGACTCGTTGTGTTCAAATCACGATATAGAACGATCCTGAAACCGCTGGCCGAATTCATTGATCGCATCGACACGCATGTGTCTGAGAAGCAGTCTATCATGGTTATTCTTCCGCAATTCATGCCGAAGAAATGGTGGCATCGTCTGCTCCATAATCAGTCTGCGGCGCGGATTCGTTCGAAGCTTCAAGCCGATAAGGATATCGTTGTTGCAACAGTACCGTATCATTTACATCAATAGAGGTGTACAATAATAGGGAGAACTTGTAGGCGAGGTGACCTTATTATGGTGAAAAAGAAAGCAAAAATGACGCCAGCTGCGGCTAGCGTGCAAGATAAACCTGCAACGCTGAAAGATCTGCTGCGTCCGGAAATACTAGAAGGACTCAAAGCCCAGGCTGACGCGATGAAAGCGGAAGAGCAAGCGAAGAAGGACGCTGAGAGAGCCAAGGTAGAGGCGGCACGCAAGGCGGAAGAGAAGCGTCTTGAGAACGATTTTGCCTATCAGCTGGAGAAAAGTAAATTAGACTGGCGGAAACATAAATGAGGGGGCGCACGATGTGCCTCCTTTTCTTTATGAGTGCCATGTTAGCGCTTGCAGGTTGTCAGGTGGAGCGGCATGCTGTGGAAGTGGAAACGGCGGTTGCTTCGACATCGGTACCGGCACCGGCACCGGCACTATCGCTAACAGCCGAACCAACGGCAAACACAACATTAACAACACCTGTGAGTAGTCCTATCGCGTCAACTGTCCCAACGACCTCATCCCATCCTTCATCCGATAGTCCAACGGTTAAAACGGTAGATACTGAAGCTGTCCCAGCTTTCGCGTCGGTAGAACAAACCGTGCTTGCCCGTTATGCCTCAGCGAGCCCAACGAAGTGGGGAGAGCGTGTCCCTGGTGTCCGAACACGCTTACAAACGAAGGACAAAGTGATTGCCCTTACCTTTGATGCCTGCGGTGGGAAGGATGGCAGTGGCTACGATGAGAAGCTGATCCAGTATCTGATTCAGGAGCAGATTCCAGCTACGTTATTCATCAATGCCAGATGGATCGCTGCGAATCCGTCTACCTTTCAATCTTTAGCCGCGAATCCCTTGTTTGAGATTGAAAATCATGGCACCGAGCACCGCCCTTTATCCGTAACAGGCAAGCCAGCATACGGTATTGCGGGTACGAAGAACGTCAAAGAAGTCATTCATGAAATGAATGATAATGCGGATCAAATCGAGAAGCTGACGGGGAAAAGGCCCCTATTTTTCCGTTCAGGCACCGCATTTTACGATGAAATTGCGGTATCTGTTGCCCATGATTTGGGATTTGCGATAGCAGGTTACTCTGTGCTTGGTGATGCGGGAGCGACGTATAACACGGAGCAAGTGTACAACGCGATTTCAAAGGCCACGAGCGGGTCCATCGTTCTCGCACACATGAATCATCCCGAGAAGGATACAGCGGAGGGTATCATCAAAGCAATTCCGGTGCTGCGACAAGCGGGCTTCCATTTCGTGCAACTTGCTTCTATGGAACTTAACGATTAGGAAGACAAAGCTGTTGTAATAAATAGTTTACAAGAAAGCGTTTTCATGATACTATCTTCGTAATTTATCATTATCTCATTTACGGGGTTGTTGTCAGCATGAATGGACTAAAATTGGGAAATCCAACGAACTTGGCGTTTACTGTTTTATTAGTTTCTAGCGTTTTATTTTGTCTCTATGTTGTATTGCCAAACGCATCGTCGAAGTCCTTGGAGCAGACCATCAGTCCAGAACAAGTAAGTAGTGAAGAACACCTTGTGCCATCCTATGAACCGTTAGCAGAACTAGTTGCAGAAAAAGAAGCAAAACAAGAAGTGAAGCCAGAAGTGAAGCAAGAAGTGAAACCTGTCGTTCAGCAATTAGAACTCGAAACGCAACAACTACAACCTCTACAGCGTCAAGGAAATGCACTAGCTTTTAATCAAGGGGATTATAGTAAGCAAAAGGTTCACTACACGGACAAAGTCATTGTACTGGCCTATCATCACATTGATGAAAAAGAAAACGGGATTACCATTTCCCCGAAAAGATTTAAAAGTCATCTGCAGAGGTTGAAAAAAGAAGATTACAATGTGATTTCGATGGAACATTTTCTTCATTTCATGAAGGGTGAGGCTGCGGTTCCTCAAAATGCGGTTCTCATCACATTTGATGACGGTTATGAATCATTTTATACCCACGCGTATCCTGAATTGCTTAACTTTGGTTTCCACGCAACTAAATTTATCGTTGTTGATTCGATTGATCATCCTAAGGCACCCCGTTTGACATGGGATCAGATGAGAGAAATGAAACAGAACGGGATGAGTTTTTACTCTCATACCTACGATCATCATGATAAGGTCAAGGCGGGTTCTGGCAATACACTGATGCCAATGCTAACCAATCCTATCTATTTGGAAAACGAAAAAAGAATGGAAACGGACGATGAATATCGCAAACGAATTAAGCAGGATTTGTTAAAAGCAGAAAATCGTATTGTGGAGGAGTTAGGACCACAGTATCGTCTACTTGCATTTCCTTTTGGTTCCTATAATGACACGGTTATTGGGGTCGGAAAGGAATTGGGAATTGAGCTTTTCTTTACGACCAAAGAGGGGATCAATACCAAAGGGAATAATGAAATTTATAGAATCCATGCAGGCACTTCGTATATGTCCGAAGATGATTTGATGTGGAAAATGAAGTTATATCATAAAAAATAAAATGAATTAATTGCCAGGAGCCGCATTGATGCGGCTTCTTTTATTTGGCTGCGTACTCAGAGGCACACAGGCGTGGAATGAATACCCATTGATTTTTAACCTATGGATAATTAATATAAGTAGGGGTCAAGCACGTTACAATTAAATAGGAACCCTCATCGATCTAGATGAGGTAGAGGTCGCATTGTTGATGAGTACATCGGAGGAAGTCCAGTAGAGACTATTGATCCCGATGAAAAGGTAACATTGCCGAAGCCATACGGTATACTGACCGTTGTGGCTGGGGTCGTTTTCGAAAGGGACGGAACTGTCATACTGTTTGTGAAAACAAATTAGTATGTTGTGCTATCTTGAAAAAGATATGATGAGGAAATGTGAGCTGCCTTTCTTATTCATTGGAGAGAGTCGGCTTTTTTGCGTTTTCGGCCTTTGGGAACATGCAGGCTAATTGAATAGATATAGGAGAGTTTGAAATTGACTGAGAACAAATTACGTAGAGGGTTGAAGTCGCGTCACATGACGATGATTTCACTCGGAGGATCGATTGGAACCGGATTATTTTTAGCAAGCGGAGGAGCCATTCATGCTGCTGGACCGGGCGGGGCCTTATTAGCTTACTTTATTATTGGTATTATGGTTTATTTCCTCGTAACAAGTTTGGGAGAAATGGCCACCTATATGCCGGTATCTGGAACCTTCAGCACGTATGCGACAAAATTCGTAGACCCCTCACTTGGCTTCGCCTTAGGTTGGAATTACTGGTACAACTGGGCAATTACCATCGCTGCTGAGTTGTCTGCGGCAACGCTAATTATTAAGTTTTGGCTGCCTGACAGCCCATCATTTCTTTGGAGCGCTTTATTCCTTGCCCTGATGGTAGGTCTTAATTTGTTGTCTGTGAAAAGCTATGGCGAGTCCGAGTATTGGTTCGCGATGATTAAAATTGCAACGATTATTCTATTCATTGGCATCGGTTTGTTGATGATTGTCGGCATTTGGGGCGGGGAAGCCGTTGGATTCCGTAATTTCACAGAAGGGGATGCGCCGATTTCAGGCGGCTTATTAGCCGTTCTTGGCGTATGTATGGCTGCTGGCTTCTCATTCCAAGGAACAGAGTTGGTTGGGATAGCAGCGGGTGAGTCTGAAAATCCACAGAAGAGCATACCTCGCGCAATCCGCAGTGTGTTCTGGAGAATCCTTTTGTTTTATATTTTGGCTATATTCGTGGTGGGCATGCTGATACCTTACGCAACAGATACCTTAGCTAGCGACAGCGTTGCGGCAAGTCCGTTTACGATCATTTTCGAAAAAGCAGGTTTAAGTATCGCTGCATCTGTGATGAATGCTGTCATTTTAAGTTCTGTGCTGTCTGCAGGCAACTCCGGTATGTACGCTTCCACACGCATGCTGTGGGTATTAGCCAAAGAAGGTAAAGCCCCAAAACTGTTTGCTAAATTAAATAAAAGCGGTATTCCCGTATTCGCACTTCTTGCGACAGCGGCACTTGGGATGCTAGCTTTCCTTGCCTCTTTTTTCGGTGATGGTCAAGTGTACTTGTGGTTATTGAATGCCTCAGGGATGTCTGGCTTCATTGCGTGGTTAGGTATTGCCATTAGTCATTACCGTTTCCGAAGAGCATATGTTGCGCAAGGCCGTTTGATCTCTGATCTTCCATACCGTTCCAAATGGTTTCCGCTCGGGCCTATCTTGGCAGGTGTCATGTGTATGATTGTCATTATCGGTCAAAGTATTAGCGCGTTCTCGGAGGGCCAAGTGGACTGGAAATTATTAGTTGCTTCCTATATTGGCATTCCTTTGTTCTTAGTCTTGTGGCTGGGTTATAAATGGAAATATAAAACGAAAGTCTTAAAACTGGATGAATGTCAGTTGAAGGTAGAAGAGTAAGCCTCTTCTATCTTTTTTTCATTTCAAAAAACTCACAAGCTGCTCGGTCATAATAGGTCAAATCGCTGACGCGCGTTTGCACCACGACTGTCGTATCACTGAAACGTAGAACAACTGCATTGGAATCGACGATATGATCATCCTTAAAAATGCGAACAACACCCTGTCGGTCAATGACCTCCTGAAAATCTGCATCCGTATGTAAACGTTGATTCCTAGCCATGTATGTATGTTCCCCTTACCTCATTAAAATAGTTCTTTTTATTGTACCACAAGGTGACGAAATGCCCGAATTTAGACGAACGCCTATGCCTAGCCGAGCATAGAATGTAGCACCAATTGCTGCTAGGGCAGAGAAGGCGTGTGGTGCAGGATGGATATTCAACTTTTACCGATTCATTGGGTCTATTTAGTGTTCATTGGTTTCATTCTTACGCTTCTTGTTAAAAGAAGAGATACGACGATGATTTGTGTGGTGGGTATTTTTACATTAGGGCTGTTAGCAACGGAGACGTTGAGCGGCTCTGTATCAGGTGTATTTAACAGTTTTATTTATGCGACCAAAGAGTTAATGGGGACGATTATGATTATCTCCATTATCGTGGCCATGAGCCGCGTCTTAATTCGCACGGGGATTAATGAAACGATGGTAGCGCCGCTGACCAAATTTTTGAGAACACCAGCACTCGCATTCTGGGGTATTGGGATCATTATGATGGTGACGTCCTGGTTTTTTTGGCCTTCCCCTGGGGTTGCGCTGATTGGCGCTGTGCTATTACCCGTGGCTGTTCGCGTTGGTTTGCCGGCACTTGGTGCCGCGATGGCAATGAACCTCTTCGGACATGGGATTGCGCTATCTGGTGATTACATTATTCAAGGCGCGCCTAAATTGACAGCGGATGCCGCAGGATTACCGGTATCTGCCGTAATGGAAGCGAGTGTTCCTCTCGTCATTGTGATGGGGCTTGTGACGACAATAACAGCTTTCTGGCTGATGCGCCGCGATATGAAAAATGGGAAATGGCGCAGCGGGCTCGTCGACTCCCGATTAGAGGAAAGCGGAGGCCTCGTTCCTGTGGAGGAAGAGACCAAAGTGCTGATCGGAGAGCGTTTAAAACGAACACTAGCTATCCTAATTCCTGTGCTGTTCGCGCTAGATGTTATTGCTATGTTTGTCTTGAATTTGCAAGGCGGTGATGCAACCGCTCTCGTGGGCGGGACTGCGGTGTTTATCTTAATCGCAGTCACCTTAATCGCTCATCGCAATGCGGGTGTGGAGAAAATCACATCGTATTTAATTGAAGGCTTTGTGTTTGGTTTCAAAGTCTTCGGACCCGTCATCCCGATTGCGGCTTTCTTCTATTTAGGTGACTCCGCGATCACGGAGCTATTTGGTAAAATACTGCCTGAAGGTTCACACGGTCTCGTGAACGACCTAGGCGTGGCACTCGCAGGCGTTGTGCCTTTGAATGGAGCCATTGGTGCCGTGACATTAACCGTCGTCGGCGCCATTACAGGCCTTGATGGCTCCGGCTTCTCGGGCATTTCCTTGGCGGGCTCCATCGCGCAGCTGTTCGCGACCGCCATTGGTTCAGGCGCAGCAGTGCTGACTGCGCTAGGGCAAGTAGCCGCCATCTGGGTCGGCGGCGGGACTTTGATCCCGTGGGCGCTCATTCCGGCCGCGGCGATCTGCGGTGTGAGTCCGTTCGAGCTCGCGCGACGGAATCTGAAGCCTGTGCTGATCGGATTGGCTGTGACAACGATTGTGGCGATGTTTTTGGTGTAGGTAGCCGCAAAAATGGAAAATGGGCACCTCCATGTTGGGGTGCTCTTTGGTTTGGGGGCTAGACGCGGGGAGAAGAGTAGAAAAGAGAAGAGAAAAGTAGAAAACCTGCGAATATGCAGGTTTTTTTACCGATTTCCCCCTGTAGAGGGGGGATTCCTGCAAATATACATCTTTTTCTCCTCATTTGAACCCAGATAGATGAAAAACCCTTTAATACCTGCATATTCGCAGCAATTTGCCGATTGTTATAGAAATGCTTAAAAAAGCCTGCATTTTCGCAGGTTTTACTAAACGAGTACCTACTCAGTCACTATCATCTTCCTAATCCAACTACTCACTTCCCCATTCACCTCACACTGCTCCTCTTCCACAACACCGCTTCCCTCCACCACATACCGCACCCCACCGGAGCACCCACCACATCTCACTGCAGCACATTATTCCCCTCAAAACCACACACTGAACCCCACCGGAGCACCCACCGCATCCCACCGGACCACACGCCACTCCTCACCTCTTAATACCACACACCGCTCCCCTCCACGCACACTAGTCCCATCAAACTAGCCCACTCTCCCCAACACACTCCATCGACTTCAGCACATACGAAAACTTGAAAATCAACGATAATGCAGCGCAAGCGATGAAAGCCACTCCTATTCTCCGCCAAATGACCAGTAAGATCCTCTAAATGGCAGTTGCCTATTGTCTATCATTCGCAGTAAGCTTGCATATAAAGGAAAGATTTCCAAAGGGAGCTGGGACAGATGGAAGCGAAATTTTGCAGCAGCTGCGGAGCTGCCATGGAGACGCGTGATGTGGATGGTACCGAGCGAAGAGCCTGCACAGCATGCAGTTTCGTTCATTGGGGGAACTACAGCGTTGGGGTTGGCGCACTAGTGATGAAAGATGAGAAAATTTTACTTGTTCGTCGAGCACAAGAGCCAGGTAAAGGAAGATGGACAAATCCTGGCGGCTATATTGAGCAGCATGAACTCATTCAGGATACAATCACCCGTGAAGTGATGGAAGAGTGCGGTGTTGAAGCTTCCGTTTCACGTTTAGTTGCTCTGCGTGATTTGCCAAGAAGCATACATAATGTGTACATTGCTTTTGAAATGGACTACATCAGCGGAACCCCTCAGCCAGATGGCGTAGAGGTAGATGCAGCAGGTTTTTATAGCCTTGAAGAAATGGCTTCCATGCCTGTAGCCGATTTTACCAAGTGGCTCATCGATGTTGCCATGCATGCCAAAGGAGATGGGCTCGTAGAGGATACGGATCCAGTAATTACGATGCCTGGATACGGATTGTACCGTGTGCCCAGGGTAAATACTGTATGATCGAACCTATCATCCAGCTGCGTGGCCACCATTTGCTATGTCTACTGGGCTATAGAGGGATGGGGTACTCCCCTGCATTTTGTGAGAATATGACGACGGTGTACGAGCAATTGCGGACTGAGCCTGAGACGATGATTCGCGTTGTGCTGGGTCCAGATGATTTATGCGCCGAATTTCCGAAAGATGAAGTTGCGCATTGTGAGAACCGGACCGTGTATCAGCGTGACGCCGAAATCGTTGCCAAGCTTGGCTTAGCTGTCGGTATGGAGCGGACGTGGGCGACCATATGTGGTCAAGTTGCTCTAGAAGTGCGGCCTGCGGACATCAACAACTTATGTGCAACCTGCCGCTGGGAACCCTATGGCGTATGCGCGGATGGTGTGCGAATCATCGGAGAGGGTGGCGCCTTGCCGCCCGTACCAAAGAAAAAATAAAAAGAACTGTCCACACGTAGAGTCAATTGTCTACATGAGGACAGTTTCTTTATTTTGCATTCCGAGTTATTTTATACAAAAATACTGACATCCGAACCCATCTCCAGCTTCTCAGCAGGGGATGTCAAAATATTTGCGACCATCCGCATCTCATCGATGGGTTGAAGAAAAGATCGTAGCTGACGGCTGTCCTTCTGATCAGGCTGCAGCCACTTCTCCATGTGCTCCTCATCGAGAATGGCTGGCATGCTAGCGTGATACGGAGATACAACGGAGTTGGATTCCGTCATTAGCATCATGCACGTACGCAGCTCCTCTCCACCGGAAGGTGCTTGCCAAATATCGTAGAGCCCCGCGATGCCGAATGTTCCGCTCCGCATTTTGAAACGAATCCACTCAGTCTCCTTCCCTTCCGTCCGCCCCACGTAGAAACTGCTGCAAGGGATGACGCAACGTTGCTTTTTGACAATACGCTCGAATACGATGTTGGAGAATATGGAGTTGCGTTCACCGCAGACAGCATCTTTGGCCCAGAAAGGCATTAGTCCCCAACGAAATTCATCTAACAGACGCTCTCCTTTGCGATTAATCATCACCGCAGACACAGATTCAGTAGGTCGCACCTCATACCGATTGGAACTGTAAGATAAGAGCCGATCGACGCGGAATTGCTTCATGACTTCGTGCACATCAGCCAGTATGGCTATGGAATGACACATGGTTATCACCTCATTAGATTTTGGTATATTATTTTCCTAATGCAACCAATTCATGTATGAGGCTTAACACTTTTTTCCACGGCAACTTCAAATGAAAAACCCAGAAGCATTATGCTCCTGGGTGTAAGGGTTATTCAGCTATCGGAACTTGAATATCTGCTGCATGGACATGAATGCGATTCTTGCCGTTGCGCTTGGCGATGTATAAGCATTCGTCAACAAGCTGAAACCATGCTTTTTTCATCGTGTTTCGATTATACGTTGCGAGTCCGATGCTCATGGTCAATTTGTAATCAGGCATTTCTGGAATGACGGTATCACGAATGGTTTCCATAATTGTTTCGCAAATGGGCAGCACATCCTGATGCGACTTCCCAACGAATAGAACAGCAAACTCCTCACCGCCGTACCGAAAAGACATATCATCCGGGCCAAGCACGTCTTTGAGGAGGCTGCCGATGGTTTTGAGAACAACATCACCAACCCAATGACCATAATTATCATTAATGAGCTTGAAATTATCAATATCCATCAGGGCGAGCACAAGAGGTGTATCGTGGGGCATATGGGAAATAAGGTGGTCCGTATGCTCTTGAAAAGAGCGATGATTGAAGAGCTCCGTAAGTGCATCAACTTTGGAAAGACGGTCAATCATGACGTTGCGAATCAGTAGATCTTGCTCGCGTACGACCGAATTCTGAAGCCTGGCAAGCAGATCAAGCCCGCGGCTCATAATCGCAAAACAAAGCATGGATGTTGCGGTAATAATCGTGAGGGATACAATGATCTCGTAGGGGGTTGCGGATTGTCCTCTAGCCATTTGGATGCATAGCAGTAAGAGTAAATAAGCGATACCGAGACTGTAAGCGAAAATAACATATCTTTTCTGAAAATAGATCGATGCTAACAAAACAGGCATGCTGAGCAGCTCGTAACTGTGTGTCATTTCAGGTATACAAAGGATGAATATACTAATCATGGTCATGGTCCATGTGATCATGATAAAATCTCTATAGTACTTTAGATAGTGCATGGCCAAATAGCCTAAGCCCATAACAAGTAGCTGCAATGATGTAGGAACAAGTTGGAAGCGGATGAAGCTATCGAACCCATTCATCGGTTGCTCACTAATTTCAAAGCCTAAAGCAATCGTAGCAGCTATTTCATAAATGATGAGGATCCACCACAGCATTCGAATGAGCTTTCGATTCCAAGTTGGATCATGTGCTGGAAATTGTTCCATCAAAAGGAGGCCACTTTCCTTTCAGGGCAGTAGGTGTCGATATAATTTGTGCCTTATCCTGATATTGTAAAGAATAACCCCCTCTTTACGCAAGCAATTAATGATGTTAACCGTTTGTTAATAAAAATATACAGAGTCATTGGGGAGGCTTATGACAGCTCTAGGGTATGTGCATGCATGGGAACATTATAAGGACGAGCTTCTGCTGCTTGATAAAAAGCTAGAGCTTCTCTATAAGCGTCGTCAAAAGCTGACGCCTGATCCGCAAACGGATTCATTCCGCGGAATGTTTGTATCGGAAGACGAATTTATTCGTCTCATTGGCGGATTCAGTTCGGAAGAAGAAATCGATGAGGAAGAGCATGAACTGCTTGGACGAATAGAGTTGCTGGACAGCTCAATCGCCGATCGCTTGGCTCATAGCCGCAAGTCAGGTGTTTTTCTGCCGTTGGCTTATTTGTCTACGGTTTTCGGCTTTTCTTCTATAGAAGAGCGCATCGTTATGCTGGGGCTAGCTGTGGAGTTGGATCGGAAGTATGAGCGTATTTTCGGCTTTCTGTTAGACGATCTAACGAACAAAACGCCTAATATCAGCTTAGCGCTGCAAATTGCTTGCCAAAGTCCGGAGGACATGCGGGCTGCGCGTACGACATTTATGGCGCCGGATGGCAGATTAGCCCGCTATGTGCTGCATCCAGACACACTTGTCGTGGGCGGTCAGACCCTATTGTCCAAACCCTTGCAGCTGGATAAACGGATTGTGACCTTTCTGTTGGATTCAGGGGAGTTAGATCCGAAGCTGAAGCCGGCGGTTGAGATTGTGTATCCGGACGATGAACTCTCTCCCTTGCTGGTTCAGGAAGATTTTCAGCAGCGGCTGCGCGGTTTTATTGCCGATATGTACGAGGTGCCCGTGACTGAGCGCAAACGCCTTGCTTTTCACTTATGGGGAAATGCCGGGTCTGGTAAAAAGCTGCAGGTGAAGCATCTCAGCCGCTCCTTCAATAAGCCGCTGCTGCTTGTGAATCTGGCAGATGTCCTTTTGCATGCGGTGAGCTTTGAAGAGCAGATCAGCATCATCGTGCGCGAAGCGATTCTGCACCAAGCTGTGCTGTGCTTTACACAGCTGGAAGTGCTTTACCCCGATGAGCCGGACTTGGCTGCCCAGCAGCGGCTCGGTCGCTTCCATGAGCTGCTCGACGGCTATGGCGGCATGGTCTTTCTCTTAGCCGGTAAGTTCAACCGGCTAAGCTGGAAGCCCAAGGAGCGGCTGCTCCTTGAGCATGAGCTTGCCGTGCCAGACGAAGGCGGGCGCGAACGCCTGTGGCAGGCATTCGCGCAGGAGCTCGGCGTCGCTGGCGATGTAGATTACCGGGTGATGAGCGGCAAATTCCGCTTCACCCCAGGGCAAATTCGCCGCGCGCTCACGCTGGCGCGCGGGTACTCGTCCTGGCAGACGACAGCTGCCGGGACGGGCAATGCCGGCGCACTGCGCAGCGATGCGCTGTATAAGGCTTGCTACCAGCAGGTGCAGCATAAGCTGGAGCGTAAGGCAACGCGTATTGAGCCTCGCTATGGGTTTGGGGATATCATCCTCCCCCCAGAGCAGAAGGATCAGCTCCGCAACGCGTGTAATCAAGTAAAGTATCGCGGCGTCGTGTACAACGATTGGGGCTTCGAGAAGAAGTTAGCCTACGGCAAGGGGCTCAGCATGCTCTTCGCCGGGCCGCCAGGCACAGGGAAAACGATGTCGGCGCAGGTTGTAGCCGGGGACTTACAGCTGGAGTTGTACAAGGTAGACCTCTCCCAAGTGATCAGTAAGTACATCGGTGAAACCGAGAAGAACTTGCACGAAATTTTCGAAGAGGCGCAGTTAAGTAATGCGGTGCTGTTTTTCGATGAGACGGATGCACTGTTTGGGAAACGCTCCGAGGTGAAAGATTCCCACGATAAGTATGCGAACATTGAGACTGCGTATTTACTCCAAAAAATGGAGGAATATCAGGGCATCACGGTTTTGGCTACCAATCTATTAAATAACATTGATGAAGCCTTTTTGAGGCGGATCAATTATGTCATTAAGTTTCCGTTTCCGGACCCTGAATATCGGGAGAAAATTTGGCAGTCCATGTTTCCGCCAGCAGCGCCTCTTAACGATGATGTTGATTTCAAATATCTAGCCCAGCGTTACGAGATTGCAGGGGGGAATATCAAGAATGTTGTTCTCTCTTCCGCTTTCTTGGCGGCGGAATCAGGTGAATCTATTCGGATGGGGCATATTATCAAGTCGATCCGACATGAGCTTCAAAAATCAGGTAAAATCCTTGCACGACAAGAGTGGGAAGATTACTAGATATACTAGAATATGTAAGTAAAAAGGCGGACTCACACATTGTGTGAGTTTGCCTTTTTGTATGCTGTATACGCCATTATTTGGTCATAAATCGCCAAAATTCGCGGAAAATGCATAAATAAATAATATAATTCCTATAGTCAACCTGAGGGTTTACATCTATAATAGAAAAAGATACATAATGCGACATAAAGATCATCTTTTTTACAAGATTAATAGGTATTTAGAGGCAGGAAGTGACACTCATAGGCAATTATTCTGTGATCGCTGACGTAAGTGCATCATTAGTTAAGCTACTTAGAGAAAACATGACCCCAGATCCCATTCCACAACCAGAAATGATTGGTCTAGCATCACCAGTAGATAAAGGGGACTTCTATCTCTCTCTCTATCTTTATAATGTTCGTGAGAGTGGCAACAATCGCCAAACCCATATGATTGCTAGAGGAACGAATGAAATTCAGTTTCCTCCTATGGTTGTCGATTTATCATATCTAGTTACCGTGCAGTCGCCGGCTGAACTCTCATCGCGAGCACTGGATGAGCATCGGATTCTTGGCAGAGCGATGCAGGTATTCTACGATCATTCCATCCTTAGAGGTTCAATGACAGTCGGTACGTTAGCTGAGCAAGATGAAGAAGTTCGTATCGTCATGGATCCTTTTAAAGGTGAAAGTCTCATGAATATGTGGAATTTCTCAGACACCCCATACAGACTCTCAGTCGCCTATACGGTGGGGCCAGTACATATTGATTCAACGCGTATCAAAACAACTAAAAGGGTTTCGGAAACCGATTTTCGTATTCAAGGTTAGGAGGATCCACCTGTGGATCAGATTCGAATATCACAATTGAGATCCCGTGTATCCCTTGTTGTGTGTGTGATTGACGCACTCTCCTCTGGGGCTCCTCTTGGCAACAAGACCACTGTACACCTAGAAGGCTCCCGTTCGAAAGCAATTCGCAAATCGAATGGTTCCTATATATTCAACGATTTATCCCCCGGCGAATACCGATTATCGGTACATAGCGAGTATTATTTTCAAGAACAAACAAACATCACGGTTGGCACACACAATTTTATTGAAGTCGTTCAAATGAAACCGTTACCTTCATACCCATTTTCCCAAGGGGCAGGACTTATTCGAGTCATGTTGCAGAATGCAGCAGGGGCTCCGATCTGTGATGCTCACTTACAGTCGACCGTGCTAACGGAGGACTGCGCGCGCGCGCGATTAATGGTTGATCAAGCTGACAAAGGCGCGATGGAAATGACTTTAGGCTCATTTACAGGCGGCATTGTGGCTGGTGATGTGTATCTGCTGCGTGGAAGAGGTTCTCAAGCCTCGGAAGAGGTTATTCGGATTTCTGAAGTGCTCGAGCATCAGAAAAGATTCCGATTATTGAATCCTCTGACCCAATCCTATTCCCGTGGCGCTATGCTGTTACCTGTGCAAGAGACCCGAAGTACAGAGCGTGGCGAGGTTGCCATTGCTTTTCGAGGGAATCGAATTCCGTCGTTTCAGACGGACTTGGTCATTACGTATGGGCCGGGTGGCAAGCAAAGTCACAGTATCCAAGATCTCGCAGTAGCTGAAGGAACAACAACCAATCTTGGCACGATACGTCTCGCGTAACCCTAATTAGCAGAATGGACACGTCCATCTTCTATACAAAATGACAAGCAGAAAGGAGAGAACTGGTTTCATGTCTTTGGCCATATTTATTGAGTAAGCAGTGCCATCTGACTGAACTGGGGAACAATGGCTGACTATTTATCACCTGGAGTCTATGTGGAAGAGTTTGACAGCGGAGCACAACCGCTTGAGGGTGCAAGCACAAGTACGGCCGGGTTTATAGGGCTTGCGCAAAGAGGGGAAATTGAAGGTGTCCCTCAACTGGTTACGAGCGTAGCTGATTTCCACCGTTTATTCGGTAGCTACTTGTCCGAGAATGAATTCGGCGAATATCGTTTCCTTTCCTACGCAGTAGAGCATTTCTACTTAAACGGAGGTAATCGCTGTTTCGTTATGCGTGTAGCGCCAACTGACGCGAAAGTTGCAACGAACAAAGCGGCTACGAATAAAGAATCAGCAATTATTGAAATTGCTTCCAAGAACCCTGGAACATGGGGGAACCAAGTACGTATCGTTGTTGTGCCAGCTAGCAAAGCAAAGACGCAAATCTATGAAGTGCTAAGTGAAACACAATATCGCGTGAAAAACAACGCTGGCTTCAACGTTGGCGACGTAGTTGCTTTCGAAGCAGCAGGCGCGAAACAATACAGCAAAGTAGTCGCTTCCCAAGATAACATTATCGAGTTGTCTGTGGCACTTGAAGGTGATGTTGTTGATAGCGGATTGCTACCAGCAAAAGTATTGACGACAAGTGAATTTACACTTCACGTATTCTACGGTGACGAAGCTGAGACGTATGAGCGCGTTTCCTTGAACATTACAGCAGCGAATCACATTGAGAAAATCGTTTCCCGTTCTAACATTATTACGGTGAAGGATTTGACAGAAGGTCAAGATCTTGGCGCAATCGCTCCTTTCGAGGTGCTTTCTGGCGAGAACGAGTCCGTAGGCAAATTCCAAATCGCTTTGTCCGGCGGCAGCAACGGTTCCATCGCAAATGTAACGCCTGATATTTATATGGGTGTTGACCGTGGTCCTGGCAAACGTACAGGGATTCAGTCCTTCATCGATAACGATGTGGTATCCATCATTGCGATTCCAGGTGTAACTGAGCCTACGGTTCAATTATCCCTAGTAGCGCACTGTGAAAACTTGGGCAGCCGCTTCGCGGTTCTCGATATTCCACGTGAGAAAACAAAAGTTGCAGATGTGATGACACACCGCAACATCTTCGACAGTTCTTATGCGGCTATGTACAACCCATGGTTGCAAGTTTTTGATCCATTAGACAAACGCAATATTTACATACCGCCATCTGGCTCTGTCATTGGTATTTACTCCCGTTCCGACCAAACTCGTGGCGTACAAAAAGCGCCTGCGAATGAAGTCGTTCGCGGTGCCGTTGGCCTAGATTGCCAATATAACAAAGGCGAGCAAGATATTCTAAACCCACAAGGCGTTAACTTGATCCGTCATTTTGCTGGACAAGGTATTCGCGTTTGGGGTGCTCGTACAACATCGTCGAACGGTTTATGGAAATATGTGAACGTTAGACGTTTGTTCATCTTTATCGAAGAGTCCATCAAGAACGGCACGAACTGGGTTGTCTTCGAACCGAATGACGAACAGCTTTGGGCACGTGTACAGCGGACGATTGATGCGTTCTTAACGCGGGTATGGAGAGATGGTGCTCTAATGGGCGGAAGTCCTTCAGAAGCGTTCTACATCAATATTGGCCGCAGCACCATGACACAGGACGACATCGATAATGGTCGACTCATCTGCGTAATCGGGGTTGCACCGGTGAAACCTGCCGAGTTCGTCATCTTCCGCATTACTCAGAAAACAAGAGAAGAATAGTCTAACGTTAGATATCACGCATATTAGGAAAGGGGTATACTATGGCTGGCGAACGTAGGGATCCATACCGCAATTTTAGATTTAGAATTGAAGTAGAAGGTATTCAACAAGCTGGATTCAGCGAAATCTCTGGATTTGATGCTTCCCTATCGGTAATTGAATACCGCGAAGGAAACGAAACTATCACGCCTCGGAAGCTTCCGGGACTTGCAAAATACGGGAACATCTCATTGAAATGGGGAGTTACAGACTCCATGGATATGTACAACTGGATGTCAGAATCCATTCAAGGCAAAATCTCCCGCAAAACGGTCACGATTATCGCGATCAACGAAGAGGGCGGAGATGTAGCTACTTGGCAAGTCATCGAAGCATGGCCATCCAAGTACTCAGCACCAAGCTTTAAAGGGACTGGGAACGAAGTAGCTATCGAGAGCTTAGAGCTTGCTCATGAAGGTATGACACGTACGAAGTAATACAAGGTTAGAGTAGGTGCCGGAGCGTATGTCTCCGGTTCCTAACTCTTCTTTTTGTTAAGAGGCTTAGCCTCATCACCACAAGATTATACTTATGAAGCTAGTTTTCTGGAGAAAACTTTAAGGGGGTAACAACAACATGGCTTTCAAAACAGAATATGAATTTGAACTTCCTAGAGGATATGTGGATGATAACGGTACGCTTCACAAAAAAGGTGTTATGCGCTTAGCGACAGCTGCGGATGAAATTTTACCGATGCGTGACCAACGTGTTCAGCAAAACCCAGGCTACTTAACGATCATTTTGCTTACACGTGTCATTACCAATTTAGGGGACTTGCGTGCGATTGATACACGTGTCGTTGAAAAGTTCTTTACAGCAGATTTAGCATTCTTGCAAAACTTTTATCGTCAAATTAACGAAATGGACGCGCCAAGAGTTCATACAAGCTGTCCAAAATGTGAGCATGAGTTTGATGTGGACGTGTCTTTTTTGGACGAGATGGCGTAACGGGTTATCCCATAGACAAAATATATGAAGAAGTAGGCTTCATCGCTTACTATTTTCATTGGTCACATGATGAAATTATGTCCATGGAACACCGTGAACGCCGTACGTGGTGCGAGGAGATTTCCCGCATCAATCGCAATTTGAACGAAGAAGGTAAAAAACAGCCAGACAATCCGTTTGATGTGTTTCGGTAAGAGGTGAGTAACAAACAATGGCGAAGTCATCCAAATTGCATAATGTAGGCGGTAACTTTCGTTTTCTCGTTGAGCTTGATGGACTGATCGTTGGAGGATTCTCCGAAGTGACGGGCATGAAGTCAGAGATCGAAGTAAAGCCGTATTGGGAAGGTGGCTTGAACACCCATCCACACTACATGGTCCAACATACGAAGTACCCGAATATCGTGCTCAAAAGGGGCATTAGCAATGCCAGCGAGCTATGGGATTGGTACAATAACGCTGTTCAAGGCAAAATTAGCCGTAAGAATGGTTCCATTCTTTTGTACAATGTTGAAGGAAAAGAAATGTGTCGTTGGGAATTTACGAGTGCATTCCCTGTGAAATGGAACGGCCCAGACCTGAATGCAGGAAGTGCGAATGTCGCGATTGAATCGATTGAGCTCGTGCATGCGGGATTGAAGACGATTTTTAAGAAATAAGTTTACGAAAACATTTAGGGGGATTGTTCATGAAATCTCGACAATCGCATAAACCCCTTGGTAAGAAGAGTAAAGGTAAATTGCGCTTTGCTAAAGGCTATCGCACGACAACGGTCGGTCACACTTCTCGTCAGGCGAAGCAATTTGCTTCTGGCATTATGGGGAAGTATGGATGGGATCGCGATAATTATTTAGGCATGTTTGCTCTTATTTTTAAGAGCAAGGGTTTAATGACGGATAAAGAATTAGCATCCATTAAGAACCCCAGTGATCGCGCATGGATTTTGCAATTACAATTACAGCTGCAAAGCTTGAAACACCCAGAGTCAGCACCTTTAATAACGAAACAACAAACGATTGAACATATACAGAAGTTAGTCGCACAAAGCGGTTATCGTCTGCCCAAGCAAGTGATTTTAGAAGAGAAACAACAAGAGCATAAACGATTGTCCTCTGAACTGGCACCAGCAGTTGCTGATCTGCCAATCAAGAAAAAGAGAGGACGCAAAAGTAACAAATCCAAAGTATTAGAAAGCCAACTCCTGACTAGGGAAGAAAACGAACATGTCGCTAAAGATGGCGATGTGAAGTCTGTCCAAGCAGGAATTAACGTCGTTAATAAACGACATTCACCGATTATTCAGCGTTCGATGAGGCAGCTCGTTGCTTCGATAGGTATGCTAGCTCATTCTACAAGCAGCAAGACGAATCAACCGAGCCCGATGGTGAATGGCGTTCAACATACAGGTCCTACAACGAATATTCAGCGGAAAACATTACAATTATTATATAAACAGGCGTCGAGTAACGGAGCGCAGACCTCAGCCCGGGCAATCAAAGGTGATGAGAACAAGGAAGGGAAGACCAAACATTCCAATGTTGCTGATCACGTTGATGCGATACGAAATACGTCCAATTGGTTGGAACAATTCCAATCTGGGAAACTGATTTTGGGGCATAGCGAAGACAAATTCACTGGTGCTCTCGCATCTGAGCAGGCAAGTCTGCCGGCAAGTCCATCGCTTTTGGGAATGGCTAAGGCTATTTTACAAGAGGTAACACAAACGCCAATTCAGCATAGAGGAACGTCATCGTCAGGTTCGCCAATTAGGCGTAAGGCTGAAGTGCTAGGAACAAGCTTTACAGAGGAACTATCGCCAATTGAAACTAGAAAGTCGTTGAAGCTTGGCGAGGGTCCGTTTTCAGGAAAATCTTCTCCGAGTGCCGTGCGTTTTATTCGCAGTTTATTGCTCAAACACGTCGAGGAGCAGGAAACACAAGCAAGTAAGCAAGCTTACCTTGAACAAGCTGAGACTGAGGATGCTACACGTAAAAGTAGTGATAGATCTTCATTAGCATTAGCGAAAGGTTTTCTTTCCTCAAGTGGACAACCCTTGGCAATTAATGCTGCGAGTTTAACGTCGCGTTTACCTAGATCTATGCATGCCTCAACCAGAACGGCTAGTCCTAGTCGCAGCGGAATGAGAGAATTTGATTCCAGTACGACAAGAGTATGGCGCAAAATAACTGGGCAAGAAGAAGCTTTGCAGCAACAGGCATCTTCCGGTGAACGGCAAGAGCAGGGCTCTGGCACAATGGAAGTTGTTCAGAGACTACACCAGTTACAAGAGCAGCATCAAACATTACAGCTGAATGAGCAGATTGAATTATTGGCTGCCAGACAAGGTCTAGCGCAACAGCAAGAACAACAGGAACAACGAGTAACACAGATACTGCAAGAAAATCAGATGCAGCAAGAACAGCAGATACAACAAGAAAATCAGATACAACAAGAAAGACAGCAATTACAACCCAAAAGCAGTTTGTACGAACAGAGTGAACAACAAGAAACACCAAGTAAGGACAGTGCGGGATCGCCACAAGGGAAAGATGGATACCAAGAGCAATCCGATCAGCAAGTAAGGAATGAGGATGCTGGATTTACCGAATTGGTAAAATTGCAACCCGTGGAACAACCAGTTAAGCGAAAGAGAGGAAGACCACGCAAAAATAGCGGGGGCATTCCGACGACGCAAGAAGCGGCGAGTATTTCCGTTAATGGCATTAATGAATCCATCGCTAGTCTTCCGGATATAAGATTACAAACAGAAGATGCAGTACCTGTGCCTGGAGCTTATCAAGAGCCAGAACAGGACACAGCAGCTTCCATACGAGTTAAGAGTGTGACGGCCTACCCAAGTCAGGTGTACACAGAGCCTGTTCGGATGGAGAAGAGGCGCGCAGCACAGAAAATACAAAGCAACGAGAGCTGGTTGCAGCAACTCGTTACCATACAAAGACAACCCTCTTCTGATGATTTCTTCATTAGAAGTACAAATAGTGTTAGTAAGGGCAAAGACATACGAACTAAATCAGCAGGTAAGCTTATTCAACAAAGCTTTAGAGAATCATTAAATCAATCAGCCAAGAGAAATGAGCAGTTGCTTGGTAGTCAGCCACTGCATCGTCAGAATCGTCAAAAAGAAAATCAAGTGAGCCGAGGCTCTCATCTCCAACAAGAACAAAATCAATTGGAAGAAGCAGCTCCGAGTGTTTTTCAGATGAGACCTATGGCACAAGCAGATGATACCCTTCATACAGAAGTTACGTTTAGAAGGCAAGCTGATAACGATAGGCTGCAAACCATTAGGCCAGACAATCAGCAGTTCCGTAGTCAATCTCAAGTTGGGAAGAGCAATCGACCTGCTGGGGAATTAGCTAAAGAGATTGCAGCTAGAGTTACAGATGCAAGCATTCGCTCCATTGGAATCTTAGTTCCAATGTCTGCTAAGCAGGGGGAAAGTAAAACTAGCCGAGAGGTTGTGCGTTTGCTGCGTTCTGCGCATCGCCAATCTGAAGCAGGTACTAATCAATTAACAGGTCAGGCACAGCCAGGCACCACCGGAAATAATATCCCCTCAGTAGCGCAAGGAACGACGGTTCAACAATCTTTAGGAGCTGAAATTGCATCGAAGGCAGCACACAATAGCATCACTTATGTGACATCGAGTAATAAGTCTAAGGTTGTAGAAGGATCCCATCAGCTTCAACGCAGGTTACTTGGACCAACTAGTTCAGTCGAAGACAGCATAAGGAACGTTTCAACGGAGATGTCAGGTGTCAGTAAGTTAAATGGTCGTGTTGTTGCTTCAAGCCAGACGCAATCTCTTGCGAACGAATCAAGCTTGCATGAGACAACTAGCGCACGTACGAAGGGCAGATCAACGGGACTTTCACCTCTGGACATGGTTAGAAGGGCTGGAAGTCAGTCTCGCGTTAATCGTGTGAGAGAGCAGCAAGCTACCATTCAGCGTAAAATTGATTTAGGACAGTTTACTTCACAAAAGTCACCGATAGGTACGCAATCATCATCTGTATTAAGTGGTGAGATGAGTACTTCGGTTACCCGATCATCCCCAACATGGGAGAGAAGTCTGTTAACCCTTCGAGCAGGCCGAGTAGAAGATGGCACGGTAACAAGACGAATAAGTGCTATCGATCAGCAGCAACATACTCCAATCTTTCAGACTTCCAGTGCGTCCGAATTAAGCGCGCAGGAGATACGATCCACGGATAAAGAGCAGGAAAGCCAAAGTAGGAATCTACAATTAGGACAGGCACAGGAATCCCTAACCAACGATTCTATACAACAGAATTCTTTATCAAATCAGATGCAGGGAAATAAAGAAAACGTAGAAGCAGAACAACATCGTTCAGATTTTGCTAATTCTTTACAAGAGGATCGTGTAGATGGAGATAGGAACGCGCAGTTTAATCCACCATCTAGAGAGCTTGTACGTGGGCAGCGTGTACAATCGGAAGATAGTCGCATAGGTCATTCTCTGCAGCTGAGGAGAATGCGGAGCGTAGAACAAGGCTCGCTCGTTCAACGTTCCCTAGGCATCGAGAACGGTGGTATTCAAGCAAGAAGAGCTAATCTAGTAACAAGTCCCGTAGAGCAATCGTCTGGCAACTTGATAGCCAGGAAGGCCATGTCGGGCTCTGTGAATGAATCTGCAGGCATAAGCATGACAAGCTCTGCTCAAACAGGACGAACTGTTATCCAAGCACAAGGTCAGTTGCCAAGTCAGAAAGCGGCCATGCAAAGCGCGAATAATCTTATTCAACGAGTTAGCGAGACGAGAATTAGGCAGTTAATGAATAGAGCAACCCAGGGTGATAGTAGGCAAGGTTCTAACCCAAGAACTGAGGCGTCAGAAACCTCACGAAACGGCACGGTAACTTGGTCAAAGGCGCAAGCCGAACACGTTCAGAGACGAGTCATCGTCGAAGATCGTGAGCGCGAGCCTAAGCGAGAGGAACGTGGTTCGGAGAGCCACTTGGAAGCGGAGCGCTTTCAAGTGGACTCGGCGGAGCAAACCATTAGGGCTATGATCAGCGCGCAAGTCGAAGAGCGCGCACAAGCCCTTGAACCTGCGGCGGCTTCGCCTGCCGCAGAGGTCGTGACAGGCACGCGCGTTGCACGCGCGCCAAGGGCTCGCCAGAGCGCAAGCATGACACAACGTGTCATGCCGGTGCTGGCGAGCAGCGCAGGAGCGCTTCGCGCTGCTCCTGCGGGCATAGCTGCGGCTTCGCCCGCCGCAGCGGAACAACGACTGCCCTCCCGTGGGATGGGCAGTCTCATTCAGGCGGCTGCCTCCGGCAGAGCCGCAGCACCAACTGCTGGCGTGCAGCGCGCCGCCAGCCTCACGAACAGCAGCAGCCAAGGCATGCCCGCAATGAGCATGCTCATGCAGGCGCGAACGCAGCAGCCGCCAATCGGCGCGAGCCAGGCAAGCCCGCCAGTGAGGAGCGTGCCTATGCAGTCGCGCATACAGCCAACGGGGCTGTCCGTGCCGGCTGCAGGGCAAGAGCAGCTGGCTTCGCCAATCAGCATGCTGGAGCATAAACAAGCTGTAACTAGTCAGCTTGCAGATACACCGCTGGAGATGGATTGGCTGCGCACCAAAGCGAGTGCGGATCAAGAATCAATACCAGCAGCACCTGTTGAGCAGACACCACCGGAGCTAAGCGAAGAGCAGCTGCAAGAGCTGGTTAAGCAGCTTCCACAGCTGGATATCGCCAAGATTGCGGAGAAAGTCTACCGCGAAATTGAAAAAAAGATGAAGTTCGAGCGGCAACGGCGTGGTGTATAATGAGTAATCATATGAATCGTTAATAACGTTAATTATATACATAATGGCAGAGAGGACGGATACCTATGGCGCTCAAGAAAGCGATGATTATTGTTCATAAAGGCAGCAAAACCGAAAATGTGCAAGTGATGTTCAATCCGGGCGAGTATACGCTCGACACCGGCAACAGCTATTCTTGGAAAACAGTGCCGGGTCTGTCCATGCCGATTGCACAATTTGTGAGTGGAGGCACATCGACGCTCACGATGGATTTTTATTTTGACACCTATGAGAAAGGCACGGATGTTCGTCAGTTGACGACGAAGATTTCAGGTCTTCTGGATGTTGAAAAGGAGATTCATGCTCCGCCACTTTGCCGATTTGTGTGGGGTTCACTGGATTTTAAAGGAGTCGTTGAGAAAGTCAATCAGCATTTCACCATGTTTCTCGATACGGGAGTTCCAGTGCGTGCCAAGCTGAAAGTGACTTTTAAATCAACGCTCAGTAAGAAAGATCAGTTGAAGCAAATTCCACGTCATTCCGCAGATAGAACGAAATTAAAGATGCTTAACCAAGGTGATCAACTGTGGACGATAGCTGCCAATGAGTACGAAGATCCTACGCTTTGGCGGGAAATTGCGAAGGCAAATGGTATCGATAATCCAATGAAAGTGACCACGGGACGCCGCATTTCAGTTCCGAGGTTGGATTAAGCCTATGGCCTTAGATCTAGAAACAAGCTCATTTACATTTGACGATTTGGCCAAGAAGTACGGCGATTTTTATGCCCCTTACTATGATATTAAAGTAGATGGCAGTAAGATTTCGGATGATATCGCACTGGACAACCTGCGGGTGGAGACATCGATTGATGGAACAGCAGACTCCTTTTCTTTTCGAGTAGCCAATGCTTATGATATTACGAAAAATGAATTTCAATGGCTTTCTATCTTCTCACTTGGTAAAGCCATTGATATTGGTTTGGGATATGTTGATAAATTCACCGCCGTCTTTTCAGGCCAAATTACTTCCGTGGTTGTGGATTTTCCAGAAGGCGGTGCTCCTGGTCTCGTGGTACGCGGGATGGATATTTCTTATTTGATGATGAAGGGGACGAAGTCCCGTTCTTGGAATAAGAAGAAATATAGTGATGTTGTTGAAGAAATTGCCAAGACATATGGCTTCAAGACACATATAGATGCAACAACAACCGAATTTCCAGCACTTTCGCAGAGTCAGATCAATGATTATCATTTCATTCAAAACTTAGCGAATTTAGTTAACTATGATTTTTTCATAGTGGGGAAGAATTTATATTTCCGTAAGCCATTAACGGCAATGACAGCCGTGATGACACTGGAGATGGGAAAGACAATCCGCAGTTTAATGATCGATCACAATTTGGCCGAGCAAATTACGGGCGTAACCGTTCGAGCTTGGGATAATAAAGAGTTAAAGGTCATCGAAGGCAAATCAGCCAGCGTGACGAAGCTTGGTTCCAATAGCAAGACGGGCAAGGACATCTTAGCTTCAAAGGGTGATTTCGTCGAGCATATGTATACAAATGTAAGCTCCGTTGAAGAAGCTAAAAGCTACGCGGATGCGATACTGAATCGCCGAGCCATGAAGCTCGTAAGCGGCAGCGGGGAATGCATTGGCATTCCAGAGATTCGCGCGGGGCGCTATATTAAGCTGAGCGGTATAGGCAAGACGTTTGATCAGCCTTATTATGTGACAGGGGCAACCCACATTTTGGATGACGAAGGTTACACGACTCGGTTTTTACTGGGAGGGAATGCAGTCTAATGTTCAAAACTCCCGATATTACAATTGGCGGCATCTCCGATTTTTCCAGCCAGAAGATTGGCGGCGTCATGGTGGCTGTTGTAACGAATAACGCGGATCCCGATAAAATGGGACGAGTAAAACTCAAGCTTCCGATGCAAGAAACGGAAACAGAAACGGATTGGGTGCGCATTGCCACAATGATGGGCGGTAAGGAAATGGGCAGTCTTTTTATCCCTGAAGTAGGGGATGAAGTGTTAGTTGCCTTCCATTTAGGCGAGCTGCGGATGCCTTTCGTCATCGGTATGCTGTGGAATCCGAAGAATATGCCACCTCCACCTGCTGAGAAAAATGATTTGCGCATGATTAAGACACGTTCTGGTCATGAGCTTTCTTTTAATGATAAAAGTGGTGACGAGAGCATCACCTTAAAGACTAAAAAAGGTCAAATTATTGAACTTAAAGATAAGGATCAAAGCATTTCGATTGCTGATTCCAGTGGCAACAATAAGATTCTGATCAAGGGCGGGTCTGCGAATGAAATATCTGTCGTCAGCCAAACATCTAAGATCACATTGAACGCCAAAGGTGAAGTCGGTATTGAAAGCACGAAGGAAATCAAAATTAAATCTACGCAAATTAATATAGAAGCTTCTGCTACGATGGCTTTGAAGGCAGGGGCGACGCTGGATCTGAAGTCAGATGGCATCATTAATATCAAAGGTAGTATGGTGAAAATTAACTAACGTTATGATCAATTAACGAGAGGGCGTGGCGAGATGTCGGAAGCATTTTTGGGACGGGGCTGGAAATTCCCGATTCAGGTTGATCCTGCAACAGGAAGGATCCGAATGTCCGAGTATGAGGAAGACATCGCAGAAGCGATTCGCGTTATCTTGGGAACGACACAAGGAGAGCGCGTGATGCGTCCCTCTTTTGGATGCGGAGTTCAAGAATTTATATTTGGTTTAACCGATGATACAACGCTGCATTTGCTGCAAAGTAATATTGAAGAAGCCATCCGAAACTGGGAGCCACGGGTTCATGAGGTTGAAGTGAAAGCTGTACCCGAAATAGATGATCCCGCTAAAGTGATGATTCATATTGCCTATCAGGTACGTACAACGAACAACTTGTTTAACCAAGTTTATCCGTTTTATTTATTTGAAGGTTCGAAATAGAAAGAGGATGCGGAAGCGATGACGAGACGTGTAGAGAGGAGGTGGAGCTGTGCAACCTCCCAAAATTGATCACAGAGACATACCTGATCTGATCGCTCAAATGAAGGAAATGGCCCCGTATTATACGCCAGAGTGGCGATTTACGCCTGAGAACCCGGATCCAGGTTCAGCGCTATTCCTGATGTTTGCCGATATGTTTCATGACAATATTAAGCGATTGAATCGCGTGCCTACGAAGAATTTGATCTCATTTCTGAATATGTTCGATGTCACGTTGTTACCAGCTAGACCAGCAAGTGGGTATCTAACGTTCGCGTTGAATGAAGGAACGAAAGAGTCGGTGTATATTTCCGCAGGAACACAGATTGCAGCGGCTGTTCTAGCGGATACGGTTCTTTATGAAACGGCACGAAGTGCGCTGTTAACGCCAGCGGTACTTACAAGCATCTACGTAACGAGCCGTAAGCAGGACATTATCGTTCGAGTCGCGGATGAGTTCTTAACCGCCAGCCGTCAAGGCTTATCGATGCCGAAAAAGTTATTCCGTCTGCAAGATGGCGATAATTTACAGGAACATGCCTTGTATTTGGAGCACAGCTCGCTTTTCACCGTCACTCATCCGGCGCAGATTGAGATCGAATTCCGTAACTCGACGAAACGTTTTGAAGAATTTGGGATGTCTAGTCAACTCGCAGATCCTAATCTTACCGAATGGTTATACGCTACAGCGGATGGTTGGAAACAGTTCGACAAGGTAGAGGCGAAGGATAATCGAGTTATTTTGCTCAAAAGTATTCGTGAAGAACTTGCTCCGAAAGAAGTGAATGGCATCACGGGGCGTTGGATTCAATGTCGATTAAAGCCACACGTAACTGATCGCAAAACGCTGGCTGATAGCAGACTTTCCATGGATCACGTCTCCTTCAAAACAGACTATGTGGATACACTCGAGACTGGCGGCATCCCGCCTGATCAAATGTTCTACAATGACATTGATGCTGACCCGTCCGGTTTTTACCCATTCGGAGATCAATTTGCTCTGTATGGCTCCTTTTATATTGGAAGTCAGGAAGTATTTACGAAAACCGATGGCGATATTAAGCTGAGCTTCGGATTGCAGGCGCGAGAGAATCGTTTTGGGGCAGAACAGACGGATCCTATCGATTGGAAAATGGTCATGAAGAAGAGCAAGTTCGATAAAGCACCTGTCGTGCATGTAACGGTTCTTCAAGTGGCTTGGGAATATTGGAACGGTACGACTTGGGTGAGGCTCGATGTGGGCAAGGATGCCGAGAAGCTTTTCTACTACCCAGTGGAACAAAAGGTTCATAAGGAGATTCATTTCAAATGCCCATCTGACTTGCAGCCTACGTATGTGAACGGGAATGAGAATCGCTGGATTAGAGCACGGATTTTGCATATCGAAAATGCGTATATCGCGCAGGCGTTGTATTTGTCACCATGGATAGATGAAGTAGCTTTAACGTATGCGTATGAGGATCGCCTCTACCAAGCGGAACGCTGCTTAGCTTTTAATAATACTGTTTATGAAGAGCGGACGAAGCATAGTCGTCAATTGCAAGGCGGATTTGAGCCTTTTCAGCCATTGGAAGGCAGCCATCCAGCTTTATGCTTTTCATTCGATACACCACCGGTGAGAGGCCCGATCTCCATATTCGTATCCATCAAACAGCAGCGCTTCTCGGAGCATGACGTGCCTATGCTGGAATGGGAGTATTTACGAGCAGGCTTGCTGCCGGGAACCCCGCCAGAGTGGGTGGCACTCAAGGTTATTGATGAAACGAATGGCCTGACGCAGAGCGGAACAGTTCAGTTCGTAGGTCCGTCCGATTTTGCAGGAGTATCGCTGTTCGGGCAGGATGGTTACTGGATTCGCGCTACGAATCGGGACGATATTTACGATGATGTGACGGATCGTGTCCAGATTCCGACCATTCAGGGCGTCTATATGAACACGGTACATGTCCTCCAGCAGGAGACAATTACTGGTGAAGTGCCAGATGTTAAAGGACTGGATGAAACGGAATATCAACTCAGCAGACTAGGCATCGTATCTGAGGAAGTATGGGTGGATGAAACTGATTTTGTAACCGAAGAGGAGATCTCGGAGTACGAGGTATCCGGAGCACCACTGATGGATATCCGTCGCGATTCGGAAGGCAACATTCTACAGGTGTGGGTTCGTTGGACGGCTGTACGGGACTTGACTCTATCGGGTAACCGAGATCGGCATTATCTCATTGATCATACTTTCGGACGTATCAGAGTTGGTGATGGTGTTCATGGGATGCACCCGCCGAAGGGCGGTTTGGAGCAATTGAAGGTCACTTATCAAGTGACAATGGGCAAAATTGGCAATGTTGCCGCCAGGCAGATCAATCAGATGCAGGATTCGATTGCGTTTGTTGGAGAGGTTTATAACCCAGAGCCCGCATCTGGCGGGTGTCAGGCGGAGAAGTTGGAGTCCGCGCTAGCGCGGGGGCCGGAGCTTTTGAAGCACCGTAATCGAGCGGTTTCGTCGAAAGACTACGAGTGGCTGGCTAGAGAAGCCTATCCGAATATCGCGAAGGTGACGTGTATTCCGAATCGGAATGCGTACATGCACAAAGAAATTGGAGCGATGACGCTTGTCATTTTGCCCAAAGAAGGACAACAAGGCAGTTCGACGTTCCCAGAGTTGAAAAAGCAAGTCGAGCGATACATTCTTGGACGTGCCTCAAGCTTGGTTGCTTTCCCTGAGCGCTTGCAGGTTATCGAGCCTGTATATATGGAAATCTCCGTCTCAGCGATTGTTGCTGTGGAGGGGATGGACGCCGTCGTTCAGACAGAAATTCAAGCGTTGGAGAAATTAAATCGATTCCTTGATCCGTTAACGGGCAATTTTGATAACAAGGGCTGGGCGATCGGTCAACAAATTCATCCTTCTGTCTTTTATGCCTTGTTAAAATCGATTCGGGCAATCAGCCATGTCGAGAAGCTGTACATGACCGTTTACAAAATCGAAGACGGCGAACGCGTGGAGTTGGATGTCAATCGTCTGCCGACACTGCCGCATGGCATGATTGTGAGTGGAAAGCACAAGGTTGTTGTGAACGTACTTTAAACGAAGGAGGTGAGCACAAGTGCTGCCTATACCTAATTTAGATGACCGGATGTTCGAACAAATGGTGATGGAGGCGCGGAAGTCGATTCCGAAGCTATTTCCAGAATGGACAGATGAGAATGAGCATGACCCAGGGATTACACTGCTAGAGTTAATGTCCTGGATGACAGAGATGCAGCAGTATTATTTAAATCGGGTGACAGAACGCAGTGAACGCAAGTTTCTGAAGTTGTTGGGGATTCGTCCGCGCGATGCGGTATCCGCCGTTTGCGATGTGACGTTTACAGGCGCCACGCAGCAGCTTGTGCTCCCTAAAGGGACACCGCTGACCGCGATGGATCTACGTTTTGAGACACAGGGAACGATACAGTTTGTTCCTGCTGTTTTGGAGAAAGTGCTGGTGCGTACAGAAACGGCAGCCGCCGATTATACCTCAAACAATCAGGCCAAAATTGCCTACTACGCCTTTGGTGCTGAGGCACGTAAGGGAGCGCATCTGTATCTCGGATTCGATCGGGCACTGCCAATGGACACGGAGATTTCGATCTATTTTAATTTATTTGATCGTTACCCTGTGAGGGTGAGCCATCATGCTGAGAAAACAGCGCCGATGATCTCATCCGCCAAGGTGACTTGGTCATTTGCCGGTGCTGACACGGATGGACAGTCGGAGAGCTGGCTGCCGATTGAACCAACGGTGGATAATACCGTTCATTTATCACAAAGTGGTGAGCTCAAGTTTCTCGTCACTTCCGAAATGAAGCCGATGTCCTTGTATCCGGCAGATGACCGCAGTCGCTATTGGATCTGCTGTACACTGGAGGAGGACGGCTACGAGCTGGCTCCCAAGATTGAAAAGATTACGCTGAACACGGTAAGAGCTGTGGAGCAGGAAACCTTTAGCGAGGTGACTGGTTTCAATAGCTCAGGCGAATCAGGTCAAAGCTACGAGCTGAGCTCTTATCTTGCCTATAACGGACTGCATACTGTCCAGGTGTTGGACGAGCGTGGGCGTTGGCGCGACTGGCACACTGTCGCTGATTTAAGCACCTGCGGGCCTGATGAGCTATGCTGCGAGTTGCAGCAGGATTCGGCCCGTCGGACGACCCGTCTTCGCTTCGGCGACGGGGTACATGGCAGCATCCCGCCGCAGGGCGCGAAGCGGGTCCGGCTAATTGCTTACTCGGCTGAGTTTGATTACAGCCGCTTTGTGGGAGGCAGCAAAGGTCTGCCTGGGCAGACCTTCGAGATCAGTCGCGGACGCGTGTATATACCTAGCAGCATGCTGCTGCAGGTTGGTTATCGTCTGCGCGGCGAAGATAGCGTCGTCTGGGACGACTGGACGGCCGTGGATGACTTCGATAACTCGAAGTCAACAGACCGGCACTACGTCTACGACGCCGCTGCAGGCACGATCCGCTTCGGGAATAACGAAGCGGGGTTGGTGCCGCGCAAGTCCGGGGAACCGAACATTCGGTTCCTGGCCTTGCAGGCAGGCGGGGGCGTACGAGGCAACGTGAAAGACGGCCTCGTGACGGGCTTGGGCTTCGCGGCTGAGCCAGGCGTGAGCGTGACGAATCCGTTCCCGGCGCGAGGCGGCCTGGAGGCGGAGACGCTCGCGCAAGCGAAGCTGCGCGTGCAGCGCGAGCTGGCTGCGCCGACGCGCGCGGTGACCGCCGAGGACTACGAGGCGATCGCGAAGGCGGCGCCGGGGCTCCGCGTCGCGCGGGTGAAGGCCATCCCGCTGTACAAGCCGGGGATGCGGGATTTCCCTCGGGTATCGGCGCCGGCGCAGATGACCGTGGTGGTTGTGCCTTACAGCGAGAGCGATAAGCCTAAAGCTGGCAAGGGTTTCTTGCAGACGATCAAGCAGCATCTGGATCGGCATCGGCTTTTGACAACAGAGCTGCATGTCATTCCAGCGGAGTATATCAAGATTACCGTACACGCAGTTGTGGTGATGGAGCCGAAGTATAAGAACGAGCAGCGGCGCATCGCAATCGAGCTCCGAAATCTGCTTCAACCCATGGATCATGGGCAGGGAGCGGAAGGTTGGCGTTTTGGGCGTACGGTATATAAGGGAGATATTTACGGCGTCATTTCCCGAATTAAAGGTGTCGTGTATGTGCAGGACATTTGGCTGGACGCCGAAGGAACAGGCTTCCACAAGGACGGCGCTGGGGATATTCATATCCCGCCGTATGCGCTAGTGTATTCGGGCGTTCACGAGATCGAAACGATTAGTCAGACGGATTTGTAAGTGCCGGTGAGGCTGTCGGTTGGTGATGTGAGGGAAGCAGTGGTTTTAGATGTTGAAGTACAGAAAAGAGGTGACGAACGATGCAGGATGGACAAACGTTTTTTTCGCTAAACAAGCGGATGGATTGGGAAGAGGGCTTTGAGGCTAATATTCATATGTTGGAGCAGGGATTTTCGATTCAGCAGACGGAGAAGTACAGCATTCATCGCATCGTTCGTACGGATGAGCTTGAAGGTATTCCTCCGATTCATGAGATGACGGTGGGACCTGGGCGAAAGCTAATCTTGTTGGACGAGACAGCGAATGTGTGGATTTATGACGACGAAAGCCGACACAGAGAGTTGCTATTCCGTCAGGGCCATGAATTATTTAGCTCACAAGCGATGCTGGCGTCGATGTCGGATCTTCTTGTGATTGCGGATGCAAGCGAAGGGGTAGAGAGAAGACTTGCTGTCTACTCCATCTCAAACGGTCAGACCATGTGGGCGATACAGTCCTGGGAAGGTTTGAGTTTATATCCGCTCTCCTTGAATACGAAGTTACAAGCTACGAATATGCTGTATATAGCGGTACCTTTGGACATTACGGTTGGTATGAATGGAAGTCCCGAAGTCCCGAAAGACGGGCGGATTGGCATTATACAGTGGAATTCAGCTGGAGAGATGCTGCATGTGTATGAACATGAGGCACACCGTATGACGGAGGCGGTTCCGATTGCGGAGCTGCAGGGGCGTTACTATACGGCGGCCACAGATGGAACCATAGCTCTGCTGGATAATCAGCAACGATCTGTGACGGTTTTCCATGAAGATGGGCGAGAGCCGTTCCATTTCAAGTTGGAGCAAGAGGGCCGATTTGCCGGAATTTCCATTGATACGAATCATAATCTCTATATAGGGGATAGCGGTTACGCGCAACAAGAAGGTGTGACAGAGCGGTTTATTTTAAAATATCGCGGCAATGGCGACCCCTTGGATAAAGTAACGGGCTTCCGAGGACGAACAGATAAATTAGTGCAGGATGGACGCAATCGCCTGTATGTGTTTGATCGGTTAAGTGGGCAGATCAGCTTGTTAGACCTTAGGGCGCGCACGATGCTGCTGGAGGATACCCAGTTGCCAGAGGCGGTGTACTTCTCTGCTGATTTGGATACGACGGAGACGGAGACGACGTGGCACAAAATCCGGCTCGAAGCAGATATTCCAGAGGAGACACAGGTTCGATTCTCGTATTTTGCCTCGGATGAAAGTGAAGGGATGGTTGATGGGGATTATGTGAATCTCACTGACTATTTCACAGATCCGACTATCTCGGTCAAAGAAAAGCTAAGAGCGAGCTGTGACCTGTGGTCTGAACCGATTTTGAATCCAAAGGATGCGTTGCTGATGCATGCGAAGGGGCGTTATCTCTGGTTCAAGATCGAGCTGGTCGGCAGCGAGCAGAAATCACCTTTCATTCGCAAACTGCGAGTGTACTACCCGCGGACTTCGTTGATTGCCTATTTACCGCCGATGTACCAGCAGGATGAGGAGCATAGCCCATTCTTGGAGCGGTTTCTAGCGATGTTTTCTACGTTTTTTGACGACATGGAGGATACGATTGATCAGATTTCAGGTCATTTTGATCCGGATGCTGTGTCGGGGCCGTATTTGGAGTGGTTAGGCGGTTGGCTAGCTATTACGGAGCATGAGGCTTGGGGCGAGAAGAAGCTTAGAGAGCTCATTAAGCGGGCTCCTGAATTATACAAGCTGCGGGGCACGCGTGAAGGCTTGATGAATATGCTTCAGATTTACACCGGTGCAGAGCCGTTTATACTGGAGTATTTTCAGTTCAAGCAAATGCAAGAGACGTCAGAGCTGCGACAGCTTTTCACCCAGTTATATGGTGATAATCCGTATACGTTCTGTGTCCTCCTTAAGCCAGAAAGCGTGCGCACGGATGAACAGCGCTTAGTGATTGAGCAAATTATTGACGATCAGAAGCCAGCCTATACGGAAGGCAAACTGATTGTGCTTCAACCTTGGATGTACGCGGATATGCATACGTACCTCGGTATTAATACGTACTTATCTGAGCCAACCTTATTGACCCTCGATCATCGCTCATCGATGCCTTATAACACGGTGTTGATTGATGTAGATCGTGATAAACGGATGGATATACATACGCGCTTGGGACTGGATTCCGAAATCGAATAATAAATGGTAGAGAAGGTGAGGGTATCCCTATGAAAAAATCACGTTATTACCCGTTTGAACGCAATCGGTATTTCTATGGGAAGCTGCTGACGGTCAGAGATTTCGAGTCTGAGCAGAAGTATTTTAATGATAAACGCCGCATGATGAATCGGTTGCTGCATGGTTCCGGCGTTTTAACCGGATTGCAAGTTGTAGCGGTGGATGAGAAGTCTGTTTCGGTCGAAATGGGTGCTGCTATTGATGCCCTAGGACGTGAAATTGTCGTACCATCTCCGATGACAATGAAACTGTCCATGATGGATGGATTCAGTAACAACCAGTACGCGAAGAACGTATACTTGTGCATTGCCTATGATGAAAAAGAAAAAGAACCCGTTCACGCTGTAGCGAACTCTTCCGTCCGTTCGGACGAAATTAATGATTATAATCGTGTGTTAGAAAGCTACCGTCTATTTATTCGTGAGGATGCGCCGGACCCGGCTTCATTGCCGCTGGCTACGTTATCAGATCAGACGATTGTCCTGTACCAGGATAAACAAGTACGTGTCCTGCAAACGACTCCGCGGTATGTGAATCCAGGGCAGTTGTTCGAGATGACACTGCGCTTCGAGAAAACGTTGAAAGCAGGAAGATTGTCCTTCAAGTATGATCTGGATGCTAACCGCGTCGAGGCGATCAATGGAACGAATATCGTGTTCCAAGAGCCGCAGGATGCGCAAGAGAGTGAGTACGAAATGAAGGTGCTGCTTCGCGCCGATAGCACAGCTTCTGTCAAAGCGACAGTCGGTGTGAAAGCTGGTACAGCGGCTTTGAAACTTGATGATCGACAATTGGAGCTGCAAGCACAATCCATTGGCGAGATTAGCATCGTAACCGAAGCGGTGAAAGAGCGGTTAATGTCGGATTTCGTGAAGCAATCCTTAGAAGCGTCCTTAGAGGCGCCATCGGAGCCATGTATTTATTTGGCCAAAATATGCTTGATTCAAGTTGGACCTACCTATGTCATTGAAAGTGTTGAGCAAGTACCGTTCGGTGAATATGTCTACAATACGTCCGTGATGTATCGACTCGGGCAAGCAGCCCAGTATCGCGAAGAAACAGCAGGACAATTCGTAACGAAGTCGAAGGTAAAAACGTTGGCACCAGGCCAAACACCAGAGCTGAACGTCAACTATAACCCTTTGATTAGTGAGTTGTCTTTCGATTTGGGGATTCCAGCTGGTGGTGGCAGTGGAATTGCAGGCATTGTAAGTGGATATGTGGATATCCCGATTGAACCATTCACGAAGATTGCTGTATCTCCCTTCGGAAGAGCGATGAAGAGTTTCTATTCTGGAGAGATTGTACACGGACTTGGCGAGGGGAATGTGTTGATCATCACGAGCTTAGAAGAGCGAAGCGGCGACTCCTTCTCTGATATTCTTGCTAGCGGAGATCGCGTATATGGCGGTGCTTCCGACGTGTTCAAAGGCAGTGAGTTTGAGCCAGATGCACCTGAGGTGAAGATCGGAACGATCGCGTACCCGCAGAAGGGGACATTCCGTATCGGCGTGAAAGTGCAGCAATCCGGCGAGCAAGGCAATGTGCGCGTGCGCTGGTGGGCGTATAGTGCGGAGATGACGAGCGCGGTTGGCGGCGGTAACGGCGACTCCATCGACGAGGCACTGTCCGCAATGCGTGAAGCAGCATCAGCAGGTAGCGACGCGGAGTAGAGTGAAAAGACCGTCCTGAACAAGTGAAATTGTTCGGGGCGGTCTTTTGTGTTTTTGATGTTGGGAAGGAATAAGCCAATGATTTATCTACACTAAGCAGCAGTTGTAGCCTCTTTCACTACTCCCTTGCGATGTAGCTTTTGTCTGCCAAACGACACATAATAAATCCCTAGAATCAAGAGCTGCGAACCAGCAAGCACGACATAGATATTGCTAAAAATAACACCGGATCCATGACTGTAAAGGGGATTCCAGTTACTCATCGAAGCCGATCCCAGATCGACTGCCTTGCTATACAAACTGATGGCGATGCCTTGCCCAATGAAATTGGCCATCGAGAGCATGCCCATACCCACACCGATCTGATCTGCCGGCAGGGTTCGCGAAACAGAATTATTCACCGCAATGACGATGAAGGACTGACCTACATTGCCAAGAACAAGGAAAACGGCAATGAACAGGGGGGAGCTGCCCGCAAACGTTGCAAGTAGAAGGAAACAGGCGAGCAATAAGCAGGAAGCCATGTAGGCGACATAGGAATTACCTTTGGCATCGGCAAGCTTGCCACCTTTGCGGCCAAATATGGCAGACGCAGCAGCGGCAGGAACCAAGGCAAAGCCAATCCATAAGGAAGGAAGCTGTTGAACATCCGTTAACAACAAGGGACTAAGCACATAGAGTGAGCAACAGCTGCTGCTGATGAGGAAAGAGAGAGTAAGTCCCAATGTATATTTTCGATTTTGGAATAGTTTAGGTGCAATAAAGGGCTCACCCGCGGTGCGAATTCGCGCCATGAATAAACTTAGGACGAGCAGCGCTCCGATCAAAAGCCACAAGCCGTTAGTTACGCTTAGCAGTAGTAAAGCAATGGTGATGCCAAACAATCCGCCGCCAACCCAGTCGAACTTGCTGGATCTTCCAGGCTGCTCATTGCCTAAATAAGTGCGGTAAAAGGGAAGTGCTGCCAGTACAACGAGCGGAACAGCGAATAACCAACGCCAGTGAAGTGTGCTTATAATGAGGGCTGCAATGACGGGCCCAAGCGCGTTCCCAAAAGCTAAGCCGACAGCCGTCATACCAAATGCGGCACCTCGTCGTTCAGGAGCGAAGTAGCGTAGCGGGATAATCATGGAGATCGCAGGGATGACCGCGGCACCAGCAGCTTGTAGGCAGCGTCCGACGAGCGCCATGCCAAAGGTTTGCGACGTCAGACCGATGACAGAGCCTAGTGCGAATAAGAGGAGTCCGAAAGTAACGATATCTTTTAACCTGTAACGATCAGCGAGCTTTCCATATGTAACGGAACCAATGGCGTAAATCATGATATAAGCAGAGGATAACCAGCTCACTTGGGCTATCGTCAGCGCAAATTCCTTACTGATCTTGGGCAGGGCAATGTTGAACATGACGCCGCTCATCATGGAGAAGGTCATGGTGAACATGAGAACACGCATTAATTTGTCAGCGGTTTGCAGTGGTATTTTGGTTGCCATAAAAGGACACTTCCTTTCAAAAAGACTGTCAGTACTTACTGACATTCTGGTGAGAAAAAAACTAAGGCCGTAAAGCCCTAGCAAATAGTTGGATGCTCTCTTGTACGAAAGGTGTTAAGCCGATGCCAGGATAGCTTTTATGTTGATCGAGATCGTTCATGAACGCCCCGAAGTGCATCATGATAAATGAAAATGCCTGCAGTTCAGGATTCGATGTCACGATTTTCCCTTTGTGGGACATCTCAATGAAATAGTTGGTTAATATCTCAAGTAGCTGCTGCGGATGCTTCTGAGTGCGAGCACGAAAGCCGGGCAATTGCCCCTCATCCTCTTTGAGGGAGATTTGAATCATTTTACGATTCCGATTCATGATCTCATGATAGGTCGTGCTCACGAGAAGAAGATCCTTCTCTAAATCCCAGACGAGCTTCTCGGCGAACAGTTTCTTCATCTCTTCCGCATAATGATAACGGTCGAAAGCTGCTTCAAGAAGCTTCTGTTTCGTGCCGAAATGGCGAAATAGGGTCTTCTCGCTGAGGCCAGCCGCGGTGGCAATTTCCAGCGTCGTTACTCCGTTATAGCCTTTTTCCGCGATCAAATGGAGTGCTGCTAATAGCAGTTTATCGCCGCTTCCCATCTTGCTGTTGTCCATAGCGTTATCCCTCTTCCGAACAAAATGTCAGTAGTCACTGACATTTATATTAAACGGGTTAGCCGTTATAGTCAATTGATAGGTTAAAAAAAGTGCATTGCATCGATAGAGAAGCCTGTAACAACGGGGTTCTCTTGTATTTGTCTCCTCCTATTTCCGAAGCAATAATTGGTCATTGTCACTGTAGAAGCGGTCAGGTACGATCGGATATGTGCAAGAAGAATGTGATTACGGGAGGATGAATGGATGAAGAAGGTCAAAAAGAAAGTGAGTATGCTGCTAGCTGTTAATTTGCTTTGGAGTCTAGTTGCCTCATCTGTTCCATTTTATGAAAGCGCAACCAAAAAGGCGGAAGCTGCTGCGGTGAATCTGATGACGAACGGAAGCTTCGAACAGACGGCAACGACCACGGATGCTAATTGGAGCAGTGCGAGTGCTCCTGTGGGTTGGGGGCTATGGATTCCTACGGGAAGCGGGAAGGCGCCCAATAAAACCGTCAATGTCACCCTAGATAACACGACAGCCCATGAGGGAAGTAAGTCCGTATTGGTAGATGCCTTTGCAACAAGCAGAGTTTCGATTAATCAGACGGTAACATCAGTGGCCGCGGGGAAATCCTATCGATTGAAAATGTGGTTGAAAACGGAGAATGTAACAGGTACAGGTGCATACTTCCGAACACAATTTTATAATGCAAGCAAAGTTGGAGATGGTCCCTCAACCCCGAAATTGGTAGGTACGAACGATTGGAAGATGCAACAGGTTTTTATGACGATTCCAACGAATGCAACCAAATTGGTTATCGAACCATTTCTGGAGACAGGTATGGGGAAAGTATGGTTCGATGAAGTGAGTCTGGAGGAATATAACGGCGTAACAGGAATTGCGCTGGATCCAAGCGCGCTCTCCATGACGAAAGATACAACGACTACGCTCACAGCGACGCTCACTCCGACGAACGCAGTGGACAGAACGGTCATTTGGACATCCAGCAATCCGGATGCAGTCCTAGTAGACAGCAATGGAAAAGTGACGGCTGTAGGGGTTGGGACGGCAACGATTACCGTTTCAACACCAGATGGAACGATTTCGGCGCAATGTACAATAAACGTTGATTCAGCGGAAATGGCAGCATCGTATAGTGCGCTTCGACAGAAATGGAACGATAAACTAACGGGCGGTGCCCTGTTCAATCCTGCTGATCCAGATATGGCTGCTAACCTCACTAAACTGGCAGATAGTGTATCGAATGCAGATCAAACCGGCTTGTGGGATCGCGTGAACAAAGCTAGTAATCGCACCCATGTCTGGAGCGATATGACGAGCACAACAGATTCTAGCCAGATTAGCACAGCGTATGCTCGATTAAAAACAATGGCAATCGCCTACAACATGCAAGGGACGCCCTTTTATCACAACACAGCGTTACGCGATGATATCGTGAGCGCGATGGAATGGATGTATACGAATCGATATAACGAAAACAAGAGTCCATATGGGAACTGGTTTGACTGGGAGATCGGTGTTCCGCAAGCCTTAAATGATCTCATCGTGCTCATGTACGGGCAATTGACACAGGGGCAGATCATCATGTTTATCAAACCGATTGATAAATTTTGCCCAGATCCAAAGGCAGGTTCCGTTCTTGGTGTCAAAGGTGTCAAAATGACGGGAGCTAATCTGCTGGATAAAGCACTGGTGGCTACCGTTCGGGGTGTGATCGGAAATAATAGTGCAAGGCTTATACAAGGCCGCGATGCGATCGGTCCGGAATTTGCTTACACCGAGCATGGAGATGGCGTTTATCGAGATGGTTCTCTTGTTCAACACACCAATATTGCGTATACGGCTGGATATGGAGCCGTTTGGTTAAGCCGAGCCGCCGATATGACGTACTTGTTGAACGGTTCCCCTTGGCCAGTAACAGATCCCAACGTCAATAACGTCTACAATTGGGTGTCAGATACATTTGAGCCGGTGATTTATAAAGGTCTCTATATGGATATGGTCAATGGCAGAGGCATGTCGAGGCAAGCTTCAGGCAGTGCTAGAGGTACGATCACAACGCTGCTTCGCTTAGCTGAAGGGGCTCCGGCGAATGTGGCATTATCCATTAAGCGTATGGCGAAGGCGTGGATTGGGTCGGATACGACATATTCCAATTATTTCGATGGATTATCTGTTTATGATTTGAGTATTGTGAAAAATCTCTTGAACGATGCTTCGATTCAGCCTAGAGGCGAATTGATCAAAAACCAAATTTTCGCAGGAATGGACCGTGTTGTTCATTTGCGCGAGGGATATGGTTTCGGAATCAGCATGTTCTCCAATCGGATCTCCGCATTTGAAAAGGGGAATACCGAGAATTTAAAAGGGTGGTATACAGGGATTGGTATGACGTACCTTTACGATCAAGATCTAGGCCAGTATCGCAATGATTTCTGGCCAACAGTAGATTCGTTTCGTTTACCAGGCACGACAACGAATGGCTCTGGCAAAGGCGTGACGCCAGGTGACTGGACCTCTTACATGAATGCGAAAGAATGGGTAGGAGGCACGACGATTGAGGGACTTTATGGTGCATCAGGCATGGACTTTTCCTTGGCGAAAGTGACTGGAAGCGACTTGCAAGGCAAAAAGTCGTGGTTTATGTTCGATGATGAAATCGTTGCATTGGGCGCAGGTATTTCAAGTAACAATGCGGGACCACAGCCTGTTGAAACGATCATTGATAACCGCAAGTTGCGTGATGCAGGTGATAATGTGCTAACCGTGAACGGAGCAGCCAAACCCACTCAGCTTGGTTGGTCGGAAACGATGGAGAACGTTAACTGGGCTCATTTGGCGGGAAATATGCCGGGAACGGATATTGGCTATTATTTCCTAGAAGCGGCCAACGTGTATGGACTGCGTGAAGCCAGAACAGGCAAATGGAGCGACATTAACAGCGGCCAATCGGCCACGCCAATGACTCGGTATTACATGAGCCTGGCCTTTGAACATGGGGCAACGCCTTTGAATGCTGCGTATGCGTATGTGATGCTGCCGCATAAAGACACTCAGGCTACCGCACAATACAGCCATGCGCCTGATGTAGAGATTCTGAGCAATACGGCGGATGTACATGCGGTTAAAGAGAAGAAGCTCGGCATTACCGCGGCGAATTTCTGGCAGCCAGGAACGGTGGATTTGATCACCGCGCATAATCCTGCTTCCGTCATGGTGAAGGAATCCCAATCGGAGTTAACCGTTGCTGTATCCGATCCAACCCAAAAGCAAAGCACAATAACGCTGGAGCTGAACAAGGCTGCGTTATCCCTCATGCGTAGTGACGAGACAGTTACGGTTGTACAAACGTTGCCGACGTTAAAGCTCCAGATCAATGTAGCAGGATCCGTAGGCAAAACGCATGTCGTAACGTTCAGGAAGGACACGACAGCTCCCGTTATCACACCAACCGTTTCGATGGCTGTCTATTGGACAGCAGGCGGCAGCTTGAATTTCGACATTACGGATGTGGAGAGCGGAGTGGCAGAAAGGTCATTAGAACTGAACGGCAATAAAGTAAGTTTACCCTACACGTTCAGTCCTTTAAGTCTATCAATTGGCGATCATCCCATAGTCGTTACGGCAAGGGATATAGCGGGGAACGAAACCAGATCCGTGTACACGCTAAAAGTAATGATGGATGTAGGACACTTGGATGAATTAGTCAGGCATGCCTATGGGCAAGGTTGGATTACGAACCAAGGCATCTATAACAGCTTGTTAGTCATGATTGATGTTCTTCAGAAGCATGCAAATCAGACACAAGTTCAACAAGCATTCAACGCGTTAGAAAATCATATTCGTGCACAATCAGGTAAAAAGATCGACACAGGATTCGCCGAGAAGTTGTTAAACGCTATAGCTTTTTTAAAGTCATAAGACTTTATAAGGGGCTGGTAGTGAGTGTAGTCCGATATTTCCGAACTAAATCGGCGATTTCGTGCGTAAAAGTGTGACTAGTCCGATTTTACCGAACTAAATGACCATTTTTCGGATGTAGCGGTCATTTAAGGGGAATTAGTTCGGCTAATTCGGACTATTGGAGAATCTAGGATGCCGACAGAGGAATTAGTTCGGTCATTTCGGACTAATGGGGATAGGTAGAGAAAGTAAGCAGATAAAGGGACGGTATAGCCGTTTATTTCGAATCATAAGATAGCTAAGATCATTGGAAACAAATACAGCCCGACTTCGTCTACGTGATGAAGTCGGGTCATCCTTATTTCTCGAGATACTTGATTTTATAGGGCTAACCGATTAAAATGCTCAGTATTCAGTTAGCGAGGTGATTGTTCTGCGCAAAATAATAACGAATTTTTGGAAGCGTTTTTTTCGACGCAAAACGATCTTTCGCAATATGGTCACTCTTTCCTTATTCGCTGCGATTATTCCTGTTCTCGTTGTTGGGATTGGGAGTTATTTATATTCAGCATCCGCTGTACAAAGTGAAGTGAACCAATCGAATGTTCGAATCTTAAACAACGTATCTTCGACCATCGATGCCACGTTAGATCGCTTGCAAAACAATGCGATTCAAATGTTGCTGGGTACTTTTTTTAGCTCTAATTTGGTGGAATTAAAGAGCACGAATTACGCAGGTTTCTACTCTGGCATTTCACGTGAGTTATCTGCGCTCATGAATGGGAATAAAGAAGCTAGCGATGTAGCTGTGTACATACCAGATGAAGGTTATTTGATCTCTCCGATCTATGGGGGGAGACGCATTGAGGGCAACGTGGAACGTGAGTCGCTCCTGAAAGAGCTTGCCTCTAATGATCAGCTTAGGTGGGTCAGCGGACCATACCCTTTAATACCAGGCTACAACGACAATGGCATTACGTTAATTGCGAAACTGCCACTGCTGGGTAAACAGCCCATCGGACTCATGTTTATTCGGATTAATGAAGAGCTGTTCCAGAATATTATGACACGGTTTATAAGCTATACAGGTGAACAAATGTTCATCTTGGACGAAAAGGGCGTGCTCGTTACCTCCATGGGTGGGACTGAGGTTCCACAAGGTCTACTCGATCGAGTAGCTCAAAAAGGTTCCGAACAGCGGTTCCAATTCGTCTTCCATGATACTGAATATATGGTGACGCCCATTACTTCTTCTTTAAATCAGTGGCAATATATCAACATGGTTCCCATCGATCAATTAAATGCCAAGTCGAATGGGATTAAGTTAATCACACTGGTCATTGTTCTCATATGCTTGGTGTTCGGTGCACTTATAACGCTGTGGGGCACACGTCGTGTATATCGCCCTATTCAGAATCTTGTCGCCTATGTGAAAGACGGACAAATGGATGAAGTGGAAACCGATGAAGTAGGCTTTGTACATAAACGATGGGCAGAACTCAGTAATACAGCGAATGACATGCAGCAGCAGCTCAGTGACCAATTGCCGCTAATTCGTGAAATCTTTGCTCTACAGCTCTTGCAGGGACGCTTTCTCTATTACTCCGAGGATCAGTTAGCGGCCATGCTGAAAAGGTATAACGTGCCTGCACAAAAGGAAAGCATCGTTATCGTGATTGCCTTTGATTTGCAGTCGGAAGGTAAGGTGCGTTTTCAAGAAAATGACCGTGAGTTAATTGTCTTTGCAGTGAAAAATATCGCGAGTGAACTTTTACAATCCCATGCAATGGAAGGAATAGGCATCAATCTGCTGAATGATCAGGTTGCTGTTTGGCTGTATCGCGATCCGCTGCTAGCTGAAGATGAAGAGTCGGACATCAAACAGTTTGCTGAGAGGCTGCGTTTGCTTGTATCTGACTACTTGCATCTCCAGGTTACGATTGGGCTCAGTGGGAAAAGCGAGCATATCGGGGAGTTACCTGAACTATACGAAGAGGCACTGCTCGCAGTCCGCTCACGAATGATCGTAGGCGGCAATCAGGTCATTTCGCATACGAAGAGTAAAAGTCATTCGGACATGCATTATCGATACCCATTGGAGATCGAGACGCATTTTGAGAATTCGTTGCAACTAGGGGATCGTGATGAAGCCGTCAGGATGATGGACGAGTTTGCGAAAGCGATGGGGGCTGCGATTCAGAAGCCTGAGCTCATTCAAATGTCATATTATCGACTGCTAACCGCTGCGATTCGAACAGCTTACATGCTTGGATTGGATACCGCACAATTATTTGGGGAATCAAATGAGGATCCATATCTCCATATTCGCAATATCAGTACGACTTATGAATTGAATGCCTGGTTTAAAGAACAATTGGTCGAGCCCCTTGTTGCCTATGTGCATGGCAAGCAGCATCAGGAGCATGAGCAGTTAATTGCGAAAGTGGTTCGGTATATGGAGGAGAACTATCACTTTGATTTGTCGCTGGATCAGTGTGCGCAAATTTGTGGATTGAGTCCGCAATATTTAAGCAAGTTGTTCAAAAAGAAAAAAGATGTCTCCTTTATTGAATATTTGACGAAGGTAAGGATTGATAAATCCATTGAGTTGCTTCGAACAACGGACTTATCGGTTTCCGATGTTGCTGAGCGGGTAGGGTACCAGATGAAAAACTTCATTCGGGTATTTAAAAAGCATATGGGCGTGACGCCAGGTCAATTCCGAGGATCTGACGAGGAAAATTAAGGGAATTAGAATGCCCATATCTTGTTTTTAACATTTCATATGAAGGCGAAAAAAGAGGATAAAGTGAGGAGAAACCCCGTCGTTACGGGGTTTCTCCTTTTTTGTCTTTCCCACAAACCGTGGATAAGAATTGGTCATTGTCCCTTCGACTGACGATCAGGTACGATCGTTTCAAGCAAAACAACGAGATGCAATCGTACGAATGAGAGGTGATGACATTGTCACATAGTCAAGTGGAACAGTTTCAGAAAGTGATGCCGAATGGACTCGAAGAAAGAAAGATATCTAAGAAATCATGGGTACACGATTGGCAAGTCGCGCTGAAGCGTGACAAATATCTCTATCTATTGGCAGCGCCAGGATTACTATTTTTCCTCATTTTTAAGTATGTGCCATTATGGGGATTATTGCTTGCTTTTCAAAATTACTCTCCGTATTTAGGTTTCTGGGATAGCGAATGGGTGGGATTGAAATACTTTCATGAGTTTTTCACGAACCCCGATTTTATGATGTTGTTTCGAAATACGATGGCCATCTCGCTTCTGAATATCGTATTTTTCTTCCCTATTCCCATTGTGGTATCCCTATTGCTGAATGAGGTGAAGAGTTTACCTTTTAAAAAAATCGTACAAACGGTCATCTATTTGCCCCATTTCTTGTCCTGGGTGATCATCGTCGGTATTTGCTTCCTGATTCTAGGTCAAAGCAGCGGCATCATTAATCAGTTAATCGTCGAATTTGGCGGGCACAAGATTGAATTCCTTACGGAGCCTAATTATTTCTGGGCCCTGCTTACGGCTCAAAGTATTTGGAAAGAAGCGGGCTGGGGAACGATTATCTTCCTTGCCGCACTGGCTGGAATTAATTCAGAATTGTATGAAGCCGCGCAAATTGATGGTGCGACAAGATGGCAGCAGATGCGCAATGTCACTATTCCTGGTATCAAAAGCACAATCATTGTGTTGCTAATCCTACGGTTAGGCCAAGTGATGGATGTAGGTTTTGAACAAATTTTCCTGATGGCGAGCGGACCTGTATCGCATGTAGCTGACGTATTTGATACGTATGCTTATCGCGTCGGTATTCAACAAGGCCGGTTCAGCTATGCAACGGTTGCCGGATTATTCAAATCAGTTGTAGGACTCATACTGGTTGTTACAGCCAATCGTGTAGCCAAGAAGTTCGGCGAGGAGGGACTTTACTAACATGGATAATCAGCTAGGTTCTAAGATATTTAATGTCCTTAACTACACGATACTCACAATAATTGGACTTGTTACCTTACTGCCTTTCATTTACGTTGTAATCATTTCATTTACCGATCCAACGGAGTACTTGACGAAGTCCTTGGTTCTGATTCCTGACAAATGGAGCTTATCTGCGTATGAATACATTTTCTCTACAAATGCGTTCGTTCATGCGATGGGGATAAGCGGCATACTAGCGGTGTTCGGGACCTTACTAAGCCTAATTGTGACAAGTGCTTTAGCCTATGTGCTCTCTCGCAAACGGTTAAAAGGCAAGAAGTTTTTCCTTGTTGCCATCCTAATGACCATGCTATTCAATCCAGGCATGATTCCGAACTATTTGCTCGTGGATAGCCTTGGTTTAATGGATTCGATCTGGGCACTTATTTTGCCAGCACTGACCAGTGCTTGGTATGTCTTCTTGATGAAAAACTTCTACCAGGAAATTCCTGATGAATTAGAGGAAGCAGCTAAAATGGATGGTTGCTCAGATATCGGCGTGTTCTTACGCATTATGCTGCCGATTTCCGTCTCGGCGCTCGCCGCTTTCGGATTATTCTACGCTGTAGCGTATTGGAACACGTACTTTAGCGGCGTCCTTTACATCAATAGTGATAGCTTGCGTCCGTTGCAGGTACTCCTTCAAATGCTGCTCATTTCCGCATCGCAAATGGCTGATCCTTCGGTGGCCGCCATGCTGGAAAGTGAACGGACCGTGCCTCCACAAGTGATTAAGATGGCAGCAGTCGTGATCTCCTCCTTACCCATTGTTATGGTGTATCCGTTCTTACAAAAGTATTTCGTTAAGGGTATGATGGTTGGTTCCGTGAAGGGGTGAGAGCCATGTACCTGAGAGGGGTGATGCTGGGAAGTACTGGACATGCGGGTTAATCATTCTAATTGTATAATAAGCATATAAACGGGAGGTCTTTACATGAAACCAATGGTAAAAAAATTGGCAGTACTCTTAACAGCAACGGGTCTAGTCGCTTCTTTAGCGGCTTGTGGGAAAGCGAATGAAGCTGCACCTGCAAGTTCGGCAGCGAGTACAACAGGGGCATCAGCAAAACCAGCTGCAAAACCAACCGATATTTCCATTACAACGCTCGCTTTCGCTGCAGCACCTACAGGTGAGTTAGAAGCCGTGAAACAGCTTAATGACAAACTCAATGTCAATCTGAAGCTTAATTGGATTCCAGCAGCTCAAATTACAGAGAAACTAAATGCGCTGCTTGCTTCACGAGATTTACCCGATGTGCTATTCCTAGAAGATTTTAACTATACACCTGCTTTCCTCAATGCCGTTGATCAAGGTGCTTTCTGGGATCTAAGTCCTTACATTAAAAATTACCCTAACCTAGCTAAGTATCCAGATAACGTATATAAAAATGCCTCTTTAAAAGGGAAATTGTACTCCCTTCCACGGGTAAGACCGCTCGATGGCCACGAGTCCATGCTGATCCGCAAAGATTGGTTAGATAAACTCGGCTTACAACAGCCGAAAACAATGGATGAGTTGTCTAAGGTTCTCGAAGCTTTTGCATCGAAAGATCCAGATGGCAACGGGAAAGCAGATACCTATGGCGCTGCTCTTCCAGGAGCAAATGGACCTTCGAGCACGATACTATCTATGTTTGGTACAGGCACAAAGTGGAAAGATGAGAACGGCAGCCTGATCCCGTATTGGTATACACCACAAACCAGAGATGCGCTAGCATTTTGGAATAAATCCTATAAAGCAGGCGGCATTCTTCCGGATTTCCCTGTACTTAAGGCTGCACAGATTAAAGATATGCTCGTTCAGAATAAAGCAGGCGTAGCATTCGCGAACGTTAGTGATGCCTATAAATATAATGTGGAGTTGCAGAAAGTGAATCCGCAAGCAAACCTCATTGCTGTTGAAATACCAAAAGCGCCAGATGGCAAATTCTATTATGAGCAAGCCAGTGGGTATTATGGACAATTCCTAATCAATAAGAAATCCGTTGATGAGGCAAAATTGAAGAAAATTCTAGAAGTTTACGATTTCACAGCTACTGTTGATGGCTATAATTTGGCAACGTACGGCATCAAAGATGTTGACTTCACAGTTAAAGCTGACGGAAGCGTAGAACAAACCGAAGAAGGTAAGAAAAAAGGATATTCTGGCGATACGACAGGCCAATGGGTAACGGGATACTTTGATAAGTATACAAGAGCCAAAACAGCAGGTATGCCAAACGAAATTTACCAAGCCAATGCAAAAGTCATTGATACCATCACCTCCATTCCAGATCCAACTTACGGATTGATGAAGTCCGCACCATTTAAGGAAAAAGGAGCAGACTGGGATAAAAAGGTGAACGATATGATGGTCAATGTGATTGTTGGCAAAAATTCGCTTGAGGATTGGGATAAACTGGTGAAACAGTTTAAAGATGATGCAAGCTTCCAACAGCATATTAAAGAAACAAACGACTTCTACAAAGAGAAATCCAAATAAGTCTGATGAAATGAACGGACCCGATCGTGCCTGTTGATGGCGTGGTCGGGTTTCTTTTAAACTAGAAGGTATGTGGTTCGATGAGCAAACATAGACTTTTCTATTCCTTCTACATCGAAATAAGGGGAGAACAAAATGGTAAAGAAACCAAGTCTCACGTTCGTAGTCTTGACGGATACCCATATTAAAGAAACTTTAGAGAGTACAGAAGCCCTGAATTGGGATCGGGCTCTCAAGGATATTGTGGCAACTTCCCCAGAATGTCACGGGATCATGCATGTTGGTGATATCACAGACAACGGGGAGCGAGCAGAATTTGAAGTTATGGAACAGATTTGGAAAGCTAACATGGAAGGGCTGCCGCCACTCTATTTTACTTATGGGAATCATGATGTACGTTGGAAAAATCTCGATAGGCAGATGTTGTTATTTGCAGAACATGCGGGGATTCACAAGGCCTACTATGATGTGTGGTTGGAAGGCTATCATTTTATATTCCTAGGCACCGAGATTGGCTTGAAAGACTGTGCTTATCTATCAGAGACCCAGCTCAACTGGTTGGATCACAAGTTATCCGAAGATGAAGTGACGGAGAAACCAGTATTTATTTTTGTACATGAGCCTTTGCTGAACACTGTCGCTGGGTCCCAAAGTGAGTTCGGTTGGAATGGGATCAGGCAGGACGCGGAATTAAAGATGATTTTAGCCAAACACCCAAATTCGATTGTGTTTACCGGTCACACGCACTGGGAGCTAGGCGCCAAGGAGACCATGTACAACAGGAAGTATGCGACCCTGTTTAATGCGGCTTCTGTCGCTTATTTATGGACGGATGACGACGTGTTGAAAGAGGGTTCACAAGGTTTTTTTGTGGAAGTGTACGAGGATAGGGTTCTTGTAAAAGGAAGAGATTTTGCCTCGAGATCATGGGTTGCAGATGCCGAGTACACGGTGAATCTGCCAACGATCATTCCAGTTGTCGATCTGACGGTAGAACCGGATGGTGCGCTCCGTAATCCTTCCATGTCTATGAACAAATCTGTCTTTCAGCCCCATGAAGACATTGAGGTTATGTATATAGGCTCGCTAAGAGAAGATGCCTTCGGCATTTATCTAAGAGGAGCTCAACCGAGTGAGACAGAACGCATAAGTCCTATTGTCTCCATGCAGACCAAAACGTTCGGCCAGCCAGACGGTAAGTTAATTTTCAGTGATCTGGATTTACCCGTTGGCAGTTACGATATGATCTATTTGGGTGAAACGTTACATACGGAACTCACTCGAATGCCTTTCGATATAGGAAGTAGCTCTTGAGAATTATAACGGATGAGGAGCATGAATAAGATGGCAGTTTCTATGGAAGAAGCAGTGAAGGTAGTTCCATCTCCTCGTCAGTTGGCGTGGCAGCAAATGGAGTTTTATGCATTTATACATTTCGGAATGAATACGTTTACGGGAAGACAATGGGGATTAGGTGATGAGGATCCACAGCTGTTCAATCCAACAGAATTCGATGCGGCACAGTGGGTAGAGGTTTGCCAATCAGCAGGTATGACAGGGATTATCCTCACTTGTAAGCATCATGATGGATTTTGCCTCTGGCCAAGCGCATATACAGATCATTCAGTCAAAAATAGTTCCTGGCTGGATGGACAAGGCGATGTTGTGCGGGATTTGGCTGAAGCTTGCCGTGCACAGGGTATGAAATTTGGTGTCTATGTCTCGCCATGGGACCGACATGAGCCTAGTTACGGGGATTCACCCGTGTATAATGCCTATTTTCAAAATCAATTGAGAGAGCTTCTTACGCAGTATGGTGAGATTTTTTGCGTGTGGTTTGATGGGGCTTGCGGCGAAGGCAGCAATGGGAAGAGGCAGGTATATGACTGGGAAGCAGTCTACTCAATCATTCGTGAGCTGCAGCCCAATGCCGTCATCAACATCTGTGGCCCCGATGTTCGGTGGTGCGGCAATGAAGCAGGGCATACGCGCGAATCGGAATGGAGCGTTGTGCCTGCGTATTTGCAGGATACGGAGAAGATCCACGCTGATTCCCAACAGGCGGATGACCCGGCATTTGCTCAACGGATCAATACGGAGGTGGATGATTTGGGAAGTCGGGCTATTCTGGCGCAGGTCGATAGCGTCATCTGGTACCCTTCTGAAGTCGACGTATCCATCCGACCACAATGGTTCTACGATCCGGCGGAAGACGATAAGGTCAAAACCGTAGAGGAACTGGTTCATTTATATGAAAGCACGGTAGGGGGCAACAGTGCGCTGCTGCTCAATCTGCCGCCTGATAAGCGTGGACTCATTCATGAGACAGATGCTAGGCATCTGCGTGAGTTGGGACACTGGCTTCGTGGAACGTATGGAACAGATCAGGCTGCGGGGGCGTATGTGAAGGCCTCTCAGACCAGAGATAGTGATGTGGAAGCGCATCATGTCACGGATGGACGTTCTGACACGTATTGGTGTCCACTAGAGGGGACGGAGCGTGCCGAATTGGAGATGGACCTTGGCAAGGTCATGACATGGGATCGTATTGTGTTGAAGGAATATATTCAATCAGGACAACGGATCGAACGTTTTCAGCTGGCTTATAAAGACGGAGAAGAATGGAAGCCGTTATATGAAGGCACGGTGGTCGGGTATAAGAAAATATGCCGAGTGCCGAGGATTACTGCGAGGTATATCCGTCTTGCGATCACAGAATCGCGTGTGAATCCCACAATAAATCACTTCGGTGTGTATGACACGGGAGGGTTTACTTGAAAAAGGAGTTAAGCAGCATGTAGCTGCTTAACTCCTCTTTACTTAGGAATGGTCGTGGAACAATCCATGAGGTAAGGTACCTTCCCAGGAAGCGGGCACATTCAGTCCGAGCGCATGCGCGACGACGGTTGCGGTATCGGCAATGGTGACATTGTCGAGCTTCGTACCAGGTGAGATGCCAGGCCCCATGCAGCTCCAGAAAATGGTTTTATCCCATGGATGGTCACTGCCATGATTGAAGGCATGCTCGCCACCACCACCGTGATCGGTGACGGCGATGATGAGGCTATCTTTTAATAGATCAGCTTGTTCAAGTGCCCCTAGAATAACGCCAGTCTGACGGTCCGACTCCTCAATAACACGATGCTGTTCTGGCATATTGTACCCATACTTATGACCAGCGGCGTCGGGGAGATCGAGTTGCACATAGAGCAGCTTGAAATCCAGGTTCTCCTGTATGTAAGCGGCTATAGCTTGGACGAGTTCATCATCTGGCATGGAGATTTTGTGCACGCCGATCGAAGACTCAATAATCCCGTCGTTAATGGGCTTCCAGGCGCTGTAGGCGGCTAGCTTCGCAAGTGGGAACGCTTCTCTAGCTACGCGGAAAATAGATGGATAAGGTGAGTCGTCAGGGAAGGTTTCTACTTCTGCTTTGGTATTCGTAAGTCCATGTTTCACAGGATTAACTCCGTGCAGTAAAGTTCCCCAACACTCCGCGCTGATGGTAGGGGATGCAGTTTGCGCTTCTAGCGTAGAGGCACCTAGTTGGAACAAACGGTCCAAATTCGGGGTATGCGCATCACGGACAAAGTTGCCTGCGCCATCCCAACCAATAATAATGACACGATTACAATTGCTCATGGTTATTCCTCCCTTTTTTATCCCCAAAAACTGATAACTAGAATCCCAATTAAAATAAGAATAGAGCAAAGAATACGTAAGGTACCTTGTTTCTCCTTGAGAATAAAGATGCCTAGAAGGGTGGCGAAAACTGTTCCAATTTCTCGTAGTGGGGAAATATGGGCAACAGGCGCGTACTTCATGGCGAAAAGAAATAATAAATACGACACTGGATTGAGAATGGCGCCAAGAGCAATCGTTTTGAAGTTGATCTGCCACTCTCTACGCAGTTGTTTGGAAGCAATAACAAGCGGTGTAAGACCTGCGACGAATCCGATATTCGTCACTTCCAGTAAGGCAATAGGCGAGATATGTGCGAGATTCAGCTTATCGACAAGTACGTAGCAAGTCGTGCACAACCCTACACTAAGTGCCATGAGAAAGGGAGTAAGCGATTGGACAGACTTCTGTCCAGAAGATCGTGAACTTGTGAAGATACCGCTGAGCAATAGGAAGCCAATGACCATACATAGCAGTCCCATCCATCCAAGTGGCGATAAGGATTCACGTAGAAATAGGACACCGAAAATTGGGATAAATAACGTGTTGGTTCCTCTCATAATCGGATAGATCTGCGAAAGATCCCCCATATTGTAGGTACGTGATAATAAGAGCGCATAAACGGCTTGTAAGGCGGCAGATAGTAAAAGTAATCCGTATGCAGATAGAGTTAACGGTGTGAACCATAATTCTTTGATTAAGTAAGGAAGCAGGATAACGGTGGTGACCATGATAATGGACCATAGAAAAACGCCTTTGTTCAGGCTGCTTTTCGTAAACAAGCTCCAGATGGCATGGGCAAGTCCTGAAGCAATAACGAGTAAAATTGATGCAGTTAACAAGTGATCAGCTCCAAACGTAAATGGGGTTACAGCGTTGGTGAGTGTTCGGGTTGATCACGAATGACGGTGCCGTCAGCGAGTCGCAGCCAAGTTTCAAATGCTCGCTCGCCTTCACGGAGGCGAATCATTCTTGCGCCGCGATGAAAGCCTTCTTTCCCATAGGTATTGTAGCCTGTCGCTCTGCCATAACAGAGGCGAATCCCGTGCAGCTCTCCCCAGTAATCATTGACATGATCATGGCCACAGAATGTTCCAACGACGTTACCCATTTCAACCATGGCTGCAAAAAGGCCAGAATTTACAGGAGCACAACAAACATTCTCGTGCTTGTTTCCGTAGCAGGTTGCACGCTCCCATACTTGCTGATATTCGGGAAGCGGGATATGGAAAAAAGCAAGAGCGGGCAGCTCGCGCTGCGCGTTACGGGAATGCTCCCTGTACCAATGGATCTGATCGCTGCGAATCCAGTCATAGCCTCGAATATGTGGTACGGTCGAATGACTGCCTGAATCGAAAAAGTATAAGTTCGCTGCAGACTGTCCGTCACGGCCCTGGATGGAGAGACAGTAGTTGCCGACGCCACTAATATCCATAGGACCAAATTGTGTCACCGTGTGAGGATAAGTAAGGACGCTATTCATGAGTTCCTGTCTTGTGATGAGGGTTTCGGTGTCGTGATTACCAAATACCATAGCCCATGGGATTTGGCGAGCTTCTACAGCTTGCACAGCGTCGCGAAAAGCTTGAAGTGGATCTTCACAGTGGTGTTCTCCCTCGGAAACAGGCCCGGTGTATATGATGTCTCCGGTAAAGACAACTAGATTAGGCTGCTCGGCATCGAGTACTTCCTCCATCAGACGAAGAGTCAGTTGATCTTCCTTCCGGGCATCGATCCAGTGTACATCTGTAAACTGCGTGATTGTAAATGTGTGATCCTCACGAAAAGTCAGCGGTTGTTGCTTGAACATGAATATAGCCTCCGATCTGATTAATGTTTGTGGAATCATGTTGATTTCATTAGTTATGTTGTTGTTTGTTGCCAATTGTAAACGGGTTGGGCAGAACTGTCAACGAGCAATTTTTTGTTGAGAGGAGGGATTAGGTTGCCTAGATTGACACACCTAGCGCAAACCCCTAAACTAGTGAAAACAACATAAAACAACAAGATATATTAGAGAACGGTCATATTAGGAGGTTATTATGTCATTAACCTATGAAGATCGCAGGGTGACGATTCTTCATCATTTGGAAATGGAAGGAAAAGTACAGGTGCATCACCTGTCTGAGTTGCTCACGGTTTCGACGGAAACAGTTCGTCGGGATCTGGATCGCTTGGAAAAGGAAGGCAAACTGCGCAAGGTGTATGGCGGCGCCGTCAAAATGCGCATGGAGATGGTCGAGCCTCCTTTTCTGAACCGCGTGCAAATGATGAAACCCGAGAAAGCAGCGATTGGGAAATTAGCGGCGTCCCTGGTTCAAGATGGGGAAACCATCATGTTGGATAATGGAACAACGACAATTGAGATTGTGCCCTTTTTGAGCGATAAGACAAATGTGACAATCATTACGAACTCAATTCCGATTCTCAATTTGGCGATGGAGTCATTCCGCGGACGAATTATTTTTGCTGGCGGGGAAGTTAATCAAGAATGTCAGGCGGTGACAGGTACATTGGCTGATCAAATGCTTGATCAATTTAAAGTAAACAAAGCTTTTATTTCAGCGGGAGGCATTTCGTTTACAGATGGATTAACTGATTTCCATTTGGCTGAAGCGGTGATTTCGCGCAAAATGATGCAAAGAGCGGAAGAGTGTATCCTTGTTGCAGATCATAGCAAATTCGGCCTGTCTACGTTTGCCAGAGTCGCGAAGCTGGAGGAAATATCCATGGTGATCACGGACGTCGGCTGCCCGAAGGAGTGGGTGGACACGATGGAGGGGCTTGGTATTGAGGTGCGGATAGGTGAGTAGGGCCCGCGCGGCGAAAGCACCGAGTAAGTCGAACTTATCGGTGCTTTAGTCCGATTTCTTCGAACTAAATTGAACATTACATGTAAAAACCGTCCAATAGTTCGATTTTACCGAACTATTGGACGGTTTTTCCCATTGGTGTGCTGTTTGGGTTGATTTACTTGGGTAATTGAGACTGTCGATTAATGAATCGAGACTTAATAAATATGCAACTTAGTGAATTCTTATAAGAATTCACGGTTTTAGAGGAGCTTGTCTCTCCTTACAAAGGTACGCTCACATGCGATTTCAAATAAAGGTGTGCCATAACGTTATTTGCTACATTGGCATGTTCTGCGAAGAAATAGCATTACGGAATAACGCTATTTCGACCGAATGGAGTGGTATTTATCCATTTATGGTGAAATAGCGTTATTTTATAACGTTATTCTCTCGTATTCTCTTCTAAACTAACAAATAAGATGTTTTCATAACGTTATTTTGCGAACGAGGTTCATCTCTATGTCATGGGAGCGATAAGTTATCTCGAGTTGCAAAAGTTCCCCGTTGTTTCTCTAAATTTTAAATGATGCATAAGATTATTCAGGATAAACAGTTAATCGACAGTCTCTAATTTCGAACTAATTAACTTTAATGGACAGAGTTACTAGGATTAGTTCGGCGATTTCGGACTAATCGAATGCAGCAGTGGTCGTTTACCGACCCATGTTTATTACAGCTCGCCAAGCTTGCCCCCGAGCCCCGCGCAACATCCTATTGCACCGTATGGTGCTTCGGGCGGAACTCGCTGGGCGACTGGCCAGTCCAGCGGCGAAATTGCCGCGAGAAGTGGCTGGCGGACTGGAAGCCCAGCTTATCGGCAATGATCGTCATCGGCAGATGCGTCGTGACGAGCAGTTCCTTGGCCAGCTTGAGTTTTTGCTGGCTGACGTACTGGCGCGGTGATAAGCCATACACGTTAGAAAAAAGCTTAGAGCACTGGCTGCGGCTAAGGTTCATCTCCTTGGCAATCCCCGCAACGCTCGCTTCCTCGCTAATGCCGAGCGACAGCTTTTCTTCAATGGCATGTGCCACATCCGTACTAAATAAGGACGCATCTTTGCTCTGATCAGATGGGTGATGTTTGGGTGTGGTTTGTTGCTTCAGCTTCAGTAGATAAAGCACATCATGGATGATGAGCAGCGTGTACGATTGCAGCAGCAGCTTGTCTTCAAATCGCAGCGAGTTGTGCTGTCCTTGTTCAGGATCGGAGTCCTTGGCGTGATTGCGCTGCATAACGGCCTCCAGCTCACTCACATAGAACCGCAGCCTGCTGCGTTCCGCCTGTTGCCTAGACATGTGCCGGTAAGCTGCCGCAGCAAGCAGACTGCGAATATCGGCATCATCGAGGTCAAAATGCACATTAAAGTAACCATAATTTGTAGCTGCCTTGTTAGATGAGCGATGCCTAACACTGGATTTGATCAGCAGCCAGTCTCCTTCCCTCATGGTAATCGTTTCACGATTGATTTCGTGAATAACTTCTCCCTCCGAGCAATACAGCAGCTCAAATAAATGATGATGATGCCGTGGATATTCCCAACCTGGAGGCTGTAGTCCGAAGTGGCAGCCTGTCACTTGCAGCGTCTGGATCATGTTTGGAAAACGGTAAATATCCCGGTACAAATCCTCCATTTTAACGTCGCCTCTTTCCGCTCCATATGTTCTGTCTATTGTAACATCTGTTGGCACATTTGGTATAGAATATGCTCCATTTGGAGATTGAGGGGGAGTCGCTTTTCAGCGATGATGAAGAGAGAACAACACGACTTTTATGTGGGTGCTGGAGGGATACATATGGCTATTTTAGCTCTTGGAAATAAACAATTTTTACTAGATAGCGAGCCATTTCAAATGATTTCAGGAGCCATTCATTATTTCCGTGTGGTGCCGGCTTATTGGGAAGATCGCTTGTTAAAGTTGAAAGCCTGCGGTTTTAATACGGTTGAGACATATTTACCTTGGAATTTGCATGAACCGAAGGAAGGTGAATACAACTTCAGCGGTCTCGCGGACGTGGAGGCATTCGTTCAACTAGCAGGAAACCTGGGTCTACATGTGATTGTGCGGCCTAGTCCATATATTTGTGCGGAATGGGAATTTGGTGGATTGCCAGCGTGGCTGCTTCAATATCCCTCTATGAAATTACGTTGTATGGATGCGATGTATTTGCAAAAAGTGGATCGATATTACGATGAGTTGATTCCTCGTTTGAAGCCGCTACTCAGCACGAATGGCGGGCCGATTCTAGCTGTGCAAATTGAGAATGAATACGGCAGCTACGGAAATGATACCGCGTATTTAACCTATTTAAGAGACGGGTTAATCAGTCGCGGCGTGGACGTGTTGCTGTTTACATCAGACGGCCCTGAGGATGGCATGCTGCAAGGTGGTACGGTGCCGGGCACACTGGCTACGGTTAATTTCGGCTCACAGCCGGAAGCAGCTTTCGAGAAATTCCGTCAGTATCGTGAGAATGAGCCGCTTTTTTGCATGGAGTATTGGAACGGGTGGTTTGACCACTGGTTAAAGCCTCATCACACGCGTGAAGCTGGAGATGTCGCAGATGTATTCGATCGGATGCTGCGAGCGGGTGCCTCGGTCAATTTCTATATGTTCCACGGTGGAACGAACTTCGGATTCTACAACGGTGCGAACTATCAAGAGAAGTATGAAGCGACAATTACTAGCTACGATTACGATTCACCCTTGTCCGAATGTGGTGATGTGACGGAGAAATATAACGCTGTTCGTAAGGTGATTGCTAACTATTTGCGCAAAAGTGAAGACGAACTTCCAGCACTGCCTGCACCTAGTAAGAAGAAAAGCTACGGTAAAATTGCTTTGACGGAAAAGGCTGATTTGCTGGACTCTTTGGCGTATGTGTCAAAACCAATTGAGCGGACCTATCCCGTGTCAATGGAGCATCTAGGACAAGATTATGGCTTCATCGTCTATTCGACGCGAGTGTCCGGACCACGTGTGGGCGAGAAATTACACCTTCAAGAGGTACACGATCGTGCGCAAGTATTCTTGGATGGCGTATATCAAGGTACGGTAGAACGATGGGATCCACGTCCACTCCAGATGGACATTCCTGCTGGGGGAGCGAAGCTGGATATCGTCGTTGAGAACATGGGTCGTGTTAACTATGGTCCACGTCTACGAGATTGCAAAGGCATTACGGAAGGCGTGCGAATGAATAATCAGTTCCTTTTTGACTGGACGATACATCCACTCCCACTAGACAATCTAGCGGTGATTCCGTTTGGGCGTGAGGAGGCGGAGGTTGGTGCAGATCGTCCTACGCTCTATCGCGGGGAATTTCTTATAGATGATGCAGGAGATACGTTCGTCAAGTTAACCGGTTGGTCCAAAGGCGTCGTATGGATCAATGGCTTCAACCTCGGCCGCTTCTGGGAAAAAGGCCCTCAAAACACGTTGTATCTGCCAGCCCCGTTACTACAAGCAGGGCGCAATGAGATCATCGTACTGGAACTGCACCACACCGAGAATGCCGTCATTGAGCTAACGGATACGCCTGATTTGGGTTAATTTAAAAGTAGTAAAGGAGGCACCTTCGGCTGCAATAGCGGCTGGAGGTGCTTTTTGCGCGGTCTACGATTCACACATCTACCATGCCTATGTTATCATCATAACAATCATTGCAGAACGCGTGTAACCTGTTACCCAACATCCGAGAGGAGAACTGTCATGTATCGTGTTTTGGTTGTAGAGGATGAGCCTTGGATCCGTAAGGCGACAGTGAAAATGATTGAGAATATCGGTGCTGGCTTTGAAGTTGTTGGCGAGGCAGAGAATGGGGAAGAAGCGTGGAGCATGATCCAGACGCTATGGCCTTCCATTGTGATTGCCGATATTATGATGCCGGAGAAAGATGGGCTAGCGCTCATTGAGCAAATACAAGCTAGAAATTATCCCATTGTCACGATCATCATCAGTGGTTTTGACAATTTTCAATATGCGCAAAAAGCGATTCGTTACGGTGTCACCGAGTATTTATTGAAACCGCTTTCCGAAAGCGATTTGAAGGATGCCCTGCTGCGCTCGATGAACCGTCTCAAGCAGCTTCAGGATGTGTACCAGCATTTTGTCCATATCGAAGATTTCATCTATGAGCTTCCTGAGTACCAACCTGATCAACTGGTGAAGAAAAGCCAGGAATTAGTCCACAATCTTTTACGCCTAAAAGGGAGACATGACGGGATCCGCACGACGCTGTGCGCCATGCTTTTTGAGTAATGGGAACAGATTCTGAAAGATATTTATCCTAAGTGGGAAATCAAAGACATGACCGATAGCTCAGACAGCGCCATCACGGAGCGGATGCAGTGTATTCTGCACCAATGGCTGAATTGCTACCCCGAGATGATGAATTTCAACTCCACAGGCGTTATCCATAAGCTGTGCAAATATATTCAAGAGCACTACAAAGAGGAGCTAACGATCGCGGAATTGGCGGCGAAAGCGAATCTAAGCGTGGCGTACTTCAGTGTTCTTTTCAAAAAGCATGCCGGTGATTCCTTCGTGAACTATCTGAATGCAACTAGGGTGATGAAGGCGAAGGAGCTGCTCATCTCCGATATGAAAATTTATCAAGTGGCCTCCGAGGTCGGCTTCACCACGGTACCGTATTTCAATCGTGTGTTCAAGCAGGCGACGGGTCTGTCTCCGAATGAATACAGAAAGAAGCTGGGCTTATGAATAGTCAGTGGATCTATAAATACTCCGTTCAGCTCAAAATGACAGTTGCCTTCCTTACGCTATGCGTCCTCTCCGTAACGGTGATGGCGTTATTTTCCCATAACTATTACAGCCGTGCGGTGCAAAAGGATTTCACGATGATTTCCAAGGAAGCGACGACGCGCCTGAATTATCATATGGAATTTTATTTTAAACAAATGGCCAAATCGCTATCGACCTTGATCACGGACGCCGAAATTCAGAAGTTCTTAGTCGATAACCGAGAATACTCCCCTTCGGAGAAACAAGGCATTGAGAAGAAGCTGCAATCGTATTTTTCCCTCAACTATTCAGAAATTCAAGTGATGTTTCTCGTATCGAAGGATAATCAGGTGATCTCTCTCTACGATTATGCGATTGGGGCCGAGCAAATTATTAAAGAACAACCCTGGTACTCGATGCCGAATCAAGACACGCTACAAGTTGTTCAGACACATCGCATCCAGCAGGGGATGTCCAACGGCATTCCTGTTATTTCGTTAATCGTGCCGATTACCGGTATCGATGGGATGGCCAATATCGGCAAACTTGTTGTCGAGCTGCAGCTCAGCGAAATCGACCGAACGTTTAACAAATCGACGCTTGGCACGAGCGGTGAGTTTTTTATCGTGTCGTCGGACGACGTGATTGTCTATCATCCGAACCCAGATTGGCTCGGCTTACCGCGTTCGCAAACCTCCTTAGCCACCATTGATCTGAGTCAAAAAGAAGAAGTGACGGTACAGAATTGGCAGAATAAGAAAATGCTCGTTTCCAGCTCGCAGTCGACGATCACCCCTTGGCAAATCGTATCTTTTGTCCCGTTTGAAGAGATGGCGGGCGGACTGAATGCAGCTAGAAACTCAACTTTCTACGCCTTAATTATCATTTTGCTACTGATTATTTTCTTAATCCCTAAGCTGTCCCACCATTTCGTAGAGCCGATCGTCCAGCTGGGTAGGCTGATGCAGAAGGTTTCCAAAGGAGACTTTCAAACGAGAGCGCTGGCTGCTCCAGGTCGAGATGAAGTCCAACAGTTAAATCGGAATTTCAATAAGATGGTCACGCAATTGGATGATCTGGTCACGACCGTGACAGATTTAAGTTTAAAAGAAGCCCATATCCGCCTACAGCAGAAGGATGCCTTCATCCAAGCGCTGCAAAATCAAATCAATCCCCATTTGCTGTACAACACGCTGGATATTATGAAGAGTATCGCCTATTTAGAAGAGGCACCGCTGCTGGAGAAAATGGCTTTAAACTTAGGTGAAATATATCGCTATACAGCGAACATTCAAGGGGTGGAGGTCACCCTCAAGGATGAGCTGAATCATTTGACCAAATATTTGGAGATCACGCATATTCGTTTCCCAGATAGTTTTGAAAGTAAGCTGTATGTGAATGAAAAGTTCCTAAATTGCCGGATTGTAAAGCTATCCCTGCAGCCCATTGTCGAAAATGCGGTGAAGTATGCCATTGAGCGGCAAGGCGGGGATGGGGGGATTTTCGTGAGTGCGTATGATGTAGAAGAGGATTTAATGATTGAAATTGCGGATAACGGCCCTGGCATTCCAGAGGAACGGTTGTTGCGGATACAAGAGACGCTTAGTCGGATTACAGCTAACGTGCAGAATGAATACGTCAAAGAGCAGTCGCTAGGATTAGCCAATGTACATGCTCGTTTAGTGCTGCATTACGGGGAACGTTATGGGCTGCGGATACACTCTTTTACCGGTAAAGGGACGGTCGTGTCGGTGCTTATTCCTCGAAATAGCTAAGAATCGTGTAAGAGCATAGAATCGGATAACAAATCAAAGAGTAGGATAAAGCCTTTGCCATGCCAATTCGGTATCATCATACATGTAAGGGACATTACAAACGAATAGGTGGGTTTCTTCATGAAAAAGAAAGCGATAGGTTTAGTCACGGTGATGACATTAAGCGTCCTAGCAACAGCCTGTGCCTCCACGAAAAATGACAGCCAAAGCACGGATACGAAACAGCCTACTGCTACAGGGACAGCTGCTGCTACGACTGCGGTGCCGGAAAAGGAAGAGAAACTGACGATCACGATGATGTCTCGCTCCTATGCAGGCGGCGGTTGGCCGGACAATCATCCAAGCATCAAATATTTGAACGATAAATTTAACATTGATCTGAAAATGCTGTGGATTCCTTCGGACAATTATGTCGAGAAGTTGAATGTGCTGGCGGCTTCCAATGATCTCCCGGATGCCTTCTATATTGATCCTGAGTTTTTCACGAAATGGTCAACGAAAAATGTTTTCATGGATCTTAAGCCAAAGCTGGCCAAATATCCAAATCTAGCAAAAGTAGTACCTGATCAGTTATGGAGTGCTTTGAATCCGAAAGATAAGTACCTTGGCATTCCGCTTTGGAGTGAAGGCAATCGTGATTCCTTGGTCATTCGGAAGGATTGGCTGGATAAATTGGGGCTGAAGGAGCCGCAAACGGTTGATGAATTCTATGAAGTGGCCAAAGCCTTCACGACCAAAGATCCGGACGGCAACGGCAAGCAAGACACGTATGGCTTCACTTTTTATCCGCAGCAAATGATTATTGGCGGTGTATATGGACCGGATTATCTGGAAGCAGCATTCGGCCTAGCGAATGGATGGAAAGAAGAAGGCGGCAAGCTGGTTCCTGTTCAAGCACAGGCAAATGAATTGAAATCATACGTTACTTTCTTGAATAAAGCGTACAAAGAAGGTGTGCTCGATAAAGATTTCTTTGTGAACAAGCAAAATGATCCAGAGAGCAAATTTTATGCAGGAAAATCCGGTGTATCGTATGTGAATACGAACAATTTGTTTACGACAGTTATCCCTAACGTGAAGAAAGCAGATCCGAAAGCCGAGATCGCACAATTGACGCCTCCGGCGGGGCCGACAGGTCTACGAGGAACGGTAACATTTGATAATGTTGGCGGTCAAAAGATCGTATTCAATGCGAAGAGTAATGCGAAGATTCAAGATCGTTTGCTGAAAATATACGATTGGTTATCTACGGAAGAAGGCTATGATTTTGCGAAGCATGGCGTTCCAGATGTGCATTACAAAAAAGTGTCTGCGAATCAATTCGAGAAGCTGCCGGCAACGGATACAGACATTCCTAAGAAGCTTCGCTGGTTGTGGATTAAACCAGATCCGATGCACCAACTGTACAAGTTTGATAACCCCAAAGATGTTGAAGTAATCACGCAATGGATCAACAACAATGAGAAGTATACTTGGGTAAATAAAGGTGCTGGCCTAGTATCCCCAACGTTAGCGGAAAAAGGCAAAGAAATTAACGGCAAATGGCTGGATGCGCTCGTTCAAGTGATTTACGGGAAAGAGCCGATTGAATTCGTGGACAAAGCGGTAGCGAACTGGAAAGCGGCAGGCGGCGACACGATTATTCAAGAGATGAATGCGGCGTACCAAGCAACGAAATAACGGAAGTTGAAGTAACGAAATGACATGATGCCGGGCACCTTCCTGTGAAGGGGAGGTGTCCTTTAAACAAGGAGAGCAGCCTATGGAAGTCCAAGGGATAACAGTTGGCAAACGAACAACCCCTTCTAGCAAGCTCTGGCAAGATGTGAAACGAGGTTTCCCCCTTTATATCATGATTGCGCCAGGGTTATTATTTTTCATTCTTTTCAAATATTTGCCGATGGGCGGAATTATTATCGCTTTTAAACAATATGACCCATTTGTAGGGTTTATGGATAGTCCATGGGTTGGATTCGATCACTTTGTGAAATTATTCACAGAACCAGATTTCTTCATTTTGCTAAGAAACACGATGCTCGTCAGCTTATTCAATCTGATCTTCTTTTTCCCAGCGCCGGTGGTGCTAGCCTTATTGCTCCATGAAGTGAAGGTTCGCTGGTTCCGCAAAACGATGCAGACAATCGTCTACATGCCCCATTTCTTCTCGTGGGTTGTCGTTGTGGGAATTACGGTTCTCTTGTTTGCCACGCAAAGCGGAGGAATCAATAACTTATTGGCTTCGATGGGGTTAGAGCGAGTTGAACTGTTAACGAATCCGGATTACTTCCGTTCGGTGTATGTGTTCCAAAATATTTGGAAAGAAGCGGGCTGGAACGCGATTATTTTCTTAGCTGCGCTGGCAGCGGTGGATCCGACCCTGTATGAAGCAGCGAGAGTAGATGGAGCAGGGCGGTGGCGCCAGATGTGGAGTATTAATGTGCCGGCGCTCAAATCGACGATTATTATCCTGTTCATTTTACGATTAGGCTCGGTGCTGGAAGTCGGGTTTGAACACATTTATCTGATGCAAAATTCAATTAATATCGGGGTCTCCGATGTGTTCGACTCCTATGTGTACCGCAATGGTGTATTGCAAGGCGCTTTCAGCTATACAACAGCAGTTGGGTTGTTCAAATCCTTAGTCGGCTTAGTATTAGTTATTGGAGCCAACCGTTTATCCAAAAAATTAGGTGAGGAGGGCGTATACTGATGAATTTCCGGATGCAAAAAGCAGATATTCCCTTCCGCATCGTTTTGTATGGTGTGTTGCTAGTCGCTTTAGTCATTGTGAGCTTTCCGTTCTTATATGTGCTATTTAGCTCGTTCGCAACGACCCATGAGATGAATACGAGAGGCTTTTTCCTCCTTCCTAAAGTATGGAGCCTAGACGCCTATAAATATTTATATTTCAATGATTTGTTTACAAAATCAATCCAAAACGCCGTCTACATCACGGTGCTCGGTACGGCCATCAATATGGTCACGACCTGTTTAATGGCGTATGGCTTATCGAAAAGTTGGCTGAGGGGGCGCAAAACGCTCAACTTCCTCGTCGTCTTCACGATGTTGTTCGCAGGCGGCATTATCCCGCAATATTTGGTTGTCAAAGAGTTGCATTTGCTGAATACGTACTGGGCGATCTTCCTGACAACAGCGATTACGCCGTTCAATATGATCGTGATTCGCAGCTTTTTTCAAAACGTGCCTAGCGAAATGGAAGAATCCGCGCGCATCGATGGTTGTGGGGAATGGCGGCTGTTCTGGACCATCATCATTCCGCTTTCGATGCCGGTTATCGCGACGTTCACGTTGTTCTATGCGGTACAGAATTGGAACACATATTTCACAGCGATTCTGTATGTCAATGATCCTGGGAAATGGCCGCTTCAAGTGTTCTTACGTCAATTATTAATCGTGTCCGACACAGGTTTAGAGCTAACAGCAGGCGGTTATGCCTTCGGTCCACCCGTTAAAATGGCAGCTGTTGTTGTAGGTGCTGTACCGATGCTCTTGATTTATCCATTCATGCAAAAATATTTCAATCAGGGCATGCTGCTCGGCTCTGTGAAAGGTTAATGACATGGTGAACGGGATGAAGCTAGCTTTTAGTACTCTTCCTTGTGAAGAATGGAGCGTAGCGCAGCTCATCGGTGCATGCGCTGATTATGGCTATTCAGGCATCGAGCTACGCGAAGGAATCCATGCTTGGGGGAAATTAGAGACAGATCGGGCTATTCGCAGGCAAGCTGGAGAGGCATTAGCTTCTGCGGGAGTCCAAGTAACCGATATTGGATCGGGTCTTTGTGTGAAAGGCTTGGGAGATGCCGAGCGTCAGCAGGTTGAGACGTTATTCCCCAGTTGCTGGCGTTCGCTCAGGACTTTCGGTCAAAGGCTATTCGTATTTTCTTAGGCAATTTCATGCGTAGATTCGATGATCCGATGGTGGCGTTGAATCACGAAAGGATCGTGAAAACGATTCGCTATATGTGCGATTTGGCAAGCGAAGCTTCGGTAAGTGTTTGGATTGAGTCACATAATGAATATGCGACAGGTAAAGTATTACGTGGGTTACTAGATGATGTAAATCGGACGAATTGCGCTGTCATTTGGGATGTGCTGCATCCGCTTGAGGATGGCGAGCAACCGGAAGAAACGCTTAGATCGTTGGGTAAGGATTGTGTGCATGTGCATATGAAGGATGGCAAGCCATGGGCAGATCCGATACATCACGATTGGGCTTATACGCTGTTAGGTGAGGGCTGCAGCCCAAATCAGCGTATTGTTGAATTACTCTTTGCGAGTGGTTATGATGGTTATTTTTCCTTGGAATGGGAAACGAAATGGCGACAGGAATTAAGGATTGCTGGGAGTGAGCCGGATGTTGTGCTGCCTACGTACGTACGTTATATGGCTAATCTGGTAAACAACATTAATCAGGTCTGATGAATCGATAATCGAGGTGTAGATCCATATGAGAGCATTAGTAACGGTGAGTGATCCACATTTACGTAAATTGATTTTCCAACAAGACACCATTCAGCAGTTGAATGCCCTGTGCGAAGTAGATTGGACCGATGAACATTTGGATTCCAGTCAACTGGCAGAGCGTATTGGTGATTATGATATTTGTATCACTTCTTGGGGGTCAGCAAAGTTGGATGCTGGTGTTTTGGAGAAGGCACGGAGGTTAAAATTTATCGGGCATGCGGCAGGTACCCTTGTGCCGATGGTTGATCCCCAAGTGTATGAGTTGGGTATAACGGTAGTCAATGCGAATACGTGTTTGGCCCGTTCGACTGCTGAACTGGCAGTTGCGCTAATGCTGCATGGCAGCTGGGATTTATCCGGGTATAGTCTGCGATTGAAGCAGGGGGGATGGACGCAGAACAATCGCGAGTTCGTGAAGGGGCTGTATCGTCAAACGATCGGGCTTATCGGATACGGAGAAATCTCGCGAGAAGTTATCCGTCTCCTCCAGCCTTATGAGGCAGAGATTCTGCTGTATTCGGGAAACTGCTCGGAGGAAGAAGCGCAGGAGCTTGGTGTCAAACTTTGCTCACTCGAAGAAGTGCTATCGCGCAGCTCCGTGCTCTCCTTACATAATACTTTAACGGAGAAAACGAGAGGGATGCTGGGAGCCCATGAATTGAGCCTGCTGCCCGATGGCGCCTTGCTTGTGAATACGGCCCGGGGTCCGATTATTGAGGAAGCGGCACTGCTGAATGAGCTGACTTCCGGACGCATATCAGCTGCTTTAGATGTATTTGATGTGGAGCCATTGCCTATGGAGCATCCGCTGCTTCAACTTTCCAATGCGTATTGTTTCCCGCATATTGGCGGGTTTAATCACTATTGGAAGAGTAAGCTGGGACTCTTAGTTGTAGAAGATTTGGCGCGCTGGATCGCTGGAGAAGAACTGCAGGGGGAAATTAACCAGGTTAAATTTCAGAGACAAACGTTACCGAGTTAGCAGGAGGGGGAAGGACAAGTGACACAACAAGAGGCGCAACAAGTAGAACAACAAGTAGAACAACAAGTAGAACAACAAGTGACAAAACAGATGGAACTAGTCTATTGGGAGCAGTTGAAATTACGCTTAGAGACGAAAGTCGATAGCATGATTGAGCAATTGGGGGAGAAATGCCCCCATGTGGCTAAAGCAGACGGTGTGTATGATAACACACAGACGGATTGGTGGACGTCCGGGTTTTGGCCAGGCATTCTGTGGATCATGCATGAACTGACGGGGAAGGAGCATTACAAGCAGGTGGCCTGGCCTTGGGATGAACGAATTGAGCGGTGGTTAATTAAACCATCCCAAGAGCTCCACCATGATGTTGGCTTTCAATTTCTACCGACAGCTGTCGTGAAATACGAACTAACTGGCGATGCTGACGGATATCGCCGAGGCATGCAAGCCGCTAATTTCTTAGCGGGCCGGTTTAATACAGAGGGGCAATTCATCCGTGCTTGGAATTTCGATAAGATTGGCTGGGCCATCATAGATTGCATGATGAACCTTTCGTTATTGTTTTGGGCTAGCCGTGAATCGGGTGACCCGCGGTATAAACATATCGCTATTCGCCATGCGGATACGGTATTGAAGCATTTCCTTCGGGATGACGGCTCCGTGAACCACATCGTCAGTTTCGATCCTGAGACAGGCGAGTTCATTGAAGCGCTTGGCGGGCAAGGATTTGGACCCGACTCGGCGTGGAGCCGGGGAGCATCTTGGGCTATTTATGGGTTGGCCAATGCATACAGAAATACAGGCGACCAGCGCTATCTTGATGGGGCTAAGCGAGCGGCCAATTATTTCATCGCTTCGCTGCCTGACGATCATGTGCCATTGTGGGATTTCCGAACGGATTCCGCCGAAGGAGAGCCCAAAGACAGCTCCGCGGGAGCCATCGCGGCATCAGGCCTGCTCGAAATCGCGCGCCATGTCTCGGCACATGAAGCTAGATTGTATCAGGGGAAAGCGGAGCGAATGATTCGCTCGCTAACGGAGAGTTACATGGCGGGCGAAGGGCATGAAGCCATCCTATTACATGGCACAGGATATAAGCCTGCGGGACAGAATATCGATGTTTCGTTGATATACGGAGATTATTTCTACGTCGAGGCCGTTGCCAAGTTGAATGGCTGGCGCCGAGATATATTCTAGGGGAGCATGTCGCAGCAATGGCGAACTGAGAGGAGTTAGTCGATTAAACCGTACTAACTCAGGCGCAGCTATGGCGAAAAGAGAGTAGTAGTGTATTTCATCAAGTCATGAGAGGGGGTGAAATGAAGAAGTTAACGTATCGGGTTGTTAGAATTCTTTGGCGAATCCGTCGACAGCAACACAAAAAAGAAAGGAACATGCGCGATGTCATCCTTTTCGGTATGAATCCGGTTAGCACGGGCATGGTTCGGGATAACACAGTTCTGCAACTTCCTCTGGAGCCAACTGGCGATGCGATTAGTATTCAATAGATGTAGGAAGGAAACCTAAGGAAACCGTCTGGGCATAGCGCCTGGGCGGTTTTTTCGCATGGTTGTATCTGGATAATCCCATGAAATGGGTAAATACTAACGGAAATATAGCAGAACGGGAGGGAAAGCGTATGGAAATCGAGCAGGAGTCATCTCAAATCTCGGAAGAGCTTGAGACGAATATTCGTCATCTTTTCCAGTGCTTTCATTCTTCTGATGATGTGCGATCCAGAGGGTTTACCTTGCATGGCCGCAAGGGTAGCCTCCTTTATCTAACTACAATTACAGATACAGATAAACTGCAATCGGACATTCTCAAACCCTTGCTGCAATCGAGTGAAGGACGTCTTGAAGATATACTTCCTATTCTAGATATTGAGCTTGTTACTGATCTGCAGTCAGCAGCCGCAGGGATGCTTCAGGGTAAATGCGTCATTCTGCTGGAGCAGAGAATGGATATCATATTGGTCGATGCGAGTACAAGAGCCATACAAAGTGTGGGAGAAACGCAAAATGAACAAACGATCCGCGGCTCGCATATCGGGTTCGTAGATGATATTTCTATGAATGCGCAATTAATCCACCAACGGTTGAAGAATGCCAACTTGGTTGAACGACATTTTACTCTTGGTTCTGAAAGCCCGACGGATGTCATGCTGCTGTACATGTGCGATATCGCGGATATGAACGTTGTTGACGATATTATCGCTAATTTACTCACCAATCAAGCTACCTATATCAAATCCCCGGGTCAAATCACAGATCGTTTGGAGAGCAGTCATTTATCGCCATTTCCACAATTGCTTTTCACCGAAAGACCCGACACGACGGTTTCACATTTAATGGAGGGACGTATTGCACTACTCGTGGACGGAAGTGCATTCGCAACGATTCTGCCAGTCACATTCTTTATGTTCTTTCAAGCGGCAGACGACTTTAATGTCAGATGGTGGAATGGCACTTTTTTTCGGTTTCTTCGGTTTATCAGCGTCATGATTGGCGTTGCACTTCCTTCTGTCTATATATCCATTGTCTCCAATCATTTTGATATATTGCCCATAGATTTGGTGTTCTCATTGAAGGCTTCATTAGAAAATATCCCTTTTAATCCACTCATGGAAGCGATGTTCATGATTACTGTACTTGAGCTGCTTAGGGAAGCCGCGATTCGCTTACCCAAATCCATTGCCTCTACGCTGTCCATCGTAGGGGGTCTCGTGATTGGAAGTGAAGTTGTGAATGCCAATTTGGTGTCAACTACGATGATTGTCGTCATTTCACTGACAGCCGTAGCTTCATTCAGCGTGCCTTCACATGAAATGCGCCTTGCCTTACGGCTCATCTCATTTCCAATTATGATTGCGTCCTCACTCCTTGGTTTTGCAGGTATAGCTTTTAGCTTCAGTCTCTTGTTCATGCACCTAAGTAAACTCGAGACGTTTGGCGTGCCCTATTTCTTTCCGTTTACGCCATTCAATCCAAGACGAATTCTGACTACGCTCGTTCAACTGCCCAAACGAATCTTCGGTGGGAAAGCGTCTGATAGGAGGGCATCATGACACGGGTTCAATTATTTGCCTTCATTTTGCAAACGCAGATCGGAATAGCAGTGCTTTCCTTCCCTTATGATTTACATAAAGCTGCCGGGGCAGATGGCTGGATTTCGGTTCTTGTGGCTGGAGCTGCTGTGCAGCTTCTTCTCGTGGGTTACGCCTTGCTCTGCCAAAGGTTTCCACGACAACACCTGTATCAATTCGCACCTCTCATTGTGGGCAAATGGCTAGGGAATCTGGTCAACGTGGTTTATATATTACATTTTGCCATTACGAGCAGTCTGATCTTATTGATGGAAATGATGTTTGTAGAGCTATGGATATTACCTCACACCAACCCCGGACTCATCATCGTTGCGAATTGTATCGTTTGTTTATACATGGCCAAGGAGAATATTCGGGTAATTGCCCGTTACCATGCGTTAATAACCTTATTAATTATTATCATGGTCGCAATCATGTTGACGAACTTTAGCACGATGGATTTCCGCTATCTATTGCCTGTGGGGCAAGAAGGATTCCAAGCTATATTATTGGGGGTAAAAAGTTCTGTGCTTTCCTTTTTGGGTTTCGAAGTGGTTTTGGTGCTGAATTCTGATATTCAAACCCAAGGAAAAAGTATAATCCCTCCCATTTTGTGGGCAAATGGATTGGCAACCGCCTTCTTTTTACTCATCGTTTTCATCTGTTATCTTAATTTTAGTCCGGATTCTCTTGATTTCATTCCGCAGCCTGTGCCGTACTATTTGAATGGGATTTCCCTGCCGTTTCTAGAACGGTTGGATCTGATTTTTCTTTCGATCTGGCTGGTAAAAGTAACGTCAACACAGATCAGTTACCTCTACAGCGCAGGGAAAGGATTAGGATTATTATTTCATCGCAATGAGCACAAGAAAGCGATATATTATCTTGTCCCACTGGTCTGTTTAACGGGGATATTCTGGCGATCGGAGAATCGCGTCCAAATCTTTGAGCATATTACTCAATTTGATAGTTTTATCGTCCTCAGTCTTCCGATTGTGCTCTTACTGTTTGCTTGGTTGAGAGGGAAACGGGGGCAGCTTCCGCTATGAAAAAGCTTATGATCGGATGCCTTAGCCTCCTATTACTCTCAGGATGCAACTATCGAAATGAACTCAAAAACCTGCAACTCATCTATGCTGCCGCGATTGATAGTAACGATCAACAAGAGATTGTTGCTACGGTAACTGTGCAATCGCCTGGTGGGAAGGAACGAACGGCGCCCGTCCATGAGGTGCTAACGGCAGCGGGACCTACGCTGCAAGATGCATTATTTAAACAAATAGGGTTACAAATTGCAGGCCCAATAGGTACCTCCAAAAATCAAGTATCACTGATCGGCGAGAAGCTGGCCAAAAAAGATTTAGCTGAAATTCTGGATGCATCCTTTCGGAGTTCCAATGTGCCTATGCTTGCTAAAGTGGCTATTGTTCGTGGGAAAGCTGCAGATTTGATTCGCCTTGATCGTATTGGGTCTGCAACTGCAGGGGAATATTTGCGGAAAATTCTCAGAAGCGCACACTATGAAACCATTGTTCCATCCATGACGCTGCATTCACTCTACCCTATGCTGCACGATGCGGGGCGCGATCCCGCCATTCCCATTCTGAGGAAGGAGTCCGATAAAGCTGTAGTCGATGGTCTGGCTCTTATGCATGCTCGCAAATTTACAGGCAATTCGTTAACACCCGAGCAATCTATGTTGTATCTATTAATGAATGGTGAAAAAGGTGACATTTGCGTGATTACAAGAAGTATCAAGGAGAAAACTTCCAATGAAAAAAATGACCCTTTAGATTATTTAGCCCTTAACATTTCGAATTTAAAGCGAAAAAAAGAGGTTTGGATTGACGCCGAGGGGCATGTGCAGATTCAGATTAACCTGAAGATGAAGGGGAGAGTCATTGAATATGCGAAGGGAAACCTCGGAGACAAGCAAAAGATGGAACAGTTAAGCAAGCGATTCTCAGAGGTAATTTCAGAAGAAGGCAATGAAATCTGCAAATTGCTTCAGCAGGCAAATTCGGACGCACTCGGCATCGCTCGGGATGTGATGGCTTTTTATCCGAATGAGTGGAAAAGGATGGACTGGGAGACAGACTACGCGAAAGCCAATTTCAAAGTTGTTATGAAAGTGGAGATTATCGGACATGGAATTATCAATTAGCCCGCTAGCAGAAAGTTCATTCGAATACACGAAGTAGGTATCTAAAAGTATACCGGGTATCTTTAAAGTGCCTACTTCCAGTGAGCCCTAATAATCGTTATACTGATGAAGTTACGTTAAGTAAGTAATTCACTTTATTTTAGGAGGTAACAAAGATGTCGAACGAACAATTAAAAATAGGTATTATTCTAGGTAGCACCCGTCAAGGACGTGTTAGCCCACAAGTAGGCGAATACATTAAGCAAGTTGCTGACGAGCGCGGAGATGCTGCTTACGAAATCGTAGATATTGCCGAGTATAAACTTCCTTTCTTGGGTGAAGGTACTGGGGAAGAACCAGGTCTTGCAACATGGAATGCGAAGCTTGATAGCTTAGACGGATTCGTATTTATCGTGCAAGAATACAACCACAGCATTACAGGAGCTTTGAAAAATGCACTGGATTCCGCACGTGAGGCTTGGAATAACAAAGCTGCTGGTATCGTGAGCTATGGTTCAACTGGCGGTGCTCGTGCTGCTGAACATCTACGCGGTATTCTTGGTGAGTTATTGGTTGCTGACGTTCGCGTACACCCGACTTTCTCCTTATTTACAGATTTCGAAAACTACTCCGTTTTCAAACCAGCTGATCTTCACAAAGCAAACGTAAATGCAATGCTAGACCAAGTGAATGCTTGGAGCGGCGCGTTGAAAACATTGAGATAAATATTGGAATAGAAATACCCCACAGGGATGAGCTGTGGGGTTATTTTTATTGATACCAGCGTAGGTTATGGCGTGAGATGTTACTTCTTTCCTTGCATACTCAGTTGAAGCCAACCGTTCCTTAAAGTTTTATATCATTTTTTATTCTATGAAAAACCGTATGTATATGAATTCTTCACTGATCAATACTCAATTCTTATTCTAGATTTAGACTTTGTTTATTTGTAACAGCTTCTAAGTCAGTAGGCAGTTCTTTATTTTTACCAATGATTGCTCTTGACTTATCTAGTTTGAACTTACCTTGATACCATCCCAAGTACAACATAAGCGTAAATACAACATCATTATATTTTTGTGCACGTGCGTTAGAAATATCGACTTCAACAATTACCTCAGCTTTCTGTTTGAGTTCGTCTACTGTTGAAAATGACTCTGATAACTCGCCATGGCTGTTAAATGTTAAAAGAGGAATGTTTAATAAATAGATTAGTAGTGCAGATAGGCATAATGCAATGAAAATGCCAAAAATAATCTTATTTTTCTTTATAGATAATGACATATAAATTCACTCCCTTTTTAATTATATAATAAGCTTATTCCTGTCACGTCATCTGATTGAGGTGTTGTGACTGTTCGTGTAGGATTCCCAGTATTATGCATTATTGTAGCAGTATTATCAATGTCATCAAGTCCAAGAGAGTGACCTAATTCATGACTAAGGGTTGACTTATTCCATTCTCTCAAGCGTCCATCCATGTGTGGCGAGATTCCTACGATTAAAAAGTATAAAACTGAATAACAAGAACATTATCTCATTCACGAAATTGCTGTTGAGCTGACAAAAACAATGTCCTATTTTCCACAGATTCTAACAGACCAAAAGCATCGTAATAGGCTGGGGGAGTATTAAAGAGTAATATGGTATGCTAAAGGATAATTTTTCCTAATGGAGTGTGATTTACTTGAATAAGAGGCCTCGTGTACTATCCTTTTCTGGCGTTTCGGGTGGAGGTAAGACAACGACCATCAAACACTTGATCCATCAATTAGATCATGCTCAAGCTCTCTATTTTGATGATTATGAGTTCGAGAATTGCCCAGATATTTGCGAGTGGCTTGAGGCAGGGGCTGACTACAATACTTGGATGCTTTCTCCTCTCATTACAGATATTCAACTTCTACTAAAAGACGAATCACTAGACTATATTGTCCTTGATTATCCGTTTGCTTACTTGAATGATGCCGTGAAAGACTTTATTGATGTGACATTTTATATAGATACCCCATTGGATATTGCCATGGCTAGACGCATTCTACGCAACGAGCAGGAACATAGGATGAGTGAATTACAAAGTGACTTACATAACTATTTGATCAGGGGAAGAGCTGCTTATCTAGAAATGGAAAAGACGGTAAAGGCCAATTCGGATGTTGTCCTGCAAGGTGAATGGCCTACAGTGTTAATCGTCGATCGGATTATAGATGAATTACGGAAGCGTTCGAGTTAATTTTTTATTTTTTACCACAGGTAAATTCTTGCCTGAATGGGTTCATCATGCGAGAATAGGTGTTGGACAAACCATACTTATTCAAACACAAGAGGAGTTCATTCACATCATGTTGCATTTGAGTTGGGAAATGTTGATTTTCGTTATCGTCGGCGGGTTCTTGGCAGCCTATGTAGATTCGGTTGTTGGGGGAGGCGGGCTTATTTCGGTGCCAGTCCTACTGGCAACAGGAATGCCACCAGCGCTGGCGCTAGGTACGAATAAATTAGCGGGGACGATGTCGTCGCTGACAAGCACGATTTCATTTATGCGGACAGGGAATGTTGATCTCAAAGCGGTACGGGGATTGTTCGTGCTATCCTTGGCTGGAGCGGTGTGCGGCGTATTCGTGCTGCGGCAAATTCCTTCCGATTTTCTAAAACCGCTAGTCGTGGTGATGCTGATTCTGATTACGATTTATACGATATTCCGCAAAAATTGGGGAGACATCTCGACCTTCAGTCAGTACTCGGCGAGGACGGCTTTCCTCATGGGCTGCGCGGCGTTCGTCTTAGGATTCTATGACGGGTTCTTTGGGCCAGGAACGGGGTCATTCCTTATTTTTGTATTTCTGATGGTCGGTTTCGACTTCGTCAAGGCAGCAGGCAACGCCAAAATTCTCAATTTCGGCAGCAACATCGCAAGCTTAATTACGTTCATGGCGCTGGGCTCCATTAATTATTGGATCGGAATTCCGATGGGATTGGCCATGGTGTGCGGCGCACTTCTGGGCTCACGCATGGCGATCCGGAAAGGATCGGCGTATGTGCGGCCGCTTTTTATCGCGGTATGTGTACTGTTGGTTGGAAAGCAGATTTGGAGCTTGATGTAATAGGGAGCATTAGGCCCCTTATGTGCCCAGCCCAGATTTTGCGGGATCCATTGCGAATTGACCGATGGTTATGGTACTATTTTAGCAGAGTGTATATGAAGGAGGTGAAGGTAGGATGAATCGAGAGTTCGTAAACAACCGTGTGAGCCAGTTACCCATTGCGATGGCTGGCATCGTTCATGCAGAAGTCAAAGACGCGAGAGGTCTGTCCACTTATGCGCATACGGTTTACCAACTCACGAAAAGACACCTACCTTAACCCTCTACGGAAATGATCCGAAAGGTCGTAGGAATTTTCCTGCGGCCTTTTTGTGTTAGCTGCGTGCAGGTCAGGGTCTGTCTTCATACCAAGGAGGATCCTTTATTATGTTAATTGTTAATGGCCAAAATATAAAAAAATACCACGGTGCCCAGTTAGTACTCGAAGATGTTACATTTGAAATCCATCAAGGGGAACGTGTCGGACTTGTGGGTCGTAATGGCAGTGGGAAATCGACGCTGCTGCGCCTTATTTCTAAGATAGAAAAGCCTGATGAAGGGCAGTTGACGGTGCGAAAAGATACGGGGATCGGCTATTTGGCGCAAATTCCAACAGCTTGGGAAAGCTACACGGTGTATGATGTGCTCGCTTCGAGCTTTCAGGAGCTGCTGGCTTGCCGCGCAACGATGCGTGAGCTCGAGCGTGAAATGTCGAGTCCAGCGGTGATGAACGACGAGAAAAGGATGGAGCAGCTGCTTGCGCGATATGCTGATCTACAGGAAAGATTTGAACGCGAAGGCGGTTACGAGCTTGATGCACGCATCGATCAGGTAGCGAATGGGCTGCGGATTGCAAAAGGGTTTTATGAGCGAAGTTTCGCCTCGTTGTCTGGGGGGGAGAAGACGAAGATTACTTTGGCCTCTCAGTTAATTGGTAAACCAGACCTGTTGCTGCTGGATGAACCGACGAATCATTTGGATTTGTCGGGCGTGGAGTGGCTCGAGGATTACCTCAAACATTATGATGGCGCTTGTATCATTGTCTCTCATGACCGCTATTTTCTGGACCTCGTTGTTTCGAAAATTGTTGAACTGGAAGATGGCGAGTCGACAACGTATCACAGCTCCTACTCAGGTTATGTGAAGGAGAAGGAAGTACGACTACTTCAGCAGTTCGCGGAATACCAAGAGCAACAGAAGGTTATTAAAAAGATGAAAGAGACGATCAAACAGTTGATCGAATGGGGGCGTATTGGCGGGAATGAGAAGTTTTTCCGCCGGGCATTCTCCATGCAGAAGGCGCTGGATCGGATGGAAAAGCTCAAGCGGCCTGTGTTGGATCCGAAGGCGGCTGATTTTGATCTGAAGCCGGAGGACCGTTCCGGCCGGAGGGTGCTGCGCTTCGAGAATGTCACGAAGCGATATGGCGAGAAGACGGTGCTGGGGCTGGCGAGCGGCGCACTTGAATATGGCGAGAAGGTGATGCTCGTCGGGCATAACGGCTCTGGGAAAACAACGCTGCTGAAAATGCTGCTTGGTGAAGAGCTGCCCGATGGCGGGGAACTGGAGCTGGGTGCTCGTGTCGACATCGGCTATCTGGCGCAGCAAGCATACCCAGCGGATGATAAGAAATCCGTGCTGGCGTATTTCTGCGAGGAAGCGAAGCTGGAAGAAGGGGAAGCGCGGGGGCGGCTAGCAGCTTATTTGTTTTATGGCGCAGATGTGTTCAAAGCGGTAAGCTCCTTATCCGGCGGCGAATGGACGCGATTGCGCTTGGCTTTGCTTGTGTTGCGCAAACCGAATCTGCTCATTCTGGATGAGCCGACGAATCACATGGACATCGCATCGCGCGAAGCGCTGGAGGATGCGTTGGAGGAATTCCCAGGCACGGTGCTGGCGGTGACGCATGATCGGTATTTTATGAATCGGCTAGCGCGTAAAATATGGGAGTTGGATCGGGGGAAGATCACCGTGTATTTGGGTGATTTTGACGCTTATAAAGCGAAGAGCGGCGAGCTTCGCGCGCGGGAAGAATTGAGGGCTGAAGAGCGTCGGGGCGCTGATAAGGTGAAGGAGAAAGCGAAAGAAAAAGTGAGTCAGCCCGAAGTTTCCGGGCCTAAGCAGGGGAAACCAGCAGCGGCTGGGAAGGCCGCTTTAGAGAAGCGGATCGCTGGCGTAGAAGCTGAGTTGGCCGCGTTGGATGAGCGGCTGCAGCAGGCAGGCGAAGCACTGGAACCTGTGGAGCTCGCTGAGCTTTGGGAGAAGCGGGAAGTCGTACAGGCGCAGTTGGATGGTCTGTATGAGCAGTGGATGTTGGAGGAGTAGAACTGACGTATGCAACCTACCTTGTCATTGTCACAAAACTGGCTTCGTTCCGCCACCGATCTGACATGGAGTCCGTCCCCCCAGTATGATAAGCTAGAAGTACTTTAGAAGGAGGCGATTGCTGTGATTCAAGTTTTCCCGGCCAATACACGTAATTCAACTGATTTGGGGTGGCTCAAGAGCCACAAAAGCTTCTCTTTCGGCGACTATTTTGATGAAGAAAATGTAAGCTTTGGTGTCATGCGAGTGTGCAATGACGATGATATCGCAGCAGGACGGGGCTTTGGCCCGCATCCCCATAGCGATATGGAGATCGTCAGTATCGTACTCAGCGGAGCAATTAAGCATGAAGACAGCCTTGGCCATGTAGCCATTACGGCTTCTAATGGTGTACAGCGAATGTCCGCAGGCAGCGGCGTCATTCATGCCGAGTATAATGCATCGGAAACGGAACCGATGAGTCTGTTTCAGCTATGGTTTATGCCTGCGAAACGTGGGATGGAGCCCTCTTTTGAAAATGTGACGTATGAGCCAGAGGCGATGGTTAATCATCTGTTACCGGTTGTAACACCTGAAGGCGGACCTCACATCGCGAAAATCCATCAGGATATGAGCATCTATTTGAGCAAACTGGATGCAGGAAAAGAACTAGTGTTCGAGCAGGGCGAGGGGCGTCGTATTTTCCTCATGCTGGTGAGTGGGAAATGTTCGGCTAATGAATCGCTACTCGAAGCAAAGGACAGTGCGCGTATCCAGGGGGAGTCAACGTTAACCATTCGTGCGCTCGAAGATACACATTTCATGCTTATTGATCTGCCATAAGGCGATAATGGAGAGATAGAGGAGGTTGCAGCGATGAAGGAAACTTTTCTAGTGAAGCATGCGGTTGGCGGTCGTGCTTTTATTGATACAGGTAAGCAGCCTGTGCCCTATACGTGGGAGCAGCAAGGCGAACAGTGGTTATTCCGTGTTCAGATTGATCAGCCGGAGCGGATTGCGGAGCTTTTGAAATGGAAAGAGGAGCTTAATGTATTTGTATTTCAAGAGTTTGAGAATGAGCCTACACGGAAATTATGGTTCTATGTGAGTGAAGATGGTGTTCAATTTACGGAGGATAAAGGCGAGTTAACGATCATCGCAACTTCCCATATCAGCTATATTCCTGACCAATTTAGTGTGAAGTGATTGGAGTTATACCGATGAAAGTTCAGGACCAGCAGCTAGAGAAAGCGATCCCCTTTATACACGAATGCTATACGGAAATGGGCAAAAGTGAGGCGGAAATCGAGAAGCGTATTGCCGAGATTGCGCAAGCGATTCAGTATAACGGGACGTATGAGCATACGATGGAAGAGTTGACGCATGGCGCGAAAATGGCTTGGCGCAATAGCAACCGCTGCATCGGGCGTTTGTTTTGGGAGTCGCTTCGTGTATATGACGCTCGTCATATCGAGACGGAAGAAGCAGCGGCGGATGCGCTGTTCAGGCATATTGAGGAAGCGACGAATGGCGGAAAGATCCGCCCCGTCATTACGATATTCCCGCCTTCGCGTGAAGGGAAGCCTGTTGTTCAGATCAAGAATGAGCAGCTGATACGCTACGCTGGCTATGAGACAGATGATGGCATCGTTGGCGATCCTGTCTCAGTGGAATTCACTAAGGCATGCCAAGCACTCGGTTGGCAGGGTGCGGGCACGCATTTTGATGTGCTGCCGCTCATGCTTCAAGTGGGAGAGCGATCACCGCGGTTGTTCGAGATTCCGAAAGCGTTGATTTTGGAGGTGGCGATCACCCATCCAGAGCTGCCAACCTTCGCTGATCTGAATCTGCAATGGTATGCGGTGCCGATGGTGGCGAACATGTACCTCGAAATGGGTGGGGTGATGTATCCCGCGGCACCTTTTAATGGGTGGTACATGGGAACCGAGATCGGCGCGCGGAATTTTGCCGACGAGGCCAGGTACAACATGCTGCCGCGGGTAGCATCGGTCATGGGGCTCGACACGCGGCGCGAGTCGACGCTGTGGCGGGACAAAGCGCTGGTCGAGCTGAATGTAGCGGTGCTGCATTCGTTCGCGCAGCACGGTGTCTCCATCGTCGATCACCACACAGCGGCGAAGCAGTTCAAACGCTTCGAGGACAACGAAGAGAAAAGCGGGCGAGACGTTACGGGTGATTGGACTTGGCTGATTCCGCCAATGTCCCCGGCGACGACGCACATTTTTCACCAGCATTACACCAATGAAGTGAAGCTGCCTAATTTCTTTTACCGCAGCAAGAAGCGCTAGCTGCGGCGATCAGCCTACTCACGTATTCACATTTGATGTGAATACGTGAGTAGGTTTTTTGGGTTGGGGCCGCAGCTGCGCGGCACAGCGCCTGCTGGGTACCGTAAGTCGAGAAAATCGACTTACGGCGAGCCGAAGCGCCGGTAGGGCACCCGTAAGTCGAAATAATCGACTTACAGCGCGCGGAAGCGCCCGCAGTGCTCCCGTAAGTCGAAAAAATCGACTTACAGCGCGCGGAAGCGCCTGTAGGGCACCCGTAAGTCGAAAAAATCGACTTACAGCGCGCGGAAGCGCCGTTAGGGCTCCCGTAAGTCGAAAAAATCGACTTACGGCGCACGGAAGCGACTGTCGAGCTCCCGTAAGTCGAAAAAATCGACTTACGGCGAGCCAAAGCGCCCGCAGTGCACCCGTAAGTCGAAAAAATCCACTTACAGCGGGCGGAAGCGCCGTTAGGGCTCCCGTAAGTCGAAAAAACAGCCATGACAATGTTCCATTGCCACCCCCTAGAATGAAAATGGTTTTATGCATCACGCAGCTGTTCTTAAAGTCTAGACCTTCTAAGTTCTCTCAATTCTG
>NZ_JCAUAR010000011.1:0-210900 GCF_059692055.1 Paenibacillus sp. J31R109 | reverse complement strand
TTTACGTATGTCCCCATCGTTTCACCTCTCCGTCTACTTTGTAATCGTTACCTAATTATAACATAAAAATAGCATCAGTAGGGTAGTATTGAGATATACTAGGTGATCCCTTCAAGGAGCAGAGGTACGATTTTGATTAACGTTTCAAAATGTTAGAGTAAATATAACAAAAGAGACGGATTCGCGTTCCGTCTCCTGCACAACACTTGGATGGAGACACTCCGAGTGACATACCGGAAATGAATAACCCCTACCCTATGGCGCTAACCTGAATGGGGTTATTTTCAATTTAAGCCTATCATCGATAGGCTTTTTTTCATTATTAGGAATAATCAGGAAGTTTCATAGGATGCACTTCCACTCTCCAATTTAGCCTTCTCCCTGTACGCTGTTGGCGAAATACCAATGGTTCGCTTAAACATGCGCGAGAACATGAGGGGGTCTTGGTAGCCCACAGATTGGGCTATTTCGGCGATCCCAAGCAGCTGTCTACGAAGAAGACGGCAAGCTTTCCTCATCCGAACATCGGTCAAATATCGGTAGGGGGACATGGATAAGCGCTGTTGGAAAAGTCGGCACAAGTATTTGGTGTCTAGCCCGACATGTTCAGCGATTTCGTGTAGACTGATACGTTCGGCATAGCGGGTGTTCATATAAGAAACAGCATTACGTACATGGTGTCCGACATCAGCTCTAAGTGGGGGCGTATCGTCCGGTATGGCCAGCGTTCCAAATATTTGGTACAGCAGAGCGGTTAGTAGGAGCTCTTTAGCTGGTTCCTTGCGCAGGCTCATTAAATTGCCAAAAAGAGAGTCAACGGGCAACGAAGAATCAGCCGTCCGAACAGGAGACAGGACATTAAATCCGGCTATTTCGACCAGACGGGGGGCAAATGTTCCGACGAAGCCAAACCAAGAGTAGCTCCAGGGCTCAACCGAATCGGCGCGATAGGTGTGGACGGTATCCGGTGTAACGAGGAACAGGTCACCAGGGCCGAGCCGTTCCGTTCGGCCTCCTGTCGAGTAAGTGCCATATCCACTGTGAATGTAATGAAGAATGTACATATCTCTTACGCTGGGCCCGAAAGAAATGTCAGGCAGGCAACTTTGTGTGCCGATCTCCAGCACCGCCAGATCGGTCAAACCGATCGGATCCGTATAAATAAATTCCACGTGATCTTTCGCCTCTTCCTCATATAGAGAAGATATGCCATGAGATGGGGAACTCTGGCTATTTTGATTATAAAGGATGAACACTACAATTTACAGTAGGAGGGATATACAAATGGAGTATACAACATTCGGCCGTACCGGACTTCGTGTATCGAAATTAGGGCTTGGCGGCGCACCCCTTGGAGGGGTTTTTGGACCTGCGGATGAACAAGGCGTCGAGAAGATGATCCATGAGGCTTTGGACAGCGGCATCAATTTTATTGACACGGCACCGAGCTACGGCAGAGGTGAGTCGGAGCGTAGAATCGGTAAGGCGCTGATCGGCGGAAGAAGAAACGAAGTCGTGTTGGCATCCAAGGCAGTAGGTCCGGGAGAATCGTTCGATTATGCGACGACGATTCGTTCCGTTGAGCATAGTTTGGAACGGCTTCAAACCGATTGGATCGATTTGTTGCAAATTCACGATGTAGAGCAGGTTTCCTATGAAACGATCGTGAACGAGACGCTTCCTGCCCTGGAGAAATTGCGGGAAGATGGAAAGATTCGCTATATCGGCGTTTCGACAAGAATATTGTCACTTCTGGAGCGATATGCTCGGCTAAATCGGTTTGACAGCATCCAGTTTTATGCTAGGTATATGCTGATTGATCATACGGCGAAGGATGCATTGCTCCCGCTCGCAGCTGAGAAGGACATCGGTGTTATTAACGGCAGTGTGCTCGGACTCGGCCTGCTTGCCGATACGCCAGCACCGTTTTTGAATCCTAACATCATTGACGAGGCAGCGAAGCGGATGGAGCAGCTCACGTTTTTGCGCAAAACAGAGCCGCACGGACTCGTCGAACCAGCCATGCGTTTCAGTCTATCACAACCGGCCATTCACGTGACCTTAACTGGGGCTGCCACACGGGAAGTGCTGCGCGCGAACTTGGCATTTTGTGATGGACATGGATTGGATCCAGAAGATCAGCAACGGGTATTTGCTTTATTTCAGGGCAAAAGTTTATTTCCAGCGGAGAAGGAGGAATCGAAATGAACACACAAGCAGGTATGTTGCCAAGGATTGTAGCGGAAGAACGAATGGTGCCACCAGAGTGGGCGTTGCAGGAACAGTGGTTATTTGCTACGTTGAATCAAGCGGCGAAGGAGTTTGTGGCTCGTTACACACAGCCGGATGGAACGCTGATCTGGCAGAAGGAATGGCCAGGTATGGACGGATCAGATGATCCCTATGAAGGGTTCATGAATCTAGCACTGCTCTACGTATTAGGGGGTAGTCGTGAGCTTCACGAAGTATCCCGAAAGATTTGGGAAGGGATTACGTGGCAGTGGACGGAATATGGGCAAGTTTCCCGAGAATTTGATGCTTACTATGATTGGATGCATCATGGGGAAGGGTATTTATTTCTGTACTTTCTCGGACTAGCTGGTCCTGCAACCAGCAAGGACAAGCAGAGAGCAGTACGTTTTGCCAATATGTATACGGGAGACGATCCCGAAGCTCCAAATTATGATAAGGCGCAGAAGCTTATCCGATCACCATTGAACGGAAGCAAAGGTCCGCGGTTCACAGTGTCAGAAGAGGATTGGGTCACGCATCGCAGCATTCTCGATCACTATCCTGCACCGTATGAGGATATTCCTGGTGTTGATTTTGCAAGCGGTAAAACCCCATGGTCCAACGATGACGTCTATCAGAAAATGATTGAAATGATGAATGAGCGAATGAACCGGGGAGACGTTCCGCTCAATTTGAATGCAACTGGAATGATCACACACACCTTCATGCATACAGGAGAGGCAGCCCTTCGCGATTGGGTCGTCGATTATCTCGCAGCATGGGAAGAACGCACTCACCGTAACGGGGGGATTATTCCTGATAATGTCGGGCTTTCCGGTATCATTGGCGAATATAACGACGGTAAATGGTGGGGAGGCTATTACGGCTATAGATGGCCGCACGGCTTTATGACCATCATTGAGCCACTGACGAACGCATGTATGAATGCTGTATTACTTACGGGAGACATGAGTCAGCTTACGCTAGCTCGGTCCCAACTAGATGCCAACTGGGCGCTGCGGCGGGAAGAAAATGGCCAGGTACTCGTACCGAATAAACACGGCGATAATGGTTGGTACGATTGGCGGAAGGCGCTGCCGAAGTATCCGGTCTATTTGTGGACGATGTCCATGGCTGACGAGGATTTAGAGCGGTTAGAGCGGATTCCGAGAGATCATGATTGGAATGAAATTACGATACCTGTCGTCTCAGGTAGGGACAGCAAGACAGGGAGAGAAACAAAGCACTTTATCGGCAATACGGAGCCCTGGTTCCAGTACATTCGAGGGCTCAACCCGGACTATCCGAAGCGGATACTGGCCGCCAATATGGAGTTGGTCGGTCGGCAGCTGGAGAAAATGCGCTCGGACCAAGGCGACCCGCATGGGTGGAAAAGCGATTTTGCAGACGGTGACTTTTCTAACATTCATATCTGGCAAGAGATGTGCCCGATATATTTCGAGTCGCTTGTACAGCTGACAATGGGGGGACCGATGCATATTTCGCACGGAGGCATGCAGCATGCGCGGGTTCGCTACTTTGATTCACAAGAGAAACGACCAGGTCTTCCACAAGGTGTATCTGCGTTAGTGGAGGCGCTTACAACGGATGGTGTGACGCTGCAGCTCTGTAATACGAGTTTGTTTGATGAACGCGAGGTCGTTATTCAAGCAGGAAGTTTCGGAGAACACGCGTTTACCAGTGCCCAGCGAATAGACGGAGATGGCTGCCCTGTACCGGGGTCGCACATAGAGCTCGATGGCAAATGGCTGACTGTTCATCTAAAGCGAGGCGCTGGCATTAGACTACAGCTTGGCATGAAGCGTTACGTCAATTTGCCGAGCTATGATATGCCGTGGCCGAACTCTTATGCCGCAGATCTGCTGGTAGGGCGTAGGGAAGATGGGGATGCGTCATGTACGTAGACAGTCATGTTCATTTTTGGAAGCCTTCGCGCATTGATTATGGCTGGTTGAAGCCTGAGAATGAGCTGCTCTATCGGGACTACCTGCCAGAGCAGTTGTTTACGGAGCTGGAAGCTTGCGGTGTTAAGCGATTGGTAGCCGTACAGGCTGCCGTAAGTGCGGAGGAAGCGGCATTCCTGCTGGAGCTGGCGAAGACCTGGCCATTTATATCGGGTGTGAGCGGCGGACTTGATCCGTTCGGGGGTCTTTTCTACGAGCAGCTGGAATTCTTGAAGGCCAACTCGCGCTTTACCGGCATTCGATTAAACGGGAGTGCATTTCGCTCTGAGCGTTCAGAGAGCGACCAGAACAAGCTGCGCTCGGCACTCGTTGCGCTGATGCAGGCTGATCTCACGTTGGATCTGCTTGTACAGCCCGCAGACCTTGCAGATGTAGCAAAGTATTTAGAAGAGCTGCCGCAGCTTAAGTCGGTCGTCAACCATCTGGGTTGTCCCAACATTCGGGAGCAGCAAATGGAACCGTGGCGAACAGGCATGAAGCGGCTATCCAGTCTTCCGGGCGTGGCGGTTAAGCTGTCCGGGATGATCACGATGGCAGGCAGTCTCCATCCTGAGAGGATTCGGCCTTACATCGATCAGTTGCTTGAGATATTCGGCAGCGGACGACTATTGTTTGGCAGTGATTGGCCGGTTGCCTTGCAGGCAGGCGGCTATAGGGACGTCATCGATTTGTTCGAGGCGGTACTTCCTGATAATCTTGCGGAGGGGGAGAAGGGAATGATTCGTGCGGGCAATGCCAGTCGATTTTACCCGATACTGACATGATGAGAAGGATGTATAGAGCGCAGACGAAAGTTGGCTGCGAAGTGGGCTTCGCGCTCGCGTTAGCGGAAGCAGCCGAAAGCTGGCAACGCGAACTTCGGGGGCAGGGTGTCGTGAGTTGCTCGATTTTCGCGAAGGGAAGCGGTGTATTTCTTTATTTTGAAATGATGGGCGAAGGCTGCGAATGGGAATGGCCAATAACATGCAAGCCGTTGCTGGAGACATGGCCGGGCAGTTTTGGAGGTGAGCATCGATATGCCGTTCCAATGCTCGATATCTTCCACGATGGTGAACCGGGGATGAAAGAAGCCGGGCAAAGTGGTGAGCGAGTTGGTAGCCTTGCACGATTGAAACCCTCGAAATACAGCAGCTACATCTTCTATCATTATGCTATGCAGGAGGAGAAACCGAGCTGCTTTAATCCAACTTATATCATCGGAGCGCACGAGGAACTCGTCTTCTCCTATCATGAACGTCCGACTCCCGCGTTTGAACACGGTGTTACGCGAATGACATGGCCTGCACCGATTACGCCAGAGAACTGGCATGACGTGATGCAGCCGCATTTTATCCCTTGGTCGGAGAGCGAGCAGGGACCTATCTTGTGGGAAACGATGGACATAATTTTGACCTTTTAATCATGAAAGCCCTGTCTCGTCAAAAAGCCAACCGAGCTCCTAAAGAGAGTAGGCTGGCTTCTTTGCATTCTTACTTTTCCGAAACTTCCAATCCTCCCGCTGGTATCTGATCGACCGTCTGCAATAAGCGATATTGCCCAGGCGTACTCCCCATTCGCGATTTGAACAGCTTGCTGAAATAGCTGACGTTGGCATAGCCGATTTCACGGCAGATGTCTTCCAGCGAATATTTGGGCTGACGCAGCAGTTCACAGGCTCGTTTGATTCGCAAATGAATCAAATAGTCGTTGATCGTTGTGCCTGTCGTTTCCTTGAAAATACGGCTCAAAAAAGACGTGCTTCGCTGCACGTGCCCGGCAACGGTCTCAATCGTGATGTTGTTATTATAGTTTTTCTCCATAAATTCGGTAGCGAGCTGCAGAGTCATATCATTGAGCTTTAACCGCTTCTCCCGATTGTGGGTAATGATTTGGGCGCACATCTCCATCAAGCGTGCCTCCATATCACGAAGCGTTTGGATACCGGACAGCACGAATGGCCGATCGCCGAGTACGGCAGTCATATCTCCGCCGGTTTGCACCAGCGTTTTGACAATTTCCCCGCTTAGTTGAAAGAAGAGCTGTTGCACGTTAGCTATCCCAAGCCTGCGGGTAGTCACTTCTTTCGTAATACGGCTAATCGTCTCCGCACACTCCTCCTCGTTCAGTTGAAGCAGTGCCTGAAGCAGCTTTGTCTCTAGCTCGTAGGGGTAATAATAGGTCTCTTCATCCTGCTTCCAGGAACTAACGATGGTATAGGGCACGATTTCGCCTTTGCCGACATACATTTTCAGATTGAGGGCTTCGACCGATTCTTCATAGGCGGTTTGAGCCGAAGACACACCCGTGTGGATGCGGCTAATTCCAATCGTTGCAATGATGCTGTAACGACTCTCCAGATTAAACTGTAGCTTTCTCGCAAGCTCAATTGGAAAGTCGTCTTGATTAGCTGGGGCAGCAAGAATGATGATGATGCGTTCATCGTCCTTGGCGAAGATTTCGCCGTCGATTTCGGGTCCGAGTTCTTCAATTAAGCCATATTGAAATAGGTGGAAATGGAGATTGCCAGTCGAGTCATTCAGCAGGGATTGTTCCTCTAGCTCGATCGTTAGGATGGCAAATCGTTCAAAATTCAACTTTAATCCCAAAAGCTCCGCTGCATCCTTCTCCTGCCTACTGGTTTGCTGGGAAATCGCTCGCCCCTTTATGAGGTCGCTCAAATATTTCTCTTTGATCGCTGAACGGTTGTCGCCAAGCAATGTTTCTACCCGTTCCTTCTCGCTAAGGATCGTTTCCCGGCTATGTCGAAGCCGTTCGAATGCCTGCTGGATGAAGCTTGCTTCGTCGGCGGCCGACAATGAGGCTTCAGGATTTGCTCTTTCACTGCCGCTAATATAGGTGAGAACGCTTTTGAGCGGACGGTATAGTCGCTGTGAGATGTAGATCAGCAGCAAAATGGCAATGGTGACGTAAAGAGCAGAAACGGCGGCTACGATCATTTTAATACGGCCTAAACCCTCAAGCAGGACAGATCGTTTGGTCAAATTAACAAACTTCCACCCTGTCACGTTAGAGGTGGTGTAGGTCACGATCCACTGGCGATCATCAACGTAGGAACCGCTTCCTGGAGCGGATAGCACGCTAGGGTTAAACTTCCCGATCAGGGCTGCGGCTTCTTCCGTTTCACTGTAGAGCGGTTCACCTTGAGTCCCGAGGACTAGTGTCAGGCCTTTTTTATTATGGTAATGACTCAAATATTCTTTAAAGAGGAGGTCGAGCTTCAAATTAATCACAATGGCTCCATCAACAGGACCAATGAGTGGCATTTTTTGCATTAAACTGGTGGCCAATGTTCCTTTCGAAGCGGCGTTGCCAGGACGATTGGTCAGCCACACCGTTCGGTTGGCGGTATCTTCATTCATGACCGTCATCCAAGAACGGTCGGTGAAAGAGGATAACGGGGACATTTTCATATCAGATCGGGAGGTCAGTACGAGATCGAGTTTATTATAGACGAGATAAATGGAATCGATATAAGGACTTAGCTTCTGCTGTTCCTCCAGAAACCGCGTTAAGTCAATAAGTGAAGAGACACTGAGCTTATCATTTATTTTATGATACAGATAGGATTGGGTCATGACCATGCTCGAGGCGATGTTCTGTATCGCAAGAAGTTCTTTATGAATCAGTTCTCGCTGCTGCTCCATAATGGATTGATTGTATTCAATCGAATTCTGAATGCTGGTATCGGCAGAAATCGTATAGGTAACCGAAGAAATGAGGATGACGGTAACAACGATAATGGCAGTCATAGTTAACAACAGCTTGACGAATAGCGATCGGTTGCGAATCACTTGAAGACTAGGCATCCAGACCCTCCTTTCAAAGTGTTAGCGTTTTCAAGATGAGGTGGATGAAGCGCTCGGCACGAAGAAAATTATAGCACAGAATGAAGAAGGGGGAAGCAAAGAGGCGAAAAACATACGAAAAATCGAATAACATAACGCTATAAAAACAGCCACGGAAAGGAATAACATAACAAAAATCGAATGAGATCATTGTGTAGTTGTGTGCCACGGGATATCGTAAAAGTTGTAACCGTTCCCAATTCCTGGCCGGGGTAGAGCGCGTTAAGGAACGGAAATCAGGGTAACCAGGGGGAATTTATTTTGCCTATCTATAAAATGAAACCAGTCGCACTTACCGTATTAGCAGCCAGCATGGCCGCAAGCGTACTTAGCGGATGTTCCGCAGAAAAGAAAACAACGTCCGAATCGAGTCAACCGAGTAGTACTTCTTCTGCTGCTGCAAAGCCGATTGAAATTACGTGGGGCATTCAATTCCAAGCACCAGCGGTCGTGGCGGATACGCCAGTTCAGAAGTGGCTTGAACAGAAATTCAATATCAAAATCAAACCGGTTAAAGTGACAGATGCCAGTATCGCTTCCGGTGACGTACCGGATGTGTTCATGCTAGGTGATCCATCGAATGTCTCTGCTTATCAAGCACAAGGGGTTCTAATGGACCTGGATCCTAATATGGTGAAAGATAAAATGCCTGAATACTATAAAGATGTTGAGCAGTCGAAGGCGCTGTTCCAGACGGTAACGTTTAGCGACAAGCTATGGGCAGTCCCGATGTTTATCGATTTGAAACCTTATGACCTATCGATGTTGTGGCGCAAAGACTGGCTCGACAAGGTCGGTATCACCAAGCTCCCAGAGACGCTGGATGAATTTGAGCAGGCGGCGTATGCGTTCGCGAAAAAAGATCCAGACGGTAACGGCAAGAACGACACCTATGGTTTGACCGGAACAGCGACGTCGACGTGGTCGACGGGCTTCTACTCGATCTTTGGCGCATTCGGCGTACAACCAACGATGTGGCACGAAAAGCAAGGTCAGATCATGAACGGTTCCATCATGCCAGAGGCCAAGGCGGCTCTTGAGAAGCTGCGTAAATGGTATGCGGACGGCGTGATCGATCCTGAATATATTACGGATACCCAAGATTCGTACCGCAAGAAGCTGTATAACAGTCGGATCGGTGTCATTGAGGAGCAAGTCGGAAAAGCAGCGCTCGCGGATGGTGCGACCAATATAGCGATGAAAGACATCAATCCGAATGCTAAGCTTCAACTGGGTAAAAATCCGAAGGGACCTGGCGGCAGCGGCAGCTGGGATTGGGGAGTAAAAAGTAATTACATTGTGCTTGGCAACAAGGTGAAGAATGATCCAGCTAAGCTAAGCAAATTATTTGAAATATTGCGAGCAGAAAGTAACGACGAAGAAACAATTAATATGACGAACTTGGGTGTCAAAGGTACACAATGGGATTTTGTAGCCAGCGGAGCGACTTCGGGCGCAACGAAAGTCTTACCGGGCTTCGAAAAGCAGGAACAACGTGATGCAGTTGGCATCCGGTTGTTCTCCCTTGGTAATATCACGACTCGAGCTTATCGAGATAAATATTCCAATCCGCAGATGAACGAAGCCGTTCGTACGTATTCTTCTGCACCGAGTCAGACAGATGCGTTATTATTCGCTGCTCTTCCATCTGATGGCAAATATAAGAAGGATCTGACGGCGCTGACGCAAAAATATTTTGCACAAATTATTAGTGGAGAAGTGCCGCTTAGCGATTTCGATAAGTATGTGGCAGAGTGGAAAGCTAAGGGTGGAGACGAATTAACCAAAGAGGCCAATGAGATGTACCAGAAGCAGTTTAAAAAATAATCAGCTTAAGAAGCGAATCTGTATCCTCGGCTGTTAGTCAAGTGGCTGCTGCCGAGGGATGGATCGCAACTGGCCCTGAGGACGTGCACATGACATGAAGATGATTATGAAAAATAGGGAGCTGTTTGCGCTCTATTTGTTTGCCTTTTCCTTTTTTCTCGTATTCAAATATGGCCCGATCTACGGGGTACTCATTGCTTTCAAAGATTTTCGCGTTGTCGATGGCATATGGGGCAGCCCATGGGTGGGCTTAAAGCATTTTGAAGCGCTCTTTCATTCATCTGATTTCTACCGATTGCTGAGTAATACGCTACTGTTAAATCTCTATTTGCTGCTGTTTGCTTTTCCGGCACCGATCGTGCTGGCGCTTCTGCTGAATGAAATCAGATCCCGCTTTTTTCAGCGCTTCGTACAGATGACCATGTATTTGCCCCACTTCGTTTCGTGGGTTATTATGTCCGGTCTTGTCATCTATTTCCTGTCGCCAACCACGGGCATTGTGGCTGAGATCGTGGGCTGGTTTGGGGGGAAACCCGTATTTTACATGGGCCATAAGGAGTATTTTCGCTCCATTGTGGTGGGTTCGGCCATTTTGAAGGATATCGGCTGGGGATCGATTATTTATTTTGCTGCCCTATCGGGCATTAATCCGGAACTGCATGAGTCGGCAACCATGGATGGGGCAAATCGCTGGCAGCGTTTGTTTCATATTAATATTCCGTCGATTATGCCAACCATTGCAATTATGTTTATTCTCAGCCTAGGCGGCTTCTTGAGCGCGAACTTTGAACAAATTATCAACTTGCTCAATCCTGTCACTTTTGATACGGGCGATGTTATTGACACTTACGTCTATCGCGTGGGGCTAACGCAATTTCAATACAGTTATACGGCTGCGATTGGTTTGTTCAAGTCTTTAGTAGGGCTGCTGCTGATTCTGGGGGCTAACTTTACGGTGCGCAGACTGAGCAAGGGAGAGAGCGGCTTATGGTAGGAGGATTTGCAACATGAGAACTGGAAACTGGCAAGATCGATTAAGCGTTAGCCTCATTTATATCGTACTTGGCGTACTCGCCATTATTGTCGTGTACCCATTTATTCACGTGCTGTCAGTATCGCTAAGTGGAAGGGGAGAGGCGCTCCGCAGCGGCTTTCACTGGTTTCCGAAGGATGTGACCTTGACGCCATACAAAGAATTACTGACCTATCCGTTCATCTGGAAAGGGTACAGCAATACGTTGTTCCGAATGGTCGTCGGCACAGCGCTTACTCTGATCGTTACCGTTTGTGCAGCTTATCCGTTGTCTCGCAATGAAATGCCATGGAAGCGGGTATTGGTACTGCTTCTGCTCTTTACCATGATCTTCGATGGTGGGATCGTGCCGAATTATTTGCTTATAAAGGAGCTGCATCTCCTGAATACGCGGTGGGTCTACGTGCTGCCGCATGCGGCGAATGCATTCCAGGTGTTGGTGATGATCTCGTTCTTCCGCTCGATTCCGGATGCGCTAATTGAAGCAGCACGGATTGACGGAGCGCGCGATCTGCGAATTCTTATTCGCATCATATTGCCACTGTCGGTCCCTGTTCTGGTTACGATCGGCCTCTGGTCGCTTGTGTATCACATTAATGCGTTTATGGACAATTTGTTGTATGTGACAGATCAAACGAAGTTCGTCCTGCAGCAGATTGTTCGGCAAATTCTGATTGAGAACCGGCTCGATCCGTTTACGACGGCTGTGAATGAGGTTCCGCCTGCGCCTGAGAGCTTGAAGATGGCAGCGGTCATTGTATCCGCTCTTCCCGTGCTGGTCATGTATCCATTCCTGCTGCGTTACTTTGAGAAAGGGACCATGATTGGTTCGGTAAAGGGATAGCAGATAGAATGGAAAGGATGAGACCGCATGCGATTTCGTCAGGTGCATCTTGATTTTCACACTTCGGAAGCTATAGCGCCGATCGGAGCACGTTTTGATAAGGGGCAGTTTCAGGAGATGCTTAAGCTTGGTCATGTGGATTCCGTTACGATTTTTGCCAAATGCCATCACGGCTGGGCTTACCATCCCTCGGAGGCGAATGAAATCCATCCTGGGCTGAGCTTTGACTTGCTAGCGGACATGATTGAAGCGGCACATGACATTGGTGTGAAGACACCCGTCTACCTGTCGGCAGGTTTGGATGAAAAATTAGCAAGACGTCACCCCGAATGGCTCATCCGTGATGAAAACGATCAAACGAATTGGGTCAAAGGATTTATGCTGCCAGGCTATCACCAATTGTGCTTAAACTCTCCCTATCTGGCAATCCTGATCGAGCAGATACGAGAAGTCGTGTCCCGATATGATTTGGATGGACTATTCCTAGATATCATTGGCATACGCAAGTGCTACTGTCATAGCTGTGTGGAGAGCATACGCCGGCAAGGACAGGATCCACGGGATGAGAAGGCAATGCGAAAGCTATGGGAGACAACCTACGCGAATTATACGACGAAGGTGAAGGAAACGGTTCAAGCGATCAAGCCAGGATTGCCGATCTTTCACAATGGCGGACACATTGCGCGAGGTCGACGCGATCTGATTGCTATGAACACACATTTAGAACTGGAATCGCTGCCTACAGGTGGATGGGGCTATGATCACTTTCCGCTGTCGGCTAGGTATGCGCAACCGCTTGGTGTCGATTTTCTCGGTATGACGGGGAAATTCCATACATCCTGGGGAGAATTCGGTGGCTATAAGCACCCGAACGCACTCCGTTATGAAGCTGCGCTCAGCATAGCCAATGGCGCCCGCTGCTCAATTGGCGATCAGCTTCATCCTGACGGTTATATGGATGAAGCGACTTACGCACTGATTGGCGAGGCATATCGCGAGGTCGAGGCGAAGGAGGCATGGTGCGTAAAGGCGACGAATGTTGCAGATGTGGCCCTGTTGACATTGGAAGCAACCGGCTTGCATCCCAATGCCAATGTGTCTACATCGGATTCGGACGCAGGGGCTGTACGCATACTGCTTGAGGGTAAATTCCTGTTCGATGTGATCGATCAGGAAAATGATTTTACAGCTTATAAGGTGCTAATTTTACCAGATTACGTAGCAGTGGATGATAAGCTCCAGAAGAAATTGGCGCAATTCCTTCTGCAAGGCGGTAAAGTTCTCGCAACGGGCTGGTCGTGCCTTGATCCGGAGGGGACTCGCTTTGCCATCGACCTCGGGGTGCGGCATGTAGGGACAAATCCATACCGCCCCGACTATTTTCGTCCGCTGTTCAATCTTCGAAGCTGTAGAGAAGCCTCTTACATCTTCTATTCACAGGGGCAGAAAATCGAAATTGCGGGCGGAACTGAGCTTGCACACCGTGAAAATCCTTATTTTAACCGCGATCTGTTTACTTTCTGCTCGCACCAGCATACGCCAAGCAGCTATGAATATGGAGGACCGGGTATGGTGGAAAGCGAAAGTGGTATTTATATCGCGTGGAACATATTTGAAGATTATGCGACCAAAGGCAGCCTCATATTGAAAGAAGCCGTACTGTATGCATTGGATCGCCTTCTCCTAGACAAGACGTTGCAAACCAATCTCCCAGCGCAAGGCATCGTCACACTGCAAAATCAACAGGATGAGAATCGTCTGGTTAATCATTTGTTATACGCAACCCCAATCCGCAGAGGGAAAAACATCGAAGTCATTGAGGATATGGTTCCCATCTATGATGTGCAGGTTGCTGTTCGTACATCTAACCACGTAAAGAACGTATATATGGCACCGCAGATGACCTCGCTCACATTCAGGTATGAGGATCAGACGGTTTACTACACAGTACCTAGTCTGAAGTGCCACCAGATGGTTGTCATCGAGTATGAAGTCGCCAAGAAAGAGGAACAGGTTCATTAGGACCTGTTCTTCTTTTATGTTCATGCGGTTATCTATCCACCCCCCCAAGTGACCAATAGGCACTCTAATACATACAATGATTTAGAGTTGGAAGGGAGTGGCCGGAGTATGCCTGTCATTATTAATGGAGGTATCAAAATTCTAAACGTCGCTCAGGGCTCCAATGTCCAGATTGGCGATACCTTCGCTGTTAGTCTCACAAGCAGCTCCAAAATCTTTGCAGGAGCCAACTCATTTTCCCCTGGGGACAGCTTTGGAAGTGTTCAGAATGTGCTGAATGGAAGTACAAATACAGTTGATCCTGACCTCGTAGACACGCCGAATAACACCATTTGATGACTAGGTATTGGTTTCCATAAATTGGACGAATTTTAAGATGGAATGGACGGTCCTAAAGTGAAAAGGTGCTGCGAAAGATATACGGAACTTGAAACTATTTTAGGGGATAGAGCAGCTTGTTAAAACGAAAAGTGATTTGGATTTATATGAAGAATCTATCATGGTTCCTGCCAATATTAATTCTGATTATAGGGGCTAATCCTTCTATAGCGGGTAGTTTTTGGTGGAAACTTCTTGGCTTTCTGCTCTTTGTGGGGATTGTTGCGCTATGTGTGAGTTCGTGGATACAAGCGAACCGTGAGCAACGGGAAATCGATGAAAATAAACACTTTGATCCTGTTGTACTTCGTCAATTTAATTAAGGATGACTGACCGTCAATGCGCTAAGCAGGGACGGTTTTTTGGCTATTTTCAGAAAAAAGGGTATAAGAATGCAAAAAAATAAATAAACGTAAAGTACCCTGACAATATGTTGTCAGGGTACTTCTATTATAATAAGGGTATATCTGGAAACAATGATAAATTAAATTGAATTAAGGGAGTGTGTATTAAATGACACAAACAGCTGACCGTATGTATGACTATCATGTATGGGCGAATCAAACGCTGATCAACAGGTTGAAGGAGCTTCCGCAGGAGGTCTACCGCCAAGAGATTCAGAGTGTGTTTCCGACTGTTGCGAAAGTGATTGCGCATATCTACCTAACAGATCGCACTTGGTTAGACATTCTTGGAGGTAAAAGTATGAAGGAAGCCATGGCAGCCTCTTGGCAGATAACTGAAGCAACCGAGAGCAAGAGCTTAATTGAGCTAGAGGCCATGTATGGCGAATTGTCGATACGAGGTAAGGCTTTTCTCAAGGAGCTGCCTGATTTGGAAAAGAAGATCACACTCGATAATCCCTATGCTGGAGTTCGGGAAACAAGTTTGGCTGAGATCGTTTTACAGGTTGTGAATCATGCTACTTATCATCGGGGGAACGTCACGGCCATGCTGCGCCAAATGGGCTATGCTTCCGTCATGACGGAGTATGCGTTGTTCTGGTATGCAGGTGCTGAGCAGCTGGCATAACGCCGAACGGACCAGACAACACTCCCTAACCAATCCCAACCTAAAAAAAGGCCCTGTCGTAATCAAGCGACAGGGCCCTTACTGCGTTCTAATTCATCGCTTCGCCTTCGGTAAACAGATGGAAGGTGACGCCAAACTTATCCTTCACTTGTCCGTAGGCTGGGCTGAAGAATGCTTCATGCAGATCCATGATGACAGTGCCGCCATCTTTGAGCCCTTCGAAATATCGCTTGGACAGACTAGCATCTTTCGTAGTAATACAGATCGTTACTTGATCTCCCAATTGGATAGGACGACCTGCGTCGGTGTCCGAAAACATCAATTGGCTTTCGCCGACTTGCACCATGGCATGAGCAACGAGATGTTTCTGGTCCTCACTAATCGGGAAGTCAGGATTGGCAGGCATTTCGCCAAAGGTCTGTTTAAATAGGACTTGAGCATCCAGCGCTTTCTCATAGAAGGCAATTGCTTCACCAGCAGTACCAGGCAATACTAAATACGGAGTTAAACGAACGGACATCATTAAACAGCTCCTTAGATTGAAGTAGTTAAAGGGGAAAAAGTCTACCTCTTATTATTACCACATTTATCCGGAAAAATAAAGAACATATGTTCTATTTGTAACGTGGAATATCGAAATAGCTGCCCTCCACCTTGAATTTTCCCCCTGCCTCCAGAAAGCCTCCTATACTATAATATAGTAGATAAAGACTATCTTCACACACACAGGAAAGGTGCTAACGTCGCCTATGAATAAGCTAGCTATCTGGTCGTGGCTGCCACGCATGTTCCATTCCTTTTCACTAAAACAACGGATTTGGTTTACCTTTGTCATACTCATCACGGCAGGTCTAGTAGCTACTGGGAGCATCGCCTACCTGATTGCATCCAAGGAAATTCAGCGCAATACGATGCAATCGAGCCAAGATACCGTGAATCAATCCGCGCAAATCGTGAATGAACGATTGAAAAATATCGGCACGGCGGTCCGTGCCTTAATGTTCAGCGATGCCTTCAAGCAGCTGATGAAGGATGTCCAGAATAAGGACAGCTCCAGCTACTTTAAGTCATTAACGTCTTTGCAATACGTTTTTTCCCAAGTGAAATTTAATGATTCCATGATTGAAAGTATCCTGATCGCAACCCCCATCGGGGATTTCTACCCGACCTCAAGTGCGCGGAATAACGCTAATTCCTTTTATCAGTCGGATATGTTTAAGCAATTTCAGCTGCTGAAGCGGGGATTCTGGAGCAAGGGGCATGTGGATCCATTTTTTACGGGGAATCAGCGAGTCATCTCGCTTGTGGCTGAAGGTGTAAGCGAAGATTCGTACATCCGCAATGAGCCGACGAATGTGTATGTGGTCATCAATGTGAAAGAAGACGATATTCGCGATCTTTTTATGGAAAACCTAACGGATCCCAATAAGCACTATTATTTCGTTGATTCGCAAGGTGAAGATATTAATTATGCGGATCGCACCCAAGATAGAGCGTTCATCCAGCGTCCCGATTTCGTGCAACAATTAACGGAGGACAGCAAGGGTTCCTTTTTCTATAGCGATTCGGATCGCAAGGATTATCTGGTGAACTATGCGCGACTAGACGTGAAGGATGACTGGATGATTGTCGGCGTTCAAGCCAAGGATAAACTTTTAGCTAAACTCAACGGTATTAAGCAAGCCACGACGTATGTAACCATTGGATTTATCGTCGTTTCTCTTTTTATCACGAACAATTTAACACTCCTGCTGCTCAAGCCCTTGTTCCGTTTGCAGAAACTGATGAAGCGCGTGGAAGAGAATGATCTGGACGTGCGTTTCGAAAGCGTGTATCAGGATGAAGTGTCACAGGTTGGTTTCCGCTTCAATCGGATGCTAGACGAGATCAAACAGCTCATTGCCGATGTGAAGAATCGAGAACGCGATAAACGAAAAGCGGAGATTAAGGCGTTATCTGCACAAATGGATCCTCATTTTTTCTATAACACGCTCAATACGATTTACTGTAAATCAGTGCTAGGTGAGAACGATGATGTGAATGAAATGATTCTGGCCTTATCGAATATGTTCCAATTGAGTTTAAGCGGGGGCAGGGATTTGATTACGCTCGCGGATGAGGTGGATCATGTTCGGCAATATTTGGCCATTCAACAGAGGTCCTATGAGAATTTATTTGTCTTTCAGATGGATGTCGAGCCTGAACTGCAAGCGTGTCTAGTGCCTAAGATTATGATTCAACCTCTCATTGAAAATAGTATTTTGCATGGCTTCAAGGATATGAAGGCCGGAGGGGAAATTCATCTCACAGCTCGAGTGGATGAGGAGTGGCTGCATATTACGGTTGAGGATAATGGACAAGGACTCGTGCCTGAACGGCTTCGCGAAAGCATGCTGCATCCTACAACTTCGAAGCATGGTTACGCACTCCGCAACATATACACGCGACTTCAACTATATTATGGCGCCGAACAGCGGATGGAAATTACGACGAACGAATGGGGCGGGGCTCGCATTGACTTATGGTTACCACGGTATGAAAAAGAGGAGGATTTCCATGGATCAACGAGTTAAGCTATGTGTCGTGGACGACATTCGAAGTGTTGTGGACATGATTACGAAAAAAATTCCGTGGGAAGAACATGGCATCGAAATCGTGGGCAGCGCCACGGATGGCGAGGAAGGCTTTGCGGTGATTCGCGAAACGAAGCCAGATTTGATTCTAACGGACATTCGTATGCCCAAAATGGATGGCTTGGAAATGACCCGCAATATTATGGAGATTCTGCCGACGAGTAAAGTGATTATTCTCAGTGCTTATACGGACTTTGATTATGCCCAAAAAGCGATCCAATATGGAGCATTAGACTATGTGAAGAAGCCTTTTTCCATTGATCAAATCGTAAAAGCAGTCGTCAAGGCGAAGGAAGTCTGGGAGCAAGAGAATCTGAGCCGTAAACAGCTGATCGGGCTTCAGCAGAAGATTAAAGAAAGCATGCCAGCACTCCGGCAGGAATACTTGTCCCTCCTCGTTAATCATCAAACCAATGAATCCGAATTAGCGCGTCTATCGGACTTTTTGGATATTAATGAGCTGAAGCCCCCTTTTGCCGTCATGACGATTCAAATTGATCAATTTACCGATAAATATGGCGAAGTGCCTGTGAAAGAGCTGGAGCTTGTTCGTTTTTCGTTGCAAAATATCGTCGAAGAGACGATTGCCTTTCATGGGGCAGCGGTCGTGTTTCGCGAGGGGCTCAATCGCTACATCTGTATTCTTAATGTGGCGAATCCAGAGCTGCCGATAACGATTGCCGATCAATGCTGCGCGAATATCGCGCGCCATACTAAATTCACGATATCCATAGGCATCGGCCAATGTGTTGAAACCGTGCAAGAGCTGCCGAAGAGCTATCAGCAGTCGCTTAGCGCGTTGTCGTATCATTTTTATACGGGCGGCAATGGTGCATTCAGCTACAATACGGATGGGGCAGCGCTTCCTGTGGAGTGGATTTATACCGAGGATAGCGAGAATGAGTTTCTATTCGCTTTCCGTTCTGGCAATAAGGAAGCTTGCGTCGAGTGGGCAATGACTATTTTTACGGAGATGGGAAAGCTAACCGTTCTCCCGGAACCAGGTGTCGTGGACCGATTACTGCAAGGACTTGCCCTGCGCATGCTGCGTGTGCTGTTGGAGAAATTCCCTCGTCCCAGCCTCGCAGAGTTCGAAGCCAAGTCACTTGAAATCAGAGACAGCGGGGCTGCCATTCTGGAGTATCGCGCCTGGTTTATGGAGCTATGCGAAATAGGCTGTCGTCTGATCCATCAGGAACGGGCTAGCGAGTCACAGAAGATTATTCACCGTTCAGTTGAGTATATCAAAGCGAATTTGGAACTTGATTTGACGCTGGAGCACTGTGCGAAGCAGGTGAATTTGAGCTGGGGCTACTACTCGAACTTGTTCAAAAAAGTGACAGGGTCGACCTTCCAGCAATTCGTGACGCAGGCGAAAATGGAGCGGGCGAAGTCGATGCTGATCGAGGATTACCAAGTGCAGGAAATTGCACAGCAGCTAGGCTACGAGCATCGGCGTTATTTCAGCGAGGTTTTCAAAAAGCAGACGGGGCTCACACCGACCGAATTTAAAGAAATGTCTCTAGGCAAGCCCTCCAAGCCGTGAGGGCTTGCCTGTTTCTTAGGCCAGCGGAAGGGCAACATATAGAAATATCTGCCCTCGTTCAAGAGTTGACCTCATTATCAGGGCATCGAAATTCTTTTACTATTAGAAGTGTAAACAACAGATTTAAGGGAGGCTTACACATGATTAGAAAATTAGGGACGGTCACATTAGCAGTAGCACTCGCGGGTAGCTTAGCAGCTTGCAGCTCCACGAAAACCGATACAGCAGCGAGCCCAGCGGCGTCCGCGAAAGCATCCGATCAACCGGCAAGCGCGGCTCCTGCCAAGGGAAAAACGAAGCTTGCCTATTGGACAAATGATCGTCACGATATGGACTACATTAAGAGCGTTGTGCAGAAATTCAATGAAACGAATGGCGAAAATATTGAAGTTGAAATTGTTGTTAAAACCGAGGATTTCAATCAAGCGATCGATCTGGCATTCGCATCAGGACAAGCGCCTGACATTATCCGTGTAAAGGAGAATACCATCCAGCCTTTCGTAGCGAAAGGATACCTCAAACCGATCGATTCCTATGTGAATGATACGCTGAAGAAGAAATTCCCGATTATTGATGATTTCAACCGCATCGGTGGTAAACTGTACAGTCTTCCGAACTACGGCTCGACGCTGCGTCTCGTTTATAACAAAGACCTTTTCGCTAAAGCGGGAATTGCTGCACCTCCGAAAACATTAAAAGAAATGGTCGAAGATGCGAAGAAAATTACGGCGGTTGGTAAGGCGAGCGGCTCCTACGGCTTTGCGCTGAACTTCAAGAGCCCAGACAGTGCGCTTGGTCGTTCGGCAAGGGTAATCGCGGAAGCAAACGGTGTTGGCGGGTTTGGATTTGATTTCAAAACAGCAAAGTTCGATTTCACAGGGTTTAAAGATGTCATTCAGTCCTTCAAACAAATGGTGGATGATGGCAGCACATTGCCAGGGATGGAGTCACTTGACATTGATCCACTTCGCGCCCAATTCGCAGAAGGCAAAATCGGGATGTACATCTCCTATTCCTCGGAGCCAGGGGTATACGCTAATCAGTTCCCAGCTAAGATTGATTGGGCAGCAGCACCTGTTCCAACCACAGACGGAACGATTAAAGGGGCAACTTCCTTCGTTGGCGGACAATGGTTAGCGATTAGCAACACAACTAAAAACGCGGATCAAGCTTGGAAATTTATGCAGTTCATGTATGCTGACGATGTGTTGAAAACGTATCACGAGAAAGGTTTCGGACTATCGATGGTGCCAGCGATTTCTTCCACAGCGAAAAAGCCTGAGATTAAAGGCATTGATGGCTTCTTGCCAAGTGGAAATGACGGCACATGGCCGCTGCAGCCAACCGTTACGGTTGAAGGTATGAAATACAATGACGCCTTCTTCAAATATATGATCAGTGGCGGCAACTTGGATCAAATTATTCAAGAATTGAACAAACGTTATAACGATGCGTTGGATAAAGCTGTTGCAAAAGGCGATATCAAAGTAGCGCCAAATGCAAGTTTCGATCCAATGAAACTGATGATGAAATAAGAGCGAATTGAAGAGAAAGGAAGCGAGAGTGGAGCTGAAACTCCACTCTCGCGTTCTATAAAGAGGAGGGAATGGGATGAACAGAACTCGCCAGATCGGGTTTTCCTACTTATTTTTATTTCCAAGCTTTCTACTGACCATGGTGTTGGGCGTCTATCCGATTGCTTGGGCGATTCGCTACATGTTCTATGAGTACAAGGGCTTCGGGGCACCGACTTTTATTGGGATTGATAATTTCAGACGACTTTTCCGGGATACGCAGTATTGGGATTCTGTCATCAATACATTCGTTTATGCAGGTGGCAAGCTTATCATAACCCTTCCGTTATGCTTACTTCTTGCCGTGATCTTAAATTCCAAGCTGCGTGGACGCAACTTCTTAAGAGCCATCTATTTCATGCCAACCATTATTAGCTCAGCTGTGATGGCCGTCGTATTTTTTGTCATTTTCAACTCATATAACGGTATTCTCAATCAATATTTACTAAAGTTCCATATCATCTCCGAAAGAATCGATTGGCTCGGGCCTAAGCATGCAATGCTGACAACCATCATCATTGCAGTCTGGGGGGCGGTAGGGAACTACATGCTGTTATTTCTAGCTGGTCTTCAAAATATCCCGAATGATGTGTACGAAAGCTCCTCCTTGGATGGCGCGAATAAATGGCAGCAGTTCTGGTATTTAACGATTCCGATGCTAGGTCCGGTGCTTCAGATTGTGATCATGCTCGCAATCATTAATTCCCTCAAAGGGTATGAGAGCATCATGGTTCTTACAGAAGGTGGACCAGTAGGGAAGACGGAAGTCATGTATCTCTATGTGTATAAGCTATTCTTCCCAACCCCATCGCACGCATTAACCGAGCAGCAATTCGGCTACGGTAGTGCGGTAGGCTTCATGACTGCTGTCATTGTCGGCATCATCACGCTCGTCTATCATGGGATGTCGAAGCGCCTCAACAAACTTCAATAGGAAGGAGACTCGGGAATCATGGAAGTATCAAAATCGATACCAGCTGTTCATATAAAGAAACAAACACAGTCATTTTCAGTAGGGAGATGGGGTGGAAGAGCGCTTCTCTGGTTGTTTTTACTGATTACCGCTTTGCTCATCGTTTTCCCTGTCATTGTGACTTTTCTAGGCTCTTTTATGTCTAATATGGAGATTACCAAGGGGGGCAAGATATTCCCGTCTTCCTGGCATTTTTCAAATTATAAGGAAGCCTGGGTACAGGCTAACTTCGCGAGATTTACTTGGAATAGCTTATTCCTCAGTGGAGCGACGACAATCGGCGTACTGACCGTAGCCTCCATGGCCGCCTACGTCGTTGATCGACTCAATTTCCCAGGAAAAGCGATTTATGTGGCGATTCAAGCATCGACGATGTTTATCTCCATTGGTGCAGTTGTCATTCGACCGCAATTCGAATTGATGGTCAAGCTGCACTTGAATACGAATTTATGGGGCGTAGTCCTCATTCTCGTCAGCGGTCATGCGTATATCTTCTTTATTTTACTTAGCTTCTTAAAAGGTATTTCCCGGGAATTAGATGAGGCGGCACGGATCGATGGTTGCTCTAACGCCGGCATTTTCTGGCGAATTATTTTGCCGCTGATGCGCCCAGGACTTGGCGTAGGTGCCCTGTTCACCTTTTGCGGAGCGTGGAATGAATACTTGCGGCCGTTAGTGTTTACGATGACGAATCCGAATCTGCAAACGTTGACGGTTGGCCTATCTTATTTGCGGTATGGGGCTTCCGCTGCGGTACAAACGCATTATATGATGGCTGGAGCGTGTCTATCTATTCTGCCGCTGTTACTTGTCTATATGATTGCCAATCGTCAGTTCATGCAAATGACGGCGGGTTCATTGAAAGGCTAGGAGGACTTCTGACCATGGACATCAAGCGTTTAAAGAACTTGCGAAGGAACGCAGAGAAAGCGGAATTTCAAGCAGCGATGGAGCTGCTAAGACGGGATGCGGAAGAAGCGGCGAAGATTACCTTCGCCGTCCGCGCCCAAGAGCAAGGCGAATGGATGCATTATTATCATTGTGAAGAAGATGGGACTCGGCTCACTTTTCAGTGGCACGAGCCCTTTCTTCATCGTTGTTCGACTTGTGGCAAGGAACGGCGAAATCAACTGCTTGACGGGTGCTGGACGTCGATCGCGCATAGTCAAATCGGTCAAGCCGTGTATCACGTCGCTTTGCTTTATGCTCTAGAGCCAGATGAGAAGCGACTGCAATTCGTCAAAACGTATCTCACGGCATATGCCGATCACTATGAAACGTATGCGATTCACGGAGACATACCTTATAATGGGCCCGGCAAATTATTTGCCCAAACGCTGGATGAAGCGCATTGGATCACGGATTTGGCGCTTGCTTTTGACATCATTCAGGAGCATCTAACCCCTGATGAGCTCGCTCATATCCGGGCAGGGCTGCTCGAGCCCTGTGCCCAATTTCTCATTGCGCATAAAGAAAAGCAAATCCATAATCACTCGGTATTGATTACATCAGCTATAGCCGCGCTAGGGCTTCTCTTAAATGATAAGACCGTGCTGGCTGCTGCTCTGGAAGACGAATACGGCTTGCATGACCAGCTGGATCGCGGAATTATAGAGGATGGTTTTTGGTATGAGGGGAATGTGCAGTATCATTTCTACGCGTTTAAATCCCTGTTGCACTACGCGTTAATTGCTGAAGGGACGTCTTGGGATGTATGGAAAAAGAAAGCGCTGAAAGCGATGTTCGATTATCCCTTACAGTTAGTTTTGCCAGACGGCGTGATGCCGACGATGAATGATGCAGGGCTGGGTCATCATATTGGCTCCTATGCGCCCTATTACGAAATTGCCTACGACATTTATGGAGATGGCAAGTATCGCTCGCTTTTGAATACGGCTTATGGCACGGCAGAAGACGATCCACGCATCAAGATCGTGAAACCAACCAAGCGAGATTCGATTTACGCTTTGATGTTCGGCCAAAGCTTGGAAGGAGCTACAACGGAGGCGGACTCGCTTGGAGCTGAGGTGCAGCGCTCACGCTCTTTGCCCGCGAGCGGCCTGACCAAGCTAGTGAACCCAGCGGGCTGGCATGTAATCGTGAAGCACAGCCGTTTCGGCGGTGAACACGATCACATGGATCGGCTAGGGCTGTCCATGATGCATAGCGGCATTCCGCTGCTCGTGGACCCTGGCACGACGGCGTACGGCGTACCTGCGCATTACGGTTGGTTTAAACATACGTACTCACATAACACGGTTAGTATTGACGGGGCAGATCAGCCGCCACGAGACGGGCAATGGATTCAGATGCACGAAGAGACATGGGGCGTATGGCTGGAAACAGCCGTGAATTGGCTGGCTGAGGATTACGCAATGAAATATCGCATCATTTTGCCTGAGGAGCTTAACCCTTGGGATAGCGAAGCTTATCAAGGGGCTCAAATTCGAAGAATAAACATCTTAGCCGAGGATCATTTCATTGATATTGTGGAGGTCATTGTCGCAGAGCCGCGTGTGGTGCATTGGACGAATCATTGGAGCGGGAAGCTGATAGATGGCGATGTTGCGTGGACAAAAACGGAAGATCAATTGAGCCGCTTGGATCAGCAATGGTTTAAGGAAAAGAGGAAGCTGGAGCAGGACGTTTCGGCTTTTCAATATCAAATGCGTGAAGGTACATTGGAGCAGCATGTTTGGTGCTCGCAGCCAACGACAACTTACACCGCGTTGACCCCAGATAATCCGCCAAGCGGGCAGCGAACATCGCACATGACAACGGCTATGGTGGAAAAGCGTGTGTTATTCGTACAAGCCATGCACTATGATGCCAACGAGGAGGCTCAGCTTCGGGGCAGACTGCAAGTGGTGGAATTATCTGGCGATACGCTTCAACTATCGTGGAATCATGCGGAAGTACAGGCGAAATATCAAATAGAGCTATTCCACGGAAAAGTGTATATTGAGAAGCTGGTCTGATGTCATTATGATACCCATGTGAAGCCATTCGAAATAAAGGGTGTGTAAGAACATGAAGAATAAATTGTCATTCCTAAGTTTTTGGTCCATCAACGATGCTTTGGATCTGGAACAGTTGCAACATCAATTAGACGAACTCCGATTAGCAGGGCTAGATGGTGTTATATTTCATCCTCGGTTCTACCCTAACCAACCTGTCTATATGAGCGAAGCGTATCTGGCTATTATGTCAGACTTGATTATATATGCCAAATCAACGGGCATGATCTTCTGGATTTACGATGAAAATGGCTGGCCTTCTGGCACAGGAAGCGGCGAAGTGATCAAAAGGTTGCCCGACTCCACCTGCCAGTACGTTAATTGGGTTTCCGATGGGCAAGGGGGAAGACTCGTATTTGAATCGTTTAGCGCCGTATCCTCGATCGACCCGAAGACAACGCAGGTGTTTATTGATCTCATTCATGAGGGTTATCGCCAAGGCTTGATTCCCGAAGCATTTGATTATGTGACGGGCTTTTTCTCTGATGAAGTCGCGTTCTTGGACGGGCATGGCATTACGGTCAAAACAGGGGCCATTCCTTGGGAGGATCGATTCCCAGCGTTATATGAAGACAAATATGGTGAGGCGTTGCTTCCTCAATTGCCGCTGCTGTTCACAACTGGAGATGGCTATGAGGAGTTCCGTGTCCGCTACTGGGAAATGCTGACGGACGCGCTCATTACGAGTTTCTATAAACCGGTTGCAGATTGGTGTGGAAAATATGGTAAAAAATTTACAGCTCATGTTAAAGCCGAAGAAAGTCCTTTTTTCCAAGTGTCCTATAGCGGTTCTTGCTTTCAAGTGTTAAAAACGGTAGAAACGCCGGCCATTGACGCCTTGGAGCGGTTTCCAGGGAATAACTTTTACCCTCGGATTGCTCATTCGATTGCCATGCAGCAAGGACGTGATAGCGCTCTGGTCGAAGCGATGGGAGGAAGCGGCTGGGGCGTTTCACCCGAGTCCTTCACCAATTATGTGATGTGGCTGGCCAGTCACGGCGTGGAACATTTCGTGTTCCACTTGAACCAGCTCAAGCTGAATACCCAAGCTGTGCAAGATTGGCCGCCTTCCATGCCGAGTCATCTGACTTGGAAGGATGCTTTTCCTGCGCTGCTTGCATCCCTGCAGGATCAGGCTGCTCAACTGCCAGATTTAAGAGCCAAGCCGGATGTGTTGATTGTAACGCCAACGCGTGGGATCATGGCGGATTTTGATACGCGTGATGCGATGCAAATGAATGAGCATGACGGGTCGAACATTCCTGCAAGCACGGCAGGCGTGCTCGATGCGAAGCTGCTTGCGCTCGTAGAGGCTTGCTTTGAGGCAGGGGTTCACTATGAGTTGACCGAGGAGCGGGAGCTTGAGGAGTCGGGGACGATTCTAGATGGCATGCTGCGAATTGGCCAGCGGGACTACACGCATGTGCTGTTGGCAGACGGTTGTCGTTGGAGGGAGCCAGCAATCGTGGAGCGGCTTCTCGCAGCAGGAGTTACGTTGTGTGATGCGGAGAACTGGCGGCACGTATTTGCTGTGAAAGCCCTACCTGTTCAATCAGCTGTGGAATGCTCTTTCATTAAGCAGTCTTCGTGGACGGCAGAAGTGCCGAAAGCGAATCAGGTCTACGTGGAGCTGCAGCTACAAGACAATGGCAAGCTGACAGCAGAAATCGACGTGCACCAGGCAGAGTCGTTTGGCGTGATGACACTCTTTTTACATGATGAAGTAAGTTCAGTTTGGATGAACGATGTGGAATTAACCGTGATACCGACGGCAAACGGTTTTGAAGCGGTAGTTCCTGCTGCGTTAACTGTGAATGTGCCGAAGCTGCATATGGAAGTAACTCCGTTACCTGAGGGAGAAGCATGTCCGATTGCATTCTTGCGCGGTTCGTTCATTGTCATGAGTAAAGCTCCGCTGATCGAAAAGGATGAGCATCAATGGCTGCTCGAAGGGCCACTTGAGCTAGCTCCTCTGCCCACAGTGATCGACAGCACGAATTTCATTGCATCCGGCTTTCCTTTTGCAGACTCACCGATTACTGTGAGAAAAACCATCCAACTTTGCGATGTGGAGCAAGCAGCGCTTGAGCTTACCGATCTATGGGCAGACGCCGCCTTGGTGAAACTGAATGGAAATGAGCTGGGTTGGTGCTGGGGACCGAATTGGTCGGTGCCGCTTCCGAAAGCGATGAAGGAAGGCTCGTATGAACTCGAGGTCCTGTTATATCCAAGTACATTTAATGTGTACGGACCTCATCATCATGTGGATGGCGATCGATATTTAACGAGTCCGGATCAGTATAAAGGTGTTAAAAATTTCGCCGACCGTCCAGATGCTCCGGAACAAACGAAGGTAAATGGTTTCCATTTCGTCAAATGGGGCATTGCAGGCGAGATCCGGTTGCTTAACTAACTGAAAACCAATAGAAATCTGCCCTCGACATGGAAGTTCCCGCATTACTGGAACGAGGGCAGATTTTTTATACTTATTTATGTAAGCGCTTTACAATCTCGACTTAGCAAAACATCTGAAGGAGGGAATTTATTTGCACAAAATGAAAGCTTGGTTGATCGGATTATTTACTTTTGTTTTTATCCTTGGGAGTTTAGGTGCGTTACCTGTTCGTGTCCATGCAGCCACCATCTCCTCTTACGCACTGCCTTCGATCTACACGGCATCCACGGTGTACGGACTTAAGGTCGATGCGACAACGATTCCTGTTGTGAGTTACACGAGTGACTATGATTATGCTCATTTTTCCATGTCAGGCTCAGCGACGATTGAGGTTACAGCTATTGGACAAACGAGTATTTCTTCGTACTCCATCAGTCCCAAGAAGCTTAATTTGAATGGCACAACGAGTGGCAATAAGCTGACGTTTACGGTCAGTGGGGACGAGTATTTGATCGTGAAAATCAACGGGCAGCGCGCGCTCGTCATCGCAGCTGACCCGGCAGAGACGAACAAACCCGCGTCATCGGGGACAGGGATTTATAATGTGAAGAATGCGCCTTACAACGCGGACAGCACGGGTGCTGGCATGGCAACGACCGCCATTCAGAATGCGATCAATGATGCGGCCAACTACACAGGCGGCCAGGGAATCGTGTATGTGCCTGCAGGGATTTATAAGGCGGGCAATCTGCAGTTGAAAAGCGACGTCGCCTTGTATTTAGAGGGCGGAGCGGTGCTTCGTTTTACAGGGGTGGCGAGTGATTACACGGTGAATTGGCACAAGGATTCACAGAATCGCGACGTCACCTGGTGGCTGTACACTCCGACTGGCGCAGACAACGTCAAAATTTACGGTCGAGGCACCATCGACGGCAATGGCAAATACGCGACAACGACGAACAATTTTGCCAGCAATCTCATTGTGCCAATCGGTACGACCAATTTTACGCTAGATGGTCCGCTGCTTCGCGATTCAGGTTCGTGGGCCGTGACACCGGCAAGATCGAATGATCTGACTTTTAAAAATATGAAAATCTTCAACCGCTTTGATATGGGTGAGAACGACGGTATCGACGTGAATGAATCCCAGAATGTGCTCGTTCAGCATGGCATCGGGATTGGCTTGGACGATCCTTATACCACGAAAACATGGGATCAGTCGACAGATATTAGTCTAAGCTGGCCTGGAAGCCCTGAGCCTGTCAGCAATGTTTTGTTCGATGATCTGATTTCCTGGACGGTTTGCTTTGGGTATAAAGTAGGTCAAGGCATGCGACAAAATCAAAGTGATGTGACCTTCAAAAATAGTGTGGTGTACGACGCATCTGTCGGAATCGGTGTCGATCATAAATACGGTGTTGGTAATCTCACGAATGTTACCTTTGAAAATATCGATATTGAGCGTATCACCTATACGAACGACAGTGCGCGGACATGGGCCTCCTTTATTATTCGAAATGCCGATAGTTTTGGCGGCGGTACGATCAATACGTTGACCGTTAAGGATATTCTTGTCCGCGATGCTGGAACGACGTTGGGGACGTTGAAGGGTTACAGCAGCACCAAAAACATCAGCAATATTACGTTTAATAACGTGGTGATGCCGGGCAGTGCGACACCAGCGCAGAACTTAGCGCAAATGAACATACTCAATCGTGCTAATCATACACCTGTGACGATACTGCCGACGCAAATTGCGGAACCTGTGCAACGCGTGAATCTAGCTTTGAATAAACCAGCAACAGCTTCATCGGGCGCAGCTGCGCCGAGTCTTTCTTTTGATGGCAACTTCGGTACACGATGGGGATCTAACTATACAGATAATGAGTGGATCTATGTGGATTTGGGGTCACCTGTGTATGTCGATGGTGCGAAGCTTTATTGGGAAGCGGCTTATGGCAAAAACTATCAAATTCAAGTTTCTAATGACGGCAGCACATGGACAAATGTATTTAGTACAACTACGGGAGATGGCGGTGTCGATGAGATCAGCTTTACGCCAACGCTGGCTAGATATGTGAAAATGAATGGAACTCTGCGAGGTTCGGTGTACGGCTACTCCTTATGGGAGTTTGAGGTATATGGTGCAGCAGGTAATTTAGCAATGGGGGCAACGGTGTCGGCGACCAGCTCGGTGGAGAATACGAATTTCTCGGCGGCTAAAATAAATGACGGACAACGCAGCAGCGTGACAGGCTCCATGGGTTGGAGCAGTAATAACAGCTTAACCTCGAACCATACAGAGTCAGTCACGCTGGATATGGGGTCAAGCAAGACGATCTCGAAGGTGGATTTGTTTCCGCGTAATGACGCAGGCAATGTTGGGCAAAATTTCCCGATCGATTTCACGATTAAGACCTCTGCCGATAATGTGAATTGGTCGACCGTTGTGACGCGAACGGGGTATGCGCAGCCGGGGAATGCTGTTCAGAGTTTTACGTTTTCTGCGGTATCTGCAAGATATGTGAAAATCGAAGGGACGAATCTGCGCCCGAACCCGACCGATGCAAACCAGTATCGGATGGCGTTTGCGGAGGTGGAACTGTATGCGACCAATTACGCAACTGGGGCTATCGTGTCGGCAAGCAGCTCATTAGAGAATAGCAATTATTCTACGAGTAGAGTAAATGACGGCGGGCGAAATTCTGTGACAGGTTCGATGGGATGGACTAGTAATAATAGTCTGACTGCGAATCATACCGAGTCAGTGACGCTAGATATGGGTGGGAGTCGCAGTGTGAGTATGGTAGACATCTATCCACGTAATGATGCAGGGAATATCGGACAAAACTTTCCGATCGACTTCACCATTAAAACCTCGGCGGATAATGTGAATTGGTCGACGGTAGTCACGCGTACGGGGTATGCGCAGCCGGGGAATGCCGTTCAGAATTTTGCGTTTTCTGCGGTATCTGCAAGATATGTGAAAATCGAAGGGACGAATCTGCGCCCGAACCCGACCGATGCGAATCGGTATCGGATGGCTTTTCCTGAGGTGGAAATTTACTAACACCGAGATCTCTTATTAATGCTCCTGCAAAAATCAGTTAACGTCCATAAAAAGGATGTTAACTGATTTTTTTCATTGTTGGCTTGCTGGCAATCGAATGCCTTCGCGGTATTGGCTTGGTGAGATGCCATACCACTTCTTGAACATCCGACTAAGATGTAATTGATCCGTATATCCGACGGAGTAGGCGATCTCCTTTATGGAAAGTGACGTGCTCGTCAGGAGTTCACACGCTTTGCTCAGCCGGATTTCGCCTAGATAGTGCTGCGGCGGTGTGCCGATGGCAGCTTTGAAAAGGCTTGTGATATATTTTCGACTAAGCCCCAGAGTTTGTGCCATTTCCTCGATCGTAATCGGTCGGGCATAATTATTTTTCATAAAAGTGATTGCCTGCGCCACGTACAAATCTTTCATGGTCGTCTGCTGCAGGAAAGGGGACTCCTGTTGAGAAGATTCTAGTAACAAGGCTAAGAAGGCATACAGCGCTGAGGTTAACTGCAAAGGCTTGCTGTAAAACTGCTGGTTCGCGTCAAACAGTTTATTGAAGCACTGCCGAATTTCCAACTCTCGATCGCAGGAAATGACCGGATTGTCTGGTGTAAAGCCAGCTTGCCGTAAATAATCTTGGACGATGCCGCCACCGAAAGCGACCCACGAAAAGTTCCACGGCTCCACTTCGTCCGCTGCAAAAAAAGAAACAACATAGGGAGATATCAGAAAAACATGCCCCTGAGATAAGTGATACGTTTCATTGCCCACACGATAGATACCCTTGCCACTGTGAATATAGAAAATTTTATAGTTCTGTTTAATCGCTGGTCCCCAAGATTGGCCGGGCACGCATTGTTCTGTCCCTGTGTAATAGAATTGGATGTCTTGCTGAGCTGCAATGGCGTACTGAGCAATTGTATGGTTAACCATTGGCGGCTGCCCCCTATCAGGTTTGAAAGAGTAATAGGTCATTATGCTATATAGTGCATCCATTTTATTATAGCAGCGACTTCCAATTTGGACTAGAATGAACTCAATTCACATGTAATCATTGCAAAGCGAGGCTAATCAACGTGACGAATATCGAACCTTTTCTGAAAAAAGTACGTCGTTCTATCGATGCTCATTTTATAAGTTCTTTAGGAGGATACCGTCAAAAGATCTCTGAATCTCTCGAGGCAGATTTGTATGGAACTGCAGATGCTGTCATTTTGCTATACACAATTGGTGAACTACCGCCAGTAGGGAGCATCGAGCGTGAAAGCTTGGTGACGACCTTGCAAGGCTTTCAACAGCCAGAGGATGGGCTTTTTATCGCAGATAGCCACCACCCTGTTCATCGAACGGCGTATGCCGCAGCTGCTTTGGAGCTGCTCGACAGCAAACTTTCGCACCCTTTGACTAGCCTGCATCATGTACGAAGCCGCGAAGGCCTTCACGAATGGATGGAAAGCCTCGATTGGGCTCAACTACCTTGGAGAGAATCGCATAAAGGCGCAGGTATCTATGCGGCAATGGTGCTGGCGGGGGAGGTTGACCAGGAGTGGGAGGAGTGGTACTTTGCATGGCTCGATCAGGAGGCAGATCCGGAAACTGGATTTTGGCGAAAGGGGGCTATACACAACGGCGCGCCGCTATTTCATCATTTAGCCAGCTCTTTTCATTACCTGTTTAATTTGAACTACCGCAAGCGTCCGATGAAATACCCAAGTCAGTGGATTGATACATGTTTGGCTATGTATGAAGATGGAGAGATTCCACTGAAGGCAGACGCTTTAGGTTTTGTAGAGCTGGATGTCATGTACACATTGATTAGTGCTGCTGAACAAAGCCAACATCGGGCAAACGAACTCCAAGCCATGATCCGAGCGATTGGCAGCCATCTTTTAACCAGTATTACTGTACTCGGAGACGGGCCTGAAGATTCTCTATTCGAAGATATGCATTCGTTATGCGGAACGGTTTGCGCGTTAGCGCTGGTTCAGTCTGTGATGCCTGAACAAGTCGAGGCGGACTGTGTGTTGCAGAAGATTTTAGACCGACGTCCATTTATTTAATTGTGTAATCAAATTGACCGAAAGAGGCGATCTATATGGAATACAATTATTTAGGCAGATCGGGGCTGCGTGTTAGTAAACTCTGTTTGGGTACGATGAATTTCGGTGTGGATACGGAGCAGGCAGAAGCTTTCCGCATTATGGATGCTGCACTGGATGCGGGTATTCAATTCTTCGATACCGCAGACATTTATGGCTGGGGCGAGAATTCTGGTGCCACGGAGACGATTATCGGCAACTGGTTCGCACAAGGCGGCAACCGCCGGGAACGTGTTGTGTTAGCGACCAAAGTATATGAGAAACTTCATAAGCCGCTTTACGGCCCTAATGATGAGAGCGGCTTGTCCCTATACAAAATTCGTCGCCATTTCGAAGATTCGCTTCGTCGTCTGCGAACGGATCATGTGGAGCTTTACCAGATGCATCACATTGATCGTCGTACGCCTTGGGAAGAGATCTGGGGAGCATTTGAAGGCCTGGTTCAACAGGGCAAAATCGATTATATCGGCTCCAGCAATTTTGCAGGCTGGCATCTCGTGAAAGCGCAGGCGGCGGCCAAAGAGCGCCATTTCCTCGGGCTTGTAAGCGAGCAGCATAAATATCATTTGCTAAACCGTCTGCCAGAGCTGGAAGTGTTGCCGGCCGCTCAGGATTTGGGCTTAGGGGTTGTCGTCTGGAGTCCGCTGGCAGGTGGACTGCTTGGCGGCAATGCGCTTTCAGCTGACCAAGGTACGCGCAGAAGCAGACAAAGCGAAGCGCTCGTAGCGAAGCACCGCAATCAGCTGGAAGCTTTCGCGAATTTGTGCAGCGAGCTAGGCGAAAAACCCGCGCATGTCGCGTTAGCTTGGCTGCTCGCGAATCCAACCGTGACAGCGCCAATCATCGGGCCGCGCACGGTGGACCAACTGATAGATACGCTCCGAGCGGTGGAGCTTAAGCTGGATGAAGCGACGCTGAAGGAGCTGGATCGCATTTTCCCAGGTCCAGGCGGAGCGGCTCCAGAGGCTTATGCTTGGTAAAATGTTCATTCATTACATAAGAGGGGAGCTGCAGCTATGAAAAACAATCGTTGGGCCTTGGTCACCGGAGCTGACCGAGGGCTTGGCCTCGCTTTGGCCAAAGGACTGTTGGTGCGAGGTTATGATGTATGGGCAGGGCAATATGCAGAGGAATCTCAGGCATTGCAGGAGTTGGAGGCAGCATACGGTAAGCGGCTGCGTCCTATTCGTTTGGACATCAGTGATGCGACGAGTGTAGCGGAAGCGCTGCGTAAAGTGGTTGACCAGACGGAGCAGCTTGATCTGCTCATCAATAATGGAGCCATCCTGGGGAATACGACTTCGACGATTCAGGATGAGTTGGATTTTGAAGACATCGAGCAGGTATTCCGCGTGAATACACTTGGTGCATTGCGTATGACGAATGGGCTGATTGATCTTATTTTAAAAAGCACCGACAAAACCATTATGAACATCTCGTCCGAAGCGGGCAGCGTCGGGGCTTGTAAGCGAACCGCTTGGTATGCCTACTGCATGTCCAAGTCTGCGCTCAATATGCAATCACAACTCGTTCATAACCAAATTTCGCCGCAAGGCGGCAAAGTGCTGGTCGTGCATCCCGGGCATGTGCAGTCTTATATGAAAGGCGAGTTAGATGCGACTGCCAAGCTATCGCCTGAGCAGTCTGCTCAGCACATCCTTGGGCTACTCGAACAGCGTCTCGGATCCGAATGGCCAGATCAATCACTGGCACTGACTGACTATCAAGGCGGACAATGGCCGTGGTAAGTCATGGCGACACGAAGTAAAAGGAGATGAACTCGAATGTCAATTATTCCTACCTTGATTATTGGTAATAACGACGATGCACCGTACCATAAACTGCAGGCGGTACAGCAGCTTATCATCGATAACTTAGGGGCTTCTTTTCAAGTCACATCCGTTGAAGGCACTACTCATCTGAAAGTGGATGTCCTCCGGCCCTATCCATTAGTTGTTTCCTACTTAGATATGTGGGGGAAAGTGCCTGAGGCCGAAGAAACAGCCGGCCTCCTCCAATATGTCGCTGGCGGAGGGGGCTTGCTCGTTATCCATAACGGCATCTCCATCCAGGGCAGCCCGGAGCTTAGCCAGCTAATCGGGGCAAGATTTACAGGTCATCCTGCCTTCACGACACTCCCTTTCGAGAAGATGGAATGCGATCATCCGTTACTGAACGGACTGGAGTCGTTCGAGATGGACGAAGAGCCGTATCGCTTCGAACTAGACCCGTTCGCGCCGATCGAGCTCCTTCTGACGTATACACATGAAGGCAAACAATGGCCTGCAGCATGGACGCGCGCATATGGGTTGGGCAGAGTCGTTTACCTGATGCCAGGCCATCATCCGCCATCCTTTCAGTCGGAAACATATGGGAAATGGATTCGTTCTGCAGGTTACTGGGCAGCAGGTGTGCCAGTAACTTAAGCTGACAGGAGGCTCCAACCAGTTGACACGAACCAGTGCCTTGAGGCACTGGTTTTTAAGTGTTTTATCATAAAAAAATATTTTATTTAGTCAATTTAAAGACTTGTCTTTTATATGTCCCCTTTCATACAATAGGAGAAGATAGTAAGTAACACCTTAGGATAGGAGCGCTGTGTGATGCGTTTTAAAGATGTTTTTTCCATCATCGGCCCCTCGATGATCGGTCCCTCTTCCTCGCATACCGCGGGTGCGATTCGTTTGGGACGCGTTGCCAGGCAATTGCTAGGTGAACAGCCGCTCCAAGCAGAGATTACGTTGTACGGATCCTTCGCAGATACGTATCGAGGGCATGGCACGGATCTCGCGCTGATCGGCGGGATTATGGATTGGGAAACGGATGATCCACGTATACCTCAAGCGGCCGAAGTGGCAGAAGCTTTAGGCGTAGCCATAGCTTTTCATATTAGTAAAGATAAAGCCGATCATCCGAACACGGTGGGGATTGTACTTACCTCAGAATCGCGGAAAGTCAGCATGAGAGGGGCGTCGATCGGCGGCGGTAATGTTGAGATTATGAATGTTGATCAATTTGATGTGAAATTCACAGCGAATTATCCTACATTGGTTATTTCGCATCATGATCGGCCAGGAATGATTGCAGATATTACAACGCTGCTAGGGGGCAACCAGATCAATATTGGATTTATGGATTTGGACCGAAAAGGGCGTAACCGCGAAGCGATGACAGTCATTGAGACGGATGCGTCTATTTCAGCTACTTTAATAGAACAAATTCTGCGTCTAAACATGATCACTGAAGTTAGAAAAGTAGATCTGGCAGAAAGAGGCGACGAATGAGATTCCGGACATTAAAGCAACTAGCCGATCTATGTGCGGCGGAAGGCTTGACGATAGCGGAAGTGATGCTGGCTGATCAAAGTCACGAATCAGGCAAGCCGCCCGAATATGTATTTGATAAAATGCGTGCCTATTATCTAATTATGAAAGAGGCCGTAACTAAGGGTCTTACCGAGGATACAACCTCGCGAAGCGGGTTAACAGGCAAGGATGCGCAGCGTGTGGCTACCTACCTCACGACAACAGAAGCATCACTGGGCGAAGAGGCTTGCAAAGCGATGGCGTATGCCCTTGCGGTCTCGGAAGTCAACGCATCGATGGGCCGTATCATTGCTACACCAACAGCTGGCTCGTGCGGCATTATTCCAGGTGTATTCATCAGTTCACAGCAACGTTTTGACTGGGAAGATGATCATTTGGTCAGAGGGTTGCTCTGTGCAGGTGCGATTGGGTATGTGATTGCCAACAATTCTTTCGTTTCTGGTGCCGAGGGAGGCTGCCAAGCGGAAGTTGGTTCAGCCATTGGGATGGCGGCAGGCGCACTCGTGGAGCTGCGCGGCGGTACGCCTGAGCAAGCGATGCATGCGGTCGGTCTTGCGCTGAAGAATACGCTCGGACTGATTTGTGATCCCGTTGGTGGATTGGTAGAAATCCCTTGCATCGTTCGCAACGGCTTTGGTGCAGTTAACGCGATGGCGGCAGCCGATATGGCACTCGCCGGAGTCCGTTCGGTGATCCCTTCCGATGAAGTCGTTCAAGTGATGTATGAGGTAGGCACAGCCATGCCGGAGAAGCATCGGGAAACGGCCAAAGGCGGTTTAGCCCAAACACCAACGGGACGGAAGATTATGAAGGAACTTAATCTAAACCGAAAACAATAGCAGGCGTACAAATCCCCGCCCCTCATGGCATTCCGTACCATGAGGGGCGGGGATTATTTATTAAGAGGCATTAGGCTGCTTTTTACGTGTAACGCTTTGTCGACCATCAATGCTAACGGGGATATCCCCATCTACCGTAACTCGGCGAACAATCCGATGTTGATCGCCATAATCATTAATCGCATAATGCTGCGTTGCCCGATTATCCCAAATGACGACATCGCCAGGGGACCAGCGCCAACGAACGGTATTTTCCAGCTTGGTGATATGGGATTGAAGCAGCGCCAGCAATTGCGCAGAATCAGCAGAGGAAAGGCCGATAATTTTTTTGGCAAAATGCCCTAGAACCAAGGAGCGCTCACCTGTTTCTGGATGCACACGAACGAGAGGATGTTCTGTTTCATACACGGTGGAGGCAAATACTTCCCGATGATGTTGCTTCGCCGAGTCGGATACTTGCGGACGATGTGCGGCATAGTCGTAATCATTACTATGCACTGCCCAGAGCCGATCAACCAGGTTGCGAAGCTCTGCAGGGAGGTGCTCATACGCAGCAGCCGTGTTCGCCCAGACGGTATCTCCACCTGAGAGTGGCACAACGACGGCACGGAGGACGGATGCTTGTGGATAAGCATCTACGAAGGTTACGTCGGTATGCCAGGAATCAGCTCTACCCCCATGATTGGAGTCCAACTCTAGCACATAGTCGGTACCCTGTTTAATTGGAACCGTGGGATGAGCGACAGGAGCACCTAACAAGCGGGCGAAAGCTTCTTGTCCAGCGTCATCCAGCTGGTGCTGTCCACGAAAGAAAAGCACTTTATGCTGCAATAAGGCTTCTCGAATCGCTGATACTGACTGGGTATCCAGATCAGCTTGAAGGCTTACTCCTTTAATTTCTGCGCCAATTCTTCCCGCAATCGGTAATACCTCAATGTTCCCAGCTGTTTGATTAACTTGCTCATGTGTACTCATGGTCATAACCTCCACAGATTATAGTTTTTATGCGCCTTCTACGGCAACAGTCGCATACTGGTTAAGGGGTCTCGCAAGTCCCAAATGCCCGCGAAGTGTAGAACCGGAATACTCAGTTCGAAACAAGCCTCTGCGTTGCAGTTCCGGGATGACAAACTCGGCGAATTCTTCAATACCTGCAGGTAAATACGGCGGCATCACATTGAAACCGTCACTGCCGCCATGCAAGAACCATTCCTCGAGTTGATCAGCAATTTGGATTGGGGTGCCAGCAAATGTACGATGCCCACGACCGCCGGCGAGGCGGTGAAGCAGCGCGCGGATGGTTAGATTTTCGCGGCCAGCGAGGTCAACGACAAGTTGAAAGCGGCTTTTATTGCCGTTGATATCAGACAAACTAGGAAGCTCCGGCAATGGACCATCCAAGGGATAGGAGTGCAAGTCGACACCTAGCATATTGGACAGCTGATTGAGCCCATATTCAGGAACGGTTAATTCGTTTAACTGTTGCTCTTTCTCTTTCGCCTCGGATTCGGTTCTACCGATGATGGGGCAGATGCCAGGCAATATTTTTAACTGCTCAGGAGAGCGGCCAAACTTCACTAATCTAGCTTTCACATCAGCGTAAAATTGCTGGGCTTCGACTAGCGTTTGCTGTGCTGTAAAAATCGCTTCCGCATACTGGGCAGCGAATTCTTTGCCATCCTCGGAAGATCCAGCTTGAACGAGCACAGGATAGCCCTGTGGAGATCTAGGAATATTCAAGGGACCGCGCACTTTGAACGTGTCGCCGACATGATTGATCTCTCGAACTTTACTCCGATCTGCGAAAGTGCCAGATTCTCGGTCGATGATGAGAGCTTCATCTTCCCAACTGTCCCACAAGCTAGTTGTGACATCTAAGAATTCTTTTGCCCGTTCATAGCGCTTGCTGTGCTCTAAATGGGTATCTTTGCTGAAATTGCTGGCTTCAAAGGAACTGCCAGACGTAACGATATTCCAGCCAGCGCGACCTTTGCTGATATGGTCCAGCGAAGCGAATTTACGCGCAACATGAAAGGTTCGTTGTACGTCGTCGAGACGGTGCCAATCAGTCCAATATGCTCCGTAACAGCAGCTAATGCCGACAGTAAAGTAAAAGGCTCGAGGCCAACGAACGCGCCATGCTTAATATTTTGACTTACGGCCAGCCCATCTGCTAGAAAGAGAGAATCGAACTTTGCCTTCTCCGCAATTTGAGCGATACGTTGAAAATACCGAATATCGGTGATGTTCTCAGGCTCCGTATTCTGATGCCTCCAGGAAGCTTCGTGATGTCCAGTGTTCATGAGAAAAACATTTAAATGCAGTTGTCTTTTGGATTGACTCATCGTCATTCGCCACCTTTTTCGTTTATTCGCTGTAAGTTTGCTTCCAGCCGGTTAATCTTTTCTCAAGCGTAACAAGTAAAAAATTAATAATGACACCAATCACGGAAATCGAAATAATGCCTGCGTACATGTTCGTAATCTGGAAGCTAAATTGCGTGTATTGAATTAAGTAACCGAGGCCTGATTTGGCACCTACCATTTCAGCGGCGACAAGTACGAGAATTGAGCTTGCACCTGCCTGACGAATGCCTACGAAAATCGTGGGAATTGCAGCAGGGATGATAACCTTGCGAAATAGTTGAATCGAAGACAGACCCATGGAACGAGCTGATTTAATTAAAAGGGGGTCTACATTCTTCACACCACTAATTGTGTTTAGTAGAAGCGGGAAAGCGCACGCATAGAGCACGATGGCGACTTTGGAGGTTTCACCTAGCCCTAATAAGAGGATGAATACGGGTAGAATGGCCAGCGCTGCTGTATTTCGAAGCAACTCAAGCAATGGATTGAGATACTCGGATACGGGCTTCCACCAGCCAATCGCAAGTCCGAGGGGAATACTCAGCCCAATGGCTAACAAGAATCCGCCGAGAGAGCGCGATAAGCTTGCTGTCGTATGCTCAGCGAGATCACCAGAGAGCAGCAGCTGCCACCAGGCCGTAGCGATTTCGGTGATCGGAGGGAAGAAGGTGGCATCGACGAGTCCGAGGCGCGGGGCAAATTCCCATAAGAGCAGCAAGGCAAGAATAACGATGGTGTTTTTAAAAGCTTTTCGCAGCTTAATTACGATCCAGCCGATGGCATCAAAACTTTCCTTTCTACCTAAGGCCAAGGCTTTACCTGCATTTACACTAGCCATTGATAACGCCTCCTTTTATTACTGATTTACTAGGATCAAAGCTATCCAAGGTCTTACTTTTCTCTTGTTCTTGCGCTCTGCTTACTTCATCTTTGAGTAAATCCCATACCTCATGCCGCAGCTTGACGAAATCGGGGTTGGATCTCAAATCCTCTTCACTTCTCCTCGATTCAAAAGGAATATCAAGCACCGTCTTGATTCGCCCAGGACGCGAGGTCATGACAGCGACTCGTTGGCCCAAATACACGGCTTCTTCGATACCATGCGTGATAAAAATAATCGTTTTCTTCGTGGCTTCCCAAATGCGCAATAATTCGCTTTGCAGTGTTTCTCGCGTTTGTGCATCTAGCGCTGCAAAAGGCTCATCCATCAGCAGCACTTCAGGGTCATAAGCTAAGCTTCTTGCGATTGCAACGCGCTGCTTCATTCCGCCGGAAATTTCGTGGGGGTATCTATTTTCGAAGCCAGATAGACCCACTAACTGAATGAACTCAAGGGCGGTTTTGCGTCGTTCCTTACGAGGCACGCCCTTAGCTTCTAAGCCAAATTCCACATTGGCCAGCGTTGTTTTCCAAGGGAATAAGGCATACTGCTGGAACACAATCCCCCGGTCAAGATTAGGCCCAGTGATGGGCTTCCCATCTAGTAGGATTTGTCCGCTGCTAGGCTTCGTTAACCCTGCGAGGAGGTCCAACAATGTGGATTTACCGCAGCCGCTGGGGCCAACGATGACCATGAATTCTCCCTGTTTGACGTCCAAATTAATATCTTGTAAAGCTGAGATAGGCTGTGCATCTTCTTTCAGGTGTCCCAAGTTCCGCTGTATGCGGAAAGATTTCTGCACATGCTGAATGCTGATTTTAGCTGTCATTGATGTGCCTCCTTCACTTTTTCTCATTGATAAAAGGATTGAATTCATTGGTATATAAGCCTTTGACTTTCAGCTGTCCCTCTTTGATTACTCCTTCGTTGACAAGCCATTGAATCCAGGTGTCGAATTCTTTGTCAGCAATGAGCCCCCCTTTTCCTGCGATGCCTGTACTTTTCCAGAACTTAACGGTAGAAGCATCTTCTTTGCGATCGCGTGCGTTGATGATCTTCTCGTAGCGTGCCACAACTTCGCTTGGAGGTGTTGTACGCGCCCATTCAATGGCTTTGGCCGTCGCTTCAACAAACTTACGAGAAGTATTGGGATTGTTCTTGATGAATTTGTCCGTCAGCACGTAGCTGCCAGCACTAAAAGTGCCAAACAAATCCTTATCCTTGAATAAGGGACGAATGCCGCCTCGCTCTTCCGCTTTATCTCGAAGTACCCCGCCGAGTGCAGCTACATCGATCTGAGCAGCGCGCAATGTCTGTTCGGTCGTAACAGGAGGTACGACAACGAGTGTGACTTGTTTGATTTCATCTGCCGTAAGGCCGGCTCTATGCAAATATTCCTTAATGACGAATTCATGATGTGCGCCTAAGGTATTCACGGCAATTTTTTTACCGATGAGATCTCTTGCATTCTTAATGGAACTGCCCTCCAACACGTAATATCCCGTCCAAGTAGCATCATCGACACCATAGTAAGAAATAACGGGCTTAATCGGTGCTTTCGCAGCGATCAGTTTCACGATGGCACCATTGAAGGCACCGCCAAAGTCCGTATCACCGGTTACGACCGATTGAATATCTTGTGGGCCGCTGATGGTATTGCCGATAAATTTCAGTTTCAAGGGGGCGAGGTAGCCTAAATCTTCGGCTAATTCGGGATACGTAACAGATCCAACGCCTCCTTGATAGCGGAGCTCAGTTACTTCTGGCGATTGGCCTTTGGCTGAAACGGTTTGATCTTTGTTACCACAAGCGGATACGACTAGGGATGAGGCCAGGATGAGAGACAGTGCAGTCACATAACTTCTTTTCAATGGTATGGTCAACATATTCCAATTCCCCCTTACGATAATTTCTGGTTTTAAACTTATAATTCCTATAGACTTACTATGTATTAGTTTCTATAATGAAATATACGATTGCACCCATTTTCTGTCAATGAGTTGGCAACACATGAACAGGAATGACGATGAATGACCATTATGAATCCCATGGAGGTGGCTTTGATGTCCGTACAGCGATTCAATCTGATACCCTTGCAGGAAGCGATTGATATACTCGGTGTTAGCCGTTCAACCTTTGACCGGTGGCGTAAATTAAAGCAACTTCCTTTTGTGAAAATTGGCAAAGAGATCTTAATTGATAAAAAAGAGTTAGAGCAATGGGTGCGTCTCCATGCAGTAAGTCTGCAGAATCCTGTCTTTACAGCAGGAGCATCATCTACCGTATCTACGCAAGAAAGCCCTACGTTAACGGTGGGCTATCAGAGTGGAACCGCTCATATGTGGACATCTCTCATCATGAAAGAGCTAGGTTGGTTGGAAGAAGAGCTTACTGCAGCCAATCCAAGTCGTGTCGTTCAGGTGAAATGGTTTGATGGTGCGAACGGGGCAGTTCTTCTGCAAGGGATGATAGGCGGCAGCATTCAAATTGCCTCACTGGGAGACTATCCGATTGTTCTTGGTTCTTCGCTGCGTCAGACGTTCCCGGCTTTTCATCCTGTTCTTATCGCTTTTGATGGTAAAACGTCCGGTGGACAAGGGATTTCGCTCATTTTGCGCAAAGGGTTGGAGCCTAGTGATCTGTCGGAAATTTGCAGTTGGTCACTGACGTCAGCCGCACAATCAAGTGCTGGTAGACGGTTATCGAAGCTGCTCCAATCACTGGGAGGTAACGAAGATCACGTTATTCACAAAGAAATGGATGAGAGTATGGCGGGGATTGTCAAAAGGAAGATCGCAGGATGCGCCATGTGGGAGCCCTATATTTCTTTGGTTAACTATCACGGAGTGGGCAGCGTGCTTTTTCAAGAAGGGATAGGGGAAGATTACCTGACGGGCGTCGTCGCAGACGAGAGGTGGGTTCATCTTCACGAGGGAGATACGATTGCTTATTTGAAAGCACATCTCCGCGTACACGCTTTTATTCGCAAGGATCCGGATGCCGCGGCAGAGCTGATTTCCCGAATGAAAGGAATCCCGGTGGAAATTGCCGTTGCCATTATGACCAAAGTCAGATGGGACGCCTCCTTTTATACGAAAGATATGAATTCACTCGTACAGCTTAACCAAGAGGATAACGCTGTTCATACGGCAGCTTTGTCCAAAATACAGGACATTCGTTGGGATGGTGACTATTTACAACAAGCGATTAAAGCATTAAAGCTACCTCAGTTGGGCCGTCATCTGTTAGAGGGAGATTGGTCAGCTGAACATTTGTACTAAAAGTGCGCAGTTTCACTTCCATTCCTTTTCGGTATATAGTAAAGAAATGAGGTGTGTGGAAAGGAGCTAGAAAGAAGAACATGCGTGCAACGATGACTACGACAATGACCGAAGAACAACAAGGTATTTTTCCAGCTGTTTGCCCTCTGGATTGCCCAGATCAGTGCGGACTGCTGCTTCATAAACAAGATGGGAAGATTGTCAAAATAGAAGGGGACCCTGACCACCCCGTGACACAGGGAGCGATTTGTAACAAGGTTCGCAACATGACAGCACGTATTTACGATGATAAAAGGCTGCAGCATCCCATGAAACGCGTCGGCCCCAAAGGGGAAGAGGCCTCGTTCCAGCGGATTTCTTGGGATGAGGCATTGGACACGATCGCGAGTCGTTGGAAGGAACTGATTGCCTCGGAAGGCCCAGAAGCCATCTTGCCTTATAGTTTCTATGGCAATATGGGACGCATCGGGACAGAAGGCATGGATCGTCGCTTCTTCCACCGAATGGGAGCGAGCCGTCTCATGTATTCGATTTGCGAATCAGCCGGCACGGAAGGCTACAAGTACACGATGGGCGGCAGCTATGGGACCGATCCCGAGGATACGGTGCATGCGAAGCTGATCATCATGTGGGGCATCAATGCCGTCAGCACGAATATGCATCAGGTGATGCTGGCTGAGAAAGCTCGCAAGAATGGCGCGCAAATCATCGTCATTGATGCGCATAAGAACCAAACAGGCCGCTGGGCGGACTGGTTCATTCCCATTTTGCCAGGGACGGACGCGGCTCTCGCACTTGGCATGATGCACATTCTGTTTGCCGAGGGGATGACGGATGAAGATTTCCTAGAGCAATTTACGCTAGGCTATGAGGAGCTTAGGGAGCACGTAAAGTCCTATGATCCTGCTAGCGTATCTGCGATAACAGGTGTGCCAGTGGAGGACATTTATCGCCTTGCACGGTTATATGGGGAGACTTCGCCAGCTTTCATTCGTATAGGTAACGGAATTCAGCACCACGATAATGGCGGTATGTGCGTGCGGACGATCGCTTGCTTACCCGCGTTAACGGGACAATGGCTGCATCAAGGCGGCGGTGCGATCAAAGGGAACGGCGCTTATTTAGAGCATAATTTGCCGGCCTTGCAACGGCCGGATTTGCGTGCGAAGGATGCGCGTCTCATCAATATGAACTTGTTAGGCAGCGCCTTGCTCGAACTAGACCCGCCTATCCACGCGTTGTACGTGTATAATTCCAACCCAGCGTTGGTGGCGCCACATGCGAATAAGGTGAAAGAAGGGCTAGAGCGGGAGGATCTATTCACTGTCGTACATGATTTGTTTTTAACCGAGACAGCCAAGTATGCGGATATTGTGCTTCCAGCGACGTCCTCTTTTGAAAATACAGACTTCTATCGCTCTTATTGGCATCACTATGTGCATCTTCAGCTGCCAGTAATTGCACCTTATGGTGAGAGCAAAGCGAATGTAGACGTGTTCCGACTGCTTGCAGAGAAGATGGGCTACGAAGATGAAGCGCTGCGGGACAGCGATGAGGACATGGTTCGTCAAGCTTTGAATCACCCTGAAAATCCAGCTTTAGCAGACATTTCGTTTGATTCTTTATTGGATTCCGGATTCATGAAGGCGGCGACTGTTCGTTTATTTCCCGGGAAACTGCGAACGCCTAGCGGCAAAATCGAACTATACTCGGCCGACATGGCGAGTAAAGGTTTTCCAGCGCTTCCAACGTATGTACCGCTTGCTGAGACGAGTGATTTGCCATTTATGTTCATTCCGGCGCCGAATCATAACTTCTTGAATTCAACCTTTGCGCATAATGAGAAGCATGTTCGCATGGAGAAAGTGCCGAAGCTGCATATGCATGAAGACGATGCATCGGCTTTGGGCTTGGCCAGCGGCGACTTCGCACGTGTGTGGAACGAGCGCGGCGAGTGTGAGCTGGTCGTAATGGCTGGTCGCGATGTGCAGCGCGGGGTAGTTGTCAGTCAAGGACTTTGGGCTGATACACCAGGCAGCAAAACGCGCGTGAACGTCCTGACACCAGATCGCGTGGCCGATATGGGCGGTGGGGCTACCTTTTTCTCTGGACGGGTAGGCGTGGAAAAGTTGCAATGAGGTTGAACCTTTGGGCGGAGGATGGCATAGGGTACATCAGGAGATGATGACTTATGCCCATTCAGCAAAAAGCTTACGCCTTAATTGGAAGGCCTGTTGGTATTTCCTTGATGGATGGTACCGGGGTATCTGGTATTCTGTGCAGTGTACAAGGTGGCTCGATCTACGTCATTGAGTATTTATACCATACGCAATTCGCTACGAAGCATTATACGTTTAATCAAGTAAGGGATATTTTGCCGTACCCGCAATGCCCGCAGCAGCCTGTGTATACACCGCAGCCTTTGTATTAGGGATTTGCACAAAAGAAACCGATCTTTTTGGATCGGTTTTTTTGTTTGTAAGGGTAGTTCGCCTGCGGCGGTTGCATGTTAGCGCGCACAGGAAATGTGCGCAAGGGCAGTTGCGCCGCCGGCGGGGGCTCGCTAGCGCACAAGAAATGTGCGCAAGGGCAGTTCGCCGTCCACAAGATAGAGGTTTGTTTGATAACAAAATCCTAATTTATCCACCCCCTAACCTAAATAAATGACAATTTATTTTCGGCGAAAACAAGTATGATCATTTTTGTATACGCTTACAATTGTCGAAATATAACGATAAGGAGTTTTGCTACAATGAAATTTCATCTTTTCAAAAGTAAGATAGCCATTATGTTGATTTTTTCGATGTTATTTTCGCTTATGTTGCTTCCTACAGCTGGTATGGCGGCTGTGGATCCTGAAGTGGTTGTTAGCACGCTGCCTCCTTCAGCAGATGGTGCAATCCATTGGAAGACACCGGATATCGAGGTGCCATCTGTATTAAATACGGTCTATGATAAAAAAAATGGATCAACAGATGGGCTATTCAGTGTCTCAACCAGCAGTACGCAAAAAAAACAAATGTACTTTAAATTTGATGTGTCGAATGCAGCAGATCTCAGCTATAAATACATTTTGCAGGTTTCTGCTAAATTAGGAAGCGGCCTCACCACAGCGGATTTGCAAGTCTTCGGATTAACCGACAATTCATGGCAGGAGAGCACGTTCACATGGAACAATGCCACAGCTCTACAAAAGGATCTATCACTAATGGAGCAGGTAGGTCAATTTACGATAACGACGCTCAATGGGGTTAAGCCGATTTATCATGATGTTGATGTCTCTGATTATGTGAGACGACATTTAGCGGATGGGGTTGTAAGTTTTGTAGTCGCAGATGCCTTGGTAACAAGCAAATCTGTAAACCTGTATTCCAAAGATAATACTTCAGTCACTAATCCGGAAACGCAGCTTCTTGTGAAACGTCTTGTACAAAGTGACACCACCCCACCACAATGGCCGAACGGTGCTGCCTTGAATTCAATCAATCTAGGGACAGACTTCGTCCAACTAGCTTGGCCAGCGGCAACCGATGATAGTGCAGTTTCGAATTATAAGATTTATCATAACGACACGTTACTCCAAACCGTTGTTGGCAGTACCTACTACACAGCGCAAGGCTTAAGTCCTTCAACAAATGTTACCTATGCTGTCTACGCCGGAGATATTTCTGGGAACTACACCACGCAGCCATTAACGTATTCCACTAAAACATTAGCTGCTCCCGTGACTCCAATTCCTGTAGTCGAAGTGAATGCGAGCAGCAGTGATGGGAACGTGGAGAGCAACACCTTAGATAACAACTTATACAGTCGCTGGTCAGCATCTGGCGATGGTCAGTATATCATGTTTGATTTAGGTCAATCCAAACGAATTGGCTATGTAGGTATCGCTTTTTATAAAGGTGATTTACGTTCTACACGGCTTGATATTGAGACTTCAAATGATGCCTTAACATGGACAAACGTATTTAGTGGAAATAGTCGTATGACCACAGCGAATATGCAGGCTTTTGATATACCAGATACGGATGCTCGTTTCGTTAGAATTATTGGGCATGGAAATTCAGATGGCAGTACGTTTACCAGCTTAACAGATGTGATGATTTATGCGCCCTATTTGACTGGTGATACACCGGTTGCAATAGTTCCGAATATTACACCAACTGCACCTCCAGGTGCTGTTCCTTTCACCAAAGCTGGTTTAACGAACCCAGATGGCACGGAACACGTGCTGCATACACCGAATCCAGTCACAGGTGCAACAATCAATGTAACTAGTTACGGTGCAGATCCTGCAGATAATGCGAATGATGACCGTGTTGCGATTCAAAATGCTATAAATGCTGCATCACCTGGTGACGAAGTCTACCTGCCAAACGGTGTGTATAACCTAATCACTTCGCCTGATGGGTTTGTGAATTTGAAGCTGAAGTCCGGCGTGAATTTACGGGGACAAAGTGAAGTAGAAACCATACTGAAGTCTAGTATCGACGATATTAAAAATAGTTCGGTTGTGAAGTCGTCAAGTCAACATGACATCTTGGTTTCTAACCTGACGATTACTTCAACGTGGAATCGCTCGTTTTCACTTGAGCATGCTACAAATAACCCTGCTGCCGGTGGGCCAGATAGCTCAATCGCTATTGCCAACTACGGGGATATTCCGTCCTATAACGTGACGATAGATCATGTAACCGTGGAACGTTTTAGACGAATGGCAATTCGTATTGAGAACAGTCACGATGTGATCGTACGCCATAGTACCTTCCGTAACGCAACAGATCTTGGAGGCGGGGGAGCAGGCTACGGAACCTCCATTCAAGGGATGCCGAAGGTGGATCGTCTTGGTTTTGATAATGATACGTATTGGAATGTGGTTGAAGATTCTACCTTTGAAGGCCCTTATTTGCGACATGGATCTCTAATTCAAAATGTTGCACACAACAATACGCTGCGTAACAATCATTACAACAGAACCAAACTCGATGCTATTGATCTTCATGGTGAGTTGGAGTACTTGAACGAAGTATACGGAAATACCATCGAGGATATTTGGACTGGCGGTGGAGTTGGCCTAGGGAATACAGGGGGAACGGCACCATCAAATCACAGCAAATCCGGACCTAAGAATCATATCCACGACAACATAATTCGCAATTCGCGGGAAGGTATTGTTGTCACCATGGGCACACCAGAAACGTTGATTGAGAACAATGTGATTGAGAATACGACATCTGTAGCGAATGCGGCAGGCATTAATATTTTAAATGGGCCGGGAACTCGCATTATCAATAACAAGATTCTCAATAATACGGCGACAGATTACTGGGGTATTTTGCTTGAACACGATAATGGTGACCTGAACGCTAATTATGTTGGAGCTGGAGACCCTCAGAACGTTGAAATTGCAGGGAATATAATTACTGGAAATTCAAATGGGATTCGACTGCAGGCAGGGACTAACATTCATGTGAGTAAAAATATCTTGAACAATACGGGTGCGAATTATGATAAGGCTGTTGGCGTAACTGCAACGGAGGTATGGCCTTCAACGGACAATACGCTAAGTGGCTTGGGAATCAGTGCTGGAACGTTAAGTCCATCATTTGATGCAACTACAACAGCTTATACGTCTATCTTGCCAGATGGAAGAAGTGAGATTCTTATTACGCCAACAACCAACAACAGCGAAGCTAAAGTGACTGTGAATGGAGCATCCGTTGTAAACGGCTCAGCTTCCAATGCGATTCAATTACAAGTAGGAGAGAATGTCATTGCAATTGTAGTTACAGCAGAGGATTTATCGACGAAGACTTATCAATTGACTGTTACACGCGTTTTATCAACAAATAATAATTTAAGTAACCTAGTCATCACCGCAGGAACGTTAAGTCCCACATTTGATGCTGCCAAAACGGAGTATACATCGAATGTATCTAACGGGGTAACTGAAATTCAAGTAACACCGACGGCAGCGAACAGTGCAGCTACTGTGAGTGTGAATGGAACAGCGGTTGTAAACGGCTCGGCTTCCAATGCGATTCAATTACAAGTAGGAGACAATGTCATTGCGATTGTAGTTACCTCAGAAAATCTTTTGACGAAGACCTATCATCTGAAAGTAACTAGAGATAACAGTTCATCAACTCCACCATCAACTGGCAGCACTCCGCCAAGTAACGGTTCTGAAATTCTGATTGCTAAAGTAACGGAAGATAATGGCACATCCGTAGCTACAGCAACGTTAGATGAAAAGACGCTGGATACTATTTTAAAAGCACAAGGGAAAGGTCCGATTACGATCGTGGTGGATTCACCAAAAGATGTAGGGCAGGTACAGCTTACGTTGAATCAGCAAGCTCTTCACAAGCTGAACGGTATCCCATCTGCGACGATTGAAACCGAAATTGGAAGCGTGAAACTCCCTCTCAACCAATTGAACATATCTCAATTCGCTTCACAGCTAGGGGATAAACCAGAAAACGTTGGGATCCAAATCAATATTGGAAAGAACGATAACGCTTCAACGCAGGCAACTGCTGCAGGTTTCAAAGTCGTGTACGCGATTGATTTTACCATGAAGGCAGTCGCGGGAGATGGGAAGTCAGAAGCAACGATTTCCAGTTTCAGCTCCTATGTACCATATACCGTAAAGGTAGATCCAACGATCAATGAACGTAATCTTGCAGCTGTAAGAGTGGTCAAAGACGCGCAAGGGAATACAACCTATGAACCCGTGCCACTTACCATGAAATCCGGAGAAGTTACTCTGTATAGTCATTCAAATGAAACGTTTCTGTTCATTGAAAATCATATTTCGTTTACCGATACGAATAAGCATTGGGCAAAAGAGGGCATTGAGCGAATGGCAAATAAACAGCTCGTTCAAGGTGTTTCTAAAGAGGAATTCCGTCCTGATCAACCGATCACACGTGCAGAGCTAGCGGCACTTCTCACACGGATGCTTGGCATCAAGTCATCGAATGCGAATACAGCTTTTAAAGATTTGAGCAGTAACGAGTGGTACAACGATTCCGTCAATGCTGCAGTTGAAGGTGGCATCATAAAGGGCTATGAAGACGGTACTTTCCGACCTAATCAGACGATTACACGTGAAGAAATGGCTGTCATGGTCAATCGAGCGCTACAGGCTGCAGGTTATGATGATCAACAAGCAACAGGTAATCTGCCTGCATTTACAGATCAAAAGCAAATTAAATCGTGGTCGGCTGACGCGGTTCAACGTTTGGTTCAATTACAGTTGATGCAGGGCATGAGCCCCACATCGTTTGATCCAGAGAAAGAAGCAACAAGAGCACAAAGTGCGGTACTCCTACAGCGTTTATTACAAATCCTAACTTTTACCAATTAGGCAAAAAAGCTTGATCAACCCCAGTTCATTACTGGGAATTGATCAAGCTTTTATTTTTCTGCTGATATCTTAACGGTTATCAATCTTCTCTGGATACAGATCATGATTCATCAAGCGATGATCAGCCATGGCCTCATACTTCGTACCTGGTTGACCCCAGTTACAGTAAGGATCAATGGAGATGCCGCCGCGTGGTGTGAACTTGCCCCATACTTCAATGTATCGCGGGTTCATCAAGTCGATGAGATCATTCATAATAATATTGACACAATCCTCGTGGAAATCACCGTGGTTGCGGAAGCTGAATAGGTAGAGCTTCAAGGATTTGCTTTCGACCATTTTGATCGTAGGAATATACGAAATGTAAAGGGTGGCGAAATCCGGTTGCCCTGTTACTGGACAAAGGCTAGTGAACTCAGGGAAGTTAAATTTGACGAAATAAGCCCGATCCGGGTGTTTATTATCAAAAGCTTCTAAGAGTGTAGGGTCATAATTAAAAATATATTTCGTTCCTTGATTGCCTAACAACGTAATGTCTTTCAAATCTTCATTACTTCTGCCTGCCATGGGTAAATCCTCATTTCATAGTTTTTTAGAGAGGGAGTTTACGAACCTCTTCTTTCTAAAAAAATGTAACATAATCCGCAGGAAAAAGCACCTTGCAGCGGGGTGGCAATTATTACAGATCGGTTTGAGAGGACTTTGATAAAGATTTCACAAAGATTGCTGAATTTCATGCCAATTCTCTTGCAGATCTTGTAGAATGGGCATATATTTTGACGAATTCAGGAGGACTTATGAGAAAATCGACTACGGTAGCTCTTGCTAGTTTGCTTATTTTTAGTTGTTCAACAGTCGTATATGCCACAACAAACATTCAAGAAGTTTCTGTCTATGTGAACAAGGGGATAAAGTTTATGCTGAAAGGGGAAGCATGGACGCCTTATGATGCAGATGGAATCAAACAGGATGCACTCACGTATGAGGGCAGTACTTATTTGCCGCTTCGTTCTGTTGCTGAGGCTACAGGCTTGAAAGTGGATTGGAATGAATCCGCCAAGACAATTGTACTGTCAAAGAAAGAAACGACAGGAGAATTTGAATTGCTGTCTAATCGGAAAATAATTCCTTACATTGATTCAGATCTCTCGACTGCGATGAAAATTGTTAGAACACCCCTCACGATGTTCAGCAAAACTTACTCATCAGGCCTGCAATTATCACTAAGTCCCTACACCACTTATGCACCTGATCGGGAAAATTGGTTGAAAAATATGGAGATTGATTTAGGCGGACAATTTCGAAAATTAGAAGCAATTGTCGGTATAGACGACAGCTCAGCAGCGGATAGCAACTATAGTACAGTTGGTATATCAAGTATGTGGGGGACTCAAAACCAGTATAGGATTAAACCGGGAGATAAACCGCGAACGGTGTTTATTGATGTTACAAATGTCGATAAGCTTTTTGTGTCTTTTAGCAACGGTGCACATTCACCACAAACAATTAATCTTCTCGATGCCAAACTTTATAGATAATAGTAGGAGGAACATAAAGATGAAAAAAATACTTATTTGTGCAAGTCTCCTATTAGTAGGTGTGAGTACGGTCGTTGCGGCACAGTCAAATTTGGAAGAAATAAAGGGGTATTTGAACAGTGATATTCGATTTTCTTTGAATGCTGCACCATGGACACCGAAGAGTGCAGACGGTCAAGTACTGAGTCCATTAATTGTTGATGGTTCCACCTATTTGCCAGTTCGTGCTGTCGCAGAGGCTGTGGGGCTGGATGTCGGTTGGCTCGAACAACAGCAAACCGTGGAGCTCAAGACAAAAGCTGCGGCAACAGTTGATCCTTCGTTACCTTATAAAGATGCCACCCAGAATAGTCCTGATATCCTAGCGGACTTTGATTTTACTCAGAAATCGAGCGATCCCAATGGACCGAAAATCAACCTGAACGAATCTTTCGTCGGGGAAATGATTCGTGTTGGCACAAGGACAGCAGTTCATGGAATTAGCAGTGGTGTACATTCGCAGAACGGAGCAGCGCCAACGGAGGCATCCGTTGAGTTCCTCCTGCATGGTGAGTATAAGAAATTAACGGGTTTTGTCGGCATGCATAAGCGCATTAGTAAGTATCAAGATGGGGAAGTTGGCATCCTTCAAATATTCGGTGATAATAAGCTGCTAGCTACTTTTCAAGTAAAAGACGGGCAAGAGGCGCAAGATATCACAGTTCCGATTGCGCAAGTCGAGAAACTTAAGCTCGTGTTTACAATGGAAAAAGGGAAGGGCAGCTGGGCTATGATTGACTTCGGAAATGCACTTGTTTCTAAATAAATTTCAATATTAGAAAACAAAACGAGACTATCTATCACTAGTTAGTCTCGTTTTTGCTCTCACTTTATGTAAATGGATTAAGCCAATAATTTCAAAAACTCCCGCATAAAACCTGGTAAATCCGGCCACGCATGACCGCTGACGAGTTTCCCATCGACATGAAGCGTATCTGTAGTATAGGTCGCACCGAGCGCTTCTACATCCAAACGACATGCGTTATACGCTGTCAACGTGCGACCTTCGAAGAGGGTTCTGTCTTTCAAAGCGGCGAATACTTGCGCACCATGACAGATGGCACCTACAGGCTTATCCGCTTCAAGGAAATGACGAAGGATGCGTGGCACATCTTCACTCGAGCGAATGTATTCTGGAGCTCTGCCACCCGGAATGATCAACCCATCGAACTGGCTGGGATCAACATCGGCGAAGGCGACGTGGGAAGGGAGAAGATGTCCTGGTTTTTCGGTATACGTTTCCCAATCTTCAACAAAATCGTGAACGACGGTACGGAGTACTTTCTTCGTGGGTGAGGCGATAACGGCTTCATAGCCCTCTTCCAGTACACGGTAATAAGGATAGTATACTTCCAATACTTCTACAGCATCACCAGTTAGAAATAAGATCTTTTTGGACATAACATCACTCCTTGGTAATAGTTGGTAATCCATATTTAATTATGAACAAACCTGGTTTTCTTGTATACGGGTGGAATTTGAGATGAATTGTCGAATTGGATGATGTTATAATAGAAGATATGTCGAAAATGTGGGGAATGATTGAATTATGAAAGCTTATTTAGAATTACTTAAGGATGTCTTAGATCAAGGTGTCGAAAAAGGAGATCGCACGGGAACAGGAACGATTTCTGTTTTTGGACGTGGGATGCGAATCGATCTGAGGAAAGGTTTCCCTCTTTTAACAACAAAGAAGATGCATATCAGATCTATTGTTCATGAACTGTTGTGGTTCATAAGCGGCAGCACGAATATTCAATATTTGCGCGATAATGGTGTTTCGATCTGGGATGAGTGGGCTGACGAAGAGGGAAATCTTGGCCGCGTCTACGGTGCACAATGGCGTACATGGCTGGCGCCAAATGGGCAAATTATCGATCAAATCGAGAAGCTGATTCACCAAATTAAGACGAATCCGGATTCACGCAGACACTTGGTTAGCGCTTGGAACCCTGCGGAAGTGGATAACATGGCCTTGCCGCCGTGCCACTATGCGTTTCAATTTTATGTAGCCAACGGTCGTTTATCGTGTATGTTCCAAATGAGGTCCGTGGACACGTTCTTGGGTCTGCCCTTCAATTTGGCGTCGTATGCCCTGTTAACCCATATGATTGCACAGCAGTGCGATCTTGAAGTAGGGGATCTGATCTGGAACGGTGGCGATGTGCACATATATCAGAATCATGTTGAACAAGTGAATAAACAGCTAGCGAGAGAGCCACAAGAGCTGCCAACACTTCATATCAAAAGGAAGCCAGCTTCCATTTTTGACTATCAATTCGATGATTTTGAATTTCTGAACTACACACCGCTGCCGGGCATTAAGGCGCCGATTGCGATATAAGGAAGTTGTTGGAACGAAAGGAGTGTTCGCCCTATGAGTATCTCATTTATATTTGCCATGGACCGTAACCGAGCCATTGGCGTCAATAATAAACTGCCTTGGCATCTGCCAGGTGATTTGAAATTTTTCAAAAACGTGACGATGGGGTATCCCATCCTGATGGGACGCAAAACGTACGAGTCCATCGGCAAGCCGCTTCCCGGAAGACGCAACGTCATTCTCACGCAGAATACGGCGTATCAAGCCGAAGGCTGCGAAGTTATTCACTCCGTAGACGAAGCAATTGACGCGTTCCCTGATCAGGAGCTATTCGTCATCGGCGGAGCAGAGATATTCAAACTGTTTGCCTCGCATGTGAATCGGATGTACATCACATACATCGAGGATGAGTTTGAGGCGGATACCTTTATGTCCGACCTCGACTTGACCACTTGGACACTAGTATCGTCTGAGCAAGGTGAGCGTAACGAGAAGAATCCGTATGAGTACTATTTCCGGATTTACGAGAGATAGGATAAGCAACCAAAAAAGACTTCCATCAGATCAACGAGATCTGATGGAAGTCTTTTTCTATTTTCTACAGGATCATAAGGGTGCTTATGCCCGTTTTCTAACTAGCGCGATAATCAATGCAGCTGCACCCAACACTAAACCAGCAATAGATAAGTAAAGTGATGTGTTCGACTCGGAACTATCCCCAGCAGCAGCTGTGCCAGCCGTTACATTCCCGTGGCTATCTGTCGTTGCGCCAGCAGCAGCTTTCGCTTTAACAGTTGTGACCGATGCAGGCTTGTCGGATCCATTGGCGCCAACCCATTCCACAACAGAACCATCTTTGTAAGTTTGGTAAGCTTTCCAGATGATTTGAGTAGCGGCATCAGCGACTTTACCTTGCATGCTGAAATCTCCGAATTCAGTTGCGCCTAGCCCATCACCCGTAGCTGTCCAAGTAACGCCAGTAATTTTGCCAGCAGCATCTTTTGCAATGTCATACTTCCATCCAGCTTTAGGTTCAAAACGAGAAACAGCGACTGAATCAAGCGGGAATTTCACCTCTACTTTAACGGTTGCACTATCTTTCTCGGAAGGTACACGTACGGTGAAAACTTCATAGCTGCCTTGCGTAGCTTCTTTCGGATATACAACGACGTGAGCACTTGCGATCCCTACGAGGAGCATGGAGGCGATCATCATCGAGCTTGCGGTTAACATGAACTTTTTGAACATGGAATAATATTCCCCTTTCAATTTCAACTCTTACCATGTTGTCCATCTTACCTGATAGACAAGCATAAGAGTATGACTCGAGTGGGCTATTTTTTCGACTAGTTTTGTCCTTTTCGTGTCAACCCATGTTTAATGGCGAAAGCTGTGAGCTGCACACGATTCTCTAGGGAGAGCTTCACGAGAATATTTTTCATGTGATTTTTCACCGTATGCTCGGAGATTAGCAGTTTTTCGGCAATCACGCGATTGTTATCCCCTTGAGCGACATAAGCAGTAATTTCTTGTTCACGCGAAGTGAGCATATGAGGGCTTGGGCCTTCCGTGTGCGCACCTGCCGGTGAGCGGAAGCGGCCAAATAGCTTGTCCGCCATGCCGCGAGCCACCTCGGAATTATCGTCGAGCAGCGCACGGAGATAGTTCAGCCACTCATCGGGATCCATATTTTTGAGCAAATACCCTTGCGCTCCGAATTGCAATGCCGTGAAAAGATCGGCGACATCATCCGAAACCGTGAGCATAACGATGCGTATCCCGCTGTAGGCTTGTTTGATGTGTCGTGTGGCTTGTAAGCCGTCCATTGGCGACATATGAATATCCATCAAGACAACGTCAGGAGCAAGCTCTCCGCAAAGACGAATGGCATCTTCTCCGGAGCTAGCTTCTCCGACAATGAAGAAATCAGAGCAAGGTGCCAGCATGCTTTGAATGGCTTTGCGTGCTAGGGGATGATCATCAACAATAAGAACACGAAATGGCATCGTTTCTTGCATCAGCTATTCACCTTCCTATCGGCAAGTACGATCACTTCTGTACCGCAGCCTTTCTCACTCCGAAGCTCCAAAGCAGCGCCAAGCTCGGAAGCTCGTTTTTGCATAAGGTCGATGCCGTAGGTCGTATTCTTCTTATCACCTGTATCCGCATCCGAGTCGAGCTGCATACCGCAGCCATTGTCCGTCACATGTAGCCGCCAACGATCGGGTGTAGCTTCTAAGTGAAATGTGGCATCTGTTGCCATCGAGTGTTTGCGAATGTTGGTAAAAGCTTCCTGCATGATTCCAAAAAGTTGAACTTCTTCACTTGGCGTGAAGCTGTCTTCTTCGATCTGTACGGTCACTTGGAGGTGAATGCCGCTGACCAACTTCCAGTTGGCTAGGAAAGTTTGAATGCGTTGCCCAAAAGAAGTACCTTCTTCTGGCGGTGTTCGCAGATTGAAAATAGCCTGCCGCAGCGAATTGTCGATCTCGGATACAGCGGCTTTTGCTTCTTCGATGTCGCCCTGGCGCAGTTTGACATTCAGGAAGAAAAGCGTCTGCGCCAAATCATCATGCAGCTCTCTCGCCAATCGCTCGCGCTCTTCGAAGACCGCTCTACGGGCTTCGCTATGTAGGATTTGCTCATTACTCCGTTCCATGCTGCTAAACATCCAGGAAGCGAAGAGATAGGATAAGAACAAAGTAATAACCGTGATTGTGAAATTGCCAGCTTCCATTGTTAAATAGCGGAGTAAATATTCATGACGGATATATTCAAAACCACCAATTATGATTACGGGTAATAAAATCGTGAACAGCTTGTATTTACGCATAGACATAGAGGAAATCAGCTCCTTTTCGATACAACAGGATGGGCAATAAGTTTGGAACGGTTTCTATTATATCAGATCTCATTTAGAATTCTTCACAAATAATCGGAGCGGTACTTCTCAATCCACGCACGCGTGTGCTACATTATTAGTTAATCGTAACACGAATGGGAAGGGTGTGTTTGCAAGACTATGTGGAAATCTTTGCTGCAGGAGAGAAAGAACTGGGCTGGATATGTGATTGTTATTATCCTGCTTCACGTACTCGGCCTGGTAGGATTATACACCGTTGCTCAATCTTCTCCTGCATTCTGGGGGATTGGACTATTAGCTTACACACTAGGGATGCGTCATGCGTTCGACGTTGATCATATTGCGGCTATTGACAATACGGTGCGGAAGCTTGTCCAACAGAAGAAAAATCCGTTAGGCGTTGGCTTTTACTTTTCATTAGGTCACTCCTCCGTTGTGTTCGTCATGGCGATAGTGACCGCATTCTCGGTGCAATGGGCGGCACGTGAGCTCCCTTGGATGCAGCGTTTCGGCGGTGTGATCGGTGCTTCTGTTTCAGGACTTTTCCTCGTCATTATCGGTGTCATCAATTTATTAATTCTGATTAGCTTGTACAAAATGTTTCTGAAGTTTCGCGGCGGTGAGTACAACAACAATGAGTTTGAGGAGCTATTAGAATCACGTGGGTTTATTGCCCGCCTCATCAAGCCACTTTTCTCATTCATCACCAAAAGCTGGCACGTATACCCGTTAGGCTTTCTCTTCGGATTAGGATTTGATACCGCCAGTGAAATTGCACTGTTGGCCATATCCGCGCACGCGGCGAAGGATGCAATCCCGTTTATTGGCGTCATCTCGTTGCCTCTCTTGTTCGCCGCTGGGATGAGCTTATTCGATACGGCAGATGGCATGTTCATGACAAAAGCGTACAAATGGGCGTTCCACACCCCAGTTCGCAAGCTTTACTACAATTTGACGGTAACAGCACTCGCGGTGGTTGCTGCATTAATTATTGGTGTGATTGAGCTCGGACAAGTGCTTTCCGAAGAATTCAGTATGGAAGGTACGTTCTGGACGTGGCTGCAAGCGATTGATTTTGGTACATTAGGCTTTATTCTGGTTGGGATGTTCGTCATCGCCTGGATCGTTTCGATTGCTGTTTGGAGAGGCATGAAAATCGAGGAGCGCTGGGGCACGAAGTACAATCAATAGAAGAAAGGGCCACTGCGAGCGCGCATAGGCCCTTTTTTTGTCAATTTATCAAGTATAGGCTTCACTCGGAAATTCGGCTATAATTCTGGAGGGGGCACTCGTCCAAACTGGACTGTGTAGTCCTTTATTGTGCATGGTGAACAATGGAATATGAATATTTTCTAAAGGTAATGATAGAAAAAAGGATTTTCCCACTGTTCGTTGAAAGTAGTCTGTCTAGTACTTCGAAATTGAGTAAAAGAAAGTAGGACGAATATGATCGAGTTTAAGCATCTTTCAAAGGTTTATCCAAATGGTACTGTTGGTTTGAATGACATTAACCTGACCATACACCCAGGGGAGTTCGTAGTTATTGTAGGTTTATCAGGGGCTGGCAAGTCGACACTGCTTCGTTCGATTAATCGTCTGCATGAGACGACGAGCGGCGAGATCTTAATCGATGGAAAATCCATTACCAAAGCGAACGGCGCGGGGCTGCGTCGGATGCGTAGAGATATCGGGATGATTTTCCAAACTTTTAATTTAGTCAAAAGATCCACGGTTATTCGTAATGTTCTTTCCGGTCGAGTTGGCTACCATTCCACACTTCGCACGATGTTTGGTTTGTTCCCTAAAGCGGACATTGAGCTTTCGCTTAAAGCATTGGAGCGTGTGAACATTAGAGAAAAAGCTTATTCACGCGCAGATGAATTGTCCGGCGGTCAACAGCAACGTGTTTCCATCGCAAGAGCACTTGCGCAGGAAGCGAAAATCATCCTCGCGGATGAGCCTGTTGCTTCACTAGATCCGCTTACGACTCGACAGGTTATGGATGACCTGAAACGCATTAACAAGGACCTTGGCATCACAACTGTTGTCAACCTTCACTTTATCGATTTGGCTCGTGAGTACGCAACACGTATTATTGGACTTCGTGCTGGTAAGGTCGTCTATGATGGACCTGTTGCTGATGCGACGGATGATGTGTTCTCCGAGATTTATGGTCGCGCCATCAAGAAGGATGAACTGTTGGGGGTGCAGGAGGGATGAGTGTAGCAACCGTCAAAAAGCCTCCACGCACGAAGTTCTACATGATCATCGCGATCATGGTGCTGTTCTTGATTGGTAGTATATATCAAACGGATGCAACGTTGACAAGATTAGCTACGGGGACGCCGGAGATTCTGAAGTTTATTGCAGAAATGTTTCCGCCAGATTGGCTATTCTTCGCTGACATTTGGAAGCCGATGGCTCAAACGATTCAAATGTCCATCTTGGGTACGATTGTAGGAGCGTTATTCGCATTCCCAATGGCGCTGCTCGCTGCTCGTAACGTGACATCATCGCCATGGTTGTCCTATCCAGCTCGATTTATTATGAATTTCGTTCGTACCATTCCTGATTTGCTCTATGCAGCCTTATTTGCTGTATTAGTAGGCTTTGGTCCAACAGCAGGTACGCTAGCTCTAATTTTCTTTACCTTTGGTATTATTTCAAAGCTTTCTTATGAATCAACTGAAGCCATCGATCCAGGCCCGCTTGAAGCGATGACGGCGGTTGGCGCTAATAAGTTGAAGCTGATCCGCTTCGGGGTTCTGCCACAAGTTGCTCCTACATACTTGGCGCATTTCCTTTACACATTTGAAGTGAGTATTCGTGCATCTGCTATCCTCGGTCTAGTTGGCGCAGGTGGTATCGGCTTATTGCTCAAAAACACACTCGATCTGTTCCGTTATGATCAGTCTTGTGCCATCGTTATTTATACGTTGCTAATCGTCGTCATCATTGATTTGGTGAGCACACGTTTCCGTACGTATTTGCTAAAAGGAAGCGCCAAGCCGATGTCTGAAACAAAAGCGAACACGTATAAAATTATTGGTGTAGTGGCTGTAATCGGTCTTCTTATTTGGGCTCTAACAGGTTTGGAACTTACAGGTTTCCAACCAACAACTTGGATTCTTACCAAAGCGATGATCAGTGGATTATTCCATCCGGACTGGGCTTATGTCTATATTCCAGAAGGCGAAGATTTACTTCGTTCCTTGCTTGAAACTTTATCGATTTCCTATTTAGGTAACTTCGTATCCGCGATCGTTTGTCTTCCTTTTGCTTTCTGGGCTGCGGCGAACATGAGCAAGTACCGCGCTGTTTCTGGTACTGGTAAGCTATTCCTTAGCGTCGTTCGTACGATTCCGGAAATCATTATGGCTTTAATCTTTATTAAAGCTGTTGGACCGAACGCTTACGCGGGCGTAATGGCCCTTGGATTGCATTCTGTAGGGATGCTTGGCAAACTGTATGCCGAGGCCATTGAGAACATGGATATGGGGCCTACAGAGGCTATGACAGCTGTTGGTGCGAATTTCTGGCAGCGGATGTCGTTCGCCGTCATTCCACAGGTCATACCGGATTTCATTTCGTATACACTATACCGTTTTGAAATCAATGTTCGTTCTGCTACCTTGCTTGGGGTCATTGGAGCTGGAGGGATCGGGACACCGCTCATCTTCGCACTGAATGCTCGGCAGTGGCCGCGTGTAGGTATTATCTTGATCGGGATTATCGTCACCGTTTCGATCATTGACTATATCTCTGGATCATTAAGAAAACGAATCGTTTAGAATACGCGTTCGTTGTATCACAAATAAAAGGCAGCTCTTGAAGGTCTTAACCTTCAAGAACTGCCTTTTATCATTCATGCAAGACCAAGACCAAGGGCTAAACCTACTTGCTATTTCCACCTTGTGCAACCAAGTGAAGAGTACGAGGTTCACGAAGACGATGAGCAACAGGTGAGAGCGGTTCGTCGGGCCCTAAAAGCTCGATTTGGTCAATTAACGTAATGGGGACCATAATGTTGTTTATTTTTAACAGCTGAAATTCTGGGTAATACTGCGAAATGATTCCGTGTACTTCATCGGTGCCGCACCGAATTATGACTTCTGATTTACGCATGATCAGCATTTCGTACATCCCGTTTTTCACCCCACAATGAGTTATGACACGACCGACTTAGTAAACGTTTGAATGTTAAAAGTAAACGATGAGCTTGGACGGGCGTGCCACATTCATAATATGCAAGGAAACTCTGGTATAGAATGTAAAATTAGAAGGAAAAAACCACCGCGTCATGGAAGCAAGGCTCATGCTGCGGTGGTTTGATAAGTGTAGTGTGTAAGCTAAGCTTATTTCAAGCCCATTGCTTTGTTAGCTTCACGAACGATGTTGAATTTATCATCAGTTGTAGCTACGTAACCTTGGTGTGTGTATACATCGATAATCACTTTTTTACCTTCTGGATCGTTACCAATCGCGATGAAAGCATCTTGAATTTTCTTCTTCCAAGCTGCGTCCATATCGGAACGAACAGCGATTGTATCGTTTGGAATTTTATCGGAGAAAGCAAGAACTTTCGTTTGTTTGAAAATATCTGGGTAATCTTTAATCATGTTGGCACGGATGTCTTGGAACACGCCTACTGCATCAACTTGACCGTTAAGAAGTGCGATAACCGCTTTGTCATGTCCTTGGAATTGAACGCCTGTTACATCCTTCACAGGATCAACGCCAGCTTGTTTCAACACAAGACCTGGGTATACGTAACCAGCTGCGGAAGTAACACCTTGCCAACCCATCTTCTTACCTTTCAAATCAGCTACGGATTTAATTGGGGAATCAGCTTTGACAACAATCATCGATTTATAGAAATCAACAAGATCTTTCGATGGTTGACCTGTTGCATCATCAACGCCAAAACGTTGAGCTTGTACAAGAAGATCAGCAGCTTTACGGTTATCATGAGCAACAACATAGTTACTTGGTGGCAAGAAACCAACATCAACTTGTTTGGAAGACATAGCTTCGATAACAACGTTGTAATCTGTGGAAACGGAAACCTTAACCGGAATTCCTAATTTATCTCCAAGCAATTTTTCAAGCGGCTTAGCTTTTGCTTCAAGTGTCTCTGCATTTTGGGAAGGTACGAATTGCACTCTTAGTTCTTTAGGAACGAATCCTGCCGCAGCTGGAGTAGCAGTTGCCGCAGTTGTTGCTGCTGCCGTTGCTTTAGCTGTTGATGAAGCAGCTGGAGTTTCGTCTTTTTTCGCGCAGCCTACAAGTGCACCTGCAGCTACAACCATGGACAAGCTTAGTAGTGTTAATTTTTTCATGTCTTTTTGACCTCCGTTTAAATATTTACTTTTTATCTATGATGTACTATAACATTATCATAAGAGATATGGAAGATAGTGTGAAGTATTTGTTAAACTGACAAATGATATGTAAAACTTTACAACATAAAGGATGGAGTGAAACGCTTGACGCAGAAGGAACAAGGACGAAGAAGTCACATTACAATTTTGGAAACAAGCGATCTCCATGGGAATATGTTTCCCATTCATTACGCAAATAATAAGTATAATAATGTCGGATTATCGAAAATCGCAGCCTTAATTGCACAAGAACGTGCGTATAGAGAAAATGTCATTGTGTTGGATAACGGTGATCTCATTCAAGGTACCCCCCTAGCCTACCACCACGCAAGACTAGATAATGAACCAATGAATCCAATGGTACTGGGTCTGAATTATTTGAAATATGATGCGGCCGTACTCGGGAATCATGAGTTCAATTATGGCATGAATGTTCTGCAAAAAGCAGTTCGTGAATCTCATTTTCCGTGGTTATGCGCGAATATTTTGAGTGAGGAGACAGGTGAGCCATTCTTCGGTAAGCCGTATCTGATTAAACAATTTCCGGATGGCGTACGTGTTGGAATTCTTGGAATCACGACACCTTATATCCCGAACTGGGAAGATCCGAAGCATATTGTCGGCTTACGGTTTGAAGATCCTATTGCTACGGCTCGCACATGGGTGCAATTCCTACGGGAGCAAGAACATGTCGATGTCGTTGTGGTTTCCTACCATGGCGGATTTGAAAGAGATATTGTGACCGGAGAGCCTACTGAGCCGTTAACAGGTGAAAATCAAGGGTATCAGCTATGTATGGAAGTAGCGGGAATCGATGTTCTTCTTACCGGTCATCAGCATCGCAGCATTGCTGGGGCTCACATTAATGGGGTTACCGTTGTTCAACCAGGTACAGCTGGCGTTACGCTTGGGAAAGTGGACATCGAGCTAGATCAGGTGGAAGGGAAGTGGCGTATTGCTTCCAAGCAATCCGAGCTTCTACCTGTTGACAACGTGGAAGCGGACGCGGTGCTGCTCGCGCAGATCAGCTCTTACGAGGCGAAGACACAGCTATGGCTAGATCAACCCATCGGGAAGCTTACAGGAGACATGCTAGTAAAAGATCCCATGCAGATTCGTACATCTGATAATGCACTGATTGAGTTTATTAACAAAGTTCAAATGGAGCTGTCGGGTGCTCAGATTTCGAACACGGCTTTGTTTGATAATATTTCTCCTGGGTTTCCTTCGGATATTACCATGCGGGACATTGTGTCCAACTATATTTATCCGAACACGCTGAAGGTCATTCGAATCTCAGGTCAAGATATCAAGGATGCCTTGGAACAGTCTGCGGATTATTTTGAATTGGCAGATGGCGTTCTTCAGGTAAGTAAAGCCTTCATGGAACCGAAGCCTGCCCATTACAACTATGATATGTGGGAGGGAATTTCCTACACGCTGAACATCGCCCGCCCTGTTGGGAACCGAGTGGTACAGCTGGATTTTAAAGGGGAACCCATAGATCTTGAGGCTTCTTTCGAAGTGGTCATGAACAATTACCGTGCTGCTGGCGGAGGGAACTATGCGATGTTCCAGAATAAGCCGGTTGTCAAGGATATCCCAACGGATGTAGCTGAACTGCTCGCAGGGTATATTATGGAGCGAGGTACCATCGAGGCTAGTGTTAACCACAATTGGCAAGTCATTTGGACGTAGATCGTCCTTCTATAAAGAAAAGCCTTACAAAGCCGATTCTCAGCTTTTGTAAGGCTTTTTATGTTGTGCAGCGATTATTTCTCACGAATATAAGCTCGATCACCCGTTCGAGGGTTGTAATAGACCCGATAAGTGAAACCATCTTGGGGATCAATGAAGACTTCAGTTGTAAAAACAAAGCCATTTGGTGGCGATTGAGGTGTCGCGGCACCGTCCGTTTTGTAACGTTTGTCGTAAACAAGATAACCGAGAAGAAGTAATATAAGAAAGCCTACGATCCACAAGCCGTATATAAGCAAAATAGAGGAGTTCCCGCTCATAGCCTTCGCGTCCGGACGGCTGTACCATACGCGACGATTTCGCTCATATTTTGACCAATATCCCCACTGTCGAACCGCATCATGACAATCGCATCTCCACCCATGGCTGCGGCATTCTTGACCAGTCGGTCCATAGCTTGCCGGCGGCCGTCTTCCACCATTTGCGTATACTGTGTGACTTCTCCGCCAATTAATCCTTTCAATGAGGCCATAATATCCCCGCCAATGCCTCGGGCTCGCACGACAACACCAAATGTACTGCCTAGAACTTCGGTAATCTCATATCCGGCAATATTTTCTGTCGTAACTACCATCATATCAAATCGCTCCTTCAATGTTGAAATAGATGCTTTTCTACTTGATTAGGATTGGCTATTATTAACTAAGTACGTAAATCCAATGAGGGGGTTTCAAAATTGAACGCAGGGACAACGATTGAATTGTGGCCAGGAGCTGTACAAGATAGTCAAGGTGAGGAGAATCAAGGCTGTCCAAGCTTAACCTTATATCCAGTAGAGGGGGATGGCCTTCGCGCAGCTGTTATTGTATGTCCAGGTGGAGGCTACGGCAGACGCGCCCCTCATGAAGGTGAGCCCATTGCAAAGTGGCTGAATGGACTTGGCATATCCGCTTACGTGTTGAACTATCGTGTAGCTCCGTATAAACATCCTATTCCTCTAAATGACGCCCAACGGGCTATTCGAACCGTCAGACACCATGCAGAGGCATGGGGTGTCGATGCGAACCGCATTGGTATTCTTGGTTTTTCTGCAGGCGGACATTTGGCAGCAACAGCGGGCACGCACTACGATGCAGGAGATCAGGCTTCTGAAGATCCAATTGAGCATCAAAGCTCCCGTCCAGATCTCATGGTTCTGTGTTATCCGGTTATTTCACTTGGTGTGAACGCGCATCAAGGTTCACGAATCAATTTGATAGGTGAAGATGCTAGCGAAGATTTAGTCCAGCTTTTAAGTAATGAACTACAAGTAACGTCGGATACACCGCCAACATTCCTGTGGCACACAGCGGATGATGCAGCGGTTTCAGTTGAAAATAGCTTGCTTTTTGCTAGTGCGTTGAGCCGTAATAAAGTTCCTTTCGATCTGCATGTCTTCGAATCAGGAAAACATGGCATTGGAATCGCAGCTGATCATCCAGAGGCGTATGTCTGGCCTGAAGTTTGCGCAAATTGGTTGAAAAAGCAACATTTTGCATGACCAAATTAGTCTACGAATGCCATCCGCTTGGAGACTCGGCGATCGTGATTCGACTTGGATCGGACATTTCGTTAGCGACACTGCAACTGGTTAGGCAGGTAGCACATTATTTGGAAAATAATTGGAAGAATGGCTTCTTAGAACTAGTCCCTGCCTATACAACCATTACAATCTTTTATGATGCTTTCCGCATTTATAACTATACTTCCGAAGTTGTGTTAAAAAGTGGACAATCCCAATGGACCGCGGCTTGGCATCCGTATGATTATGTCTTGAAACACATTGTTCAGTTGCTAGAAAGCTATAAAGAAGGTACAGCAAGACAATTAGGCAATATTACTGATATTCCTGTGTGCTATGAGGCCGCCTATGGGCCTGATCTCGAGGAAGTAGCTAATTATCATAAGGTGAGTACAGCAGACATCGTAACTTGGCATACATCTCGTGTGTACCCGGTGTACATGATAGGCTTCGCACCTGGGTTTCCCTATTTAGGGGGGATGGATGGAAGGCTTACGACACCTCGTAAATCAGTACCGCGCACAAGAATTCCAGCCGGCTCTGTAGGCATTGGCGGGGCCCAAACAGGCATCTACCCTTTTGAAACGCCAGGCGGCTGGCAGCTTATTGGTCGAACACCACTACGTTTGTTTCGTCCAGACACAGATCCACCTTCTCTGCTCAAGGTTGGTGATCAAGTGAAATTTGTGGCGATCTCATCAGAGGAGTTTCAAGTGCTAGAAGAAGGGATTGCAAGCGATGGGCTTTGAGGTCATAAAACCGGGTCTATTATCCACCTTACAAGATGAGGGACGCTACGGTTATCGAAAATATGGTGTCATTGTGGCAGGACCGATGGATCGGTTTGCTCACCGAGCTGCCAACTTATTGGTGGGTAATGGTTATGAAACAGTGACATTGGAAATGACACTCAGCGGTCCCACGCTGGTTGCTCAGAGTGATCGGTTAGTTGCCATTTGCGGTGCAGATATGGAAGCGAAGGTGGATGGAAGCTTAGCGCCTTTGTGGCAGCCTTTCGTTCTTCGCGCTGGAAGTGAACTTCAATTCCAATACGCTGAAGAGGGTTGTAGAGCCTATTTGGCTGTGCATGGCGGATTTATGGCTGCGGAAGCTCTGGGAAGTCACAGTACGTATATGAGAGCAGGTATGGGTGGATATGAGGGACGAGCTCTCCGGGTTGGGGATGTCTTGAAAATGGAAAAAGATGAATCACCTGTTCAGCTCATTAACGCTGTTGACCTTCGAGCTAGGTCTGTGAGTCCACGAATTCGTCCAGACTATCGCGATAATCCAGTGGTAAGGATCGTTAAAGGTAAGGAAGCATCCTACTTTACGCCAGAGAGCTGGTCGCATTTGCTGTCTCAAAGCTTTCAGGTTACCTCGCAATCAGATCGAATGGGGTATCGATTGTCGAGTGAGCGTAAGCTTGCTCTTACGGAGGGTATACCGTATGAGATGATTTCGGAAGCAGTGGCTTGCGGCACGATCCAGGTTCCTTCGAGTGGACAACCGATTGTATTGCTTGCTGATTGTCAAACAACAGGGGGATATCCTCGCATCGGTCATGTGATCTCCGCAGACCTCCCGCTTGTCGCGCAAATAAAGCCAGGCGGGATGCTGCAGTTCCAAGAGGTTACACATAGCGAAGCGCAAGAGCAGTTACTGCTGCAAGCCATGGATTTGAATATCTTGGAGACAGGCATGCAGACTTGGTTCCGAGGCCTGAAAAAATAGGGAGAGTGAGCGCGATGTTGCGCATTGACTTGAATTGTGACATGGGCGAAGGCTTTGGGGCTTATCGCCTCGGCCGTGATGCGGAGCTGCTCGATTACGTCAGCTCGGCCAACATCGCCTGCGGTTTCCACGCAGGCGATCCCGCAACCATGCGCAGCACAGTACAGCTGTGCTTGCGCAAGGGCGTGGCGATCGGGGCCCATCCGGGCCTGCCCGATTTGCAGGGCTTTGGCCGGCGCGAGATCGCGATCACGCCGGCAGAGGCATACGAGCTGACGTTGTATCAGCTCGGAGCGCTGCAGGCGTTCGTCCATGCCGAAGGCGGACGCCTGCAGCATGTCAAGCCGCATGGCGCGCTCTACCACATGGCTGCGAAGCGCCATGAGTTAGCCGCCGCGATTGCGGCTGCAACGGCTAGCGTCAGCGCGGAGCTGACGCTGTATGGCCCGCCCGGCAGCGAGCTGCTGCGGGCGGGCGCCGCCGCGGGGCTGCGTACCGCGAGCGAGGCCTTCGCGGACCGCAGCTACCAGCGGGACGGCTCTTTGACGCCCCGCGACCAGCTGGGGGCGCTGCTTGAGAGCGCCGCCGAGGCTGCGGCGCAGGTGGAGCGGCTTGTCCGCGAAGGCAGAGTCCTCTCCCGTGAGGGAGAGGATCTGAGCATGCGCGCGGACACGATCTGCATCCACGGCGACGGTGTGCACGCCGTGGAATTCGCGCGCGATATCCGCGCGCTGCTTACGCAAAGCGGCATCGCAGTCATGCCGCTAGGGGGCTAAAGAAGTTGCTGCACGCAGCCCCCAACTGTGAACCCGCATCCTTTCTAGAACAGGCATGTGTCGAAGGATGCTACTATTGAGTTACAAAAAACAACTGACAATATTTGAATTTTGTCACTGAGTTATATTCCTGAAAGGTATAGAGTCAGCCAGTCAGTCAGCAAGTCAATCAGTCAGTCAGTTCGGCAGGTTTCTGTACCCCGTACAAGGAAAGAATCCCTATAACCATTCTTTCACTTGAGAGCGGCTCCACAATATGAGTTAATAGATATGTAGCCGGCCGGCTAATTCCTTCGGAAAGGAGTGATCAAGGTGATTACAACGCAAACAGAGGTGATCTCTGCGTAAGCAGGGGTCACTGTTCCAAGCGGGGGCCACTAGGCCCTCGCATAACTTTTACGAACGAGTAGACAGCGAGAAGCTTTTTACATATAATGAAAATTGTGAACACGAAGTGAACACAACAATAAACTACGGTGAAGGGAGTGCTTTTTAATGAACACAATGACAATGACAGTAGCGATGAATGTTGCGGCCGCCGCAGAGGTACTCGTCTCCTAACTGAATATCATTCGTGGAATAACCGTTCACCTGAATTGTATAATTGCATATACAACCGACAGGCACGATTATGATCGTGTTTTTTTTATTCCATTTTTGAGAATGGTAGGAGGTTAAGGGGCGATGAAGATACTCTCTGCAAATCAGTCAAAGTTAAGCTTTGCACAATTTGAGGAGGTTTTCATCCATGAGTTATAAGAACGGGAAAGATGTTCTTCCCCCTAACCTATTAAAACAATTACAAGAATATATCCAAGGCGAAATCGTGTATATCCCTAAGAAAGAGCAGAAACGTGCAGGTTGGGGAGAAAATAACGGCACTCGCATCATTATCGAGCGGAGAAATCGTGAGATCTTCCGTCTGTACCAAACAGGTTCGACGGTTTTAGAGCTGATCAAAGTGTTTCATTTGTCCGAAGACAGCATCCGCAAAATTATTGTAAAAACAAGAGAATTAACAGCCAATCAGGCGTAGAAGCAGCATCCATTGTGATGCTGCTTTTTTCCTTTATCGTTACCTGTAGGAATCCATGGTTTTCGCGCCGAAAACATGTACATAGAGCATGTAGAGAATTAGGAGGAATAGAGATGATAGCTGTATTCGTGTATGGAACGTTACTTGTAGGAGAAAGTAATCATTTTGTTGTCTCACCGTATTTACTAGCTGTGCAACCTGGGGCGATTAATGGTCGATTGTATGATGTTGGACCCTATCCAGCGTTAGTTCGGACAGGTGATGATGATCATGTGGTTATTGGGGAATGGATTGAAGTTACAGAAGAAGGATTGGCCGCCATGGACATTTTGGAAACGTACTACAGTCCAGGGCATCCGGATAATGAATACGAGCGAACTTGGGTACAGGATATTAACGGAGAGCGGGAAGGCTGGGTGTATGACTACACAAGTCCGCGCGGACTTCCAGCCATATCTGGATCTTCGTGGAAAGACCATTTGCACCACAAAAACATGTAATTTCTTTCGCGGTTTTCCGACATTTTCCTATCTTGCCCTCAGATATGATGCTATAATTAGTACTAATTTAGATGGACTTGAGGAGAGAGAACATGTCATCTTACAGAATTTTGCTAGCTGACGATGAACTGGCGCTTCGCTTTCTGCTGACGGAAACATTATCTGATGAGGGATACGTCATCACGGAGGTTGAGGATGGCCAACAAGCAATCGAGCAGCTCGGCAAGGAAGCTTACGACTTAATCATTCTGGATTATATGATGCCGGAACGCACGGGTGTAGAGGTATGCTCCTGGTTGAGACAAAGTGATAATGTGAACAAGGACTTGCCGGTTATTCTTTTGACAGCCAAGGCCTTGGAGAAAGATAAAGAGAAAGCGAAGGCAGCCGGTGTCACGACGTACATTGTAAAACCCTTCAGTCCACTTCAATTATTAGACACGATAGGGCAGCTGTTGCAACGATAGGCTAGACAAGCAGTCGCTGGAATCCGATTAATTAAGCTTAAAAAGGGTGATTGTCTGTTATGAGCCATAGAAACCTAGAGAGATCCAAAGATTCAGGTTCAGAGTCGGATCGCGAAGCAAGAATCCTCAAGCAGGGTAGAAAGATTTTTATTCGTGAATACGACAAGCAGCTTCAGCAGTTGCAGTCCTTGCTGACTGCCGTTCAGACGGAGCCAATCCTAGAGGATCTGCAGCATTGCTATCGGATTGCACACACACTTAAAGGCAGTGCGCCCGTATTTGGTTATGTGAGAATTGGTAAATTGGCCGAGGATCTGGTGAGGAATTGGGAGTGGACATTAGCCAGCGAGAAGCAGGACGATGAGTTACTTCAAGCAACGAGCCCTATATCTGAAAGCATAGAACGAACGGCTGGCCTATTGCTGCAATTGAAAATGGAACTGGACATTGGCTTAACAGAAATTCAGATGGATGAGGAGCAGGACCCTATTGCAGGTTCTATGCTTCGAACGCTCAAAAGTCGTATTTTATTAGTTGATGATGACGATGTGCTTCGTTCTTATTTGACCAGACGGTTGCAACTGGATGACTCTGTTGTTGATGAGGCAGCGGACGTAGAATCGGCTAAAAAGTTGCTTCGAGAACATACGTATGACCTCGTTACGTTAGATTTGATGATGCATCCGCAGTCGGGCTATGAGTTATTTGAGTTTTTGAAGGAAGACCCTACACTTAAGTGGCTGCCGCTGATTGTTTTATCAGGACGAGACGATGTCAGCGATAAAGTTCGTTGTTTCCATTTGGGAGCAGATGATTATGTGACCAAGCCATTCCAATATGAGGAATTGGCGGCACGCATTTACGGTCTCCTCAAACGGACGCGGAACTTTGAACAGTTAGCTTTCCGTGACCCGCTGACAGGTGTGTTTAATCGGCGATATTTTGATCTGCAAATTGGGTTGGAGCTGCAGCGTATTGAACGCTATCCAGCGCCAATATCGCTTGTCTTCATTGATATCGACAATTTCAAAAGTGTCAACGATACGTACGGTCATCACGTAGGTGATTTGGTACTTCAAGGTTTGGCGCATTTAATGCAGGTGAATTTGCGGTCGACGGATTTGTTGGCCCGTTTTGGCGGAGAAGAATTTGTGATCGCACTTCCGAATACGACTGTAGATCAGGCCCGAGCGATCATGCAAGATATTCTAGATAAAGTCCGTGTGAAAGCGGTAGCGAAAAATGAAGGCCAATCGTTCTCGATCACATTTTCAGCTGGTGTAGCCGAATGGCAAGTAGGTATGTTGATTGCAGAGTGGGTTGCCAAGGCAGACGACGCGATGTATCAAGCGAAGCAACAGGGCAAGAATCGTATCGTACTGGCTGACTTAGAGGATGAGGGCGCACAATTTACGAAGCTCGTCGCACATGCGCATGCTCAGCTGCAGAAGAAGAAACTCTTAATTGTTGATGATGATCCAATTCTAAGAGCGATCTTGACTTCCCAATTGGAGCACTTGCCGATCGTCATTACGCAGGTATCAGATGGGGAGCAAGCGTGGCAACTACTGGCTAATCAAGCCTTCGATGCGTGCATCTTGGATGGCATCCTGCCAAAACTTGATGGATTTACATTATTGGAGAAAATCAAGACAGAAGCTAGTGAGCTTTCCAAGGATATGAAGGTGCTTATGCTCTCGGGCAAAAAGAAAGCAGCGGATGTAGCGAAGGGACTCCAAATGGGTGCAGATGATTATATGACGAAGCCATTCTCACTCGTAGAGCTGGAAAATCGCGTCAAACAACTCATGAAATTAGACTAAGTAAGAGGGGCAATGGCCTCTCTTTTTTGCTATTTGCCTAGATATGTTGCGTGCAGGTGAATCTTCGGTGTCGGAGGTTTGCGACTTCCGCACTTTCTGATACAGTAAGATGATACACAAAGCTATTTATGAAGGAGCAAGAAGAATGTCAGAGAAAGACAATCTGGTGCGTTTTGGAATTTCAATGCCACAATCACTCATTGAGCAATTCGATCGGTTAATTGCTTTACAGGGGTATGACAATCGCTCGGAGGCGATCCGAGATCTCGCGCGCAAGGCGCTTTTAACGTCAAGCAGTATGCAGCCAGAGGAAATGGTTGCCGGAACGATAGTCATGGTGTATGACCATGAGATTAGAGATCTGCCCATTACATTAATGGAGCTTCAGCACGATTATCATCATGCGATTATCTCAACGATGCATATCCATTTAAACCATCAGCAATGCTTGGAAATACTCGTCGTTCGCGGTGAAGTACAGAAACTTAGAGAGCTGCAGCAACGAATCCAAGTGTTAAAAGGGGTTGGCTACGCGGAGCTGTCTGTTACACATGTAGACGAGCATGGCCATAGTCATGGACATCATCATCACGTTCACGATAAGCCTCATTCACATGAGTAGAATTCGTAGTTCTTTCGTTTTTTTGCTAAAATAAGGACATGGAGGTGCGTTATGTCTGAGAAGAAATGGTTCTCTTTGGAAGAGGCCAATGGTTTACTGCCTTTTGTTAATCAGGAACTGAAGAAAATGCAAGCCTTGAAGAGCGAGTTTGAGGATAAATATATGGAACTACGCCATAAGAAGAATGAGTACGCAGAGAAGCCGAGCGGGGAAAAGGATCCCTTTTTTGTCATGGAAGCGGCACTGGAATTTCTGCAAATTGAAGCGCGTGGGCTTATCCAAAGCTTTCAAAAGACGGGCATTGAGCTGAAGGATATCGATTCAGGACTTGTGGATTTTCCTGCTGTAATGAATGGGCAAGAAGTATTGCTGTGTTGGAAGCAAGGAGAGGATCAGATTCGTTATTATCACGGTGAGCAAGATGGTTTTGCTGGACGTAGACCCATAGCGGATTAGAGGGATAGGGATAATGGGATTATTCAAACAACGAACCAAGTGGATCTTGCGACTGCCTGCCGTCATGCTTGCTGTACTGGCGATTATGTTGCTGAGCACGGCCATAGCGCCTCGAACCGTTTCTGCGCATGCCTCATTAGTCGAAGCAACGCCGGAAGCGGGGGCGAAGCTCGAAACCTCACCACAGCAAATTTCCGTTACGTTCAATGAACAATTAGATAGCGGACTCTTTTATATCAAAGTTTATGATCATAATGGAACAGAGACGACCAATCGCAAAGCGATCATGAATAAGGATCAGATGGGCATTAAACTGGATTTGCCGAGACTGGCAGAAGGCGTGTATTTAATTAGTTATCACGTCATCTCAGCTGACGGTCATCCAGTAGGTGGAAGCTATCCAATTACAGTCGGTAATCCGCCACAAGAAGATGTTCTCGATGTGCCTTCGGCCCATACGGGGCACGATCATAGCTCGGGACCTCTAACGACAAAAGGATTGCTGCAATACGCCTCTCGCGGCTTGTGGTTCTTGATGTTGTTAGCCTTGACGGGATGGGCTTTCTGGTTACGATTGATGAGACCGCAAGGCGAGGAAACACAAAAGTTCGTTTCTTCGTGGACGCTCAATCTTCAACGCGCGCACATTGTTGCCCTATTATTGCTGATTTTCACGCATATCGAGGATCTGCTAGGTGGCGGTGGTGTCGAAGAAATATGGCAGCTTCTTAGTGCGACGAATATCGGAATTTCTTGGGTGCTGCTACTTGTATTATCCTTTCTAGGCTTTGTGTTGCTGGGGAGGTTAGCTTGGATTGATGTGGGTTGGTCAATTGCTCTATTGGCTGTCAAAAGCTTTAGCGGCCACGCAGCCTCCTTCTCTCCACTATGGGCGACGATTGGGCTCGACTTTATCCATCTCGTCGCTGCCGCTTGTTGGGTAGGCGGATTGATTCTGTTGTATGCCAAATGGCGTCATAACAAGATGGACCTCGGCAGCTACATGCAGAAATTTTCAAAATTCGCACTGATTTCGATTATTGTTTTAACCGTTTCAGGGATTCTATCTGTTCTGCTATTTTTACCGAGTTTGGAATACTTGACGTACACAACGTGGGGAATTCTCTTACTTGTGAAAGTAGGCGTGGTAGTACTTGTTGCCCTAATTGGATTCGTAATTCGCCTCTTCCTTCGCAGGAAACAAGTGAATCAATCCATCGTGTGGGTAAAGCTAGATCTCTCGCTTATGGTCATCATTGTTGTTTTAGTAGGGCTGCTTACGTATATGGCGCCGATCCCAGCAAATGAGCCATTGCAATGGCATCAAATGGGGGAGAAGGTCCATGTTTCAGTCGATATTACACCGAAGGTCCCTGGAAACAATGCTTTCGTAGCCAAAGTGTGGCTGCCTGAGAAATCAGGTCAACCGAAGCAAGTGCTCTTAGTTTTGCATAACAAGGATGACAAAGAGATCGCGCCGATTTCTATTCCGTTAACGATCTATAAAGATACGAAGGAAGAGGAGTCGTACGGATTTGCCAAGTTTAGCTACAAATCGGAAGGGCCGTATTTGCCCTTTAGAGGGAATTGGGAGCTAGAAATGCGTGTCATGGATACAGATGATAATGAGACTGTTTATACCAAAGATTTTATCGTATATTAAGGATAAATAAAGCAGATTCACTCGACGAGGAGGATTACCTATGGCTTGGGTTCTCATGTTAGACAAGGACAATCTGTCAGTCAAGTTAGATGACAAGGATGATTCGGCGCTCATTGAGATTAACGACGGTGGCATTTCACCCAACTATGTGACGATTCGGCTGAGTGAACATGAAGTGGATGAGTTGATTGAAGCGCTCCAACGGGTCAAACAATCGATGCAATAAAAGTAACGGTGTGAATGGAAAGAACCTTCCTCTTGAACGACGGAAACGTGGTCAAGGGGAAGGTTCTTTTTTGTTTACGAGCTTTTTTAGAATAAGCTCCAGTCGAATTCCTGCGAGAGCATGCCGAGAAGATGAACACCAGCTGTGCTGTTTCCCTTGCGATTGAGGGCTGGCCCGACGAGCCCAATGCCGTATTGTCCCGGCACCATCGTCAGGATGCTGCCGGACACGCCGCTCTTCGCAGGCAGCCCGACATTCATCGCAAATTCGCCAGAGGCATTGTACATGCCGCAGGTAAACATGAAGGTCTTGGCGATTTGCACGAAGCGCCGCGGGATGAGACGCTGTTTGCGGATCGGATCCACGCCGTTATGCGCGAGAACAAGGGCCATTCTGGACAGATCTGTGCAATTCACTTCAACGGAGCAGTGACTGAAGTAAACACGCAGCACTTCGTCAACTTCTTTATCCAAAACGCCATTATCCTTCAGGAAGTAAGCTAAGGAACGATTCCGATGAGCTGTATCGGATTCCGATTTGAACACATTGGGATTGATATCAAGTGCAGGATTATCAGCAATATCCCTGAAGAAATGAAGGATACGATCGATCTGTTCATCTGGCGTATTCCCTCCGATCAAAGAAGAGATAGCAATCGCCCCCGCATTGATTAAAGGGTTGAAAGGAATGCCTGGCTCAATGAGTTCGAGCTTCAACATGGAGTTGAAGTCATCACCCGTCGGTTCCATGCCTACCTTGGAGAAGACAACCTCTTCACCGTTATCCATGAGAGCTAAAATCAGTGAGAAAACTTTCGAAATACTTTGCAGGGTGAAACGAAACTCAGAATCACCTGATGTGATGGTTTGCCCTGCATGATCCATGATGCAAAAACCGAGAATATCCCCAGAAGCGTTCGCTAATTCAGGAATATAGGAAGCGACATGACCTTCCTTGGTATGTGTTTTGCTGCCAGCCACCCACTCGTCGATATGGGTATGCAACTTCTTCCAAGTTTCATCGTGCTGTAAGTGAGGCATGGCGAAGTCCGTCCTTCCTCTTCCTTAGGCTTTCCAAGCTTGCGGATGATTGTCACTGATAAGCTCAGTTGCCGCTGCATTCGCAATCACTTGCTCAGGGTTCTTACAGCCTGGAATAACGGAAGTGACGGCATCATGCTTCAAGCACCAAGCAAGTGCCCATTTCGCCATATCCATTCCTTCGGGTACCTCATTTTGCTGTATGCGCTGAACTTCTTCCAGCTTCTGTTTGACGCTTTCCGCATCGTGACGGTGACGAACGTCCGTGTTACTGAATACGGCACCTGGCTTATATTTCCCGCTTAAATAACCACTTGCTAGCGGAACACGTGCGAGTACGCCAAGATCTTGATCGATACAGGACTGGAAGACGGACTCTTCAGGGGCACGATCCAAACGATTGTAGACAACTTGAATCGCTTTGGAGTTCACTTTTGTAGAAGCGGAAGTCTGATGAATATTGGCATTGCTGCCGATCGAAGTACCTAGGTGACGTATTTTGCCCGCTTGGACTTGTTTATCAAGGGTGGTCCATAGATCATCATTATCGAATAAAGCGTCAGGTCCGGAATGGAACTGGTATAAGTCAATATAATCCGTATGTAAAGCCTGTAAGGAAGCATCCAACTGCTTGACAACGGATTCAGCACTGAATTCATCAGTCCGGGTAAATAAATCATGGAAATGATGGCCGAATTTCGTTGCCACAACCCACTTATCGCGATCGCGGCGGGATAAATAACTACCAATAAAGGATTCAGATAGATGATCCCCATAGCACTCTGCCGTATCGATCAAGTTGATTCCAAGCTCAGCGGCTTGATCTAGAATTGCATCTGCTTCTGCTTGCGTATAGGTTAATCCCCACTCACCGCCAAATTGCCAAGTGCCAACACCAACGATGGAAACTTTCAGGTCTGTTTTGCCAAGTCTACGATATTTCATGTTGTGCACTCTCCTCAATAGGTATCCAAATTCATTATACAACTACCTGTTATTTTACCACATTTAGCAAGTTAAAGTTTTCGGTTCCTGTAAACGTCTTACTAGAGACTTTATTAACAAAGTTTATCTCATCTTAATGTAAGCTTTCCATAAATGGGTTATGGTGTAAGGAGGGGATGAATTTTTACGAGAGGATGTTGGTATTTTGGTCAAAAAGTATGTGCTTAGCCTATTGAAAGAATGGGTACCTACGATCGCATTCGCAATCATTATCGCGCTTGTCGTCAATACGTATGTTGCGCAAGCGATGACAGTTCCAACAGGCTCTATGCTGCCAACCATACAATTGCAAGACGAGCTTATTGTGGAGAAAATGAAGCCGTTAACCAACTTTGAATTCGGTGATATCGTTGTGTTTTGGCCGCCAATAGAAGGAAATGAAGACCGCTATGTGAAGCGTCTGATTGGTCTGCCTGGCGATACGATTGAGATCAAAGAGGGTGCCTTATATCGGAATGGAGTCAAAGTCGACGAGCCGTACATTCAAGCGCCAATGACGTACACGTTCCATCGGGTTACCGTACCCGAAGGGAAGTATTTCTTTCTTGGGGATAACCGCAACGACAGTTATGATTCCCATTTGTGGCCGACGACACCTTTTGTAGCTGAGAAAGATATTATTGGTAAAGCTGTATTTCGGATATTTCCGCTTAGCCAAATAGGAACGATTGATTAAAATGAAAGAAGCTCCCAACCTCAGTAGAGGAAGGGAGCTTTTTTTAATGAGCAAGATGAGGGGAAACTTGGTTATCATCTTCTCCATCTTCTTTTTTCTTCGATTTACGGTCAGAAAGTTTGATGTTCCCAACGAATAGCGTAAGGATCGCGCCGAGTAGTACGAATACCAGTCCGTAGATAAACACTTGATGAAGAGAGGAAACAAGCGCATCTTTAATGATTGGCAATCTCTCTACTAATTCTTTTGGCAATTTAGCCAACGCCTCTGGGCTTAAGAGGGAGGAATAGAGAGTTTGTGGGTTCTTATGAATCATGTCAATTAACGGACTGCCTACTTCCGCGGGGAACTGTTTCACTACTGGCTCTAAATTTTGTTCAAGCAAAATCGTTGATTTGTGATTCATAATAGTGCCGAGAATCGTCATCCCGAAGGTACCACCGATTTGACGGAAAAATTGGCTGGAAGATGTTACAACACCTAGCTCCGATTTAGGGAAGCTTTCTTGTAAAGCGAGCGTTAGGATCGGCATGACAAGCCCCATTCCTAAACCAAGAAGAACCATGTAGCTGGATGCGATCAACTTCGTAGTGGAAATGCCCATTGTGCTAAGGAATACAAAGCCAACAGCCATGACGATCATCCCGATGAACATTTGTCTTCGAACACCAATCTTATCAATCAATTGGCCAGAAACGACGCTTGCAGCAATCATTGTAATCATGAGTGGTGTCATGACAGTTCCAGAAGCTGAGGCGCTAATACCAACAATCCCTTGCATGAAAAGAGGAACGAACATAATAGCACCGAACATACCAACCGCCATCAGGAAGCCTACGCCGTTAATGGTGGAGAAAGTTCTATTTTTAAACAAACGAACAGGAAGGATTGGCTCATCTGCTTTACTTTCAATGAATACGAAGGCAACTAATGACACAACAGCTAGTGCAAACAGACCTATAATCTGCCAAGAGCCCCAAGCATACTCACTTCCGCCAAACGTAAGAGCAAGAAGTAAGCTCACAACACCGACGATCATGGTAACAATACCTGGAATATCGAACTTAACTTTCCCTACTGATTTATGCTTCGGTAAGGCAATAGAGATCAGAATAACAGCTAGAATACCAACAGGCAGGTTGATGTAAAACACCCAACGCCAGTCCCAAGCATCTACGATCCAGCCACCAACTTGCGGCCCGATAACAGAGGATAAACCGAAGATTGCTCCGAAAACACCTTGCCATTTGGCACGCTGTTTACCTGTGAATAAATCTCCGATAATGATAATGGCCATTGGCATCATGATACCACCGCCAAGACCTTGCAAACCACGGAACAAAATAAGTTCAGTCATGTTCTGTGACATACCACAAAGCGCAGATGCAACGATAAAGATGATAAGTCCTGTTACATAAATGACGCGGCGGCCAATTAAGTCAGCCAGTTTACCCGCGATAGGCACGACGACGGTCGATGTTAACATGTAAGCTGTCGTTAACCAGGTCATTAACCCTAGTCCACCGAATTCCCCAACGATACGCGGCATTGCAGTTCCTACAATCGTACCGTCCAAGGCCCCGAAGAGCATGGCGATGATCAGACCAGTGAGCAAGAGCCCTCGGTTTTTGAGCTCAGGTGCAGCTGAATCCGAGAGTTCGTTAGGCGCTGCTTTTTGAATATTGTCCATGTGTATCACTCCTTTGATGAATAAAAATAAATTAATAAGATGAAGTGAATTTTTCGAACGCACTTACGAAAATATGAAGCTCATCCGTAGGAAGCTGAGATAATCCACTAGCAATTACTTTCTTCTGAACTTCGGTAGCCTTAGCAAGAACAGCAGCTCCTTCAGCTGTGTTTTCAACCAGCACGATCCGACGATCCGTCTCATGATGTTTACGTATCACATGCCCGCTCTGAACAAGTCGATCAATCATCACCGTGATCGCACTTGGTTTAACACCCAATTTATCAGCAAGCTGAGATTGTTTCGGTGTTTGTTCTTTAGAGATCATCGCTAACATGAATAATTGGGGAGCGGTTAACTCTGAATTCAACTCCGCAAGGACTTTTTGTGTGATTTTGCGATGAGCTAATTCAAATGTTGTCCGAAAGCGATTGGTGAAGTCATTCAAATCATTTTCCAAGTCATAACCTCCCTTGCAAATTGTTCGAATTGTCTAATAATTAAACAATATAATAATTAAATTAAATAATATTTAAATTGTTTAAGTAAAATATAAACCTGTCGTTGCATGAAGTCAACAGGATATTTCTGAAAACTTTCAGAAACAAAGGTTGGATGTACTTGCATATCCTCTGTATCTTGCATATAATAACTGGTACATATACGTGGAAATGCTTTGACGGAGAAGAGTACGCAGTGCTTCTTGACAGGGAGGGAAAGCCGATGATTGAGAGCTGGCCCCGAGAATCAGGCTGTGGAAGTTCGCTCCCGAGCAGTCCTTTGAACAGAAGCACTAATCAGCTTCTCATTAGAGGGAACCGGACACATCGTCCGTTATCTGGAATGAAGTGAGACTCGTTTATTTGTCAACTGGACATAGACGAATCTAATTAGGGTGGTACCACGGCTTTTCGTCCCTTGCAAGGGAGCGGAAAGTCTTTTTTGTGTTTTCATAAAGGGCGATTCAGAGGCCTAAATCAGGAGGGATTTCAATGAAAGAGCGGTTAGAGGCTTTGAAGCAGGAAGCGCTGCAGGAGCTAAGCGGCGTTGGAAGTCAGCAGGAGCTGAATGATTTAAGAGTTAAATATTTGGGCAAAAAAGGACCGTTAACGGAAGTTCTTCGCGGCATGGGCGCGTTAAGTGCAGAAGAAAGACCAGTTATTGGCCAAGTAGCGAATGATGTTCGCGCAGCAATTGAGTCTGTTATTGAAGAGAAACAAGCCGCATACACGAAGCAAGAGACAGAAAACAGACTTCGCGCTGAAATGATCGACGTTACCTTGCCGGGTCGTCCTTCACAGCAAGGTGCTGTGCATCCTTTGAGCAAAGTGATTCAAGAAATTGAAGACATTTTCATCGGGATGGGCTACACCGTAGCTGAAGGTCCAGAAGTCGAACAAGATTATTACAACTTCGAAGCGTTGAACTTGCCAAAGGATCACCCGGCTCGTGATATGCAGGATTCGTTCTATGTTACAGAAGAGATTTTGATGCGTACCCAGACTTCCCCTGTACAAGTAAGAACAATGGAGAAGCGTAAAGGGGAAGTTCCGATCAAAATCATTTGCCCAGGCAAAGTATACCGCCGCGATGACGACGATGCGACTCACTCTCACATGTTCCAACAAATTGAAGGCCTCGTCATTGACCGCAACGTGCGGATGAGTGATCTCAAAGGGACATTGCTTCAATTCGTGCAAGAAATGTATGGCCCTTCGACGAAAATTCGCATGCGTCCAAGCTTCTTCCCGTTCACAGAGCCGAGTGTTGAAGTTGATGTGAGCTGTGCCATGTGTGGCGGCGAAGGCTGTCGTACATGTAAGCAAACAGGTTGGTTGGAAATTCTCGGAGCGGGCATGGTTCATCCGCGAGTTCTTGAAATGGGTGGCTATGATCCGAAAGAATATACAGGCTTCGCATTCGGTATGGGTGTTGAACGTATTGCTATGTTGAAATATGGCATTGAAGATATTCGTCATTTCTATACGAATGATTTGCGTTTCTTAAAGCAATTTTTACATGTGTAAGCATTAGGAAAAGGAGGGTAAAAGCATGAAAGTTTCTTATCAATGGTTATCGGAATATGTTGACGTAACTGGCTTCACAGCCGAGGAATTAGCTGAAAAATTAACCCGTAGCGGGATCGAAGTAGATATCGTTGAGGATCGTAACAAAGGGGTTTCGAACGTAGTTGTTGGTTTTGTTAAATCCCGCGAGAAGCACCCAGATGCGGATAAACTAAGCGTATGTGTGATCGATGCAGGGCAAGGCGAAGACTTGCAAATCGTGTGTGGTGCCAAAAATATTGACGCTGGACAAAAGGTTCCTGTCGCGATGATCGGTGCAGTCCTTCCGGGCGGACTGGAAATCAAACGTGCGAAGCTGCGCGGCGTGGAATCTCAAGGTATGATCTGTTCCGCGAAAGAGCTAGGACTTAACGACAAATTGCTTCCAAAAGAAATTCAAGAAGGCATCTTGGTGTTGCCTGAGGACACTGAGATTGGCCAATCTATTCTAGATGTACTAGCAATTAGCGATAAAGTCATGGATCTTGACTTGACGCCGAACCGCTCCGATTGCTTGAGCATGCTCGGAGCTGCTTACGAAATCGCGGCGATTCTTGGCCGCGAAGTTAAGCTGCCTGATGCGGAAGCTGCGCTCCAAGCGGCAGGCACTGCCGGCGTGAAAGCTGCGGACCGCATCAGCGTGAAGATCACAGCGACGGAGCAGTGCACGCACTACGCGGCTCGCCTAATTGAAGGCGTGCGCGTGGGCACTTCTCCGCTGTGGATCCAGAACCGTTTGATGGCTGCGGGCATTCGCCCCATCAACAACATCGTCGACATCACGAACTTCGTGATGTTAGAGTACGGCCAGCCGCTTCACGCGTTCGACGCTGAGAAGCTAAACAACGGCCACATCGATGTACGACTCGCTGAAGCAGGCGAGAAGCTCGTTACACTTGACGATGTGGAACGTACGTTAGAGCCACACATGCTTCTCGTGACGGACGGCACGAAGCCTGTGGCGATTGCCGGAGTTATGGGCGGCGCCAACTCCGAAGTGACCGATGGAACTTCGCGGATCCTTCTGGAATCCGCAAAGTTCGCTGGCAGCTCCGTGCGCCGCACATCGCGCCAGTTAGGTCTTCGCTCAGAAGCGAGCCTTCGCTTCGAGAAAGAAGTGAACCCGGAATCGGTGATTCCGGCATTGAACCGTGCTGCTGCGCTGATTGCGCAATACGCAGGCGGTAAAGTCGCTGACGGCATCGTAGAAGCCGCTAGCGGAACACACAAGTCGGTCAGCATTGAGCTTGGGGCTGACCGCGTGAACAACTATCTCGGCACAGCGCTATCTTTGACCGAGATGGGGCAAATCCTTTCGCGCTTGCATTTCACATTCGAGCAAGCTGGCGAAGGCAAGCTGCTCGTACATGTGCCGAGCCGCCGCGGAGACATTACACGTGATGTCGATTTGATCGAAGAGGTGGCACGTCTCTTCGGCTACGATAACATCCCGACAACCCTGATGACCGGCGTTACGACGCCAGGGTCACTATCCAAAGAGCAATCGATCCGCCGGATAACACGGAATATCTTGACGCAAAGCGGATTGAATGAAGTCATTACGTATTCCTTCACCAACCCACGTTCACAAGGCGATGCAAGTGCTGAAGTGAATCCACAAGCGCAAGTAGATGCGATTCCTGGCCTTTATCCGACTGCGAAACCAATTTCACTAGCGATGCCAATGAGCGAAGACCGCAGTCAGCTGCGCACTAGCTTAGTACCACATTTGCTTGATGTTGTAAGCTATAATCGCAATCGTACAATGGATGATGTCGCTATTTTCGAAATGGGCAAAGCGTTCATCACGGATGAAGCAGCACTTACGGCTCTGCCGCAAGAAAAACTATTACTGTCTATCGTACTAACAGGTAAACGTCGCCAAGCTCACTGGGCTCAGAAGTCAGAAGCAGTTGATTTCTACGACATCAAAGGGATTTTCGATCGTTTAGTTGAGTACCTTGGAATTAAGGGTCTGACATATACATCAGCAGCACCAGAAGGCTTCCACCCAGGTCGTACAGCTGAGATCCTACTTGCATCCGCTGAAGGTCCAAAAGTGATTGGTCGTGTAGGCCAACTCCATCCGACTGCGCAACAGCAGCGTGATCTGGACGACACGTATGTGCTTGAAGTTGAACTAGCACCTATCCTGGAAGCGGCTGGCGAGGAGATTGTTTATAAGCTGCTACCTCGTTATCCATCTATCGGGCGTGATATTGCAGTTGTGGTGAATACAAGCGTCCCAGTTGGACTTATGGAGCGAGCGATTTCCGAAGTTGCAGGGGAATTGCTGGAGTCAATTCAAGTGTTTGATATCTACACAGGAGAGCGCCTAGGTGCTAATCGTAAGAGTGTAGCAATCGCACTTGTGTACCGTCATGCGGACAGAACATTGCTTGATGAAGAGGTAACTGAACTGCATGCCAAAGTTGTGTCAACACTGGAACAACAATTTGAGGCAGAGTTAAGAAAATAGTGTAACTTTCCTTATAGGTTGCAGGAATATAGGCTGGTCTTATCGAAATTATTCTCGATAGGGCCAGCCTTTCATCTTAAGGGAGGATTTTAAATTGACTATTGAAGATAAAACACGAATTACTGTTGATATATATGGACACCAATATAAACTCAAAGCCGATACTAGCACGAATCACATGAAGCGTGTGGCTGAATATGTGAATGATCAAATGTTTCGTATTGCCAAAGGATATCCTCGTTTGGATTCGCAGCGAATTGCTGTTTTAGCGGCAGTCAACATGGCGGATGAATGCTTCCGAATGAATGAAATCATGGAAGAGCTCAGCAAGATGCAGAGAGAACAGGAAGCGACCAAAATCGCCTACGAGAAGCTTACATCAAGATATCAAGAACTAAAAGAAGCGGACGACAAGAAACAAACGCTGCTAACCGAGCAGAACGGGCAGTTGCAACAAATGATAGAGCAAGAAAAACAACAGAAGCAAGAAATACTCAAAGTAAAACAGGATCAAGAACAAGCGAATCAGCAGATGCTGCAAATGAAACAAAAGTACGAACTGGGGAAGCAACATTTAGATCAAACCAAGCAACAGCTTGAACAAGTGAAACAACAGCAAGTTCAAAGCAAGCAACAAATCGATCAAGCTAAACACCAGATCGATAAAGCCAAACAACAACAAGATCAAGTGAACAAACAAATTGACCAATTCAAGCAGCAACTCGAGCACGAGAAGAGCCATAGCCTGCAGCTAAGCAAGCAACTTGAACAAGAGAACAGCCAAAGTCTAGAACTAATCCAGCAGCTTGAGCAAGCGAAAAACCGCAGTTTAGAGCTAAACCAACTACTTGAAAATGAGAAAAATCTTAGCATAGAATTAAACCAGAAGCTTGACCATGAGAAGAACCAAGGTCTGCAGTTAAACCAGCAGTTAGATCAAGAAAAGCAACATCATCAACAAAGTAAGCAACAACTCGCACAAGTTCAGCAACAGAAATCACAACAACTTACGAAGCTGGCTGAACAACATAAGGCAGATTTGTCTGCTATTGTCGACAAACATCGCCAAGAGAAAGAAACACTTCAAAACCAGCTGCAAGAAGAGAAACAATTACTTATCCAGTCACATCTTGAGGATAAAGAAATCATAGAACTTCAACATCAAGAAGCACTGGCATTACAGTCCAAGCAAAGCGGTTCTGATATTGACGGTATCCATCAGCACTACCAAGCGCAAATTGAATCTCTAACCAAGGGGCACCAAGACGCTCAAGCGTCTATGGCACTTGAACATCAATCCCAACTAGCGAAGTTAAAACAAGAGCATCAAGGTGCGATATCCCGCATGGCTGAGGAACAACAACTTGCGATAGATCTCATGGCCGAGGAACAACAAGTAGCCATAGCGATCTTGAAAGAAGAACATCAAGCCGCAGTCTCTCTTTTGACGGAAGAACATCAAGCTGAATTAGTAGCGATCTCAGACAGTCATTTAAGTGAGATTGAAACGATTTCTGAAGAGTACCAAACAGAGTTAACAGCAATCGCAGATAAACTTCACAATGAAATTGCCAATCAAACAGATGAGCACCATTTCGAGATTGCGACCTTGACAGAAAGTCACCAAAATGAAGTGGCTTCCATCAAATTAGAGTTGAAATCGCTCTCTGAGCTTCACGACGATGAATCAGCTACTATTGCAAAGAAGCATCATAATGAAATTGCGGCTATTGTACGCGGCCATCACGCCGAAATTCATGCCATTAAACAAAAGCATCAAGCTGAGCTCGAGGTTGCGGCTACTTCTTATCAAGAAGATATAGACTCACTGGCGTTGCTCTATCAGGAAGAAGAAGAGGAAAAGCTTCGACGCTTTGAGGTGGAAAAAGGGGATCTAGAAGGTCATTTCCAAGAACAACAAACCACATTTCAGCAACAGCTTGAGGAACAAAAAGCAGCAATCATTCAACATTATCAAGGCAAAATAGAAGAGTTGCTTGCACAGATGCAGACCGAGCGAAGTACACGTACACAACAGTTTGAAGAAGAGATAGAGCGTATCTTGGCCCAAGTTCAACAGGAGAAAGAAGATCTTCTCCAGATGAATATGAATGATGAAGCACAGCAAGAAGAACTGGTAGCTATTAAAGAAGAGTACAGGAAATTGCGTGAGGAATATGCTAAATTACAAATCGAATACAACGAGTGGATTGAGCTTGTAGAAGCGGATAGCCCGGTTGGGTAGACCGAAGTGACACTGAACACATTAGATTATGTCTTGATGTCGGTTGTTATCTTGGGACTCCTAATTGGCTATTTTAGAGGATTTATCGCTCAGATTGTATCCATTTCGGGTATGATCCTTGCTTATCTTGTTGCTTTTTACTTTTATAAAGATTTAGCGCCTCTACTCAAAAGTGCAATATCGCTGCCAACGTATCAAAATTATGAGAAATATGAATTCATCGTTAAAGGCCTCAATTTAGATGTCTACATCCTAAATGCGATTGCCTTTGCGTTACTATTTTTCAGTGTTAAACTCGCGCTGGTGATCATTGGACGAGCATTGAATATTCTAGCTAAAACGCCGGGACTCAACGCAATTAACCGTTGGAGCGGCGCATTACTAGGGTTGGCTGAAGCGTTGCTTATCATCGTTATTGCAGTTAATGTCATGACGATTATTCCTTCCGATGGTCCTCAGAAGCTTTTAGCAAACTCATCCATTGCACCTTATTTGATTACTGAACTGCCGCAAGTTGCGGGGAAACTCCACGACTTGTGGAAACAAGGAATATCCCTATAAGAAACTACTGCTTTTATTGAAAAAGCGGTAGTTTCTTTTTGTTTTAAGTTTCTTCTCTTCTATTCCTTTCGCCGGATGTATGGGACGAGAGTTTGTATGATGGGGGGTGCTGGAGGGGGGAGTATATCGCAAAAACAATTTTTCTGAAGTATCTACAACTCCAAGTTTCGACATTCCCATTCAATGACTTGCGCCCACCTCTTCTCGAAAAAACGACATTTGATGCGAGTCTGTATTACTGCCTGTGTAGGGATCTCTTCTTGTAATTCTTAAATAAACCTCTCCATTATTTGAATAAAAGTCATCTTGCTTTGCACCAAGAACTGATTCTCCTATCAAGTCAGAAACGGACCTCGGCGAGCCAAATAATATCTACATCCCGACGTAAGCTTAACGAAAGTTTTTGTAGTTATCTCAGAAAATACAAAACTCCGAAATACATCGCTTCAAAAACAAACAAATTTTTCTTTACTTGGAAACAAATGTTCGATATAATAAGTTTATAGAAACAAATGTTCGGTAGAGGGGTGTGAGTCTGATAATGGATATACAACTTATAGGCTCACTAAATAATGCTTTTCAATCAGAAGAAGATTGTGAAAGTTTCTTAATAAAAAGTCGATGGGCCAACGGTTTCTTTTGTCCAAGATGTGATCACGATACATTTTATAAAATAAAGACACGCAATCTACTGGAATGCAAGGAGTGTCGGACACAGATTTCGATAACCGCCGGTACCATTATGCATAAATCTAAGCTACCGTTACTAATTTGGTTTAAAGCTATCCGAATTTTAATCCAAGACGAGATGACCTATTCAATTCCAGTGTTTGCAAGCTTGTTGAGTGTGAACTACCGTACGGCTAAGTTGATACTCGAAAAACTTAAATTAGCCTTGCACAAGCAATATGCACGTATGGGGAAACAAAAGCTGGTTAAACCAATTGAAGAATCCATAGAAGTCGAAAGTGAGCAACATAGGCTAGAAAGGGAAAGTGCGAAACAAAATAAGGATACTAGCGTATTCGACAAGTTTTTATTTAAGAATTCTAGAAATGTTAGATTAGCAAATGCGGACATGTTCGCAAAATGGATGCATGCTTGCTTTTCTGTTTACTTGTATCCTTATTTCTTGCGGTATTTTCAAGTAGACTGACAATTCTCTGCAAATTGGATATAGAAAAAGCCCCATCACGAATTTCGTGATAAGGCTTATCCAATAATAATAAATTATTCAACGATAAGTGTTGATTTCATTGCTGCATGGCCAGCTCCGCACATGATGGAGCAGTTGATTGGGAAAGAACCTGTTTTATCTGGTGTAAAAGTAACAGATTTATTACCATTGTTGAGATTAATGTTGAACTCTTTAATGGCAGCTCCGTGGATACCTTGGGAGTTGTCGAGTGTTATTGTAACGGACTCACCTTTTTTGACGCGGTATTCAGTCTTGTCGAATTGGAAATTGGTAGCTTTTAATACGACTTGTTGACCACCGGATGTAGCTGAGGCAGATGCCGCTGGTGTAGTAGTAGCTTCTGTTGTTTTGGAGTCTTTGTTTCCACATGCTGTGATGGCAATGACGACTGCTAGTCCCATCAATAGAATGGTAAGTTTTTTCATGCGTACCCCTCCGTATACATAATGATTTCCTCATTATTGTACACGACCTATTTCCAAATTACAGTGACAAACTAGTGAAACCACAAAAATAAAAGATCGGCCCGGCGAGTGAGAACGCTGCAGGCCGACCTTTTTTTGGGCTTTACCTTAGCTATCAGCTATGGAAGCTGATAAGTTTATCGACGATCTTCTCTACCCGTGATCCCTTGTTCGAAAGGGGTCTTCACAGGAATGAATAAGTCGATGATCCCAATGACTAAAGCAGCAAGAATGGCACCTATCATACTCGTAGAAACATCATTCACGATGAACTGAGCAGCCCAAATGACTAATGCGCTCACTATAAATCCTACGATTCCTCTGCCGAATGGGGTGATTTGTTTGCCGAAGATTCCCTCAATGATCCAAGCTGCGATAGCGATGACTAGCGCTAAGAAAAAAGCACTCCAAAAACCACCGACTTTAAATCCTGGAACTAACCAGCTTACAAACATTAAAACCAAAGCTGAAACAATAAACCTTACCAGATGTCCAAGAAGATGCATGTCGTGAACCTCCTTCTTTCTGTCATGGTTAAACGGATTTGCAACTCCTATTGGCAGAGGATTAGATGCGTGGGCTTAGTGTATCCAATTTTGTGTTATTTATGGGGGCAGTATCTTCCATATAATCATTGTCTCCGTAGCTAATCAGGTTCCATTTGGTTTATAATATAGGTTAGAGAAAAGAGGTTGGAACATTGAATCCGAAAATAATAAAAACATTAGAATATCAGAAGATTTTATATAAAGTAGCTCATCATGCGTCCACTTCGCTCGGTAAAGATGCCGCAGAGAAGCTGGAGCCTAAAGGGGATTTTGAACTCGTTAAGCTGCGCTTGCAAGCAACGGACGAGGCTGTTAATGTTGAGCGGCTCAAAGGAAATGCTCCTTTTGGCGGAATCCGGGACATTCGCGCACCTCTGCACAGAGCTAGAATCGGCGGTATGCTGAATCCAACTGAGCTTCTTGAAATTTCGACTACGATGTTTGGAACACGTAGATTGAAACGGTTTGTTTTAGCTGCTCATGAGGAATATGCGATTCCGATGCTCAAATCACAAGTGGAATTATTGACTGAAAACAAACAATTAGAAGATAAAATCAATAGCTGTATTGATGAGAATGCGGTTGTTGTAGATGGTGCAAGCCCTGAACTTGGGCGTGTTCGAAGTGAGCTTCGAACGGGCGAAGGGAGAGTGCGCGAGCGTCTGGAACAGATGATTCGTAATTCCTCTGTCCAGAAGATGTTGCAGGATGTGCTTATTACGATTAGGAATGACCGTTTTGTTATTCCGGTGAAGTCGGAGTATCGTTCTAGTTTTGGCGGTATGATTCATGATCAATCAGCCTCAGGGGCGACGCTTTACATCGAACCAGATGCGATTGTGCAGTTAAATAACAAAATTCGTGAGCTCAAGTTCAAAGAAGAAGCGGAGATCGAGAAGATTTTACGTGCGTTGACTGAGCTAGTAGCCGAACAAGTAGAAGTGCTTGTCATGGATGTTGATCAGCTAGCTGAGCTTGATTTTACGTTTGCCAAAGCTGGCTTAGCCAGAGAGCTCAAGGCAACTATGCCAAGATTGAATGACCGCGGCTTTATTAAAATCAAAAAAGGCAGACATCCGCTTATTGCAGCAGACGTTGTAGTACCTCTAGATTTGGAGCTAGGCAATGACTTCTCGCAAATTATTGTTACAGGCCCCAATACGGGAGGAAAGACGGTTTCCCTTAAAACAGTAGGTCTTCTGAGTCTAATGGCGATGTCAGGACTGTTTGTCCCTGCCGAGGAAGGCACGCAACTGTGTGTTTTCGATGCCATTTATGCGGATATCGGAGATGAGCAAAGTATTGAACAAAACTTAAGTACCTTTTCAAGTCATATGACGAATATTATCAGTATTTTGCGCGATATGACGCCGAAAAGCTTAGTATTGCTTGATGAGCTAGGGGCAGGTACGGATCCTGCTGAAGGTTCTGCCTTAGCTATTTCGATCTTGGACTATATCCATCAAATCGGTTGCCGTATTATTGCAACGACGCACTATTCGGAGCTGAAGGCATATGCTTATCAAAAGCAAGGTACGATTAACGCAAGTATGGAGTTTGATATCCAAACCTTAAGCCCGACGTATCGTTTGTTAGTTGGCGTGCCAGGTCGTAGTAATGCATTCGCGATTGCTGAGCGACTTGGATTGTCCCGCCGTATTATTGAACATGCTCGCACACAAGTCGGTGAAGAAGATCAGCGGGTAGAATCCATGATTGCTTCGCTCGAGGAGAATCGCCTAATCGCTGAATCCGAACGATACGTTGCTGAAGAGCTGCGCAGAGAAGCTGAAGCAATGCGTAAATCGCTGGAAGCTCAGCAACTTAAATTTGATGAGCAGCGTGATAAGCTGCTAGAGAAAGCAGAGCGCGATGCTCGCGAAGCTGTTGTCAAAGCCCGCCGCGAGGCCGATGAGGTTATTGCGGACTTGCGTCGCATGGCCCTGGAAGAGGCTGGAGGCGTCAAGGACCACAAGCTCGTTGAGGCAAAGCGGCGACTGGATCAAGCGACACCGGAACTGCGCAGCAAGCAAGTGCGTGCTTTGAAGAAGCGTCCTGAGCGCATTGAGGCAGGGGATGAGGTCCGGGTCATTTCATTAGGACAAAAAGGGCACGTTGTTGATCTTGTGGGAACGACCGAAGCTAATGTTCAACTAGGTATTATGAAAATGAAAGTTCAGTTATCCAACCTTGAGAAAACCGGAAATGCGCCACAATCAAAGCAACCGCAGAAAGTCGCCACGACTTTGAAGCGGACTCGCGATGATAATGTCAAAATGGAATTGGATATGCGCGGCATGAATATGGAAGAGGCTTTGATAGAGGCAGACCGCTTCTTAGATGAATCTTTCTTGAGCAATTTCGGCCAAGTGTATTTAATTCACGGGAAAGGCACAGGGGTGCTTCGAACCGGGATGCAAGAATATTTGCGTCGACATAGGCACGTGAAAAGCTATCGCATGGGCAATTACAATGAAGGTGGAGCTGGAGTTACCGTTGTTGAATTGAAATAACTTTATAAATTTATATCCTTTTTGAAACTCATTCTTTGGTAGTGCGTATGAAATAGGTATAGAAGAGTATTAAACCTTAGGAGGAATTTTAGAATGGGAATTTTCAAAAGACTTCGTGATATGACTATGGCTTCAATCAATGATTTGTTGGATAAGGCAGAAGATCCTGTTAAAATGTTAAATCAGTTTTTACGTGATATGGAAGAAGATATCTTGGAAGCAGAAACTGCAGTAGCGAAGCAAATTGCGATCGAGAAGAGATTCAAGCTGCAAGTTGAAGAGTCTGAAGAAATGGTAACGAAACGTACAGAGCAGGCTATGAAAGCCCTTGAAGCAGGGAATGAGGATTTGGCCCGCCGCGCACTGCAAGATAAAAAAGAACACCAAGGTCGTTATGATGAGTTGAAACGTCAATATGATCTTGCCAAAACGAACGCGGATCAACTTCGTGCACAATTGACGGAGATGAAAGACGAGTTCACGAAAATGAAAAACAAAAAGGATTTGTTAATTGCTCGTGCTGAAACAGCCAAAGCGCAAAAACAAATCAACCAAGCGATGTCTGGTTTTGGTACAGACAATGCAGCAAAAGGTTTCGATCGCATGAGCGAGAAAGTTCTTCAAATGGAAGCTGAAGCACAAGCAAGCGGAGAGATTCGCGCTAAAAACCGCAGTTTAGATGATGAGTTGGATCAGCTAGGTGCAAGCAGCAGCGGAATTGATGATGAGCTGGCAGCAATGCGTGCAAAGCTTGCTGAAAAAAAACAATCCTAATGTTATAATAGATGTACCTGCGAGAGACTGAGTCATACTCAGTCTCTACTACCATATATAGGGATTAAGGGATCTTTAATCGTTAAAGTCTCTCTACTTGTGTAAAGGAAGGCAGGAGATGATATGAACGAAGAGGTGGATGTCTTGTTAAGTAACCCGTATTTAGCAACGCTTGCTTTTTTTGCTGTAGCAGTGGTCGCGCTTGTTGTTTTCCTTACCATCTTTGAAATGGTTACAAAGTACGACGATTGGGCTGAGATTAAAAAAGGCAATTTATCGGTTGCTATGGCAACTGGTGGGAAAATTTTTGGGATTTGTAACTTGTTCCGCTTCGCCATTCTAAACAATGACACCATGATTAATTCTCTGATATGGGCTGGCTTTGGGTTCGTGCTTTTGTTGGTCGCTTACTTTATTTTTGAATTCTTAACGCCTTATTTTAAAATTGATGAGGAAATTAAGAAGGACAATCGCGCGGTTGGTTTCTTGTCCTTAACGTTATCAGTGTCCTTATCCTATGTGGTCGGAGCATGTGTAACATAGTATTATACATAGTTTTGGAGGCTTAAAGAATGAAATACCTGTGGGGAACCTTGTTTGCTATAGCGCTTGTGTTTGTAGCGGCAGGGGTTTATTATGTATGGAAATATGCATAAAGCAATTAGCTGGAGGATTTCGCAATGAGTAGCAATGAAGAAGTTGTATGTCCGTGGTGCCAAACAGAGATCGTATGGGATCCTGAGATTGGACCTGAAGACGAGTGTCCGCACTGTTTTAATGAATTGAATGATTACCGGAGCATTGATCTAAAGGTGAAACAAACAGGTCAAAAGCTGCGTTTTAATGAACAAGAATACGCTGAGTCCGATGAGGATTTATCTTTGGCTTGGGATGATTCCGATGAACCGCTAGATAAGTATGGCGAAAAAGTTCAACAATTAACGGATGAGCAGGAAGAAGCGCCAGAGTGCTCGAGTTGTCATGAATTCTTGCTTCTTGCAGGAACCGAAGTGACGAGCGGAGCTTCCTTTACGCCAACGATTCCTAAGACGCTAGGAAGTGCATTCCTGACAGGTCCGTTTACGACGGATGTCTATGTATGTCCTTCTTGCTTCAGAGTGGAAAAAGTGCTCTCAGATACGGACCGATTACTGATGGTAGAACGGATCAAATCGGAATAACAGCCACAGATACGAACCGAATCCTTTTGGATTCGGTTTTTTTGCGCGTATTCGCCTCATATTTTCACTTCAAAGGGGAAGCTTAACAAGAGCTTACATGCATCAAAGTGAGGAGGAGGCTTATGCAAACGAATCAAGCGAATGTGAAAAGCAAAGGGAAGCTGGATGCTCAAGCGATCCTTTTGCTAGTTGTTCACGCGTTATTTGGCGGAGCCAACGCGCTATCAGGCACATTCGTCGGCGTGTATCTTTGGAAAGCCAAAAACGATTTTACGTTAATCGGCTGGTTTACTTTAACGACGCATTTGACGATGGCTATTACCTTTTGGTTAGCTGGAAAATGGGTGAAGGAACATAATAAAATGAACTGCTTACGTGTTGGTGTATCCATATCAGCATGCTTTTACATGCTAGTGCTTTGGATGGGGACCAGCAGTGTCCACTATTTTGTTTGGCTAGGCATGGTACAAGGGATCTCGGTAGGTTTGTTCTGGATAGCCTTCAATGTCGTTTACTTTGAAGTGACAGATCCGGATAACCGGGATCGATTCAATGGTTGGGTCGGCCTTTTGGGCGCAGGTGCGGGTATCATTGCTCCATGGATTTCAGGGTTACTCATTGTCAATCTAGGTGATGGAACGGGATATCGGCTTATCTTTTCTATATCGCTTGGTATATTTCTGTTAGGCGTAGTCATCAGCTTTTTTCTGAAAAAAAGAAAATTGAGTGGTACTTACGAATGGCTGCTGCCATTACGGATATTAAGACAAGCGGAAACACCGTGGAAGCGGGTAAGTCTGGCTTTGCTTTTTCAAGGAGTCCGTGAGGGTGTCTTTGGCTTTATGATTGGTTTGCTCGTGTACATATCGACTTCAAGTGAAGCCAGCTTAGGGAATTTCGCTCTAATTACTTCATCCGTAGCGCTAGTTAGCTTCTGGGCAGCAGGGCGTTTCATTCGACCTTCTTTTCGCAAAATGAGTATGTTGATTGGCTCGGTCATGGTTGTTCTCGTCATTTTGCCGTTCTTCTGGACCATAAAATTCAGTACCTTGCTGATGTTTGGGATAGGGTCAGCACTCTTTTTCCCAATGTACTCTATTCCTATGGTTTCTGTTGTCTTTGATTTGATTGGATCGGATGATCAGAGTGCGAAGCAAAGGGAAGAATACATTGTTTTGCGTGAGCTGTCACTGAATGTGGGGCGCGTATTGGGAGTTCTGCTTTTCATTTGTGTCATTTCTTGGAGCAAGGAGCCCCTTGTTATCAACGTACTGATGCTGACAATTGGAAGCTCGACGTTCTTCTCCTGGGTATTCATCAGAAATCAGCTGCGGGCAACGAAGTCTTGACAGGGACTAGGTTTCCACATGAAAATGTGAGTAGCATGATTATGGGTTGAGGAGGGGGCACCAATGCCGCCAAAAATGGTGAATAGCATCACAGAGCTGATCGGAGATACCCCCGCAGTGAGAGTTAAACGATTAGTAGAGCCGGAAGCCGCGGAGCTGTACGTGAAATTGGAGTATTTCAATCCGAGCGGAAGCGTGAAGGATCGCGCTGCTTGGAATCTGATTGAGCAGGCTGAAAAGTCAGGTCATCTCGTGCCAGGAGCGACGATCATAGAGCCAACAAGCGGAAATACGGGAATTGGACTTGCGATGAACGCGGCGGCTAAGGGATATAAGGCGATTTTGATTATGCCGGATAATATGAGCAAGGAACGGATAAATATCCTGAAAGCCTACGGCGCGGAAGTTGTTCTCACGCCAGCAGCTTTGCGAATGCCAGGTGCAATTGCTAAGGCTGTGGAGCTAAGGGATCAAATTCCTGGCAGCTTCATCCCCCAGCAGTTTGAGAATCCGGCGAATCCGAGTATTCATCGCGTTACGACAGCACCGGAGATTTTGCAGCAAATGGAAGGGCACCTAGATGCCTTTGTCGCCACTTCAGGAACGGGCGGTACGATTACAGGAACAGGTGAGGTACTTCGGGAACAGCTGCCGAATATTCAGATTTATGTCGTAGAGCCAAAGGGGTCACCCGTGCTTTCTGGCGGCAGCCCAGGACCGCATAAGCTGGTGGGTACAAGCCCAGGCTTTGTTCCAGCCATTTTGAATACCAGCGTCTATGATGAAATTGTGCAAGTGTCGGATGAGGATGCCATCCAAACGATGAGAGATTTGGCGAGTAAGGAAGGCATTCTAGTCGGCCCTTCAGCTGGAGCCTCGGTATGGACAGGGATACAGGTGGCAAGGAAGTTAGGGGCAGGTAAACGAGTGCTCTGTATTGCGCCAGATACGGGCGAACGGTATTTAAGTATGGATCTCTTTTAGCTTGGTATAAGTTAAATATTGGAAGATAAGAGCCATGTGGAGGTCATCCAATGGCTTTTTATTTTGTCAATCGAAGTGGAATTTTCAAATATATATAAATATTCTGCCATTCTCCGCGATCAGTAATTGAATTAGGACATCGATTCATTGTAAGATGAATGGATGAATGAAACATATCTCAGAAAGGTAGGTTTAACCATGGATACTTTGAAGCTTAAAATTCTCGATTTACTAAAGGAAGACGCCCGCAGGAGCGCGGATCTGATCGCCACCATGTTAGGAACGGCGGAGGCCGATGTTGCGCGAGCGATAAGCGAGATGGAAGCGGATAAGGTCATTGTCAAATACGCGACAGTCGTGAACTGGAGTAAAGTAGATGACGAAAAGGTTACCGCCCTAATTGAAGTGCAAATTACGCCGGAGCGCGGACGCGGGTTTGATGCGATTGCGGAACGGATCTATTTATATCCAGAAGTCAAATCGGTTTATCTTATGTCTGGTGCATATGATCTGCTCGTTGAAATCGAGGGCAGCTCGCTTAAGCAGGTGGCTTCTTTTGTTTCTAATAAGCTGTCACCAATTGACCGCGTACTTTCTACAAAAACGAATTTTATTTTGAAAAAATACAAACAAGACGGCATTATTTTCGAAGATCAGGAAGATGATCACCGAATGCTTGTATCGCCGTAAGGGAGAGGTAGCGCTATGATCAAGGATGAGACTACGATTCAATCAAGCAAAAAATCAATGAAGGACTACCTCGCCCCTGCGGTACGAGAGATGAAACCGTCTGGCATTCGGAAGTTTTTTGATCTCGTAAGCAATAGTAAAGAGGATATCATCTCGCTAGGTGTGGGTGAACCAGACTTTTCAACCCCATGGCACGTTCGTGAAGCGGCTGTGCATTCCTTGGAGCGTGGTAGAACCAAATATACGCCAAACTCTGGTATTCCTGAGCTCCGCGAAGCAATTGCGAACTATTTGTATACGTCTTTTAAAGTAAAATATGAGCCATCCAATGAAGTGCTCGTAACCGTCGGGGGCAGTGAAGCTATTGATCTAGCGCTTCGCTCATTGATTACACCTGGGGATGAGATTCTGATTCCTGAGCCATGTTACATTTCATATTCGCCGATCACTGCCATTAGTGGTGGTGTGCCAGTAGGTATCGAAACATTTGCAAAGGATCAGTTCAAACTGACGGAGAAGGCGCTTCGCGATGCGATTACGCCAAAATCTAAAGTATTAATTCTCTGCTATCCTAGTAATCCAACTGGCGGTATCATGACATATGAAGACTGGCTGCCGATTGCGAAAGTTGTTGAAGAGCATGATCTAATTGTCATCTCCGATGAAATTTATGCGGAATTGACTTACGGCCAGAAGCATGTGAGCTTCGCAGCAGTTCCAGGGATGCAGGATCGGACGATTCTCGTTAGCGGGTTCTCGAAGGCTTTTGCCATGACAGGCTGGCGGATGGGATATGCGTGCGGACATAGAGAGCTTATCTCGGCGATGACCAAGATTCATCAGTATACCGTCATGTGTGCTCCAGTCATGGGGCAAGTAGCTGCCCATGAAGCGTTAACCAATGGATTGGAAGAGAAAGATCGGATGATTGAATCCTATAATCAACGGAGACGATTGGTTGTCAAAGGCTTCCGTGAAGTTGGACTCGAATGTCATGAACCCCAGGGCGCTTTCTATGCATTCCCAAGTATTGTCGCAACAGGGTTAACTTCCGATGAATTTGCACAACGTCTGTTGTATGAGTCTAAGGTTGCTGCAGTACCTGGCGATGTATTTGGATTAGGTGGAGAAGGCTTTCTACGGTGCTCTTATGCCTATAGTGTTTCCCAACTGAATGAAGCATTAGAGAGAATCGGTAATTTCTTGCGGAAATTATAATATTCTTAATAAATTCATATGTTCATAGGAGACGAAAACTGGTATTCTAAGAGTAAGGAGGGATGAGCGTGGCTTTTATGGAGTATCAGCTTACTAACTTTCAGAAGCAATTTCAAATTCGAGAGCAAGAGTTCGGACAGCGATGGCTGACCAGAAATGCCAAGAAGCAACATTCCCTAACTGTACTTGAAGAAGAGATCAATACGTTGCGAAGAAAAATGGAACAGATGGTCATGGAAGGTCGAGAAATGACATCTGATGCGGTTGTTGAATTAAGCACAATGCTGGATCACAAAATAAATGAATATATGACATCTGGAAAGAAAAGTCGGTGAAAACCGACTTTTCTGGCGACTATCGACAAAATAGAGAGAGTACTTAACGGAGGGAATTACATACATGAAGGCAAAATGGTTACTCGGTGTCATGTTAGGAATGATGCTCTTACTTACCGCTTGTGGTGGACCAAAAGCAGATGTATCGGTATTTATGATGGGACCTAACGGGTTTCCAAGTGAAGCGGCTGAGAAGTTGGAACTATCTTTGAAAGATAAGGTTGGGGAGCTTCCTACCGTAAAGCTGAATACATCTCCTATTTTTTCAATGGAAAAGATGATTGTTGAGCTGGCTGCTGGTGGTAACGGCATCTTCATCTTGGGAGAAGAACAGTTCAAGGGCTTGAGTAATCAAGCAGGATTCGTCTCTTTGGATAATACAATTAATCCTTCGGATTACCCGGATGGTGTTATCGAAATCAAAGAAGAAGGCAAAGCAGCGGAAAAGCACTTATATGGTATTCCGCTCGCAGGCAACAAATGGATGAAAGAGCAAGGTTATGAGGGCAAAGGTTTATATGCGTTCATTCCACAGAATGCTCCCAAAATGGACGAGGCCTTGAAAGTGATGAAGATTATTGCACAAAAGTAAGCGAGCGTCTATAATCGACCATAGCTTGATCGTATCCAAATAATTTGCAACTATAGGTACTAGTAAGCTTCCACACGGATGGTTATTAGTTTAGGGGAAGCCGGTTCAAATCCGGCACGGTCCCGCCACTGTAATTCAGTCTTGCGAAAGACGGAAGAGTCAGGATACCTGCCTATAGTGCCGATACAACATCCTTCGAGGAAAAGGATCGCGTTAAATCAGGAAGCAACGTATACGTGTTCGTTGCCCAATACCGCGATTTATCGTCCCCTTGTTCCTCGTGAACAAGGGGATTTTTTGTTTGGATTGAGGATGGAAAATAAAGAAAAGAGGGTTTATGTGATGACACAAAACAAGTTCAAAAAAGGTCTTATTCTTTCATTAGCGGTTGCGACAGCGATCTCATTGGCAGCATGTGCGAAAAAGGAAACGGAAATAACGGATCCATCGAAGCTTGGCGGTTCGGGTACCAAAGCACCAACAACGACAGCATCATCAGCGCCTGTGGCAGCGAAGAAAACGACGTATCCGTTGAAAGTGAAAGATGCGACAGGAAAAGAGTTTACGTTCGACAAAGCGCCAGAACGAATCGTTTCCGTGTCACCATCAGAGACAGAATCACTGTTTGCGATTGGGCTAGAAGCGAATATTGTCGGTGTATCGGATTTCGACGATTATCCGGAAGCGGCTAAAGCAAAGCCAAAGCTAGGCAGTATTACGAAGCCAAACATGGAAGCAGTCATTGCTTCGAATGCAAGCATTGTTTTCTCTGGTGTCTCCATGACGGCTAAAGTTGTTGACGATTTACGTGCAGCGAACATTAACGTCTTTAAAGTGGATCCCAAAACATTAGATGATGCCATGAGCAACATTCTAACATTCGGACAGATTACAGATCATCAAGAGCAAGCGGAGAAAGTTGTCAACAAAATGAAAGCAGACCGTCAAAAAGTAGTCGATGCTGTGAAAGATGTGAAACAAGAGAATAAGAAAAAAGTGTACATGGAGTTTGCACCTGGCTGGACTGTGGGAAGCGGTGTGTTCATGGATGAATTGATCACCCTGTCTGGGGGGATTAACGTTGCTGCGGATAAAGCAGGATGGTATGAAATCAGTGAAGAGAAAATCATTCAACAGAACCCGAACGTGATCTTATTCGCAAATGGAATCGTCGACATCAAAAGTAAGAAGCCGTTAGAAGAAATTATTCGTACACGCGGTGGCTGGGATGCCATTGATGCGGTGAAAAATAAACGTGTGATAGGTCTCGACCAGAACTCCGTAAGTCGCCCAGGTCCGAGATTGACGGATGGGTTGCTGGAAATGGCGAAAGGAATCTATCCTGAATTGGTGAAATAATGAAAAGAAAATTGATGCTTGGGGGAGGAGTAGGATTAATACTCCTTCTTCTTTCTATTGTGGTGAGTTTATCCATTGGCTCGGCTCAACTTCCGCTTTCCCATATTGTGGGGATATTAAGTAAGCATATGCCTTGGTTAGGCAGTCATATTGAAGTGACTTGGCCGCAATCCTCGGAACAAATCATAAATAAAGTGCGAATTCCTCGTGTGATACTGGGTATTCTTGTTGGGGCTGTACTCTCCATTGCGGGAGCTGGTTTCCAAGGGGTTCTTCGTAATCCACTAGCTGATCCCTACTCACTAGGTGTATCTTCAGGCGCCTCCGTAGGAGCTGCTTTTCTTATTTATTTCGGGTTGCAATTCGCTTGGTTCGGGCAATGGTCGATACCAGTTGTGGCTTTTGCGACAGGCCTAATTTCGCTGTTCTTAGTTTTGAAACTGGCACTGATTGAAGGAAAGCTGAAGATGGAAACGTTGATTTTATCCGGCGTCGTCATGCAAGCCTTTCTAGGCGCGATCGTGTCGTTCCTGGTATCGATTTCGAATCAAACCATAAATGAAATTATTTTCTGGCTCATGGGCAGTCTAGCAATGCGCGGATGGTCATATACGTATATGATTTCACCTTATCTCGTAATAGGCGTCGTGATTCTGTTAGGCTATGCGAGATCCTTAAATCTACTTGCACTGGGGGAGCGTCAAGCTGCTCATCTCGGTGTTCATGTGGAGCGTACCAAATTAATCGTGCTGATCGTATCGACTTTAATTACGGCCGCAGCCGTGTCTGTGGCAGGGGTGATCGGCTTTGTTGGATTAATCGTGCCGCACTTGGTGCGACTGTTGGTAGGTCCGGATTATCGACTAATCATTCCTTTATCTGCGATTTGCGGAGGGATTTATGTGTTGTGGGCGGACACGTTGGCTCGAACTCTCCTCAGTCCTACCGAAATTCCACTGGGAGTGATCACGGCGTTTCTGGGTGCGCCATTTTTTGCCTATCTGCTCCATAAAGACAAGAAAACGTTAAGAGGTTGATGACGATGATTAAAGTGGAGCAGCTTTTTCAGAGCTTTCGCGAGCAGCAAGTGCTAGAGAATATGAGCTTTGAGGTTGGGCAGGGAGAGTTTTTTGGAATCATAGGCCCCAATGGGAGCGGTAAATCAACATTGTTACGACTGCTATCTGGCATGGATCCTGTCATCAATGGGAGTGTGCTTTTACAAGGAAAGAAGGTATCCTCCTATTCACGAAAAGACCTGGCCAAGTGGCTTGCTGTGCTTCAGCAGGATGCATTGCCACCCGTTGGCTTTACGGTGCGTGAAGTTGTTGAGATGGGGCGTTATCCTTTTCAAAATTGGCTTGGTGAAGATCGAACAGAATCGAATGGACTCATTGATGCGATTATTAAAAAGCTGGAGTTAGAAACGCTCGTTGATCGAACGATTGAGCGGCTGAGTGGAGGAGAAAGACAGCGTGTTGCACTTGCCAAAGTCATGGCACAGCAACCAAGCTTGCTTATGTTGGATGAACCTACCACCTTTCTTGATATCGGTTATCAGATACAAATGATGGATTATATTCGAAGCTGGCAGGAAGAATCGGCGCTTACGGTTGTAGCCGTGTTGCATGATTTGAATTTGGCAGCGCAGTATTGTACACGATTAATGATCGTGCACGAGGGGCGGGTAACCGCCATTGGAACGCCAGCAGATATCATTACGAGTGAACAAATTGCTGACGTTTATGGAACAGAACCTATTGTTCTCAAACACCCAGTGAGTGAAGTGCCACAGATTTTATTACAGCCTGGTAAATAATGAAGGACCGGAGGAGAAAGATGATGAACCGAATACAACAATTAATTCATGCGATCAAACCTGTCGATCAAGAGTCTGCTCATCAAGCCAATGAGCATTTGAACCAATTGACGAAGCCCCAAGGAAGCTTAGGAAAGCTTGAGGATATTGCGCGCCAAGTTGCAGGGATAACGGGTGAAGTAATGCCGACTTTTGAAAAAAAAGCGGTTATCGTTATGGCCGGTGATCATGGTGTTTGTGAGGAAGGCATCAGTGCGTTTCCAGCGGCAGTGACACCGCAAATGGTGCTAAATTTTCTGTATGGCGGAGCTGCAGTCAATGTATTAGCAAGACATGCTGGAGCAGAAGTGGTTTGTGTGGATATGGGAGTCAATGCGGATTTGGAGCATCCGAATCTCGTGTCGCGCAAAGTTCGAAAAGGCACGCGCAATATGGCGTTAGAAGCAGCTCTTACGCTGGAAGAGACGATTGAAGCGATCGTAGCAGGCAGTGAAATTGTAGACGAATTAGTGGCAAAAGGGTATCGTCTTTTCGCCACAGGTGAAATGGGAATTGGTAATACGACGGCGAGTGCCGCGATCTTGTGTGCGTTGACGGGTGTCGATGCAGGTCTTGCTGTTGGCCGTGGGACAGGAATTGATGATGCCACTTGGCTGCATAAGCAGTCGGTTGTGAATAGGGCGTTGCATGTGAATGGGTTGACTGGGCGGGGTGTGAGTGCAGGTGCGAGTGCAGGTGCAAGTGCAAGTGCAAGTGCAAGTGCAAGTGCAAATGCAAATGCAAATGCAAATGCGAGTGCAGGCTCAAGTGGTGATTATGCACTTGAGGTGTTGAGCAAGGTCGGCGGGTTAGAGATCGCCGGACTTGTTGGGGTGATCCTCGGTGCAGCGAAGCATCGCTGCCCGGTTGTCGTCGACGGCTTCATCTCGTCGACAGCGGCGCTCGTGGCGAGCCGATTAGCCCCGCTAAGCGCGTCCTACATGCTCGCCTCGCACTTATCACAGGAGCAAGGGCACACGAAGGTGCTCGAGTCGGTTGGCCTCGCAGCGATGCTGCAGATGGATATGCGGCTGGGCGAAGGCACGGGCGCTGTGCTCGCATTCCACTTGATCGATGCCGCAGGCAAGATCATGCAGGAAATGGCGACCTTCGAAAGCGCAGGCGTATCGAGAGGGTAATGGTCATAGCAGAGAGAAGGAGGCGGGCACGATGGCGGTTCTGGTAACGGGCGGCGCGCGCAGCGGCAAAAGCTCTTTTGCAGAGAAGCTGGCGATGCAACGCAGCAAGCAGGGGGTGTACATCGCGACCTCCCACATCTACGATGAGGAAATGAGGGAGCGGGTGGAGTTGCACCAGCAGATGAGGCTTCAATCGGGATACCCTTGGGAAGCCCGGGAGGAGCCGTATGCGCTGGGGGCTTGTCTTGAACAGCTGCACGAGAGCAGCGAGAGTGAAGGGGCAGTGGTGTTAGTGGACTGTCTGACACTATGGCTGACGAACTGGCTCCTCCACTATGAAGGCATGAGTGATGCAGTGCAACTTGTTACGAAGCAAATTGACGAACTTGTGGAAGCCGTGTCCTCCTACAGTGGACAACTCATCCTAGTTACGAATGAAGTGGGCGATGGTATTGTGCCTGAATACCCGCTAGGCCGTCAGTTTAGAGATTTGGCCGGACGGATGAATCAGCGCGTGGCTGAAGTGTGCCAGCAGGTATTTTTGGTTACAGTCGGTATCCCGATCGAACTTAAGAGCAGAGCTTACGTAATTGAATAAGTTGTTGGATGCAAATGCAAAGTTTGGAATGGTGAAACCCTAATGTGGATTTATACATGGCAGGAAATCGTCTGGATGACGGCAGCTGCAATTGCTTTGGACTGGATGATTGGGGATCCCAAATGGCCCACTCATCCTGTTATTATAATGGGCCGCTGGATACGCTGGGTCGAGGATAGACTGCATCCCAAAGAAGAGACAAAGAATGGGCTAGTGGGGCAACCCAGATGGCTTCGAATGAAAGGTGCACTGCTCACGCTTTCTACCATCACACTGAGCTTTGTTGTTGTTCTTGTGCTCGTGCATTTTGCAAACGATATTCATCGCTGGTTAGGGTATGCGGTGTCAACCTGGCTGATCTCCACAACGGTGGCGATCAAAGGATTAAAGGACGCCGCGTATCTGGTCTACCGTCCGCTGCGCGAGGGCAATCTCGCGGATGCTCGCAAGTACACCGGCTACATCGTTGGCCGGGATACCGATGCGCTCCACGAGGAGGAGCTCACGCGAGCCGTCGTGGAGACGGTCGCGGAGAACATCGTGGACGCGGTCATCGCGCCCTTGTTCTATGCGCTCATCGGCGGTGCGCCGCTGGCGATGCTGTACCGTGCATCGAATACGCTGGATTCGATGGTCGGCTACCGAAATGACAGATACCGTCATTTCGGCACCGCGTCGGCCCGCTGGGACGACGCGATGAACTGGATCCCGGCGCGGCTCACCGGGATCCTGCTTGTCCTCGTGGCCCTGGCGAAGCCGGGCCTCTCAGCACCTCGCGCGGCGGCGGCAATTCGCCGTTTCGTGCATCTACACCCCAGCCCGAACAGCGGGATCCCAGAGTCGGCGGTAGCCGGGGCACTCGGGATCGAGCTTGGCGGGCTGAACATCTATGGCGGCGCGGCGAGTGAGCGCGCCCGCCTGGGCTGGCCGCTGCGCCCGCGTACGCAGCGGGATATTGTGCACGCCGTGAGCATGCTATACGGCGTCAGTTTTGTAGTGATGGGAGGACTCCTATGCGTCATACTCATGTTTGGGTAGACTGGCTGCGAGCTTGTCTAGCCGCCTTCCAATTCCTAACGCGTCTGCCGATTCCGGTGCAGATTGATTATAACGAGCGCGTGTTTCAGCGCAGCTCCATATTTTACCCCCTTGTTGGTTTTGTAATCGGACTCATTCTTCTGTTCGCTGGCAATCTACTATCCCACGTACTGCCAACCATGCCAGCAGCGGTCTTGCTCCTGACACTCTGGGTCGTTCTCACAGGCGGACTGCATCTTGATGGTCTAATGGATACCGCAGATGGGATTCTCAGTCATCGCCCCCGCGAGCAAATGCTCGAGATCATGAAGGATAGCCGCGTTGGTGCGATGGGCGTTATCGTGTGTGTCCTGCATGTATTACTAAAATTTTCCTTGCTTCATACCATGTTGGATGCGAACCATGCAGCGGAACGAGGAAGTCTCCTTATCCTACTGGCGGTCGTACCGATATGGAGTCGTTGGTTCATGGTGGCAGCCATTCGCATGTGGCCTTACGCACGGCCGAATTCGGGGTTAGGCAGCCTGTTCCGTGGCGTTAATATCACGCATGTCACGGTATCCCTTTTAGTAGCTCTATTAACAACTACGCTATTGATTTTCAGTAGCAGCAGCCTAACAACTTTACCCAACTGGAGCATGATCCTAAGCTTTTTGATCATGACTATGCTTGTAGGAAGTGGGATTGCAGCTTATATCAGCAGCAAGCTTGGAGGACTTACCGGAGATACCTATGGTGCGCTAAATGAGCTGCTGGAGAGCATACTTTTACTTGCCGTCATCATCCTCATTGGTGTGTAAGGTGGGCTCTAATCTTTTTAGAAAGGAATGACTATGATGTTAGAGCGGTACGGTCACGGAGGTGATCTGTGGACGGCGGAGGAAGCTTTCAATCGGCCAAAGGAGCAGTTTCTAGATTACAGCTCGAACATGAATCCACTTGGGCCTCCGGACGTGGTCAAAGAGATTCTGAAAGCGAGCTGGCAAGATATTGTCAAATATCCAGATCCGGCTGTTCGTGAGCTCCGCCGAAGCTTATCACTGAAATACGAGATTGACCCGGATAGTATTTTAGTTGGCAATGGTGCTGCAGAGCTGATTGATTTGATCATTCGTGTAGTGAAGCCAAAGAGGACGGGACTTGCAAGGCCATCCTTCAGTGAATATGAAGAGGCAGTTCACAAAACGGGGGGTCAGGTAACTAACATCCCTTTACTCCCTCAGCATCAGTTCGAACTACAATGGCAGGATGTCGAAGCAGCGCTGCCAGCCCTTGATTTGTTTTTCCTAGGCCATCCCAACAACCCGACAGGTAAACTACTTCCTCAGAGCGTGATAACCAATCTGCTCCAGAGTCAACGGAAGCTTATTCTCGATGAGGCTTTTATGGATTTTGTTCCTCAGGAGTCGGAGCATTCGCTGCTTAAGCTTGCTTCAACAAGCCACGACCTGGTCGTGATCCGTTCGATGACGAAGTTTTATTCCATTCCAGGCATTCGTTTAGGTTTTATGGTGGCTCATCCTGATCTCATCCGGCAATTGCGACAGCAGCAGGTACAGTGGAGCGTGAATTATCTCGCGCAACGAATTGGCTCAAAAGTTCTTGAAGATACGACCTTTGAACAATCCAAGAGAGAGTGGCTCTGCGTCGAGAAGCCTTGGCTTATCGAGCAGCTAGCAGCATTAGGTCTGGAAGTCGCCCAGAGCGATGTGAATTTCCTCCTATTTTCATTCCCTGAATCGATGGGAATTCATATCAAACAAGCGCAACAACATATGGGTCATCAAGGGATTTTGATTCGGGATGCTTCGTTATTCGAAGGGTTAAATGAACGTTATTGTCGCGTAGCCATACGACTTCGGGAGGATAATGAGCGTTTACTCCAAGCCTTACGAAAGATGATGAGTGACTTATCTAGGAAAGGGGAATAGCCATGAGTGAATCACAATCATCGGTTCTCATGATTCAAGGCACAGCTTCCGATGTGGGCAAAAGTATTCTTACGGCAGCCTTATGCCGTATTTTTGTACAGGACGGCTGGTTGACCGCACCTTTTAAATCGCAAAATATGTCCCTCAACTCCTACATCACGTTTGATGGTAAAGAGATCGGCAGAGCGCAAGGTGTGCAAGCTGATGCTTGCCGGATTGTTGCAACGACGGACATGAATCCGATTCTGTTGAAGCCTAAGCAAGACATGGTCGCACAAGTGATTGTTCACGGTAAGCCCTATGCAGATTTGGATGCTAGAACATATAGAGAATCTTATCTGCCACGAGCGGAAGCTATTGTGAAAGAGGCTTTGGCACGCCTGCGCAGTGGGCATGACATTGTCGTTCTGGAAGGGGCAGGCAGTCCAGCTGAGGTCAATCTCAAGGATCGTGATATCGTCAATATGCGACTTGCTGGTTGGGCAGATTCACCTGTCGTGTTAGTTGCTGATATTGATCGTGGCGGGGTTTTCGCTTCGATTGTGGGTACGCTTGAGATATTAACTCCAGAGGAAAGAGACCGTGTAAAAGGCTTTATCATTAATAAATTCCGCGGAGATGTCAGCTTACTGAAGCCAGGCTTGGATTGGTTGGAAGAGCGCACGGGGAAGCCAGTACTCGGTGTAATTCCGTATTTACAGCAGCTTGGTATTGAGGACGAAGACTCGGCATCACTTGATTCTAAACGTGCACAAACCAGAAGATCGCCGAGCCGTCAGGGCAAACAAGATGATCAGTTGGACGTTGCTGTCATTCGCCTGCCTCGCCTTTCTAACTTCACGGATTTTGATCCGCTGCAAGAAGAATCCGACATTCATTTCCGATATATCGATTCGTTAGCAGAATGGGGCGAGCCGGATGTTGTTCTGATTCCTGGAAGTAAGAATACAATGGAAGACTTGCACTATCTGAAGGAATCAGGCTTAGCTGCGAGACTCATTTCTTTTGCTCAAAAGGAAGACGGTTGGATCGTTGGTATTTGTGCGGGGTATCAGATGCTAGGGGTTACCCTTTCGGATCCAGGCAAGTATGAATCCGAGCACGCTGAGCTCGAAGGTTTAGGGCTGTTGCCGACACAAACGGTGTTCACACCGGATAAACGAACAGTACGGATACAAGGCGTAAGCACGATTTTTGCAGAACAAGGCTCGGAACTCCCAATCGATGGCTATGAAATCCATATGGGACGAACGAATTACTTGCAAGATGTTGTTGCTCCATTCCAAATTGTTGAAACCAACGCTGCTGCCTCCTTACCTCTAGAACCCAGCTTACATCCGGATGGAGCAGTCACGTTAGATGGGCGTGTATGGGGAACCTATATCCACGGTATTTTACACAACGATGATTTCCGCAGATCTTGGTTAAATCACATTCGTTTACATAAAGGCTTAACCCCAGTCTCACAAGGACTTCGTTATAAAGAGCGCCGAGAAGCGGCGTTTGATCGATTGGCTGAGCACGTACGAGCTCACTTGGATATGACGCGAATCTATGAGATGATGGGCGTAACACATTTTACGAGGCAGGAGGGGTTCTGAGATGAAAATATATACGCGTACTGGAGATGCGGGACAAACAAGTGTGATTGGTGGTCGTGTGGACAAGGATGATGATCGCGTTGAAGCCTATGGGACAACAGATGAGCTGAATAGCTTCCTAGGTCAAGCGATGAGCTTCATGGATCCTGACAAATACCCAGACTTGTTGCCTGATTTACTGCAGGTTCAGCATGAATTGTTTGATTGCGGTTCAGATCTTGCGCTGTTGAAGCAGGATTTGCGTCCCTACAAGGTAACAGCAGAAATGGTGGATGCGTTAGAGGGTTGGATTGATAAATACGATGCGGAGACGCCTGACATCACACGTTTTATTTTGCCAGGAGGCGGGACTGTATCTTCGACTTTGCATGTTTGCCGCACGGTATGTCGAAGAGCTGAGCGTCTTGTCGTCACATTGGCGCGCACACAGGAGATTAATCCCGAGGTGCGCCGTTATTTGAACCGATTGTCCGACCTGTTCTTCACAATTGCCCGCACAGCGAACTTCCGCGAGGGGATTGCAGATGTGGAATATATACGCAGCGCTGAGGTGTTTAAACGTAAATCATGAGTTATTATGAACCATTAGTATACATTGTTCCGCCAGAGGAAGAAGGCTTCATTCTCAAAACGGTGCTGCAAAAAAGATTGATGGTCTCACGTAAATTGCTGTCCCGCATCAAACTAACGGAACGTGGGATCACGGTAAACGGGGAAAGGCAGTACATCAATATTAAAGTAAAGGCTGGCGACCGAGTGGAAATTCGGATGGAGGAGGAGCAGTCGGAGGATATTCTACCTCAGGAACTTCCGCTGCACATTCTGCATGAAGACGAGCATCTGCTCATCCTAGCCAAGGATGCGGGGATTATCGTACATCCGACACATGGCCATTATGTAAATACGATTGCGAATGGAGTTGTCTACCATTGGCAGCAAGCTGGGATAACGTGTCGTTTCCGCCCTGTCCATCGTCTGGACCAAGAAACCTCAGGCGTGCTCGCTATTGCGAAAACGCCTTATGTGCATCAACAAATTTCCGAGCAAATGATTCAGCATCTCGTGAAAAAAGAGTATCTCGCCTTCGTCTGGGGCACAGTTGCTGCGCCAACAGGGACGATAGATGAGCCTATTGATCGTGATGACGATCAGCCGCATGTACGTATTGTTAGGCCGGACGGATACCGTGCGGTGACCCACTATGAGGTCGTGAAACAGTTCGAGAAGGCGGCTCTTGTCCGGATTTGGCTGGAAACGGGGCGTACGCATCAAATACGTGTGCATATGCGACACTTAGGTCATCCGCTGCTGGGGGATAAGATGTACACATTGCCTCAGTATGGGGAGTTTGCAGCGGAACTAGAAGCTAGCGAACGCTTAAATCGTCAAGCGCTGCATGCGTACAAACTGGGCTTTGTGCACCCAGGAACACGGGAATGGACGGAGTTTAACGCGCCTTTACCGGTCGATTTGTCGGAACTTGAGCAATGGTTAGAAGAAAAAAGGTAATAAAACCGAAACCATTCCAATTTTTGGATGGTTTTTCTTTGCAATTACTTGACTTTCCTTGATAATTAGCCCAAAATTTTAAGTAGTTCTATTTCATCAACATACAGCATAAAGGAGTTATTACAACGTGGGAATTAAAGTGTATGGTTACGATAAATGCGGGACGTGCCGGAGTACTGTAAAGTGGCTGAAAGCACATGATATTGAAATAACAGAGCAGGTCCCTTTATTTGAAACGCCGCCTTCAGCGATAGAACTTGCAGAATTACTTAAGCTCAGTGGTTTAGAAATTAAGAAGTTCTTCAATACATCAGGTGAAGTCTACAAAGAGATGAATTTGAAAGACAAGCTGCCCGGCATGTCACAAGAACAAATGCTAGAATTACTTGCATCGAATGGTCGCTTAATTAAACGACCGATTGTAACGGATGGCCACAAAGTAACAGTTGGCTTCAAAGAAGAGGCATTTAAGGACGTCTGGGCGAAAGGGTGATGTGGACGTGGCAGACAACAAGAAACCAGCACGTAAGAAGTCACCACTAGCCATTGGCGGATTTATCGCTGTCCTCCTATCGCAAGGCAAGCTGCTGCTTACCGCTTTGAAGTTTGGGAAAGTTGGCGGCGCTGTCATCTCGATGTTTATCACGATCTGGGCATACGCTTATTTAGCGCCATTGCCGTTTGCGATTGGCTTGGTCCTTATGATTCTTATTCATGAGTTAGGTCATGTGCTTGCAGCGAAGATGAAGGGATTACCCGTTTCTGCACCCGTCTTCATCCCATTCCTCGGTGCACTGATCACGATGAAGAAAAACCCAAGGGATGCAGCAACAGAAGCCTTTATCGGCATTGGAGGTCCTATTTTGGGGACTCTCGGAGGCGTTGCCGCTTTCGGTGTAGGTGTGTATTTGGATTCAGCGGTGATCGTTTCCGTAGCGTACGCTGCTTTTTACTTAAATCTGATCAACTTGTTGCCCATACATCCCTTAGACGGCGGACGAATCTCAACAGCCGTAACACGCTGGTTATGGTTGGTTGGTTTAGTTGGCGGGCTCATTCTTATTATCTATCTCGATAGTTATTTCTCGAGTAAGATTATTTTCTTAATTATTTGGGCGATGTTTGCCTGGGATTTGTACAAGAAATACGTGCGGTATCGCCATAAAGAAGAACGTGTAACCGTGGCTACACGATTCGAATTTCCAGCCAATCATTTGCTTCAGCAAGGTTATATGATTCCAGGTGAGAGTCATACGCGTGACTTGGACTATATCACCTATTCAGAGCTGCAAGGACCAGGTGCAGGCCGACAAACCTTACATATGTCATGGCCAGCAATTGGATTTGAAGGGCACGCCTATTTGCCTGTACAAGCGATTGTGAAGAGAGTGCAATTGGTAAAAGCAGAACGTATGAATAAAGAGGACGGCTTGCATCTAGGTCTCCAGGTTCAAGTAGAATACTCCCCACTAGGGATGCAAGAGAGTTATTATGAAGTACCCGTTAAAACGCGTTGGAAGTTTGGGATCTCGTATTTGGTATTAATCTTATTTTTACTCTATATGATAAGACTCGTTCATCAGGTCGGTATCATTACCTAACATCACATTTCATATAATGAGGAAGCAATCCATGACATTTAAAGGTTCTAAGCGACTGCAACAGCTAGGCTCGGCTATTTTTTCGGAAGTAGCAGAATGGAAGAGAGAGGTTATGAACCAAGGGGTGGACGTCATAGATTTAGGTATAGGAAGTCCTGACCTGCCTCCCTCTAATCGCATTTTGGAAGCGATGGCTGAGGCCGTGCGCAACCCTGCTTATTACGGATACCCAACTTCGGAAGGAAGCTTAGCCTTTCGAGAAGCTGTTGCTAAATGGTATAACTTTCGCTTCGGGGTGGATCTTGATGCAGAAACCGAGATTCTAACCCTAATGGGCTCACAAGATGGGCTCGCTCACTTAGCGCTTTCACTCTGTGATCCTGGGGATATTGCCATTGTCCCTGATCCAGGGTATCCCATATATTCGGCAAGCCTTGTACTTGCAGGTGTTGAACCCTATTTACTACCGCTGCGTGCAGCAAATGATTATTTACCCCAACTAGAGGACATTCCAGATGACGTGGCTGCTAAGGCGAAATTCATCTTGCTTAACTATCCCAGCAATCCGTTGTCTGCTGTTGCAGATCGTGCCTTTTTTGAGCATTTGATAGCCTATGCCAAGAAGCAGGATTTGCTTGTTGTACACGATCTTGCCTATTCCGAAATGGCTTTTGATGGCTATAAGCCTATGAGTATTTTGGAAATTGAAGGTGCTAAGGAGGTTGCCATTGAATTCCATTCTTTATCTAAAAGCTTCAATATGGCTGGCTGTCGCATTGCATTTCTAACAGGGCATGGGGATGCGGTCAAAGCGCTTAAGACGCTCAAATCGAATATTGATTACGGCGTATTCGGGGCCATTCAGGCAGCTGGTATTGCAGCATTAGAAGAAGATATGGAAAACGATCACACTGTCTCAAGTGTGTATGAGAAGAGACGAAATGGTTTTATTTCGGCATTAAATAATGCGGGTTGGATTATTCCACCACCGAAAGCAACGATGTTTATTTGGGCTCCAATTCCCAAGGGTTGGACGTCTCGACAAATTTCCCGGGAAATGTTATTTCAAGCAGGTGTAGTTGTTATTCCTGGTGATGCATTTGGCGCTGAAGGAGAAGGATTTGTCCGTATTGCTTTAGTGCAAGATGAAGCTCGATTACTTGAGGCAGCAAGGCGTATAGGAGCTTGGCTTCAATCCTTAGAATGAAAGTTAGATATTTTGGCAAAAATAGGAGAATGAGAGACATATTTAGGTGTAAGGTTATGAGAAAATTTATACGTTGAAAGGGGTAAGCATATGGATGCCATTTCTTCACTATCGGAGTTGTTAGCTGAACAGAAGCCGTCATCGTACGTTGAGATTCCCGGGATTTTAGGCCAAACGTTCGGTCAAGCGACAATAGCAGCAACACTACCTATTAGCAAACTATTTTCTATTTTTGAGGTGGATTTAGAAGTACAACGTGCGATTATTCCGCGGAACCTCTCCAAGTTAATTGACTATGTGAATCTATATTTAGAAGATCGCCAGCCTATCTATTTCCCTGGCATTATTTTCTCAGCAAGAGGCGCAGGGCATTATGATGAGGATAATCAGGCTCTTCGACTACAGCCAATCGAGAAATTGTATGTCGTTGACGGCCAACATCGTTTGGCAGCTTTCCAGCGCATTATGGAAACACTGCAAAGTCAGATGGCGCGTGCGAAGGATCGTCGTGAATACGATAAAATGGAAGAGATTACGGAAAAGCTGCGCCGTTTATATGCGTTCCCAATCTCGACTATGACATACTTGGATATCAATGCGCGTCAAGAACGTCAATTGTTCTCAGATATTAACAAGCTTCCTCGTAAGCTTGGTGGGAACTTAGCTGTACTTCGCGATCAACGCCGGTTCTACCATGTTGCGGCAACTGAACTTGCGGCGAAAGCACCAGCTATGCAGAAGTTGACTGTCGACATGTTCTCCGAGCGTGGGAAATCACCGGAGTATCTGTTCTCCTACCACTTGTTAATTGAGATTCTAGTGGGCTTGTTTGAAGGTAGAATGAAATCAGCTGCCCGCAACAACAATTATCAATATGCCGATAAAGATTTACAGGAGCTAATCTCCCTAGCAGGCGGATATTTTAACGGTTTGTTGACTCACCTGCCGTCACCAACAAAGGGTGAAATCGTCTGGTCTGAGAATATCCAAATTGCGTTAGCCCTGTTCATGCACGAAGAAGCAACGAAAACAGGCAGCTTTAATCGCTATGCGCTAGAGCATGCTTTGAAAATATTGCCGCATGTGAATTGGAACAGCATTTATGCTGGGGAAGAAAAAGACCGTCTACCAAGGCGCACGCGGATTATGAAAGCTTACAACCATATTAAAAGCTTCTATCAAGAGCAGAATGCATTCCTAATCAGTGACGCTGACGCTTATAAAGCTAGTTTTGGGAATAAGGAGGACGTGAGCTAATGGAAGGATTACGCCTAAAAATGACTATCCATCCTTTCTGCGAAAGGTTCGGTCTTGCGACTGTAGCCTTGCGCGTTCAGGACTTGCTGAACTATACGATGATTGATCCGATGGTTCAACGGAAGCTGAGTAATATGCAGCGCCGGAAGATCTCCACTTATTTGCAAGAACGTGAGTTGGACCATGTGTTCTTCGGTCCTGTTACGCTATCACTTCGCGAGGTGAACCAGCTCTCCAAAGGAGCGAAGGAGTTCCTCTTGCGTCATGGCTCGAAACTATCCATTCTAGATGGTCAGCATCGTATTCTAGCACTGGGTTATGTGAACGATCAGATGCAAAAAGAAGTACGCCGTTATGAGAAGAAGCTGGCTCTGCTGAAGATTAAACAACGGAAGTTTAGTGACGATGCGGAGATTAAGCAAGAGGTTGAGGAAACAGAAGGTACCATTAATCAACTTGAGGGTAGACGTTTGGACCTGATGGAAACACAGCTTGCTGTGCAAATCTATATCGGCTTAACGGAGGAAGAAGAGCAACAGTTATTCGGCGATATCAACTCCAAAGTGCAGCTAGTTAGTAAGGAACTAGGACATTCCTTCGATTCCATCGATCCGCTTAATCTGGTTATCCAACAAGTTGTAGACCACAACGTGTATTTGAAGGCAGCGGGTGTAGAGAGACGCAGTAACTTGACCTCCTTTAACCGCAACTTTACATGCTTCAGCTGGTTGTATGCGACGGCGACGATGTTATTCTCAGGTAGAATGCAGCCTTCCTATGAATTGCAACGCAAGATTCGACATGATCCATCGACTTATGTGGAAATCTTGCATCAATTCTTCAACACCATCTTGCCAATGATGCCAGAGCAGCCAGGATTAGCGCAATATACTTCCGCGAATCGTGTCATTCAGGAGAGTATTGCCCTGTATGCCAATCGTTTCTTATTCCCGAATGGTGAATATAACGAAGAGTGGACACAGTCCTTGCAGTTGTTAGATGGCTTTGATTGGTCACATGACAATGAAGAGTTGATCTACGTATTCGGTTCTTTGGATAATGGGAAAATCAACCTCATTCACGAGAAATCATTGAAAAAGCATGCAAAACTCGTGCAATTCTTCCTAGAAGGCACGGATTCGGCAACAGATTCAGAAGAAGTATCCTCCGCATAATTGGAGATTGGCGGAAACCTTTCTATCTCAATGAAAGTTGAGAGATAGAAAGGTTTTTTTGCGTTTCTATACCAGACTCTTAAAATATACGCATCTAATTCTGCATCCGTCTATATCAAAAGTTTGAAACTAGCATACGATATCATATAAAGATTGAAGGGAGGAAAACACAATGAGTTGCTCTGTATATGCTACTTTGGCTCATGTTGGACTTGGTACGGTTATTACAATTCATGCAGGTACTACACCGAATCATCAAGGAAGATTTCTTGGTATCCAAAATGGTAATGTTGTAATTGCTAATAATAACGGTGTTGTATTCTATTTCCCAATTGATAAAATTGCTGTCGTTCATATTCCTTAATAATTGTACCCGATGGAAGCAACACAATAAGCAAGAGAGCGGACGAGCTCTCTTGCTTTCTCTTTTCATAATTCATTCAAGTGCGATTACTCTTTTCTGTTTTGAGTCACCTTACTTTGTCCATACTAGCTAATGAAAGCGACTTCACCGGGCAGGGGGCTAAGAGCGATGTTAGCCGTTCATCAACGTATGGCGGAATTATGGACACTACGCAGAGCCCGAGAGTTAACTCGAGGCGAGCAAGAAGAATTAATGCTGTGCATGGAAGCGAATGCGACTTATGTGTGGAATCGATTAAAATTAGAAAATTTATCGCTCTGCGCTTCCATTACAGGAGACTATGAGTGGTTGCATGACATTTGTGAGCGCATCGAAAAGATTGAACCCAAGCACTGACCTAGCGTCGGTGCTTTTTTCCTTTTCTGCAAGAGTGAGGACAGGTATAATGAGAATAGTTCATAGCTAAGGAGATGTCGCATGGTCAGCTGGTTCAAGCAAAGGGGAGTAGCTCCCTCTACATTCGTTTTATTAGGATTCATGCTTCTAATTGCCCTCATACTTAGACTTACTTTGGCACCTACATGGGTGGGCTATGATACGGACGTGCGAACGTTCATGGCATGGGCAGATCGGGCCTATACGGTAGGGTTAAAGGACTTATATACGAATGCCAAAGATTATTTCTTGGATTATCCTCCTGGCTACATGTATGTCCTATATGTGGTTGGCTTTTTACATCATAAGCTGTCCATTCCTTGGGAGAGTAGTAGCTCCTTAATCATCCTTAAACTGCCCGCAATCCTTGCGGATCTTGGAACGGTCTATCTGCTGTTTCGACTAGCGATCAGCAAACACGAAGGGGCACGTACATGGAAGCAGGCGCTCTGGATTGCTGCTTTATTTGCCTTCAACCCTGCCATATGGGCAAATTCTGCGGTATGGGGACAAGTAGATTCTTTTTTCATGTTATTTATTGTGGCCACTTTGTTGATGCAAATGAAAGGCAAACTGCCTCAAGCGGCCTTCTTTATCGCACTTGCTCTTTTACTTAAACCTCAAGCGCTGTTGTTTGGTATCTTCTTATTGATTGATGTGATACGTGCACGCAACGCCATGGTTTGGATATTGAGTGTTTTGACAGGACTAGCTACAATGGCTGTTCTTTCCCTTCCTTTTGCAATTGGCCGAGGTTATGGCTGGATGATTGAATTGTATTCGGGCACGCTAGCTTCTTATCCCTATGCTTCGCTCAACGCGTTTAATCTGTTTGCACTGCTTGGCGGAAATTTTGTAGACATTAACAGCGGTTTCTGGCATATGACTTATAAGTGGATCGGGCTCGTTTTGATGGTGCTGTCCATCCTATACGTCTGTCTACTCTACTGGCTGGGTAAGCAGCGGCGCGGAGCCGTATTGTACATATCCTTCTTATTTATCACGGCAATGTTTATGTGTATGACCAAAATGCACGAGCGCTATTTGCACTATGGCTTACTGCTAGCCTTAACGAGTTTTATTTATATGAAGGATCGGCGGATTCTGTGGCTTTTTATCGGCTTCAGTATCACGCATTTTATTAATATCGGTGATGTCCTCTTGCGAAGCTTTCATCAAGACTATCACATTCCGCGATATAACCCATTGATGCTGACGGTTTCGTGGATCAATGTTATGATGTTTGTCTATGCATGTATATTGGGATGGAGGCTTTTCGTGAAATCAGATCAAGATGGCCATGTGGAGGAGACAATACCTCCGGCCAACGACAAGGTAGACATGTTTCAAGTGGAAGATGACCCTGAAGTGAAAGCAACGCATATCAGAGAGACCTCACTATGGAAAGCAATATTCCATCCGACAGAGGATCATATAGAAAGAAGTAAGCGCGGACGCTTCTTCTCGCGTAAAGATGTTTTATATCTAGGCGCACTTGTGGTAGTCTATACGATTATTGCGCTGTTCCATCTCGGAGGGCACAAAGATCCCACTACGTTCTGGCAGCCTACACGTGGCGGAGAAGCGGTCATTGCTGATCTCGGCTCGCCGCATCAGATTACACGCATTAATAGTTTTGCTGGGGTTGGGGAAGGCGCCTACTCGTATTGGTTCTCGAATGATGGTGAGCAGTGGCAAGATGCGATGGCTGTTAAATCGGACCATACGAAGGTGTTCACCTGGCATACGGTTGAAGCCAATAAAGCAGCTCGTTATGTGAAAATTGTGATCGACACACAAGAAAGCGCTAAGCTGCATCTTCATGAAATTGGTATTTTCGGAGACGGAGGAACGACGCCGTTACCGATCACTAGTGTGAAGGAAGTCGATGTCGATGCTTCTGATAAGGGGAGTACAGCTCATTTATTTGATGAGGCGAGTGTTGTTCCATATACACCTACTTATATGAATGGTACTTATTTCGATGAGATCTATCATGCGAGAACGGCGTATGAGCATCTACACAAGATCGAGCCGTATGAAAGCACGCACCCACCGCTTGGCAAAATATTCATTTCTATCGGTATTTATGTGTTCGGTTTAAATCCGTTTGGATGGCGTATTATCGGCACACTATTCGGTGTTGGCATGATTCCTATTATGTATGTATTCGCTAAGCGGATGTTCGGCCGTTCGGAATATGCCTTTATTGCGGCTTTCTTACTTAGCTTTGATTTCATGCACTTTGCGCAAACCAGAATTTCCACGATTGATGTGTACGGTGTATTCTTTATCATGCTGATGTTCTATTTCATGTATCGGTATACGACACTGAGCTTCTTCCGTGAAAAGCTTTGGACGACCCTGATTCCGTTGGGACTATCCGGCCTATTCTTCGGCATCGGTGCGGCTTCCAAATGGATCGTTATTTATGGCGGTGCCGGCTTAGCCGTCCTGCTGTTTATCTCGCTCTTCGAGCGGTACAGAGAGTACCAATTTGCTAAGAGAGTACTAAGAGAGAATAGGCGTGATGAACCTGAAGTAGATGAGAGCGCCGCGGTGTACGAAGATCTTCTATCCGGAGAGGAATCGACGAAGCTCCAACGGGTACAGAAGCTTTTCGTACGAAACACACTGCTTACGATACTTTGGTGTGTACTCATGTTTGTTATCGTGCCGTTAGGTGTCTACACCTTATCCTATATCCCTTTCATGATGGTTCCAGGTCCTGGGCATCAATTGAAAGATGTTGTTACCTATCAGGTACATATGTACAAATACCATAAGGATTTGGTTGCCACACATCCGTTCTCCTCACCTTGGTGGGAGTGGCCGATGATGCTGCGTCCAATCTGGTATTACCAAGCGAAGCTTATGCCGCCGGGCATGCTTTCAAGTATCGTTTCATTCGGCAATCCACTGGTGTGGTGGCCTGGCTTCATAGCGGTGTTAATGTCCTTCTACATCGCGATCAAGCGCAAAGATAAGTTGCTGCGCGTGCTGCTTATTGCCTATTGCTCGCAATATTTACCGTGGATGTTGGTGCCGCGACTTACGTTTATTTATCACTATTTTGCCATGGTGCCGTTCCTAGTCCTGATCTTAACGTATTACATCAAAGACTACTTGGAACAAGGATCTCTGCACAAAAGAAGATGGGTTTACGGCTACTTAGCCGCCGTTTTCGTGCTATTCGCACTGTTTTACCCGATTCTATCGGGGATGATTATTCCATCGAAATATTCGTTCTTTCTAAGATGGATGCCGGGCTGGAATTTCTTTTGAGTCGACGGATTGACGTCCCTCATAAGCCATGGTAATATAATCCCAAGTGAATTACTATGAATTAAAATAAGTCGACCGAACAGCAGGAGACTCCCACTATGTATCGAACACATGGAGGCGAGTCTCTTTTTTCACCCACAAATTGCAAATGGAGAGTGAATCACATGGCGAAAGTAGTCATCATTTCAGGAAGTCCAACCCCAACCTCACGCTTACATGGTGTTATCGAAGTTGCGAAGAGCGAGCTTCAACTAGCTGGACTGGAAGTCGATTGGATCAAGGTTCGCGACCTGCCCCCTGAGGATTTGTTGTATGCCAAGTTTGATAGCGAGGCGATTGTGGATGCGAGTAAGCGAGTAGCAGAGGCTGACGCTGTTTTCGTAGCTACTCCCGTCTACAAAGCTTCGTATACAGGTGTATTGAAAGCTTTCCTAGATCTGTTGCCACAGAAAGGACTTGAGCGCAAAATCGTATTGCCATTAGCGGTTGGAGGCACTTACGCACATTTGCTTGCCATTGATTATGCACTTAAACCCGTGTTGTCTGTCCTAGGCGCGCAGAACATTCTGCAAGGTGTGTACGTGCTTGATAAACAAGTGACTTGGGGCGAACAAGGACAAGCGATTCTCGATGATGAAATCTCTTCCCGCTTGAACGAATCCCTAACGGAATTCATCCAAGAAATTAAGTGGCATACGAGCCGCTAAACGCATAGCTTGGTTTACAGAATAGGAGTTGTCCCAGAGGTCCATCATGACCTTGGGGCACTCCTTTTTTTGTGTTTACGTGTAGGTGAGTAGCGCGAAGTACCAATAATCGCTATTTTGTTGATTTTCACCATTTTGGGAATAGGGGTTTACTAGTGTTGAAAATCGGGATTTTAACGGAAATTGGCGATTGAACAGGGAGATTATAGACGATATATTGAGTCCAGATAAAAATGAAAACGCTAACAAAAATAAACCGAAGGGGGAAGCCGAGGCATGCAGATGACATTTAGGAAATACATGTCGCACAAATATTTTTTCATGATGTTAGTGCCAGTGTTACTTTATTATCTTATTTTTCACTATGCTCCTATCTATGGTGTGCTGATTGCTTTCCAGGATTTCAAAATTTTAAAAGGCATAATAGGAAGTAAATGGGTTGGCTTTGATAACTTCAAAGATCTATTTACCAGTATGTACTTCCTCCCTGTGCTTAGAAACACCCTAATTATTAATTTCTATAAGCTGTTATTTGGTTTTCCCGCCCCCATCATACTTGCGCTGATGATTAACGAAGTGAGATTCACCATTTTCAAAAGAGTCGTTCAAACGGTTAGTTATTTGCCCTATTTCCTATCATGGGTGGTTCTGGCCGGTATTATTATTGAGTTTCTATCACCAAGTCGAGGGCCAATCAATGTTGCCTTATCCATGTTGGATTATAAGCCAATATTCTTTATCGCCAGTGTGGATTGGTTCCGCTCTGTGTTGGTGAGCACTGAAATTTGGAAGACGATTGGATTTAATGCCATCATCTATCTGGCTGCCATGTCGGGGATTAATCCTGAGATGTATGAAGCTGCAGAAGTGGACGGTATTAACCGCATTCAAAAAATATGGTGGATTACACTGCCTTCGATCGCACCTGTCGTGGTCATTCTACTCATTCTAACATCCGGACAGATCATTAGTGATGATTTCGATCAAGTCTATAACTTGCTTAACGCCAAAGTCATGAGTGTCGGGGATGTGATCGGAACGTACACCTACAATGAAGGAATTTCCAAAATGAATTACAGCTATGCTGCTGCTGTAGGCTTATTCAAGAATGTGGTCGCGTTAGCGGTGGTCTTGTTCACGAATACGTTAGCCAAGCGTTTCAGTGATGAAACGATCTTCTAATAGGGCACAGTTTATTGAAAGGAGCCTCATATGACTCGTACATCGTTCCGATTATCAGATGCCATTTTTATGACCATCGTTTATGCATCACTCCTACTATTGACCATCATTACGTTACTTCCCTTTATGCAGGTCGTGACGTTATCCATGAGTCCAGCGCAAGTCATCAATAGCTATGGCTTTCATTTTATCCCTACCCAATTCGATTTCTCAGGCTACAAGCAAGTGATGAACAATTCCTTAATCTGGACGGCCTATGGGAACACAATCATGCGGACGGTTTTGGCGACCTTGTTGACAGTGAGTTTGACGTTTCTAGGGGCGTATCCCTTATCCAAAAAAACACTGCCACATCGCACTTTCTGGACAGGATTTGTCGTGCTCACGATGTTTTTCTCAGGCGGGTTAATTCCCTCTTATATTCTAGTGAAAAATCTAGGACTCATGAACAGTATGTGGGCCTTAATTTTACCTGGAGCGGTGAGTACGTTTCTGCTGCTCATTGTGAGGAATTTCGTGCATGAAATTCCTGAGGCTCTGGAAGAGTCCGCTAAGATGGATGGCGCGAATGATGTGACGATTTTGATCAAAATTATACTGCCACTCTCGCTGCCTGTGCTCGCCACGGTTTCCTTATATACGGCGGTCTATCATTGGAATGCTTGGTTTGATAGCATGCTCTATATTCAAACGGAGAAGAAGCAAGTCCTCCAATTAATTCTGAGGAAAATTATTCTTGATGGCGAGCTCAGTGCAGCTGGAACAGAGTCAAGTCAGATGGTGGTCAATACCCAGACAATGAAGATGGCCACATTAGTTGTTTCCATTCTCCCGATTCTTTGTGTGTATCCGTTCGTGCAGAAATATTTTGTGAAAGGGACGCTAATCGGCTCCATTAAAGGGTAGTATCGGATTGGTTATATCCCGCAGGTTGCGGGTTTAACGTATAATTACAATAGGGAGGGTTTATATGTCGAAGCAAATGCGTAAAAGTTTTTCAGTGATTCTGGCTGCAACCGTACTGGTTGGGGTCATTGCAGGGTGCTCCAAAGAGACAACAACAGCCCTGGACACCAAGAAACCAGAAGCGACCACAAGTGCGTCTAAAGAACCGGTTACTATGGAATGGCTTGCCTACAACTCATTCTCCGAACCAGATCAGGATTCGAAGGTTGTGCAAATGGTTTCCGAGAAATTTAATGCCAAATTTAAGTTCTGGTTCGTCGATTCGCAGAAATGGAATGATAATTTGAACGTGAAGTTGGCTGCTGGAGAAATGCCTGATGTCATGCAGGTTAGAAGCCCTGTGGGTACCTATGTGTCCAATGGTGTGCTTGCTCCGATTGCTGATGAAACCATTCGTAAATTTGCACCGAACTATGCCAAGCTCATTGATAAATATAACTTATGGAATACGGTTAAGTACGAGGGTAAAATTTATGGTCTGCCGAGTCTGAATGTGAATGGCGACTATCCGACTGTCTTGGTCTGGCGTCAAGATTGGCTTACCAAGGTTGGTATTACGAAGGTACCTGAAACCATACAAGAATTCGAAGATGCGCTAGTCAAAATTCGCAATAATGATCCCGATGGCAATGGGAAAAAGGACACGTACGGATTCTCTGATTTTGCCCTTCCTGCCATTCTAGGGGCATTTGGTTCTCCTGGTCTCACAGAGGTGAAAAGCGCGGCTGTTCAGAACAAAGAGAATCTGATCTATATGGAGAAAGACGGCAAGATCACCTTCGCTGCGATTCAACCGGAAATGAAGGAAGCGTTAACCCTTTTAAGCAAATGGTACAAAATGGATCTGATTGATCCGGAGATGATTACATCGGAGAATACAGGGGGTTACGGCTTTGACTCCCAAGCCTTCTATAACAATCGCATTGGGCTCACAGGGAAAGGGATGTTCTATCACTGGCGTAATGTGATCGATGCTGCCAATCCGGAGGATAAAGGCGGCGGACAATATGTCAATCTTAAAAAGTCGCAGCCAACAGCAGAAATTGCTCTCGGTAAAGCGCCTGTTGGGCCTAAAGGAGCATCGGGTACACCGCAATGGGGTGTGAATTCAACGACACTTGGTATAACAGTAAAAGGAGCAAAAGATCCACGTAAAATGGAAACGTTCTTGAAAATGATTGAAGCAAGTGCAACGGATATCGAATATTACAAAACCGTATTCAGAGGCTGGAAAGGCGAAGCCTGGAAGGAAGAGAACGGCAGATTCATCAATTTAAGTGCTTCCGTACCAGCCGCAGAATTCATGAAAAAAGGCGGGCAAGTGTTTAATATTATTAACGTACCCGAATTCGATAAAAGCATGGATAAATTCAATTATGATTTCGGCGATAAGGTTAAACCCAAAGGCTATTTGAATATGGCAGTGCCTTCCGTGGAATCGCACGTTAAATATGCGACGAATTTAACAAAGTTGACCGTTCAAACGTATTTCAAGATCATCTTAGGCGAAGCAAGTCCAGACAGCTTCGATGACTACGTGAAAACGTTTAAAGCGAATGGTGGAGATGCGATTGAGAAAGAGGTCAACGAAGCTTATAAGAAAATGCTAGGGAAATAGAAGAGATTTATGCCAAAGGAAGAGGCTGACAGTTTAGCCAGCCTCTTCAATCCATAACCATTTCTTGCTATACTGAACTGAAAAACGGATAGAAGAAGTGTGGAGGGGCAATGAAACAAACTCTACTGATCCAGAAGAAGGTTTTCACACGGTTATATTGGACGAATATACTTACCGTCATTCTGATTACGGTTGTTCCAGTCAGCATTTATTATCAATATTTTGCAAAGGCTTACACAAGTGAATTAGAAAAATTTAATCAACAAACGGTCGTTCAGTTTCGGCAATCCATTGATCAGCAATTTGTGAAGGAAAGTATCTCTACTTTAAATCGCAGCGCTGTAGATGGGGGACAAGACTCTATTTTGCTCTATCCCATGAGCCATACCATTCGCAATGATTCCTCTACGATTATCGGGATCGTTTCCCAGTTAGATTTTATTCAAAGAGATTTAAACTTTGTGAAATCCATTGATGTCTACTACAAAACGGACAATGTTTTATTTTATGATAATAAATTTTGCTTTCTGAGTTCTAGTACGTGTGACATCGGCTCAAGGAGAGAGTGGTTGGATTGGTTTCAGCAGAATGATGTGCAGATTTCGTGGATGCCGCCTCGGCCCATTCAAGGACAGGGCTCTGACAGAGTGATTACGCATGTTCGCAGTGTTCCTTATTTTGCTGCCTTCGGAAATCGAAAAGCTATTGTGGCCATTAACATTTATGAAAGTGCGCTCAAAAAATCCTTGCAGTCTGTCATGAATGCATCGGATGGTGTGTTAATTATTATTGATGATCAAGGCAACTTCATAGCGGATAACCAAGAAACGAATGGGATCGAGGATATCCAGAAGGATCAAAGTGGTTGGCTTCAGAAAGTGCTAGCTTCGGACCAAAGCAACATGTTTATCAATCAAATCGCTGGCAAATCGATGATGGTTTCATCGGTCCACTCGGATTATAACAGTTGGCGCTATGTGGCTTTAGCTAATACAGATGTTTTTTACAAAAAGGCGAATGAATTAAGGAATTGGACACTTTCAATCGGGATCTTATTTCTGCTCGGGAGTATTACATTCACGATTCTGCTTAGTCGCCGCGCGCATAGACCCTTACGCAGTGTGTTAAGTGATTTACATCAGAAAGTTGAGAACAATAAGCCAATTATTAGACACAACCTCATTATGAGCTTGCTGTATGACGATCTCCCAATGAATCGTGAAGAGCTTGCTGATATGCTGGATACACAGCCTGGTTGGGAGCAAGTTTTTTGTTTTATTGTGAAGGTACCTCAGAAAGAAGATTTTGAGAATGAACAGCTGCTCTCCTATCATCTCATTGATCTATTCCAGGTGGAACAGGACCTTGGATTTCAAATCTGGGCCATTAAAGATTATGGTCGACGCATTATTGGTATTGTGAATTGCACGGTGAATCAGAAGCATGCAGCGATAGCTTATGTAGAAGAGAAAGTTAAAGTCGTGTATGAAAGTGATTTTGTAATCGCCTATGGCAACGAACATAGCAGAGATGCTCGTCCTGTTTCCGCTTCTTACCGGGAAGCCCTTGAGGCCCTTTCCTATACCTTTATACTTCCGGAAGAGACAATTATTTCGTATGCCAAACTGGATGTTGCTGGTCGAAAGCGTACAGGGAGCTCCGTTCTCATTTTGGATGAAATTGAAGATTGCATTCGTGCCTGTGATGGTAAAAAAGCTTATCAGCTACTTAGCATGATGTCCGAAGATATCAGAAATGACCACTATTCGATCACCTATTGCAAAAACTTGCTATCTGATATCGTAACGACGATTCGTAAAGTTGTGAAGTCGATGGGGTTTAGTTCAACGCAACTATTCGGTTATGACATTCGAGAAAAGCTGGAGGAAGTTCCTCATATCCATGACTTTACGGAATGGGCGAATGAATTACTTCAAACCGCTATTGCAACCATTGAAGATAGAAAGATGAGCATCGACCACAATCTTGAAATTAGGGTGAAAAGCTATATCGAAGAGCATTTGTTCGAAGATATCAGCTTGGAGATGGTTGCTGATCACATGAAAGTAAGTGCAAATTATTTAGGGAAGCTTTTTAAGAAAATTACAGGGGTTAAATTTACGGAATATATGACGGAACGGAAACTTACAGAAGCCGTTAAATTGTTAAGAGAAAAACAGCTCGCCGTGAATGAAATTGCTAGCAAGTTAGGTTATAGCTCCGCGAACCATTTTATTCGCATTTTTAAGGAGAAATACGGAGAAACACCGAAGCAATATCAGAAGTGGTTATAAGTGCTGAGATAGGAAGAGTCAGCTTCATAAGGAGAGATTAAAGTGCCTAATACCGATTATGATCAAGTCGTTTTACAGAGCGGACTCCTTACTCGTATTCTGGATTTGTCTGAGGCGGGAATTGTTACTACTAGTTTACTTGTCAATGGAACCGAGTGGTTGGACGCAGGGAAAGAGTTTAAGGTGTCTCTTCGCTATCAGACAACGGATAAGCCACCAATGGGGATACAAGGAAGCGAGGATAGCATCATAGAAACGACGGCTACATTCAGTAAGACAGATGAATTGGCTGTATCTGATACCGGGGAATGGAAAGCGGATGATGCGAATTGGAGCGATTCATTCCTTATTGACGGTAGCGCGGAGAGTCAATTATTTCCTCGGTCTAAGAAGGTTACAAATGAGATTCAGGGGAATGGCATTGAATGTTGGAACGTGGAGTTGACGGACTGGAATGATCCTACTTTTGCTCAAGTTCGCATTATCCTTCATTATGAATTGTATTCACATCATTCTGCTATCCGTAAGAAGTTGATTGTGCACAATGAAAGTGCCAACTGGCTTAAGATGGATGAAGTCATGATTGAAGGGCAACGTTTGCTTAACTGCCGTCCTGCAACTGAATATACGCCATCTGGGAGAGGCGCACAGTCTAGCATTTTGGCACTTGAGAACACGGATCATACGCAAGGTATTATCTTAGGCAGTGAGATTCCTTCGGCGCTTCGTTATGTAGATGGCAGAGGCGCGATGGGCTATCATCCAGACTATTTTGAATGGGTGCTTGGACCAGGGGAGCATTTTGAAAGCGAAGGAACGTTCTACTACGGATGTTCTGGTAAGACATGCGATACGGGAGCGGGCTTGTCCAAGCCAGTAGATAGGGCAATAGAAAGTGAGTTTCAATCTTTCTTGCGTCATGAACTGCAATTGGCGCGTGCTCCCATTGAACGAATCGCACCTCTGTGGTGTACATGGTCCAATTTCGGACCGAACATTGACCAGTCTATTATCCTAGAGTTAGCCGATTTGGCAGTACAAGCAGGATTTAAAACGATGCAAATTGATGATGGTTGGCAGCGTGGGCGTCTGGGGACAGAGCCTGACCTCGCGTTATTTCCTGATTTTAAAGGCATGTGTGAGTCTATCAAGGCTTCTGGTCTAGAGTTGGGACTGTGGGTGTCCACATTCCGTGATGAGCAATCGAAGGATCTAAGAGATGTTCCTGAGGGACTCAGCGTCCCGTGGCTCAAACGATTAGGTGGTTATGGGATGAGCTTTACAAGCCCGTGGCGAGACTATTATGCGGATGATCTTGTGGCGCTCTCCGAGAAATATGGCGTATCGTATTACAAACAAGACTTCACCAATATTAAATTCGGCGATATCGCACAAGGCCATGAGAGCCGAACACGCAAGGAATCCTTGCTCCGCGGTCTCCGCGGCCTTCTAGCGGCGCAAGATCGCATTCGAGCAGGAAGCCCTGGCATTACGCTTGAAATAACCCATGAAATTTATTGGGGAACACCAGGGGTACCTTGTGATCTTGCGGCACTTCAGCATGCGGATACGTATCATATTCCACCTAATGACTACTCCGGAGTAGGTCATTGGAAGGAGCGTTATCGTGAGGACTGGGACTACGATCCGAAGCAGCTTAGCGAGCAACTGATCGCAGGTTGTTACCAGGCACGTGTTCAGCTGTATGCTCACCGCGGATTACCGTTGCAATGTATTGAATATTATGGTGCAGCAACCGTGAATGTGCGAGGAAGCTTGACTACACAAATTCAGGATAGACAAATCTGCTCTTGGTTGATGGGAGCGCCGCAGCTATTTGCCGGAGATTTGACCTCTTTGAGCGAAGAGAATCTTAACCATTATAAACAGCGGTTTGACTTGTTAAAAAGGTTGCAAAAGGATTATGATATTTACCGCCACTTTCAGTTTAGTGGAGTCCCAGAGCCTACTGACAAGGATTGGCATTGGTGGGGGAAACTGAATTCGAGTGGCGAAGGTGTTGTCGTAGCGCTGCGGGGAGACGTGAAATCGGAATCGTGCGTTATATGTATCCCTTGGGTGAAGCCTGAGTGTACCTATCAAGTGAGGCTGTTATTTGTAGATTTCGAAGTAGGAACATTCACAGGGCGTGAATTGCAAGAAGGGGCTTGTGTCTTAACGCTGCCTATCTATGGTCAGGAGATTATTGAACTCAAGAGGTGCTAGATAGTTTACTACCCGTCATTGGTAACTTTTACTGATGACGGGTTTTTGCGTGTCGAGAGCATATGTCCCGTGCTATACTACTCGTAACGAATTCATATTTTCACAGGAATAGGAGCTATTATCAATGTCACAAAATTCATCTGAATCTGTGCTGCTCGTAGACGGCATGGCCTTATTATTTCGCGGTTATTATGCAACATCATCAAGTGGTTATATCATGAGAACGGATCACGGTGTGCCGATTAACGGTGTTTATGGATTTCTGAAATATTTGCTTGATGCGATCGGCACATTCAAACCGACACACGTTGTGTGCTGCTGGGATATGGGAAGCAAGACCTTCCGGACGGAGAAATTTGACGCCTATAAAGCGAATCGCGGCCCTGCTCCTGAAGAATTAATTCCCCAATTTGATCTGGTCAAAGAAGTGACAGCCAGCTTTAATATTCCGAATGTAGGCGTTGTTGGCTTTGAAGCGGATGATTGTATCGGCACATTGGCTCGTACATACAGCCCGGAGACGAAAGTGCAAATCTTAACGGGCGATCATGATATGCTCCAGCTTGTCAATGAGAACACGGAAGTCATTATTATGAAAAAAGGGCAATCCAACTACATGGTGTACACGCTAGAAACGCTCATGGAGGAGAAAAGCCTAACGCCAGCTCAAATCATTGATTTGAAGGGATTAACGGGGGATACCGCGGATAATTATCCAGGGGTTAAAGGCATTGGGGAGAAAACAGCAACGAAGCTGCTTAACGAATATGTGAATATTGCTGGAATCCTCGAGAACTTAGCTGCACTTCCGAAGGGCGTGCGTGCGAAGATCGAAGCGGAGCTGGATATGCTGCATCTTTCGTTGGATTTGGCGACGATTCGCTTGGATGCGCCTGTTGCTTGTGCGCTGGAAGATTGCGCGTGGGCGATGGATCGGGAGAAGGTCATTAGCAAATTTGATGAAATTGCGTATAAAGGATTAGTCAGATTGATCGGATGAGAGATCGGATGAGAGTTCTGATAAGAGACAGTGCCTGTAATCGGGTATTGTCTTTTTTATTATCCAATATATGGAAAAGTAGAAGCAAGATAGGGAGTAAGTTGACCGAGTTCACACACAGCGTAAACGGAAAATTGAACAAAGAAGACGGTTTTTTTAATTACGGGATGTTAATTTTTAGCAGATAATAGAAATGTAAGCGATTACGGTTTTGAAATGTACGTACAAAGGGGAGAAAAACCATGAAAAAGGCAGTAGTTACATTAATGTCATTATCCATGATTTTTACAGCAACCGCTTGTTCTTCGGGTACTTCGAGTAACCCAAGTGGAGGAGCTACAACAGCGCCAACAACAACAACGACTCCTAGTGCAACAGTAAGTGCAAGTAAGGAACCTGTAAAGCTTCGTATGGCCTGGTGGGGTGGTCAAGCGCGCCACGATTATACGCTGAAAGTAATCGAAATGTATGAGAAATCACATCCCAATGTGAAAATCGAAGCTGAATATGCAGCTTTCGATGATTACTGGAAGAAGCTTGCTCCTCAAGCAGCTGCGAATCAACTCCCAGATATTATACAGATGGATATCTCTTATTTGACACAATATGGTGGAAGAAACCAATTAGCAGATTTAACAACTTTTACGAAGAATAAAATTCTTAACGTGGACGACGTAAGCCCGAATGCAGTTTCAGGTGGTCAAGTCGGCGGGAAGCTCGTCGCTATGAACTTAGGGGTTAATGCTTTAACCAGCATTATGGACTTCGAAATGTTGAAAAAAGCGAATATTACGCCTCCTGAAAAGAACTGGACATGGAGTGATATGGACGCGATTACGGCCAAAGCGAAAGCTGCGGGCAAAATTACGGGCGGCTTCCGAGATGACGTTTTCTTCCCGTATTACCTGCGTACGCTTGGCCAAAAAATGTACAACGCAGAAGGTACAGCTCTTGGTTATACCGACGATAAGCTGTTTGTTGATTATTTTAACCGCTCTCAGAAATATTATGACGCGGGCAGCGTACTGGCGCTTGATAAAGCTGCGCAGAAGAAAGGTACACCTGAAGATGACGAGTTGACATTGGGTAATTCTATTTCCTCCAATGGTTGGTCTAATCAGTTTATTGGTCTAGCTACGGCGTCTAAACGTGAGCTTGTCTTGCAGCCAATGCCAGGTCCTGATGCAAACAAAGGGTTATTCCTCAAACCGAGTATGTATTGGTCCATCGCAAGCAGCTCCAAACAGCAAGAAGAAGCAGCGAAATTCATCGATTTCTGGATCAATGATATTGAAGCGAATAAAATCATTAAAGGCGAGCGCGGTGTACCTGTAGCTTCCAAAGTGAAAGAAGCTTTAAAACCGTTATTGAGCCCAAATGAGATCAAAGTATTCGACTATGTCGCATGGGCTGAGAAAAACAGCGCACCGATGGATCCTCCGAATCCAGTCGGTTCCATCGAGATCGAGAAGCTGCTTAAAGATACTGCGGAGAAAATCATGTACAAGAAAATGACCGTGCAAGAAGGGGCAACATCTTTCCGTAAAGAAGCTACAGCTATTTTGGACAAAAATAAAAAATAATATGAGGTTTTAATAACAGGTACCCAACCTAAACACGTCCAAAATGTGTTTAGGCATGGGGTACCTGTTTAACTTTTTCAAAAATTTGAACATGAAGATTACAAAAAGTTGAATTGTAAGAAGCAGGATTGATGTTAAAATGTGGTATAATCGAGTGCATTTTAAGATGAACAACAGGGGAAGTTGGGATCGCATGATCAGGTGGCTATTTATTAATCGGAGTATCCGCACCAAAATTGTATGGAGCAGTGTCCTGATTTCCTTGATCCCTATGCTTGTACTCTCCATGAATTTCTATAAGTCGAGTACCCGTTCTTTGGAAAACGCGATGTTCCGAAGCTCGGACCAGAATGCAGCCTATTTATCGGGGTATTTAGATCAATATTTTAATAATATTTCTTCGTCGGCCTTACAAATATATGGTTTCGAACGGATTCTAAATCTCATGGAGCATGGGGCCAACTATAATGATGCGGACATCATTTTGCTCAGAGAATCCATCAAAAATTATGATTTGCTCATTCAAAATAAAAACAAAGACATCATTAAGATCATGATTTTCGGGAAAGAAAATAAACTGGAAGACTCATGGTCAAGAGCAGCCAGCTATGAGTCTGTCAAAATAGATCAGAGCATTCCTCATTACAAGGAGATGCTCGATTTGCCATTTCAGCAGGCGCTTATGTTTACGTATAAAGACATCACCTTGCAACAGGATTTCTTTGTGTACTCGATTCCTATTTATGATCCGTTCTATAGAACGAAGTTCGGTACGCTTGTTTTTTATATACAAAGTAAAGAATTAGCAAAAATGATTGAAGAAAACAATCACACGCCGAACGTCATCGTCTTACAGAATGCAAGCGGGGAACCTTTTTATCAGACAAATGGTCAATTTGCGGATATCATACCCAAATATGAAAAGCCAGAGTTCAACACGCAAAATAATCCTAAGCATATCACATTCATGAAGAAGAAAGATTTACTCGTCGGTACCTCTCGTCTCAATTATGGGAATATTGCGCTTTCGATCGTGTATCCGAACCCTGAACTGGAACAGAACCGCAGGAACATACTGCTTACGACGATTGGCGCGTTCATTATCGTGATGCTGAGCATTTCCTTGCTTTCTATTCTTGCGCAGCATTATATTACTAGACCTATTAAGTTACTCGGAAAAGCGATGAAGACTGTTCGCAAAGGCAACTTTCATGTCAGTCTGCAGCAGAATACCAATTATCGGGACGATATTTCGGAGCTAACGAGCAATTTTAATTTCATGACGGATAAAATCCGTGAACTGATTGAATCCAAATACGAAATGCAGCTGCTCAATAAAGAAGCACAAATTCTTGCCCTGCAAATGCAGATCAATCCGCATTTTCTGTACAATACGCTGCAGACGATCGGTGGGAAGGCTGTACTTATCGGCGATTATGAAATTCACGAGATGTGTCGTGCTTTAGGCGACATGTTTCGGTACAGCTTCTACGAAGGTATTGCAGCGTCGACCATTGGTCAGGAGCTTGCGCATGTGAATAATTACTTGTACATCCAACAGCTTCGGTTTGAGGAAACGCTGCAGATCGAGTTCGATGTCGCCCCTGATCTGATGAACTGTGCCATTATTCGCTTCGTCATGCAGCCGATTATCGAGAATGTGATTGTGCATGCGTTCAGCAAGCGGGAGGTGGAGCAGTCTCTTCGGATTGGTGTACGTGTGCTGCGGGAATCGGATTCCGTAGTACTAGCAGTTCAAGATAACGGACCGGGCATTGAAAGGGATAAGCTCGTTGCTCTTCGGTCGTCTTTTGACAACAAATCGTCTGACGTCTTCTACGGGGTATCCATCGGACTTAAGAACGTTCATGAACGATTAAGACTGGTGTATGGATCACCATTTGGCTTGGACATCGAGAGTGAACTGGGCATCGGAACGACGATTCGTATACGAATTCCTTACAATCCTAATGGGGGTGACAGCTTTGTACAAAGTAATGGTCGTGGATGATGAATCGCTAGGCAGGAAGTCTGTTTGTAAAATGATAAGTGAACTCTCTCTCGACGCGGAAGTTATCGCGGAAGCGCGGCATGGAGAAGAAGCATTAGAGCTAATGCGAATCAGCAAGCCGCATATTATTGTGACAGATATGAACATGCCGGTCATGAACGGTCAACAGTTTCTCGAAGCCTTGTACACGAACTATTCGGAGATTAAAGTGATCGTCATTAGTGGGTACTCCCAGTATGAATATATGAAAGCTGCAGTAACGTATCAGGCTTGTGAGTACGTGCTGAAGCCGATCTCCTTAACGGATTTGAAGAGTGCCTTGGTGAAAGCTATGGAGGCAAGTCACAACCATTTGACACTGAAGCAGCAAAAGAAATTTACGCAAGACATGTGGCAACTCCGCAGAGAGGTGTTCCTTCAGCATGTGACCAGTCGTCGCATCACGAATGTGATGGATATTCAGTCCCAAGCGGAGGAACTTTCGATATCCTGTGCTAGAGGCAGTTTTAGACTAGCGCTCTGTATGTTTCGTAAATTCCAAGACATTTCAACGATGAAATTTCATGGCAATGCAGATTTGTTGATGTACAGCATCGAAAATATATTGTCCGAAGTGCTCTCCTCAGCCAGTCAGGATGCTGCTCCGTACATCTACAAATCAGATGACAGGATGAGTCTCTGTCTGTACATATCCGAGTCTGACTACAAGGAGTCGCAAATTCGAGATCTACTTGTAACCTTCCATAACGTGATCAACCAGATGCTGAAGCTTGACGTGGTTGCAGGTTTGAGCAGTGTATTTCATAATTTGGAACGATTGCCGGACGCCTTTGACATGGCTAATGAGCAGTTGAGAAGCAATGTGCTGCATGCGACTAGTTTCTCTCTAAGCTCGCCAGAATTACCCGTTGCTTCGACGTCATCTGTGTCGGAGTTGTTAACGGTGTTTGAATTGAAGAGTCTACAGCAAGCGTTTGCTGCAGGGAATGGGAGCGAGAGTCGCGAGCTGCTGCGGAATGTCCTTTTGAAGGCGGAGAAAATAAGCGGATTGACCATCCGTGAGGGTCAACGAGCACTTAAAAAGCTAACTGAGGTCGCCGCTGCTGAAATGGCAGAAATGGTGCTATCGTATCCGCAGATTTTTGATGCGCGTTTGATATCAGGTATCGTGAATCATAGTCAGTTTAGCGACTTCCTGAACCAGTTCACTGAAGCTATCGAGGAGTTCCATGCGAGCAAGGGAATGACACCATCTGTTCATTCTATTCACGAGATCGCTGCTTATTTGGATGCGCATTACTTTGAAGACATCAGTCTAATTGACATCGCCACACGCTTTCATCTGGATCCGAGTTACTTAAGTAAGCAGTTTAAATCGGTGACCTCTGAAAATTTCATCGAGTATGTGACACGCAAACGGATGGAAAAGTCGTGCGAGCTGCTGAACATGTCTGAATCCAAAATCAGTGAAATTTCCGAGCTTGTGGGCTATGAAAATCAGCGTTATTTCAGCCAAGTGTTCAAAAAATTCACGGGACAAACGCCGTCTGAATACCGAGAGAGGCATGGGACGAAATCCTTCACACCAAAATTTTGAACATCAGAACGACAATTTATTTTATTACGATTCCTTCTTTCCACGCGTAAGATAGGATTCAGAACGAGAGACGATTGTTCTAAACCGAAAACGAGGAAGAGGGGTAAAAGATATGAACAAGTTAGTAAGTGCAGGTGTTTCGGCAACGATGGTGGCGCTTTTATTGTCAGCATGCGGCAGCGAGAGCACATCAACAAGTACTGCGCCGGCTGCCAGTAGTGAGACGAAGCCTGCTGCTACCGCAACGGCAAAAGTAGAGAAGCCTGTTACGATTTCCTTTATGCATTTCAAAAGTGATGTTACGGACGGAGTAGCCAAAATCGTTGAGCAGTTCGAAAAGCAAAACCCCAACATCAAAGTTGAGGTACAGCCTGTTAAATATGATGATTACTACACGTTACTCAAAACGAAAATAGCTAGCGGCGACATCGTTGACGTATTTACATTAAATGCGGGCAGCAATACGAAGCTACTGCATGATGGCGGTTACCTTGAAGATTTGACGGGGAAGGATTTCATGTCGAACTTCGATCCTAGCGTATTGAAAGCACAAGCAACCGACGGCAAGAACTATATCATGCCGGTTAATGCTACACCAATTGCTGTTTTTTATAATAAGAAAATATTCAGTGACCTCGGCCTCCAGGTTCCTAGAACGTACGATGCGATGATTGCTGCTGCCAAAAAAATAAAAGAAGCGGGCAAAACACCTTTCTCCCTCGGGTGGAAAGACAACTGGACACTAGGTATGTGGTTGAGTCGAGATCTGCCAAGTAACACGGTGCTGGTAGAGAAACAAGCGGACTTTTTCACTAAAGTGGAAAAGGGCACGGCGAAATTCGCTGATAATCCTGCGTCCAAAACGGTTATCGCACATGCGCAAGATTTGTTTGACCTCGGTAACAAGGATCAGCTTGGTGTCGATTACAACGGTGTTGTTGACCTCTTCTCCAAAGGCGATGTAGGGATGATGTACATGGGAACTTGGCCATTAGCGGATATTCAAAAGAAGAATCCAGATTTGTACAAAACAGGCATGGGCTACTTCCCGTATCCATTCAGCAATGACGAGAGCTTGAATAAGCTTGAGTTTAACCCGGATGCTTCTCTTGCGGTGAACAGCAAATCAGCGAATAAAGAAGCTGCTTTGAAATTCCTTGCTTTCATGGCTAGCAAAGAAGGTGGAGATGCTTGGGTGAAAAATATTAATTCACTCAGCTTTGTCAAAGGCGCGTCAACGGACATTGCTCCAGCGGTTAATGATCTTAAGCCGTATTTTGATAAAGGACTTACGTATGATTCACAATCCTTTATAACAACGACAATTGATTGGAATTCTCAATTCACACAATACGTCCAGAAGGTGTTTTTCAAAAAATCTACGCCTGAACAAATCATTAAGGATTTGGATGACTGGGTTGCCAAGAACCACAAATAACGACAGAGTTATAACGGCATAGGCGACTGCCTGTGCCGTTATTCATCAGGAAGGGAATAACTTATGGGAAACATGAAACGAATGATCCGTGGTGAGTTCTGGTATGTTCTGTTCCTTATTCCGGGTATTCTTTTATTTACGTTAGCCGTCCTTCTTCCATTTGTGATAGGAACGCGATATTCCTTCACCAGTTGGGATGGTGTTTCACGCAAGCTGACGTATATTGGGTGGGAAAACTACGTGCATGCTTTTCATGACTCGGACGTATGGGCCGCGCTTGGAAATACGTTTAAATACGCATTTATTCTCATGGTGCTTGTGAATGTATTATCGCTTCTGTTGGCATTGCTGCTGGATTCTTACTTGAAATTGAAGAATGTATTTCGGACGATTTTCTTCCTGCCGAGCGTTCTGTCTATTGTATTATCTGGATTTATTTGGAAATACAATTTCAGCACGGGATTTCCCAAATTGTTAAGCGTGTTCGGTCTGGATGTGACAAGTCCGCTTGGCAATCCTGATCATGCTTTATTTGGATTGATTATCGTAGCCCTCTGGCAGGGCGTGGGCGCGCCAATGATTATCTATATCGCCGGTTTACAGGGCATTCCAAGCGAGCTCGTGGAGAGTGCCAAAATGGATGGAGCAGGAGCGGGTCGAGCGTTCTGGCATGTGACATTACCTTTGCTTGCACCGTCGATTACGATCAATCTGCTGCTGGTATTGACGGGTTCACTCAAAGTGTTTGATCTCGTTTGGGTAACCACCCAAGGAGGACCAGGCTTTGCAACAGAAGTGATTACAACGTTCATCTACAAAACAGCTTTTAACTCTTTTAAAGCAGGGTATGGCATGGCCTTATCCATGATATTCTTCGTCATTCTGGTCATCGTGACCATTGTACAATTATCCATTTTCAGAAGACGGGAAGTGGAAATGTAATGAAAATCACACGATATAGCACATTCGCTGCCGTGGCTATTCTGGCTATTCTGTTTGTGTTTCCGATGTATGTTGCACTACTGATGTCGCTCAAGACTGCGAAGCAAACTTTCGATTCCTTTTATGCGTTGCCGACAAGCTTGAATTTTGCGAATTACACGCATGCGTGGAGTACATCCAAGTATCCCGCAGCATTTATGAACAGCATGATTGTTACCGTCATCTCTGTGGCGCTCATTATCTTCGCTTCAGCACTTGCGGGGTATGCCATTGCGCGCCGAAGTAAGCCATTTTATAACTTCATTTTTATCTTGTTCCTGTCTGGGATGATGGTACCCTTTCAAGTCATTATGCTGCCGTTGTACCAAATCGGTAAATCCTTTCACCTCGTGAATTCGCATTGGGGGTTAGCGCTAATCTACGGCGGATTCGGCGTACAGATGGGCGTACTGTTTTACACAGGTTTCGTGAAAGGCATTTCGCGTGAGATTGAGGAAGCAGCTAGAATTGATGGCTGTTCGACACCGGGTATATTTATCCGAGTTGTAATGCCATTGCTCAAGCCGGTTACAGCTACGGTTCTCGTACTAAATGCGTTGTACATTTGGAACGATTTTTTACTTCCACTCCTATATCTGCAGGATAAAAACTACCGAACGATCCCGCTACAGCAGTACTTTTTCTTCGGTCAATATAGCAGCGACTTAAATCTGGCTTTTGCTTATGCGGTTATGGGCATGATTCCGATTATCATCTTTTTCTTGTTCATGCAGAGATTCATCATCAAAGGGATTGCCGCTGGCGCGATCAAAGGATAGTAACAAGGAGGCAATTGAGGTGCCTATAACCTATTTGGACAAAGAAAACATCTTTGAAATTCGCACGGATAGATCATCGTATGTGTTTGGGATCAATGAGAAAGGTACCATTCAGCACTTGTATTGGGGAAACCACATTGAGGCTTCGGACTGCGGATATTTACTGGTGAGCAGGTTACATAGCTCCTTCGATGCAGAAATCGATAGGGAGACAGAGGAGTATGGAGGCTGGGGCGGATGCCATTATGCGGAACCGGCGTTGAAAGTTTCGTTTGCAGACGGCGTTCGGGACTTGAAGCTGAAGTATGAGGGACATCGATTTGTAAGCGAAAATGAAATCGTATTGCGGATGGTGGATGCTTACTATTCGTTAGAAGTTGATGTTCATTACAAGGCGTTGCCCGTGTATGATCTCATTGAACGATACGTACAGGTGAAAAATGGGGTGAACGAGTCCATTTGCATTGAGCAGATTATGGCAGCTGTTTGGACGGTACAGGCTCTGCCGGATTACCGCATGACGCATGTGACAGGTCGCTGGGCAGGTGAATATCAATTAAGATCAACAGTCTTATCCGAAGGTAAAAAAGTACTGGAGTCGCGCAGAGGCTTCACGGGTCCACACGCCAACCCATGGTATGCCATTGATAATGGCAAAGCGGACGAGACGTCGGGGCACGTGTGGTTCGGAGCTCTTGGCTGGAGCGGCAATTGGAAAATCGTTGCAGAGAAAACGACTTTCGGGCATGTGCGAATTGTCGGAGGCGTGAACGATTTTGATAGCCCCTTGATGCTCGCTCCGGGGGAAGTATATGCTTCTCCTGTTTTTGTCGGCGGCTTCACATCTGGTGGATTCGGTCAGATGAGCCGTAATCTGCACCAGTATCAAAAGAATTGCGTACTGCCAACTAGTACGCTGCGCAAAGTGCTGTACAACTCATGGGAGGCAACAGAATTCGCTGTAACCGTGGAAGGGCAAAAGGAACTTGCTGAACAGGCTGCTCGCTTGGGAGTGGAGCGTTTCGTCGTTGATGATGGCTGGTTCGGCCAGCGCCATAGCGATCGAGCGGGCTTAGGTGACTGGTATGTCAATGCGGAGAAATTCCCCAACGGTCTTGAGGAGTTAATCGACCACGTAAAGGGACTGGGCATGGAATTCGGGTTATGGGTCGAGCCGGAGTCAGTCAATCCGGACAGTGACTTGTTCCGAGCGCATCCGGAATGGGTGTATCAATTTCCGACACGCGAAGGTACGCAGCTGCGCAATCAATTATTGTTGAACTTGGGGCTGCCTGAAGTGAAGCAATTCGTTCTCGACTTCATGACGACCTTGCTTACTACCTATGATATCCGATTTATCAAGTGGGATATGAACCGAACTGTGACAGAGCCAGGCACGATTGCCTCGGGGCACGATGCTAATGCAGCCATTTGGATCAAGCATGTTGATCATTTGTATGCCATTTGGGCGGAATTAAGGGCGCGCTTCCCCGATGTGGAATTTGAGACATGCGCGGGCGGCGGCGCGAGAATTGATTTGGGTATTTTGCGCTATGCGGACCAAGCATGGATTAGTGATAACACGGATGCGCGCGATCGTTTAGCAATTCAGGAGGGATTTTCTTTCGCCTACAGTCCGTCTGTCATGATGTGTTGGGTAACGGAGTCGCCGCATGGCTTTAACGGGAGGAGTCTCCCTCTATCGTACCGATTCCATAGTGCGATGATGGGCGGCTTGGGCATTGGGGCGAACATAAGTAAATGGTCGCACGCAGAATTAGAGGAAGCGAAGAGCTATGTAGAACTGTACAAGGAGATCAGGCCTATTATTTTAAAAGGTGACTTGTACCGGCTGTCCTCACTGCGAGATTCGAATGTAGCTGCTTGTCAGTACAACAGCGCGGATCGAAGTGAAAGTGTTGTATTTACTTTTTTGCAATCGCAGCATTTTGGCACGGAAGTTCGGCATTTACCTTTGCAAAACCTTGTGTCTCATGCCTCCTATGAAGTGAGATTGGATGGAGAAGAACCTGTCATCCGTCATGGCTCAACACTCATGAACTTAGGCATTCCTGTGACATTGCGCGGGGATTATCAAAGTAGGCTGATACGAGTAAAACGTTTGGATTAGTTTGGAAGTGATGCCCGCATGGTGCGGGCTTTTTCTGTGATTGGATTGAAGGTAATGTCACAACTACACCTCCGCTCAGGAGACCGTGTTCCTCTGATGATCGTAACTCGAAAAAATCGAGTTACACATCGCGAAAGCGCCCAAAGCAGCTCCGTAACTCGAAAAAATCGAGTTACGCATCGCGAAATCGCCCAAAGCAGCTCCGTAACTCGAAAAAATCGAGTTACGGATGATGAAAGTAGCAAAGTGAGTAACGTAACTCGAAAAAATCGAGTTACGCATCGCGAAATCGCCTAAAGCAGCTCCGTAACTCGAAAAAATCGAGTTACGCATCGCGAAAGCGTCAAAAGCAGCTCCGTAACTCGAAAAAATCGAGTTACACATCGCGAAAGCGTCAAAAGCAGCTCCGTAACTCGAAAAAATCGAGTTACACATCGCAAAATCGCCCAAAGCAGCTCCGTAACTCGAAAAAATCGAGTTACGCATCGCGAAATCGCCCAAAGCAGCTCCGTAACTCGAAAAAATCGAGTTACGCATGATGAAAGTAGCAAAGTGAGTAACGTAACTCGAAAAAATCGAGTTACGGGTGACGAAAGTGGTCAAAGGAGTAACGTAACTCGAAAAAATCGAGTTACGCATGATGAAAGTAGCAAAGTGAGTAACGTAACTCGAAAAAATCGAGTTACGCATGACGAAAGTGGCCAAAGGAGCAACGCAACACGAAAAAATGGTCTTTTTCTACCTAACTATTCCACTAGCCGACTGCCGATAACGAAGCGGCGTCATTTTCGTCATCTGGCGGAATACACGCCCGAATTGCACAAGGGAGCCGAAACCTACTTGCTCAGCAATCACGATGACTTTTAGCCTCGTCGTGGCTAGAAGTCTCTGAGCTTCCTGTACGCGCACGAGATTCACATATTCAACAAGTGAGAATCCGGTGATTTCTTTGAACATCCGGCTTAAATAAGCAGGGCTGATTTCAAACTGTTCAGCTAGCTCCTCCAATCGCACCGATTCAGCAGAATGGTCATTGATATATCGGACGATGGTGGATATTTTTCGATGTAAAGGCGAAACATGTTCGGGTGAAGTAACTGGATGTACGCGAACGAAACGTGCTGTGAATAGAAGCAGTTCAATCAGATAGTGCTTAATAGCAAAGGATTGTCCAATATGTGGCTCCTTCGCTTCATAAAGCAATTTCCCGAGAATGTCTTCTACGAGACGCCGGGTAGGCAGATCTAACCGCAGTACAGGCGTAGCATGTGTAAAGGCATCGAGCAGAAAGGGGGCTTCCTCTTTTCTATTTTCCAAAAGGCTGTCACTAAAGTTAATCACGACTCTTGCATGTCCTAATCGATCTGAATCGGAAGTTGCATGGAGTTCACGACGATTGATGAGAACCAAATCTCCCGGAAGAATGAGATACGACCTATCCCGGATAAAATACATACGCTCTCCTTCGTATAAATAATACAGTTCATACATTTCATGCATGTGCTGAGTTCTCTCGAAGGGACCGGAACGATGAACATGCTGAATATAAAAGGGGCCTTCATCTTCATTGCCGAAGGTGACGGTACGTGACATATGAGAATGCTCCTTATTTTGAAATGAGGTAACTGAAGTATAGCATAGAATTAGTGAAAAATATGAATAGTTTTCGCTAAAAATAGGAATAGATGAAGAGAAAACGCTCCTTACTTGCGATAAAATGAAGCTATAGAATGATTAGCAAACGCTTGCAAAATTAGGAGGAAATGAAACATGAACGCACTTATAGAGGCAGTACGCGCAGGAAAAGTAAACGAGTTCTCATCCGAGGTAATTAAAGTTTATGCGTCTTCCTTAACGCAAGTGGGAGATACAACATTGCTGATGGTACGCACAACAGAGGGCAAGCAGCTAATCGTCGTAGGCTCCGGAGATTTGTTCGACCAATTGCAAGGTGAAGTCGTAGAAGGCGGAAAAGTAGCGCCATTAACACATGCAAACCGACTGGTAATCAATCAGTTTTTACCTTACACAGCTCCACAAGCCTTCGGTACACAAGTAGCAACGATGGGCTTAGGTGATCGTCTTGGTATCGCAAGTCCTGGTCATATCCAAACGATTCGCGGTAAAGATATTCGCCCGGTTCTTGCGCAACAAAGCATTCGTGAGCTTGCTCTAACTGGTCGCACCTATGAGGATGTTCTGGATGCAGCGGCTTATGCCGTCCTGCAAGAAGGATACACAGATGGATATGGCGCTGACGGCGACCACTTGAAGAAAGAAACTGACATCGAATACGCGTTGCGTCTTGGGTTTACGATGTTGACATTGGATTGCTCCGAAAACATCGACAATACCATTGAATCGTTGTCTGAAGCAGAAATTGCAGCGAAATACGAACAATTACCTACTAGCTTGCGCAGCCGCTATGAAGAACGCTACCTGCAAACGGCAGCTAATGTTCCAGGAGCCACACTTGCTTACACGGCTGAAGCCTTGAAAAAAGATGTACTGATCTATGATGCAGCGATTAATTTCATGGAAGCGATCTACCGCAAGTATATCGTTACCCTTGATCGTGCGGTTGATTTCGAGATTTCCATTGACGAAACAGCGACGCCGACATCACCTGAGGCCCATTACTTGGTAGCTAATGAACTGCGTGACCGCGGTGTTACCATTTTCAGCATGGCGCCACGTTTCTGCGGCGAATTCCAAAAAGGGATCGACTACATTGGCGACATCGCACAATTTGAGCGTGAGCTAGCTAGTCATGCAGCGATTGCTGTCCATTTTGAATACAAGCTAAGCATCCATTCCGGCAGTGATAAATTCAGTGTGTTCCCGTTGATTGGGCAATACACGAATGGCTTATTCCACATCAAAACAGCGGGCACTAACTGGCTGGAAGCGGTACGTGTTGTAGCGAAAGTAAATCCTACGCTCTATCGCCGTATGCACCAATACGCACTTGATCACTTCGTCGAGGCGACAGCATACTACCACGTAACGACAGATATTAGCGCAATTGCTCTGCTTAGTGATGTAACGGATGCTCAGCTGCCTGATTACATGGAAGAGAACAATGCGCGTCAATTGCTGCACATTACGTATGGTCTGCTCCTTCAAGCGAAAAATGAAGACGGAAGCCGCACGTTCGCTGATGAGTTTTTCCAAACATTAGCAGAGCAAGAAGATACATTCGCAGAAGGTCTTCGTCACCATATCGGCAGACACTTGGAATTGCTAGGCAAATAATAATCAAGTGAACAAAAAAACGCCACGAACATCCCTATGACGGGTGTTCGTGGCGTTTCTCATTTAGGACAAGCCCTCAGTAGACTCGCCGTTCGCATCATCTGCTCCCGGATAGTCCCTTGTGATACCCTCGTGCAATTCGCGATTCTCATAAGCGAATCGGTTAGTCGGACGTTGATCTTCTCGCCAAGGGGTGCTCTTCCCAAGTGACTCAGACATCATGCTTGTCCCGTAGGCCCCTTCTGGGAACTCCTCGGGAATCATATCGTTCCGTTGGGATTCTACGGTCTTGAGGTCCGTGTACGCGGCGAGGCGGTCCTCTGAGAGGAAGCCTAATCCTTCTACGTGGTTATTCTGTGATGACTTTTTGGGCATGGATAAGCCTCCTTTTCAGGTTATGCTTTTTCCAGTGTCCCCCGCCAATCCCTTAAATATCCGTGAAATGTATGGATCCAATAATTTGGGATAAAAATTCCGTAAGCTCTTGAGCTTGTTCTTCGTTGATCTTAAACACATGCTCGAGGTAGCCTTCTTCGTCCAAATCGTCCGGTCCAATAACAGCACTGCGTCCTGATTGTAAATCAATGACCAATTTTTTCCCGTAATAACGGGTAGTTGTCATAATAGCGAGGTCAAATCGGTGCAAGGCATTACCAACAAAACACACAAATCGTGTTGTTGTTTCTTCTTGATGATCGTATAAAAAGTCATAATCAGACATGAGGACACTCCATTCTCTTTCTAGTATGCACCCATTATAACCGATAAAAGGTGGCGGGCAAAACTGTCTTGCGCCTAACTGACAAACATGGTATGATTTGGATATTGGAAATGGGAAGCACCTTTTCTGCCCTAGCGGGCGGTAGAGGTGCTTTTTCGTTTTTCTCATACTCATTTCATAAAATCGTCGGGAGGCATGGCAATGAACATTGTATTTTTGAACACGTTGGAGAAGAATTCGGGGGATGGGCAAGTGATTTCCGCACAGGTTTCTATTGTGGAGGAGCAGGGGATTTGGAGCGTGTATTGGAGTGAACCTGACTTCGCTGGTAAGCTGGAGCAGGATGAATGGTTCCAAGGCATTAGTTGGGATGAAATGCTATTTGCGTTCCGTCAAGGCTTACGCGAGAAGATTCGGATCGGCTTCCGGCCATTAGTTCACACAGAATTAGATCTGACGAACGGGCTTACTGGCAAAGCGAAAATGACCCAAATGCTAACGTATTACTGTGAGGAAAATCCGAATGATGCGATGTACGAGTCTTTGCGTATATGGCGCCGCGAACAGTCCAGCCGTGAGAAGAAGGCTCCCTATATCCTTGCAACGAACCGCGTTCTACGGATGATTTCGGTCTTCTTGCCTCAGACCAAGGAAGAGCTTCAGCAAATCCCTGGCTTTGGCGAGCAAAAAACCGCGATGTATGCAGAACAATTGCTTAGACTGATCGGTGAAAGCACACGCACCAACGGTTTTCCGTTGGATTGGGTAGCCAACTATGTGGATACGATGAAATTCGAAAGCTGGCTGCTCGCACAGAAGGAACAGAAGCTGCGTATCGAACAAGATCGCGAGATCAGTAAACGTAAACTGCTTGAAATCGTTGCTGGTGGCGGCAACTTAGCCGATCTTCAAGCCAATTTAACGATGCCGCGAAGAGAATTACTGCTGTGGGTGGAAGAATTGGATCGTGAAGGCTATGATATGGATCCACTCGTGGAGGCTGAGCTTGCTACGATCCCAGAAGAAGAGCAAATTAAGGCTTGGAATGCGTATGAATCCGAAGGTGACCGCTATTTGAAGCCAGTTCTCAAGAGCCTTACGGGGACGGATGAATTGAAAGGTAAAGAGTTAGACCGTGCCTATGAATGGCTGCGTCTGCTTCGGTTGCGTTTTCGCAGGGAGAAGGAAAGATTTACGTCGCAAGCCGCTAGTTGAGGCGTATTGACAAGAACTAACCGGATATGATTAAATGGTCAATAATCTAATAACCGTTAATGCGATGACGAACACGGGCGATGGCCCAAGTAGGAGAAATGCCGCTGCTGCAGAGAGTCGGTGGAAGGTGCAAACCGATGCAAGCATGTTTTCCGAATTACAGTTCTGAGTTGGTGGAGGGAACGTACTCATGCGAGTATCAGTAGCTTACACCCGGCAATTTTATTGTCGTTATTCTTCTAAGTGAAAGAGAAGTGACATGCTGTAAGGCATGGAACCCCTCTCTTTAATTAGGGTGGTACCGCGAGACAACCTTCTCGTCCCTTTGTGGACGAGGTGGTTGTCTTTTTTGTTTTCTTTTAACCAATTGAACGGAGGGATCGTATGGTTTCATGGGATAAGCTTACGGAAGAGCAACAACAACAAGTGGAACATCAATTAAGTATTCTTCAAAGAGGCGCAGCAGACATCGTGCCCGAGGAAGCGCTAAAGCAGAAAATAATGAAGGCAGTTGTGACAGGAATTCCCCTCAAAGTTAAGCTTGGCTTAGACCCATCTGCACCCGACATTCATATCGGACATACCGTTGTCCTACAGAAGCTCCGTCAATTTCAGGATTTGGGCCATGAGGTTCAGCTCATTATTGGTGATTTTACCGGACGAATCGGGGATCCGACGGGGAAATCGGAGACGCGTAAACAGCTTTCAGAGGAAGATGTCAAACGTAATGCAGAAACTTACCAAACACAGTTAGCCAAAGTGTTGGATCTGAATAAAACAACATTTCATTACAACTCTTCTTGGTTAGGAGAGCTTCGTTTTGATGATGTGCTAAGACTTGCAGGTAAGGTAACGGTTGCTCGCATGCTCGAAAGAGATGATTTTGCCAAACGGTATGCGGCGAATCAGCCAATTCATGTACACGAGTTTTTCTACCCGCTTATGCAAGGCTACGATTCGGTTTCACTGGAAAGTGACATCGAATTAGGTGGAACCGATCAGACGTTTAACATCTTGATGGGCCGCACGCTTCAAGGTGCTTATGAGATCAAAGAAGGTCAAGTGGCGATTCTGATGCCTTTGCTTGAGGGGCTGGACGGTGTTCAGAAAATGAGCAAAAGCCTGCGCAACTACATCGGAATCGATGAGTCACCGACTGATATTTTCGGCAAAACGATGTCCATTCCGGATACGTTGATGCTCAAATATTTCGAGCTGACGACAGCCTTGTCGAATGCGGAAATCGAAGGGCTGCGAGAAGGGCTTGAAGCGGGTACGATCCATCCTAGAGACGCCAAGATAAAACTTGCGAAAGGGTATGTGGAGATGTACCACGGCACTATAGCCGCTGAGGAAGCTGAACAGCATTTCATTACTGTTTTTCAGAAGCGGTCTTTACCTGATGAAATTGAGGAGGTTAACCTAAGTTCCGAGCATTTGGATGAAGGACGGATCTCAATTATCAAGCTGTTGGTTCATCTAGCTCTGCAAGCATCGAATGGGGAAGCAAGACGGAGCGTGGAGCAAGGCGCTGTCAAAATCAACGAAGGGAAGCTAACCGACATTCATGCGCAAATTACACCAGCAGATGGTGATATTCTGCAAGTTGGGAAACGGAAGTTTGTCAAAATTAAGCTATCCTAAGTGAGATATAAAAAAAGGTGACTTCCCAGCAACATGCTGCTTGAAGTCACCATCTTATTCCATCGGAAAGGCTCATAACCATTCTTTCTTGCGGAAGAGGATATACATGGCGATGCCGAGTACGCCCATAAAGGCTAGCACAATTTCATCCCCATGATCGGTTAGATGCAGACCAAGAATGTTATCGAAATTCATCCCGAACACACCGGTAATAAACGTCAATGGCATGAAGATTGTCGTCAACGCGGTAAACACACGCATGATATCATTCGCGCGGTTCGCCAAGCTGGATTGATAAGCTTCTCGTAAGTTCCCCATAAGATCGCGCAACGTATCGAAGGTATCGACGATTTTGACAGCATTCTCATAGATGTCGCCAAAATACTTTTGAAGCTGGTGATCAATCAGTCTCAACTCTTTTTTGCCTAGCGTCCCGATGACGTCACGTTGAGGCACTAGCATCTTTTTCAGCCATAGAATCTCAGAACGGAGACCAATAATCTCATTCAAATGGGATTTTTTCGTCGCCATGAGAATATCTTCTTCCAGCTTCTCTATTTTCGCTTCAATCCGGTCACCGACAGCTACATAGTTATCGACAACAAGATCGACCAAGTGATATAAGAATCGATCAGCGCTATTCACTTCTTCTTCCCAAAGGAAAGGCTTAAGCGCGCGAAGTTCATTTATTTTTTGCCGTGTTACGGTAATGATGACATGTTTACTGAGGAATAAATTAAGTGCGCGAAGGAAAATTTCTTCATCATCGAACCGAATGCTATTAATTACAATGAAATAATGAGAATCATAAAATTCAATCTTTGGACGCTGTTCTTCCTCACTCAGACAGTCTTCTACGGCCAAATCATGCAAATGGAACAGAGGCTGTAATAATTCTAAATCCTCAATCCCCGCATCAATCCAATAGAAACCTTGGCTTGGAGGTAATAGCGCAGTGGTCACATCTTCTACTAACGTAAAAATACCATTTTGAACCAACCGTGTTTTCATCTGCCCACCCCTTTGAATGGAATCAGCCGGTTAGTTCATCTATCTAGAAGAGCAATACTCTGGATGATGGAATAACCGACTTCATTCCTACACTTTGAAATTGTTTACTAAAGACTTTACAGGTTCTACTCCTCGGTTCTCCGTCCAAGCGTATGCCCTCCTTTTCCGTCCGTGTCGAATACTTGTCTAGTATACCCGTTCATATATCACGTTTCAAGCCATAAAGTCACATGAATAAGGGGAAATGTCGTTTAGATAGCGTATGGGAAATAGGCTAGGTCGGTGTCAAAAAAATAACCGCCAAATTTACTTGGCGGCATTCAGGATTTTATTTTTAATGTCCGTGTACATTTGAATCAGTTCAGGGCCGCCGCGCTTCATCAAGTCATCTTCATTGACAGCGCCGTAGACGAGAGGAAGCTGTGAAACAGCGATTGCTGCTTGCTGGGGGGTAGGCTTGTCACTTTCAATTAAGGCGAAGTAGCGATGTAGGGAAGCGAAAGCTGAGAAATTATCCGAGGTTTGGGTTGACATAGTAGCCCTCATTTCTTTGCTATGATTAGGAATTAAATGTGCTTTGTGGTGCGATAGCTTATCCTACTTATATAACCTTCTCTTCAACTATTGAAACACAGTCCGTTTGATACAAATTGTATCACATTTTTTTATTTCTCTGCAAATGCAAAATCTTAAATATTTCTAATGAGAAATACAAGCAGAACCATCTTGACTTTCACCTAATTTATAGTATGATAATCCTAATCGCATACGTTACGTTTTCTTATCAAGAGTAGGTGGAGGGACTAGCCCTATGACACCCGGCAACCGACAAACCTTTGTAAAAAGGGGAGCACGGTGCTAATTCTTGCGGAAACGCTGTTTACAGCGAATCTGGGAGATAAGGAAAGGACATTGACTTTGATTTTCCATGGCCTTTCTCTGATCCCAGAGAGGGTCATTTTTGCGTTTCTATAGATATTTTTACCTAAACTAAATTAAAGAAGAGGAGTGAACAGGATGCCGATCAAGATTCCTGACAACCTGCCTGCCAAAGAAATTTTAAACCAAGAGAACATCTTCACCATGGACGAATCTGTCGCGTATCACCAGGATATACGTCCACTTCGCATTGCCCTGCTCAACTTAATGCCGACCAAAGAAACAACGGAGACGCAGCTGTTGCGCTTGATCGGAAATACGCCGCTGCAAGTGGAGTTCGTGCTGCTGCATCCCAAAACCCACACTTCCAAAAATACATCTCTCGAACATTTAGATATGTTTTACAAAACCTTTGATGATATCAAAGATGATAAATTAGATGGTATGATCATAACTGGCGCACCTGTAGAGCAAATGGACTTTGAAGATGTGAATTACTGGGAGGAGCTAACACAAATCCTTGAATGGAGCAAACGTAATGTTACCTCCACTTTGCATATTTGCTGGGCAGCACAAGCAGGACTATACCATCATTTCGGTGTACGCAAATATGGTCTTGAGAAGAAGACTTTTGGTGTATTCCCACATACAGTGAGTGTTCCGAACACGAAGTTGCTGCGCGGCTTTGATGAAGTATTCAACGTTCCGCAATCACGTCACACTGATGTTAATCGTGAAGATATCGAGCGATGTCCGGATTTAGAAATTTTATCTGAATCGGATGAATCAGGCGTATATATTGTAGCAACGCGCGATGGCAAGCATATTTTCGTAACTGGACATTCGGAATATGATGCTTGTTCTTTGAAATGGGAGTATGACCGTGATGTGGCTAAAGGGCTGCCGATCGAGATCCCGAACAATTATTACCCGAATAACGATCCGAGTAGAATGCCTTACAACACTTGGAGAGCACATGCGAATTTGCTGTTCTCCAACTGGCTGAACTATTATGTATATCAAGAAACACCTTTTGAATTGACGACTCACATCAATGAAAGTTTGGCAAGTTCGCAATTGTAATCTGTACTCATTGAACCCACATCCATAGGAGGAATTCCCTTGTTGAAAATCGAAAGTCGTCTCGCTCAAATTGGCTCCATTGAAGAACCTGTTACAGGTGCTGTAAGCTTTCCAGTGTATCAAGCAACTGCGTTTCGCCATCCTAAGCTTGGACAGAGTACAGGATTTGATTATGCTCGCACGAAGAGTCCGACCCGTAAAGTGCTAGAAGACGCCATTGCTGGGCTTGAATCCGGAGATGCAGGATTTGCTTGCTCTTCAGGTATGGCAGCATTGCAAACGATTTTCGCCTATTTCAGCCAAGGAGATCATCTAATTGTATCCTTGGATCTATATGGGGGTACGTATCGTTTATTAGAAAGAATTATGTCCCGGTTCGGTGTAACGGCTACGTATGTAGACACGAACGATTTGGATGCCCTAGAGGGTGCCTATCAGTCCAATACAAAAGGTCTTGTTATTGAAACGCCAACGAACCCGTTGATGATGATTACGGATCTTGAGCTTGTATGTACTTGGGCCCGTAAAAAGGGCATCGTTTCTATCGTTGATAACACATTGCTTACGCCTTATCTGCAACGTCCAATTGAACTTGGTGCGGATATCGTTATCCACAGCGCGACGAAGTATTTGGGTGGTCATAATGACGTGCTAGCTGGTTTGATTGTTACAAAAGGAAAAGAACTTTCTGAACAGATGGCCATTCTTCATAATTCAATTGGTGCGGTACTTGGACCTCAGGATAGCTGGCTTCTGATGAGAGGGATGAAAACTCTTGCACTGCGTATGGAACGTCATGAGCAGAATGCAACAGCCATTGCGAACTTCTTGCTTGCGCACCCGCTGATTTCAGACGTGTACTACCCAGCATTAGAGTCTCATCCGGGTTATGAAATTCAAAACAAACAATCGAACGGGAACACAGGGATTTTCTCCTTCAAAGTGAAAGATGCGAGATTGATCGAACCGATTCTTCGTCACATTAAGCTCATTGCTTTCGCTGAAAGCTTAGGCGGCGTGGAGTCCTTGATGACATACCCTGCGGTACAAACACACGCGGATATTCCGCTGGAAATTAGACAACAAATCGGCGTAGACGACCGTCTGCTTCGTTTCTCCGTAGGTATCGAGCACATCGATGATTTGATTGCAGATTTGTCGAACGCACTTGAGGCGTCACAAGCCGAACTGGAAGGAGCTCCACAATCATGAGCCATTCCTCGGATAAAGACAAACGCCAGCCGCAAGGCAAATTTGCAACAAGACTAATCCACTTTGGTGCTGAAATTGATGAAGCGACAGGGGCATCGAGCGTGCCCTTGTATCAGGCTTCTACCTTCCATCAGGCTGATTTGGAAGCCAACCAAGAGTACGACTACACGCGTTCTGGTAACCCGACACGTCAGGCCTTAGAAGATTATATTGCTTTGCTGGAAGGCGGAACGCGCGGCTTTGCGTTCGCCTCTGGAATGGCGGCAATCTCATCGGCATTGATGCTGTTGTCTCAAGGGGATCATGTCATCTGTACAGAAGACGTGTACGGTGGTACGTATCGTTTGCTGACAACGATTATGAATCGCATGGGTGTGGAATCCACTTTCGTGGATATGACGGATATTGCTCAAGTGAGAGCGGCCCTTCGTTCGAATACAAGAGCTGTCTTCATCGAGACCCCTTCTAATCCAACGCTTCGCATCACGGACATCGGTGAGATTGCAGCCTTTGCGAAGGAGCATGATCTACTCACGATGCTCGATAACACATTTATGACGCCTTACCACCAACGTCCAATTGAACTTGGAATCGACATCGTGCTGCATAGCGCGACGAAATTCCTAGGCGGGCACAGCGACGTATTAGCTGGACTAGCTGTTGTTGCAAATGACAGTTTAGGCCGTCGTATGAAGCAAATTCAGAACGGTATGGGGAACGTCCTAGGCATTCAAGATTCATGGTTGCTCATTCGAGGCATGAAAACCTTGCAAGCTCGCATGGAAATGTCCGAGAAGGGCGCTCGTAGATTAGCACAATGGCTGACTGAGCAGCCAGATATCGACGTGGTTTACTACCCAGGTTTGCCTAACCACCCAGGTAGAGAAATTCATGAAAAGCAATCGCTCGGTTACGGAGCTGTCGTCTCATTTGATGTAGGTTCAGGGGAGAAAGCGAAGAAATTGCTAAGCAAAGTGAAGATTCCACTCGTTGCGGTGAGTCTAGGTGCTGTTGAGAGTATTCTATCGTACCCTGCGATGATGTCACACGCGGCGATGCCGAAGGAAGTTCGCTTGTTGCGCGGTATTACGGATGGTCTCGTGAGATACTCCGTAGGACTGGAAGATATCGAAGATATTATTGAAGATTTGGAACAAGCTCTACGCGGTTAAGCGTTACTGTATTCAGAAATTATTCATATTTACAAAGGAATAACGTCTGGAAAAAGCAGCCCTGTGCTGCTTTTTTGGCATGAATATGGTACGATTAATGGATACGAGCCTTCAGAAAGTAAAGGAGTGAGTTGCAATGAAACCGATTGATCGCATATTAAGTAAAGCACAAGCAGGCGGACGAATTGATGTAGAAGAATGTATTACGTTATTCGAATCCGATCAAATAGAGAAAATTGGCGACACCGCCAATATTATTATGAAGAAGTGGCACCCCGATCCGATCACGACCTTCGTAATTGGGCGTAACATCAACTACACGAATATTTGTGATGTGTATTGTAGATTCTGTGCATTCTACCGACCTCCGGGTTCGAAGGAAGGTTATGTATTGCCTGATGAAACGATTTTCCAGAAGATCCAAGAGACTTTGGATGTTGACGGTACCGAGATTTTGATGCAAGGTGGTACGAATCCGAATCTACCATTTAGCTATTATACGAACATTTTACGCGAAATTAAGAAGCGTTTCGATATTACGATGCACTCCTTTTCACCCGCTGAAATTATGAAAATGAAAGATGTCTCCGGCGGTTTATCGCTGGAAGAAATCGTTCGTCAATTGCACGAAGCAGGCTTGGATTCCTTGCCAGGCGGCGGAGCAGAAATCCTTGATGACCGTACGCGTCGCAAGATCTCCAAGCTCAAAGGCTCTTGGCGCGATTGGATGGACGTCATGCAGACAGCGCATAAGCTAGGCATGCACACGACGGGGACGATGGTTATCGGCTTCGGCGAATCCATGGAAGAGCGTGCGCTGCATATGCTGCGTATCCGCGATGCACAAGACGATGTGTTGCTGCAGAAGCTGAACACACCAGGCTTCCTGGCGTTCATTCCGTGGACGTTCCAACCGGACAACACGAATATGAAGGCGGAGAAAGTGACGCCTGAAGAGTACTTGAAAACGTTGGCGATCAGCCGCATTATGCTGGACAACGTGCCAAACTTCCAATCCTCATGGGTCACCATGGGACCTGAGGTAGGCAAGCAGACGCTTAGCTACGGTTGTAACGACTTCGGCAGCACTATGATTGAAGAGAACGTTGTGTCCGCGGCGGGTACGACGCACAAGGTCAACGTTAGCTCGACGCTGGACATAATCCGCCAAGCAGGCAAAATTCCTGCGCAACGGAACACGAAATATCAAATTCTACGTGTGTTTGATGACGTGAATGCGAAGATTGATCGTGATTTTGTGATGCAAAACTAAACACATAGGAACGTTAACGCTTATCTATGCTTAAATCCACTGGTGGGATTTGAATGGATAAGCGTTTTTGTCGTCAATTTCCGCACCACTTTAAGGTAAAATTAATCTTAGCTTCAGGTAACCAATGGTCAATAGGAGTAGAATAAAGGAACACCACAATATGAGATTGAAGATCGGAGTGATTTTTGTGAAGCTGCTTAAAAATTTTATGCAAGGATTCCTTTTTGCTTTCATCTCTATCGGTGCTCTCCCATTCTTACTGGTTAAGACTCTGCTAGAGCAGTTGTAACCTGTCATCCTTTCTTATGAGAGGAGCAGCCTTGTGCTGCTCCTTTTTTGCATTTATTCCCCTTCCGTAAATGGCAAATTGTTCGTTGTATATCTCCATCCTCAGGGCCATATACTCTTAAGAGGAGGATGCATAGACGGAAGGAGTGAGCACATGGAACTGTTTACAATTACCCTTATTCATGTTGAGGAATTCTATGTACGTTCGCTGAGTGCACAGTTGAATCAAGCGCTACAGCATTTACATATCGCCCAAAATGGTTTGAAGGCTACTTATACTTGGTGTGAAACACGTGCTTTTATTTATGTGGAGGCAGAAGCCGGAAGTGTGATCCACGATCCTGTTATCCATGAAGCTCAAGTGAGATCTTGTCTGGCTGAAGTGCTGGCGAGCCACATCGTAGCGGACAAGGAATCGGGCATATTGCGTAATCTGATTACAAAGGATTTTAAATATGAAAAGCAGTCGGATATTGAAGCCATTGAAGGCTACTGTAAGCAGTCCTTGAAGCAAGAAAGCGAACTGGAAGGGTTACCGCTGGTGAACAGCAGCCCAAGCCGGCTTCGTCGCATTCAAATGCTGAAGGAGCAAATCGTCATTTTGCTTGAGGAGAATCCACAGTTCAGCTTGGATGGGTTTCTTAAATTTCGCATTCAGGAATACAAGGAAGAGTTGCGGGAAATTGCTGAATATGCGATTGATGAATTTATGATGGATCGCCAATATCAGGAATTTATTTCGCTCTTGCAATATTTTGTGTATATCCAAGAGGCCAAAATTCCAGCAGCACATCTGATTCATAAAGGCGGCCATGAGTTTGTCATTTTGAATGATCGTATGGAGCCGATTGATGCGAACGAATTTGATGCAAGTTTCCGTATGGAGATGCTGGAGAAGGACATTAATTTCGAGGATATGATCGTGAGTACACTGATCACGGTATCGCCTGCGAATATTTATATTCATACGCGAGATCCTGAATTGACGATTATCAAAACGATTCGACAGATCTTTGAGGACCGTACATCGGTGTGCAGTTACTGCCGAACTTGCGACCTCTATCTTGGAGATGCCAAAAAGCAGGATCAACTATCCCCTTGACCTTGCCCTTCTCGCCATTTATAATAGTGATCGAAGGCGTTAGTATCAAAGACATGAACTTTCTGTATGAACTGCTCAGAGAGAGGAGACCAGGCTGCAATCTCCTTCAGCAAATCGGATTGTTTACCCCTTTGTAGCCGTATTGTGGAATTCGACCTGACTTGCAGGTGCGATACTATACAGTACCGGAATCATTCCCGTTAACGAATGCTGATGAGGATTCGGCTTATCTTTAGGTAGGAACGAATCGAACTAGGGTGGAACCACGAGCTGAGCGCACTCGTCCCTTTATGGGATGCAGTGTGCTTTTTTGCGTTCAATTCACTAACACAATAGGAGGCAAGGACATGGTTGTACAAGTAAAATTACCAGATGGCGCAGTGAGAGAGTATGCAGTAGGGACGACCATTGAACAAGTAGCAGAGTCCATTTCATCCGGTCTGAAGAAAAATGCAGTGGGCGGTAAAGTAAACGGGAAATCCGTTGATTTATCTTTCGCTTTGGACAATGATGCTGATGTTGAAATCCTAACGCTCGATAGCGAAGCAGGTCTAGAAATGTACCGTCATAGCACGGCGCATTTGATGGCACAAGCAATCAAGCGCATTTATGGCAATAAAGCAGTTAAGTTAGGGATCGGACCTGTCATCGAAGACGGCTTCTACTATGATATTGATTTGGAAACACCGCTTAACCCTGAAGATTTGATCAAAATCGAGAAGGAAATGGAACGTATCTCCAATGAGAATTTGGCGATTACGCGCCGTGTAGTATCACGTGAAGAAGCGATCCGTATTTTCACAGAGCTAGAGGATCCGTTCAAATTAGAATTGATCCGTGATCTTCCGGAAGATTCCGTTCTTACAATTTATGATCAAGGTGAATTCTTTGACCTCTGCCGCGGACCGCATTTGCCGTCAACAGGACGCATTAAAGCATTCAAATTGCTGAGTGTAGCTGGCGCTTACTGGCGCGGAGATGCTAAAAACAAAATGCTGCAACGTATATACGGAACAGCTTTCCCTAAGAAAGCGCAATTGGATGAGCATTTGCACTTGCTAGAAGAGGCTAAGAAGCGGGATCACCGTAAACTAGGCCGCGAACTCAAAATGTTCGCATTCTCGCGTGAAGTAGGTCAAGGCTTACCGCTTTGGTTGCCAAATGGTGCGAAACTAAGACGTACAATGGAGCGTTATATCGTGGATTTGGAAGAGCGTTTAGGCTACCAACACGTATACACGCCTGTGCTAGCTAACGTTGAGTTATACAAAACTTCCGGACACTGGGATCACTACAGCGAAGATATGTTCCCGAAAATGGTTATGGACAATGAAGAGCTTGTCCTTCGTCCAATGAACTGTCCGCACCATATGATGGTATATAAGAGTGATATGCGCAGCTACCGTGACCTTCCGGTTCGTATTGCTGAACTGGGCACAATGCACCGTTATGAAATGTCAGGTGCACTGACTGGTTTGCACCGTGTTCGTGCCATGACGTTGAATGATGCTCATATCTTCTGTCGTTTGGATCAAATTAAAGAAGAATTCTCCCGCGTTGTTACTTTGATTCGTCAAGTGTATGCGGATTTCGGAATTACGGATTACCGTTTCCGTCTTTCTTACCGTGATCCGAAGGATACGGAGAAATACTTCCAAGATGATGAAATGTGGGAAACTTCCCAACGTATGCTTCGCGAGGTTGTGGAAGAGCTTGGTTTGCCGTTCTTTGAAGCCGAAGGTGAAGCAGCATTCTATGGTCCTAAATTAGATGTTCAAATCAAGACAGCATTGAAAAAAGAAGAGACGCTTTCGACAGCGCAAATCGATTTCTTGCTGCCAGAACGCTTCCAGCTTGAATACACAGGGGAAGATGGTCAGAAACACCGTCCGGTGGTCATCCACAGAGGAATCATCTCGACAATGGAGCGTATGACTGCTTTCTTGCTTGAGAATTTCGCTGGTGCTCTGCCAACCTGGTTGATGCCTACACAAGCAAAAGTAATTCCGGTATCTCCAGCATTTGAAGAGTTCTCCAATCAAGTAACAGACAGATTGAGAGCTGCTGGCATTCGAGTTGAAGCTGACAATCGCAATGAGAAGCTAGGGTACAAGATCAGAGAAGCGCAGCTGGAGAAAATTCCTTTCATGCTCGTTGTTGGTGAGAATGAAGTGAAGAATGACAGCTTGTCCATTCGTAAACGTGGACAAGGGGATTTAGGTACGCAGCCGATTGATCAAGTCATTAGCATGATTACCGATGAGATTAATCAAAAACTATAATTGCTCCAATAATAAGTAGGAAGCCGAGATGTGAAAACGCATCTCGGCTTTTTTGTATTCAAAATAGGGAAAGTTGGTGAATAAGTAGTTAAAAGTAGGACATGTTATACATGGAATCTAGATGTGGAGGTTTATTGATGATAGGAAATGGACAGCCTACTTTAGTAGGGGGAGGCTTAAAACAATGAGAATAACCGATGCGCAGGTACAATCCAAATGGATTTTGGCGTGGATGGTGCTTACCGTTTTGGTCGTGATTTTTGGAGAAGAGAAGGTTAGTCATTCAGGTACAGACAGGGCGGCAATTACCGATACCCATATACAAGTTCAGCAAGGCAAACAACCCGGGATCGTTGAACCTGTGGCATTGCCTGTAGCTCAAGAGCATCAGCAGCAAGTGAGTTACCGTTTTGTACCCAATCTTGATTCAGATTTGTCGAAATACACAGCAGTCGAAGTGACTGCCACAGGTTACTTTGCAGGCAAAGAATCGACGGGGAAAACCCCAGATCATCCTACCTATGGAATTACATATTCAGGTATTAAGGTCAAACGTGATGATAAAGCTTTGTCAACGATTGCTGCAGACACGAAGGTGTTTCCATTAGGAACTGTTTTGTTTATCCCTGGTTATGGTTACGGGGTTGTCGCGGATACAGGAAGTGCGATTAAGGGGAAGAAAATCGATCTGTATTTTGATACGAAGGACCAAGTTTACAAAGAATGGGGTAAGAAAACCGTTAAGGTTTTTGTAGTGAAAAAAGGGAATGGCAAAGTGACAGAGGTCATTTGGAAACAGCTAAAAGACGAAATTTTGGCACCTGCCAAAGCGCTGTAATGGCCAAATTGGTAAAAAATATATTCATAAAAAATCCTGTTTGGGAAAAGATACTCATACAGGAGGTGATTGACATGGCAAAGAACAAGAACAACAAGAAAGCAGCGCAAGACGCTGAATTTGCTACTGAAGTAGCGGTACCTAACAAGCAGCAACAAAACAACACACAAAACCAAAATAAATAATAAAATAGCTGATATCAAAAACGGAGATCCGAATGGGTCTCCGTTTTTCTCGTTTCTTTTCCCGCGCTCCTACGATATAATGTAACAAAAACTAACATTATGTTCCTTTTGGGAGGAGTTTCGGTTGCGCATGTGGACGGATTCAAGGCAGAAAGCTTGGTTCTACGGTTTTGTCGTTATAGGTATTGGTTTGAATGCATTCGCTATTTATTCAGCTTCAAAGTGGGTTACCGTAGTGAGTGTTGCTATTTTTATGCTTATGGGTGTAAGCGCATTACTAAGCTCTAGAGCGTCAGGTAAAGCTCGAGAGCAGGGTACGCTTGATCACGAAGAACAATTTCGTACCTTTATCCAAGAATCGCAAGTTGTTGCGGATCGTCTAGCTGCGGCCGTTGAAGAAGTGAATCGCTCCATTGGCCATTTGCTTCAAATTGCGGATGCTTCTATCCAAGGCGAAGAGGAATTGAAGGGGCGCAGCCAGCATGCCGCTGGACAGCTCCAAGAGGCCTTTGCTGCGATTCAGCAGGTGTCTGCCGCTGCCGATCAGATCTTGGATTCGTCGTTACATATGCATCGTGAAAGTGAACAAACCAAAGATACCGTAGTTGATGTGTGTCGCTCCCTGAATACGACAGATGAAGTAATGAATGATCTGCACGTGAACAATGATACGATGCAGAAGAAAATTCAGGATTTAACAGCACATACCTCCAAGATTGAAGAAATCAATACTTTCATTACCGAAGTCGTTGCTCAAACATCCTTGCTCGCCTTAAATGCATCTATCGAAGCGGCTAGAGCTGGTGAACATGGAAGAGGCTTTTCAGTCGTAGCCCAGGAGATTAAGAAGCTAGCTGCGCAAAGCTATGAAGCCGTTCAGAAGTCTTCAGAGCTTCTAGCTGACATTGAGAGCGGCGTATCGCAGGTTGTCGCAGCGGTTGCTGAGGAGAAAGCCTCAGTTACGCACGGAATTGATGAGATGAAGGTGATGAAGGGCAAGATTGATACGATCTTCTCATTGATCCTCAACGTCAATAGCTTAGTGGCAAGCACAACGAGCTCAACGAAGCATCAATCTTCTCTGGTTTCGGGGACAAGGTCATCACTAGGGGAAGTTGTGGACTTGATGGAAGATACGATGTCGAGTGTTGAGCATACCTTGGATCAGATGAAAAAGCAGCGTCATGAGGTAGCGAGATTGCAGCATATTAATGAGAATTTAGATCGCTCTTCTGCAGAGCTCATCCAGGCAATCCAAGCAGTTGGCTTGAAGAGTAAAGCGGGAACCGTTCATGTGAATATTGAAGAAATGAAGCAATTGTTGAACGCGCTTGTTCGCGTACCTGACATCAGATCATTGCTGGAAGATAAGCATACCTCTCATTTACATGGCATCCTGAAGAAAACAGCAGGAGTTGAAGCGATTTGGTCTAATCGTGGTGATGGCACCTTTATTTACTCGGAACCAGAGGCAGGCTTAGTAAATGCCAAAGGCAGAGAGTGGTGGAAGCGCGCGATGGCTGGTGAACTCTTCATTTCGGACGAGTACGTGTCAGCTATTACGAAAAAACCATGTATTACGTTATCAAAAGCTGTCATAGATGACATGGGAAATCCAATTGGTGTCGTTGGAATCGATTTAGTGTTAAATTAATGGTTCTCAAACCGCTCTTTTTAGTGTAAAATAAGATTACTGTTATAAATCTTGACACGGAGAGATAGGTGACGGATGATGCTACAAGCATTGCGATCGGATGGAAAGCCCTTAAGAACACCAAGGAAAGCTGCGGAGGTACTTCCCTTCTTGGAAGCTTTTATTACGCGGAAAGAACAGCAGGCTCGGGAAATTGAGCAGGTTGTTGAGCGTTATGAAGTTAAGAGAATGAAGGAAGAACGGGCTTATCAAACCATGTCATCGTTTCGGCGCATGTTCTCCGGTAAGAAGCCTGATCATCATCTTGCTGTTGAGTATATCCATTATGTAAAGAAACCGATGGAGCAAGTAAGAAAGCTTCGTGCCGAAATCGAGCAAGCGAGACAAATCATGAATGATTCGAAGCCAGGGGAAGATATTACTTTCCCAGAAGAATTCGAAGATATATTTTCATAAAAGGAAGAGGACACTGCGAGTGCAGTGTCCTTTTCTATGTAGCTCTCTTATTGGTTATTCTTTAGATTCTGTAGATCTAAGAATCCTTCTTCTTGGCTATACGCGGGAACACCGTGTGACCCGACATCTAGACCTACTAGTTCCTCATCCCGAGTTACACGTAAAGGAACAATGAGCTTAATGAGCTTCAGGAATGCCCAAGTGATGAAGAAGCCCCATGCACAGACCGTAAGTAGACCTAGCGCTTGAACACCTAGAAGATCAAAGCCGCCGCCATAGAATAATCCAGCAGTTCCTTCGCGGATCGCGTCTGGTTTCGCGCATAAGCCAACTGCGAGCGTACCGATGCAACCGCTGATTCCGTGTACGGGGAAGGCCCCAACCGGATCATCAATTTGTTTGGATTCCAAGAATTCTGTTGCGTAGACCATGGCAATACCGCATATCGCACCGATGCAGATGGCAGCAGCATCACTTACAAAGGCGCAGCCTGCGGTGATCCCGACGAGCCCGGCAAGCGCACCATTGATAACCATCGGTGGATCAGCTTTACGATAGCGCATCATGGTGAAGAGGATACAAGCGGCACAACCAGCCGCAGCGGATAGCATCGTGGTGACCGCGATGTGCCCGATGGAAGCGTTGGTAGCGCTTAATGTGCTGCCGGAGTTAAACCCAAACCAACCGAACCACAGGATAAATGCGCCTACAGAGGCAAGTGGCAGGTTAGATGGAGGGACGATGTTAGCTTTTCCATCCGCAGAGAATTTGCCGATCCTTGGCCCGATAATCATCGCTGCAGCTAAAGCGGAGAAACCACCAAGACCATGAATGACAGCCGATCCGGCGAAATCAACCATGCCGAGCTTGCCAAGCCAACCATTGATGCCCCATACCCAGTGGCCAGCGACAGGATAGATAATTCCCGTCATGGCAATCGTATAAAGGATATAAGCGCGGAAATTGATGCGTTCTGCAACTGCACCAGATACAATCGAAATGACCGCGATAACAAAGGCGCATTGGAATAGCCAGTAGGTGTCATGTGAGATCGTTAACGCGATATGTGATAGATCTCCTCCCATGAAGAAGCCCGTTGTACCAATGATTCCTCCAACATCCTTGCCATACATAAGAGCAAATCCAAAAAAGTAAAAAATAAGAGCACCAAATGAGATATCTACGAACACTTTCATGATGATACTTACAGCATTCTTTTGTCTGACAAACCCTGCTTCAAGTAAGGCGAAGCCGCCTTCCATTAATAAAATCATAGCAGCAGTTAATACAACCCAAATCGTGTCTAAACCAGAAGTTAGTTGTTGGATTTGATCCATCCCTGTAATCTCTCCTTATAATACTAGCATTCTCAGCACCAATTATACGGTTCTGATGACATGGGTGTCAACGAATTACGTAAGAATACATGACATGAACATAGAATTGTTCGTCTTATACGACAGTCATGTGAGGTTTGGGAACCGCAGCCTCTAAAAAATCAGTCTCGAGACGGAGGGAGCGGTCAATCTAACGTCTCTTTTCATATTTCCTTGGATCTTATAAACTAGAGTTATCTTAACAACGCTTTACACAAATGGAGGAAGAACGTATGAATCCGCATATGCTTCAAAGAGTGATCTGGGGGCTAGTTCTCGTGTCCGCGGGGACACTCTTTTTACTAAATCAATTGGGAATCGTTCAAGTAGACATCGGATATTTGTTTTCCACGTATTGGCCAGCCATTCTTATTTGCTACGGTCTTATTGGTTTTGTCTCACAGCGCAAATACCATTGGGGTGGTTCCATCGGCAGCTTGCTGATGTGCGGGGTTGGTACCATTTTTCTACTGAAAAATTTAAATCTAACCGATCTATCCATTGGAGAAATGTTTAAGTTTCTAGCTCCGGTTGCATTAATATTCTTTGGCTTACATGTGATTTTTAGACCTGGCAAGAAAGAGTCACCTGATTGGCCTTCTATTAAGAAAGCCAAAGAGGAAGAAAGACAAGCGCGAAGAGAAGCGCATCGCATGCGTCATGCCCATCATAAGAAGAATTGGGAGTCAGCTGCTTGGAATATGTCCAATGATGTATCCAGCAATCCGAAAGAGTATAGCGACCATTCCGCAACAAGTAACGTGAAACATGGGCTAACAGAAGAAGAAAAAGAAGTTCTGAAGGATATTCACGGTACCTATCCGCTAGATAACCAACGTGATGACTGGCAGATTTCTGACGAAATTGATGCTAAAGAAAAAGCAGGCAGGGCTGCTCAGCCGAAGACAAACAGCTTTGATAACGATCACCAACATAAATATGATGGTTTTGTTCGTAATTTTGATTCAGGGAATGTGCTTCACCGTCATGGTTTTATAGGCGATGTTCATCTTGGTCAAGAAGCATGGGAATTAAAGCCTGTTCAAATCTCACATTTTATCGGTGACTCGGTTATTGATTTAACGCGTGCCTCAATACCTCGTGGAGAAACTACGATTCATGTTACTGCTTTTATTGGCGATGTGAAGATTTTCATTCCTAATGACATGGATGTAGAGGTGCGCGTCATGGCTAGCTCCTTTATCGGTGATATGAAGGTGCTTGATCGTCGAGAGAGTGGATTCCTGCGCAACATTCGAACACAAACTTCCCATTATGAAGAGGCTGAACACAAGATTGTTGTTACGACAAGCATGTTTATCGGTGATATCACAATTAAGAAGATAGGTTAAGGATGGAGTATGTATAAATTGCGAATGTTCAATATGAAGTGGCAGCTGCTAAATTACTTTCTCATCTCGAGCGTATTAACGGTTTCAGGTATTTATATCGTACTTGAGTATTACGAGAAGGAACTGAGTTCTTGGGACTTCCGATTGTGGTTCGCTATCGCGATACTTGTCGTGAGCTTGACCGTAGGTTTCATTGCAACTAGAAGATGGCAGCGTAAGGTAGACGAACTGCATGTCGCGATGTTGGAACTATCGAAAGGGAATTTCTCGGTTCGCATCGATATGGAGCCCGTTGAGCCATTCCTATACTTGTATGATGCTTTTAACAGCATGGCGACTTCAATTGAAAAACGTGTACAGCTGTTGCAGAAGTTAGGGGAAGCTGAAGCAATTCGGGATCAAGAGTTAACAGAAAATGCCGTGATGGAGGAGCGACGTCGGCTTGCCCGTGATCTCCATGATACGGTCAGTCAAGAACTGTTTGCTATTCATATGTCGGCTTCTTCTCTTCCTAAAATATTGGAAAGAAACCCATCGGCTGCACCAGCTCTGATGAATCAGCTCATCGAGATGTCCCATCACGCTCAGAAGCAGATGCGAGGTCTCATTTCACAACTTAGACCGATCGAATTAAAAGATATGAGCTTACAAGAAGCCCTGGAGAAATGGTTTCCGGAATATTGCCGGACGCATGAACTTCAGGGTCAACTTGATGTTTCGCTGCCTGAACTCATCTCAGAAGCGATTGAGCATCAGTTTTTTCTCATTATTCAAGAAGGACTTGCGAATGTCATTAAACATGCTTCAGCCAAGCAGGTTCGACTCGCGATTTATGAGCGGGAGCACCAATATGTGCTGCAATTACAGGATGATGGTCAAGGCTTTGAACGAAGTGATATTCCTTCTGCTTCCCACGGCTTGTCAACCATGAGAGAACGCGCACAAAAGCTTGGCGGCGAAGTAGAAATCGATAGCAAATTAGGCTCTGGAACGCGTGTGCGTGTGCGAATTCCGCGATTTTCTGGGCAATAGGGGGAAATAAGAATGAATCCGAACATTAAAGTGATGATTGTTGATGATCATGACATGGTACGTGTAGGTTTACGCACTTACATATCGCTTGAGCCTGGATTAGAAGTTGTAGGTGAAGCATCGAACGGTCAAGCGGCTTTTGATCAGTTGAATAAAGTTGATGATGATTTACTGCCAGATGTTGTTCTGATGGATTTAACGATGCCGGTATTAGATGGGATTGGCGCAACGAAGTTGATTTGTGACAAGTTTCCGCAGATGAAAGTGATTATGTTAACTTCCTTTCTAGAGGAAGCCAAGGTGTTGGAGGCTGTAGAATCTGGCGCCATTAGTTACATGTTGAAGACGGTTTCTTCTGATCAATTGATTCATGCGATTCAGAGCGCGTACCGCGGGATGCCGATTATGAATGCGGAAGTGTCTCAAGCGCTAACGAGAGGGATTAGACAGCGCAATGAATTGCCCGAGCAAGAGGGACTAACTGCGCGGGAACGAGAAGTGCTCCTCTTAATTGCCGAAGGGAAAAGCAACAAGGATATTTCCGAAGAGCTTTTTATTAGTATCAAAACGGTGAAAACACACGTCAGCAACCTGTTGATGAAGTGTGAGCTTGAAGATCGTACGCAATTGGCTATTTTTGCTCATCGTAAAGGATTGGTTTAGTACAATCGAACAAATAGAGGGATTATTGCACATAAAAACGTCAATTTGGCACATTCTATGCGTAAGCAAAATAATATGAGCGCTTAAGGAGTGTCCAATAGCTATGAAATCACTATCTTCCTCTTTGGAACAGGTTCAAGAAACATTTGACAAGGTGCGTGCCCAACTTGAACAGTTTGATTTTAACTTGGGTGGCGGTTGGGATTACGACCATGGCTACTTTGATCGTTCTTTAGATGAAGCGCATAAAGTGTGGCTGCGAATTCCGGTACAGGTGATCACGGGGAGAATTGACGGTGATGTCGAAGCGACCGATGCGCTTGTTGAAGTAGGTACCCCTTTTGTGCTAAAACATGTCTATAATGAAGGGCTAGATCCAGAGGCTGACCTCGAAACAGCAGGCGCGCTAATTGATCAGTTCCAAGCACCAGTGGATTCAGATGCGGGGATCGAAGAAAAATGGGTGAAAGAAGCCGCGAACGTACTCCAAAAAGTTGAACAAGCTTGGATTCACTAAAATATGTCCTATTTTTACCTCCATTTTATTGTTTTTTAATATTCGTTTAAGGTTGTGAGTGCATGATAGACACATAGAGAACAACATGATCCTTCAAGAGAGCATGCACTTATCATTTTAATCAATGGAGGTAAGACCCATGGACGAGAATAAAAAAGACTATAGCGACTTTTTCAAGCCGCAGAATAATGATAACAACGATGATACGAAGCGAGAACATACGCAAGGGAATGAAGGGCAAGAGGCTAACAAAGAAAGACCTTCCTACTATTATTCATATGGGCCATACAAATCTGCTTTTAATGAAGAAAGTGAAGGGCAAGCCTTAACGACGTCTTCCTCCAACTCGGAAGGAACTTCGAATGTTGAAGTAACACCTCCTAAGACACTGCGTCCTTTCAGCTTTGGGCCAGAGAATTCACCGCAAGGGCCGGCAGCTTGGGATCCGAATGCGAAGAAGCGTTCCTCGGTCAAGAGCATATTTGCTGCCTTCATGGCAGGGGCGATCGTTGTCGGTGGTTTGATGTTTACTGCGGATAAGACGAACATGTTCTCAGGTAATCAACCGCTTGCTTCCAGTGCGAGTTCAGCGACAGCCGTAGCAAGTGGTTCGAACAATGGCGATGTGAAGAAGGCAGCATTAGATGTAGTGCGCCCTGGTAACATTGCGGAGATTGCTCAAAACGCAGGACCTGCCATCGTAAAAGTGGAATCGCTTGTAAAGCCGAAGACTTCCAGCCGAAGCAATGGTGGTAATTCGCTTTTTGATGATCCATTCTTCCGTCAATTCTTTGGTGATAATGGCGGTGGGCAGACGACTCCGAAGAGTAATCAAAATGACGCAGGAAGCGGACAGCTGCAACCAGCGGGGATGGGAACTGGCTTTATTTTTGAGAAAACAGGTTATATCCTAACGAACGAGCATGTGGTTGATGGTGCAGATGAAATTCAAGTGACCGTAGAAGGCTATGACAAACCTTTCAAAGCCAAATTGTTGGGTAACAGCTATGACTTAGATTTAGCCGTGCTCAAAATTGAAGGCGACAAAGATTTCCCTATCCTTCCTCTTGGTAAAGCAGACGACGTTAACGTAGGGGACTGGGTTGTTGCGATTGGGAATCCGTACGGATTTGACCATACGGTAACCGTTGGTGTGCTTAGTGCGAAGGAACGTCCAATCAGTATTCCTGATGAGAAGGGTACGCGCGAATATAAACATCTCTTGCAAACGGATGCTTCCATTAACCCTGGTAACTCAGGCGGACCTTTGCTTAATTTGAACGGTGAAGTTATTGGAATCAATACAGCAGTAAGCTCGCAAGCACAAGGGATTGGCTTCGCGATTCCGACAAGTACGATTTCCTCCGTCCTTGAGAACTTGAAAAACAATGTTACGATTCCGAAAGAACCAATTCCTTACTTAGGGGTTGGCCTGCAAGATATCGGCAAAGACTGGGTTAGTGAATTGAAGCTGTCGAATACAGATGGTGCTTTGGTTGGTAGTGTGACACGCAAGACACCAGCTTTCCAAGCAGGTCTTCGCCAATATGATGTGATCGTAGATTTGAATAGTACGAAGATCAAGAATTCACAAGACTTAATTACGAAAGTTCAAACCTTAAAGGTTGGGGAAAAAGTGACATTGGGTATTATTCGTGATGGCAAACGCATGGAAGTCCCTGTAACAATTGGTGATAAAAACACACTTGCCGAGACGCCAGCTGAGTAACCTGCACGTATACAGAACTAAATGAAAGGAGTAGAGTCCGCGGCCTCAAGCTTGCAGGCTCTGCTTCTTTTTGCTAACCAGTAATTTTGTTACAATAGGATGTAGAATGGGGGCGGAGCAATGAGAGAAAATATTATGGTTATTGATGATGATGAGAAAATCACATCCATGCTCAGACGAGGACTTGCTTTTGAAGGCTACTTAGTCACGACGGCTGCGAATGGATTAGAAGGTCTTAAGCAAATGTTGGTGACCGAACCACAGCTTATTATTCTTGATGTCATGATGCCGCATATTGATGGCTGGGAAGTCGTTCGTCGCATTCGTGAAAGCGGCAGCGAGGTGCCAATTCTCATGTTGACTGCGAAGGACGATATTAGTGATCGCGTAAAAGGGTTGGATCTCGGTGCTGATGATTATTTGGTCAAGCCATTTGCATTGGAAGAACTCCTTGCCAGAGTCCGTGTATTACTTCGTCGAAGAGCAGAAAGGCCTGAACAGATGAACAACCGGCTCAGCTTTGAAGATGCTGTGTTGGATTTAGACACACGTGAGGTTTTCCGTGGAGATAAGTTGATTGAGTTAACGACGAAAGAGTTCGATTTATTGCATTTGTTCATGCAGAATCCCAAACGAGTGCTTTCGCGAGATATTATTATGGAAAAGATATGGGGCTATGACTACAGTGGAGAGTCCAATGTTCTGGAGGTTTACATAGCGCTGCTTCGCCAGAAGACAGAGGAGTTTGGTCATAAACGTCTGATCCAAACAGTTCGAGGAGCAGGCTATGTATTGAGAGGGGAAAATTAAAATGTCGCTTCGTTTGCGGCTAACGCTCTGGTATTCAGGCATTTTGGCCATCACGATGCTGCTTTTCGGTATTGTTCTTTACTTCTTCTTGAACTATTTTCTATATGATCAAATTCGTCAAGATGTAAAGAGGGAGGCCGTTAACAGCTCCTCACGTATCCAAAAAAGCATTGCTCTTTCTCAGAAAGGGCTCGTAGTCGATCTTGAGTTAGAGAGTAGAGATTTCTTTACTACGAATACTTTTTTGCAATTATATAATATTGCGCTGAAAAGCTATAACCGATCACAGAATTTGCAATATTATGATCAAACGTTACCGATGGATCAGTCCATCATTGATAAGCTGCAACGGCAGGTGGATAAACAGGAAGATGAAGTGGGGCTTTTTCAGAAAACGAAGATCCTGGGGCAAGATTTCTTAATCTACAATTTAGGCATCATCTCGGATAATCAGGTTAAACTCATAGGAGTTCTGCAGTCAGCGGTGCCAATTGGCAGTTACGAGCGAACGGCTGTTACGCTGCGTTACACCCTCATCATATGGGCTATCTTAACCATCATTGTCGCAGCTTCGTTAGGTTGGTTCTTGGCACGTAAGGCACTTAAACCAATCGAGCGTGTCATTGACGCGGCGAACCAAATCGAGAGTGGTGACGATCTTGAGAAGCGCATTCACTATGATGGACCTCTGGATGAAATAGGGCGGTTAACAAATACGATTAATGGGATGCTGGCGCGTATCCAAATTACGTATGTGGAATTAGATGAGGCTTACCGCGCACAGCGTAGATTCGTATCGGATGCTTCTCATGAGCTTAGAACGCCATTAACGACAATTCGCGGCAATGTGGATTTGTTGGAGAAAATGTGGAAGCAAACGTCAGGGACGAAAGCGTTGGCGACGCCGGAGCAAGTTCAGATGTCCTTGGAAGCGATGCACGATATTGCCGGGGAAGCACAGCGAATGAGCAGATTAGTCAACGACTTGCTCGCACTTGCGAGGGCTGACGCGGGTGTTCTCATGGAGAAACAACCCATTGAATTTAAGCCTTTAGTGCATGAGGTAGTACGGAGGGCGCAGTTGCTCGAACATACGGCAGAATGGCAGGTTGGCAATCTAGATGCGCTTGAGGATGCGATTGTGCAAGGGAATCGTGATTACTTGCAGCAATTGCTGTTTATTTTTATTGAAAATGCCTTTAAATACACGCCAGCTGGGACTGTTTCAATTGAAGCGATACGGAGGAACACCTTTATTGGCATACGTATATCCGACACCGGCATAGGGATGGATAAAGAAGATATTCCCCATATTTTCGATCGATTCTATCGCGCTGACTTGTCTAGAGGCGTAACAACAGGGACTGGATTAGGACTTTCCATTGCCAAGTGGATCATTGATGAACATGATGGTTCTGTTGAAGTTACTACACGGAAGGATGAAGGAAGTACATTTTTAATATGGATCCCGGCAAACTTCCCTCATGCCATATAATCAGATATAATTAGAAGAAATACGATGGCTAGGCAGGTGGAAGAAATGGAAGTTGTTCGAATATCCCCCAGAGGCTACTGTTATGGGGTTGTTGATGCAATGGCGCTCGCTATGCAAACTGCTAAAAATTTAAATCTTCCGAGACCTATATATATCTTAGGCATGATCGTTCATAATGCGCATGTCACGGATTTCTTCAAAGAAGAAGGCGTTATTACACTCGATGGCGAGAATCGTCTAGAGATTTTGGAAAAAGTCGAAACGGGAACTGTTATTTTTACTGCACACGGGGTTTCTCCTGAAGTTAGACGGATGGCGCGTGACAAAGGTTTAACCGTTGTTGATGCGACGTGCCCGGATGTGACGAAGACACACGATTTGATTCGTGAGAAAGTCGCAGATGGTTATGACATTATTTATATTGGTAAAAAAGGACATCCTGAGCCGGAAGGTGCAATCGGCGTAGCTCCTGAACATGTTCATCTGATCGAGAAGCTTGAGGAAGCTGAGTTGCTTAAGCTGAAATCCAATCGCATTATTATTACGAACCAAACAACGATGAGCCAATGGGATATCAAGCATATCATGAATCGGTTGCTAGATCTTTTTCCAAAAGCCGAAATTCATAACGAAATTTGTTTAGCTACGCAGGTTCGTCAAGAAGCTGTCGCGGAGCAAGCCAAGGAAGTTGATCTTGTTATAGTTGTCGGAGATCCCAAAAGCAACAATTCGAACCGTTTGGCACAGGTTTCGCAAGAGATCGCTGGTGTCATGGCGTACCGAATTTCGGATGTCTCCGAATTGAACTTAGCTTGGTTAGCCAACGTTCGTAAAGTCGGTGTAACCTCGGGGGCTTCCACGCCAACACCGATTACCAAAGAGGTAATTACCTACTTGGAGAACTACGATGCGAAAGATGAAACCAGCTGGGAGATAAAACGTACTATCAATATGAAGAAGCTAATTCCCACTGTTAAATCCAAAGCAGCAAGTACCGTGTAGTTCCTGCTTATTCCACTCGACGGGATTGAAACTAGCATGCAAAGTACTCAGAAGGTGAAAATGATGAAAGCTCGCTACGATTGGAAAAGTACCAAACGTTGGTTTAAGTTCAAATATTTACTTCTTTTACGTGCTAAGGGTGGACCTTCCATGGTAGCAAGAGGATTTTCGATTGGTCTATTCGTTGAGATGTTCACTTTACCGACAGCAGGATTTGCGTTCGTTCTTATTTTTCCTTTGGTTTATCTACTGAGAGGGAACTTGCCTGCGGCATTAATTGGCTTTGTGTTCGGTAAAGTCATCTATATACCTTTTTCCATTCTTAATAAGCAGGTCGGGGAATATTTAGTGCCGAAGCATTTTAAGATCTATCTGATCCATCATCTGCCACATCTGCTCTCTAATATAATTCGCAGCGGTTTGGATTTAATTGTCGGTGGGATGGTCGTTGGTCTTATTCTTGGTCTTATTGCTTATTTCCCTGTCGTGCTCCTACTTAAATACCACACGAATCGCCGTAAAGAAAAACGTAGAATCCGTAAGGATCAGTTGGCTCCTGCGGAAACAAATGAATAGATAATAAATTTGCGCTTGACGAAATATCGTCAAGCGTTGTATATTTGCTTTAGTGGTTAAAAGCATAAAAGCGTAGAAGCGAACAAGCGTTGAAGTGTGTAAGCGAAATTTATAATAAATTATCCCATATCATATGAATTAGGAGCGTGGATCACATGATCGCAATTACATCGAACAAAACGTCAGATGAGCGTATTCAGGAAATTGTCCAATTTATCGAGAAGCAAGGGGTTCAAGCTCATGTTTCCAAAGGTGAGGATCGCACAGTAATTGGGATCATCGGTCAAGCGGATCCGAAGTTAGCTGAACAGCTTCGTCAGATGTCTGGTGTAGAGCAAGTAGTTAAAATTTCGAAATCATACAAATTGGCTAGCCGCGATTTCCACCCAGCCGATACTGTTATTTCTATTAAAGGTGTTGAAATCGGTGGCGAACAACTTGTTGTCATGGGTGGACCTTGTGCTGTAGAAACACCAGAGCAAATCGATGAGATTGCGCGCTTAGTAAAAGCAGCTGGCGGACAGGTGCTTCGCGGCGGTGCTTTTAAACCAAGAACAGGCCCTTACAGTTTCCAAGGTGTAGGCGTTGAAGGTTTGATCATGATGGCAGAAGCAGGTAAAAAACATGGTCTACTTACGATTACAGAAGTTATGACGCCGGAGTACGTAGATGTCTGTGCGCAATACGCGGACATTCTTCAAGTAGGAACACGTAATATGCAGAACTTTGATCTTCTTCGCAAATTAGGAACGATTCAAACCCCAGTTTTGCTGAAACGTGGATTTAGCTCTACGTATGACGAATTCTTGAACGCAGCGGAATACATTCTTGCTGGCGGCAATCCGAACGTTATGCTTTGTGAACGCGGAATCCGTACATTCGAGACTTACACACGTAACACGTTAGATTTATCGGCGATTCCTGTACTTAAACAATTAAGTCACTTGCCAGTCATCTCCGATCCAAGTCATGGCACAGGACGCAGAGAGCTTGTAGTGCCAATGACGAAGGCATCTGTAGCAGCGGGTGCGGACGGATTAATTATTGAAATGCACACGGACCCTGATAATTCAATGACAGGCGACGGCGTACAGTCGTTGTTCCCAGATCAATTTGCCCACTTGCTGAATGATCTTGAGAAGCTGGCTCCATTACTAGGTAAGAAGTTTGATACGAAGAAAGAGCCTATTTTGGCCTAATATACGGATTCACACCAACGGATTCCCAAGAAATAGGGGAATCCGTTTCCTGTTTTTGGATATATGAGAACTATGTGAAATTGTGTAAGCATAGCTTACACATCTTTAAAAAATACCTGACATAAGTATTGACTGTCTTAGAGGAATCGCTATATAATATGTGAAAGAAAACAAGCAAAAGTTGAACATTAATCATGCAAAGTACGTTGAATGTACGGAAATGGGAGGGTTTTTTAAATGTCAGTTCAAAACGTGTTGAACCTTATCAAGGAAAAAAATATTGAGTGGGTAGATTTTCGTTTCGTTGGTCTTTCCGGTAAAGCGCAACATATCTCTTTGCCTTCTACAGAAGTAGATGAAGAAACATTCGTAAATGGCGTAGCTTTTGACGGTTCATCCATCCCAGGATTCCGTGGTATTGAACAATCTGACATGGTAATGATGCCAGATACGGAAACTGCGTATGTAGATCCTTTCACAGCACACCCTACACTAGTAATTATGAGCAACATCCATACACCTGAAGGCGACCGTTATGACCGTGATCCACGTAGCATCGCTCAAAAGGCTGAAGAGTATTTGCAAACAACTGGTGTTGGTACAACTGCATACTTCGCACCAGAATCCGAATTCTTCATTTTTGATGATGTACGTTTCGAAAATGGTATGAACAAATCTTACTTCGAAGTTGACTCCGAAGAAGCTGGTTGGAACACAGGCCGTAAAGAAGAAGGCGGTAACCTTGCTTATAAAGTTCCAGTTAAAGGCGGTTACGTTCCAGTAGCTCCAATCGATTCTCAACAAGATATCCGTTCCGAAATGTGTAATAAGCTTGCTGACGCAGGTCTACGCATCGAACGTCATCACCACGAAGTGGCAACAGCTGGTCAAGCTGAAATCAACTTCCGTTTTGACACATTGACTAAAACAGCAGACAACCTGCTTAAATACAAGTACATCGTTGCTAACACAGCGAGAGAATACGGTAAAGTAGCTACTTTCATGCCGAAACCACTATTTGGTGACAACGGTAGCGGAATGCACGTTCATATGTCCATTTTCAACGAAGGTAACCCTTTGTTCTACGAAAAAGGTTCATATGCTAACTTGTCCGAAATGGCTATCAACTACATCGGTGGTATCCTGTATCACGCTCCAGCGTTGATCGCGATCACGAACCCAAGTACAAACTCCTTCAAACGTCTAGTTCCTGGTTACGAAGCTCCGGTAAACCTTGTATTCTCCAAAGGTAACCGTTCTGCAGCAGTTCGTATTCCAATCGCAGCTGTGACACCAAAAGGTTGCCGTATTGAGTTCCGTACACCTGATAGCACAGCTAACCCATACCTTGCTTTCGCAGCAATGTTGATGGCTGGTCTTGACGGTATCAAAAAGAAAATCGATCCACGTGCTCTTGGATACGGTCCTTTCGATACAAACATCTATGAAATGTCCGATGCTGAGAAAGCTGAAATCCGCAGCGTTCCTGGTACATTAGACGAAGCTTTGGATGCTCTTGCAGCTGATTCCGACTTCTTGCTTGAAGGCGGCGTATTCACACAAGACTTCATCGATAACTACATCGACTTGAAACGCGGCGAAGCGAAACAAGTTGCAATCCGTATTCACCCGCACGAGTACAACCTTTACTTCGATTGCTAATTTTTAGCACTTATCAAGTATGATCATAGAAACTGCCCCTTCATAGGACGCTATGGAGGAGCAGTTTTCTTTTTATTAATTACTAAACATAAGTATATACAAAGTATAATTGTCAGGTATAATTAGCGAGAGATGTTTAGCAAAGGAAGGATGACATTAATGAAAATTACGATTGTTGCGGGAAGTAATCATAGCGCTGCTACAAGTACACGACTTGCTGCATATATTCAGCATTTGGCTATGCAGGAACAACATGAGGTAGCACTCCTAGATCTATACCGAACACCATTACCGTTTTATTCGCCTGAAGATGAAGGGGACACTCACCCAGCCTTGGAGGCATTTAAACATGCGATGCTGTCCGCCGATGCGATTGTACTGGCAACCCCAGAATATCACAGCGGCATGTCGGGCGTATTGAAAAATGCGCTTGATCATGTTGGGCAGGATCATTTCAAGAATAAAGCTGTGCTATCAATCAGCTCTTCTGGTGGAGCAGTTGCTGTCAGCTCACTGACACAGATGCAGACGACGATTCGCAATCTACACGGAATTAACTGTCCGGAATGGATTTCCATTGGCGGGGATCAGCGGAAGAGCTTCCGAGTAGATGCTAGTTTCGAAGACATTCAACCCGATATTGATAAGAGAATACGTCGTGTAGTTGGCTCTTTTCTTACGCTTGCTGAGCAGCTTTCGGGACGAGCATAAGGGTAACGCGTAGGCATACATATCAAAATAGGACCAAGTCATTAGACTTGGCCTTTTTGTATTTCTACACACTTTTGACACATTTATATGGTACAGTATGGTAAAAAATGAACGGTGGGGAGAATATGGGAGCCCAGTGGACAAACACAGAAGTTGTTCATTTGTTACGGCGTGCAGGTTTTGGTTCAACGAAAGAGGAGGTTGCGGCTTGCTTGTCGTTAGGCAGGGAGGAAACAGTTCGGCGTTTAGTCAGGGGTGAGAAATTGCTTGATAAAGCACCGGATCCCGTTCCTTTCGATCAATTTCATACGGATGGTAAGAAAGCCTTGGACCCGTTGCAACTCGTGGATCAGCAGATATATTGGCTTTATCGCATGGTCAATTCCCCTACGCCGCTCATTGAGAAGATGACGCTGTTTTGGCATGGGCATTTCGCGACAGCTAATTATAAAGTGAAGGATGCCTCACTTATGGCGAAACAAAATGAACTTTTTCGCACCTATGCCCTGGGGAACTTCAAAGAGCTGCTTACTGAAATCGGCAAGGACCCTGCCATGATGATTTGGCTGGATGTGAATCAGAACAAGAAGGGCAAGCCGAATGAAAATTATGCCCGTGAGGTGATGGAGCTATTCACGCTAGGTATCGGCCATTATACCGAGACGGATGTGAAGGAGTCGGCGCGGGCGTTCACTGGCTGGTCGTATAATAAGAACGAACAAAAGGTGAACTATAATGCGAAGCAACACGATAACGATGCCAAAACATTGCTGGGAGAAAGCGGTAAGTTAGATGCAGATGATGTGATTGACATTTTATTTCATCAAAAAGCTTTGCCAATGTTCTTAGCTGTTAAGTTGTTGCACTATTTTGCAACCGATACACCTTCGGAGAGCTGGGTTCAGAGCCTAGTAGCATTAATCACACAAAAGCAAACCGTGGGGGAAGTGCTGCAAGAACTATTCCTATCCGATGAATTCTACGCAGAGAATCATAGAATGGCGCTCATCAAAACACCGGCGGATTATGTAGCAGGTATTCTCAAATGCTGCAAGCTCTCTGTCGCCAAGGGGCACGCGCAAGCGATGCGCAAGATGGGGCAGGAGCTATTCGTCCCTCCTGACGTTGCGGGCTGGAGAGGCGGCGCCTCATGGCTCACAACGAATTGCTTATTGGCGAGATATCAGTTCGCGGAGGGCATTGCAAAGCAAATGAACGGACAACAGCTGAACGCGCCAGAAATGAAACCTGATCAAGGGGAATCCTCATTGGCCTGGGCGAAGATTTATGCAGAGCGCATAGGAGTTGCGGATTTATCCGAACAAACACAGCGAAGCTTAAGTGCTTATGCAGACGATACCATTGTACATAACGCGCAAGTGAAGCAAAAGCTGACAGGCTTGCGTGGTCTCTTGCAGCTCGTATTGATCAGTCCAGAAGCTCAAATGAAATAGGGGGGAACTTTGTGAAATTAACGAGAAGAGATTTTCTAATTAAAGGTACGGCGTTATTCGCAACCCTGGGGCTTGGCGGTGCACTGTTCACAGAAACAGGGAAATCTATATGGGCTGGTAGTTCCGAACCCGACGTGGATGAACCGGTGCTGGTTGTTGTGCAATTAAGCGGCGGGAATGACGGTATCAATACGTTGATTCCATATGGACAAGGTATATACTATGATACGCGACCAACGCTTGCATATGCGCAAAAAGAAGTCTTGACGCTTAATAATCAAGTTGGCCTGCATCCCAGTCTCACGGGCTTAGCAGCGTTGTATAAATTAGGAAAAATGGCTATTATACAAGGAGTCGGTTATCCAGAGCCTAATCGTTCCCACTTTCGCTCTATGGAGATCTGGCAAACGGCAGAACCTGCAAAGATGAGCCGCAGCGGCTGGTTGGCCAGATACGCGGAGTCTTCCTTGCCGCATAATCCAAACCCGCTCAAAGTGATTCAAATCGGCGGTTCAGGCAGCAAAGCATTCGCCTCAGATCGATCCAGCTTTCCTGTAATTCAATCCCTGGAATCCTATCATGTATTTGATCCTAAGACGGCCCTCATGGACAAGAATAGAATAACTAAAGCCTTCTTGGATATGTATGGGGCATCCAATCCGTTGGAACAGCTGCGTGTCGCATCAGTTAGAGGGTCAGAAGCCTATAAGAGCGTCGAAGCGATTCAATCACTTGCCGCCACCTATACGAAGAAAATAGAGTACCCGAATTCGAATTTTGCGAGAGACTTGCAGCTTGTGACGAAGCTGTTGGCTGGAAAGTCGGGTACGCGACTCTTCAATGTAGAGGTAGGTGGATTTGATGATCATGCGGATGAAAAGCAGCAGCATGCACAAATGCTTACTCAGGTCGATGAAGGGCTGACGGCCTTCTATCAGGATTTGCAGGCACAGGGATTACAGGATCGTGTGACTGTGATGGTGTTTTCCGAGTTCGGTCGTCGCGTGAAAGAGAACGGAAGCGGTGGGACAGACCACGGTACAGCGGCGCCGATGTTCGTTATTGGCGGTAAAGTAAAAGGCGGGCTGTATGGCGCTTATCCCAACTTGAGTAACCTAGACAATGATGATTTAAAATATGAGGTGGATTTCCGCTCCGTCTATAGTACGTTAATTGACTCGTGGTTAAAAGGAGATACAACCAGCGTGCTGGGCAAATCTTATGAGAATTTAAAATTTATTTAATGAGAGATAGAAGGTGGTGCCTGCTTGGAATTAGCGGCAATATCAGATCATATCGCGGAGGGGCTGCAAATTCTCTTCGTTGGTTATAACCCGAGTATCCGATCTGGTGAAACGGGGCATCATTATGCGAATCCGAGTAATCGATTCTATCGCATCCTGCTGCAGGCAGGTTTAACGCCTAGGCTCTACAAACCACAAGAGGATGGCGATCTCCTTCAAATTGGGTACGGCTTCACGAATATCGTAGCACGCCCCTCGCTAACCGCAGCAGAAATCACGGTGGAGGAGTATCGAGAAGGCAGACGTATTTTGAAAGAGAAAATCGAGTACTTCCGACCTAAGGTGGTGTGCTTCGTGGGGAAAGGTGTTTATGAGCAATATAGCGGCCGCAGAGGTATTGCATGGGGGATTCAACCGAACCCGATGGTAGACGGTGTTGTCGATTATGTATGCCCGTCTTCGAGCGGTCTTGTTCGGATGAAGCTGGAGGAAATGGTTGCGATTTACAGCGGTATTCGACCTGCGCTTGGAGAGCTTGTTTGAGGTTTTACTTGATGCTTGATCAGAATATTGCTATCATAGCCATAATACAAAAGCAAAGGTGTGGTCACTCATGGGAAACAGGGCCTATAACTTTAACGCAGGGCCTGCGGCGTTACCGCTCGAAGTACTTCAAAGAGCGCAAGAGGAATTTGTTGATTTTAAAGGTATTGGCATGTCCATCATGGAAATATCTCACCGTAGTTCGGAATATGAGCAAGTACATAATGAAACACAAGCGCTGTTGAAGCGTATTTTCGGTATTCCAGATGGATACCAAATTCTCTTTTTGACAGGTGGAGCGAGCTCTCAGTTCTCCATGATACCTATGAATTTCTTAAAAGCTGGCAAGGTTGGCAGCTACGTGTTGACAGGCGCTTGGGCCGAGAAGGCTGTACAAGAAGCAGCGCTATTTGGAGAAGTTTCTCTTGCAGCTAGTTCGAAAGAACAGAAATTCATGAAAATTCCTGCTCTAAGTGAAATTAACCTTGATCCGAATTCAGCTTATCTGCACATCACTTCCAATGAAACAATTGAGGGTGCGCAGTTCCAAAGCTTCCCGGATACAGGCAACATACCTTTAATCGGTGACATGTCCAGTGATATCTTGAGCCGCCCGGTTGATGTGTCGAAGTTCAGCATGATCTATGCGGGAGCACAGAAGAACCTTGGACCGTCTGGCGTGACTGTGGCGATTATTAAAGACGATTTACTCGTTGATCTGCCGAAAACAATCCCTACGATGATGCGTTATGAAACGCATAGCAAAAACAATTCCCTTTATAACACGCCACCGGCTTATTCCATTTACATGGTGAATCTGGTGTTGAAATGGATTGAGGAGCAAGGCGGATTAACAGTTATTGAAAAGAATAATATCGAAAAATCAGGCCTCATTTACAGCGCAATCGATAGCAGCAATGGCTTCTATCGTGGACCAGTGGATCTAGGAAGCCGTTCTAACATGAATATTACTTTCCGCTTGCAAGATGAAGAGCTGGAAAAGAAATTCATTAAAGAAACCGAGCAGCAAGGTTTTGTTGGTTTGAAAGGTCACCGCAGCGTTGGCGGTTTACGTGCATCCACGTATAACGCTGTACCTTACGCTTCATGTAAAGCACTTGCTGAATTCATGACTGATTTCCAACAACGCAACAGCTAATACAAAAGAAGGAAGCTATTCATGGCACCCTCGTGTGCGCATGGATAGCTTTTTTTTGTCGGAGGCATAGAGTTTCAATCGAAGTGTTCTGAAGCCTCTAGAGGGTCTCTGAGAAGGTTTAAAGAGGATGATTGAGAGAGAAGTTGCAACTAGATCTAGTGGGTGATAATGGTCCTAGGCATTTCGACATTTCTGAAAAAATCAAGTGAAAAATTAAAATATTTTTTCTAAACCTATCGAGCCACGCCCCGTCTAGGGTTTGGTGTTTTGGAAATGTAAATAGGCCTTTTACCTCGTTGACAAACACAATATATTGATATAAATTTGAAACTATCAACTAGATGTCGTGATAAAAAGCGCGTTGCGAGATTGCTGGCTGAAGGCTCAAATAGCGGCGGAAACCAAGTAATAACGCAGGTTTTAAGCTTTTTTGACCGCGTACGGAGTCGTTACGAAAACGCAGATTCTGTCGATTACAGGGTAGTATCACCCACGAGTGGCAGACGATAGAATGAGCATTTTTACTACATATAGGTTACTAGCAAGTGTTGGCACAAGATAGAGAGAATTGATAATGATAGGAGACGGAAGCTATGATAATTGCTTACGATTCGAAGACTGGAAATGTTCGCCGTTTTATTGCGAAACTCCAAATGCCTGCAGTTCAGATTGAGGAAGCGATGACGATGGACGAGCCATTCGTTCTCGTGACGTACACAACTGGTTTTGGTCAAATTCCTCCCAAGGTAGCTTCTTTCCTAGAAAGTAATTCTTCTCGTCTTCAAGGCGTAGCAGCTAGCGGTAATCGCAACTGGGGTGATGGCTTCGCCAAAAGCGCAGATACGATCTCTGCACTTTACGATGTTCCCGTATTAACGAAATTCGAATTATCTGGCACCAAAAATGATGTAGAACGATTTGTTCAGGGGGTACAAGCAATTGCGGCACATTGAACTTAATAATGAATTAATGCAACGCGGTATGGATGGTTTCTTCCAATTAGAGAAGGATAAAGAAGCTGTTGAAGTGTTTATGAAGGAAGTCCACAGCAAAAGCCTCACATTCCCCGATACCTCTTCGAAGGTTCGTTACATGATCGACAATAACTTCTACGAGAATGTTTATGACAAATACACCGAAGCTGAAGTAAACAGCGTGTATCAAGTGGCACATGACAATCAATTCGAGTTCGCATCGTATATGGCAGCTTCGAAATTTTATACAGATTACGCTTTACGCAGTGATGATAAGACGTTATATCTGGAGCATTTTCCAGATCGCGTAGCGATTGTAGCCCTGTACTTAGGTCGCGGAAATGCCGAGACAGCACGAGTACTGGCCCTGTCCATGATGGAGCAACGGTTGCAGCCAGCGACACCTACATTCCTGAACGCAGGTAAGAGTCGTCGAGGTGAAATGGTATCTTGCTTCTTATTGGAAATGGACGATTCCTTAAATTCCATCAACTATGTACTCGCAACGTGCATGCAGCTTTCCAAAATTGGCGGCGGGGTAGCCGTGAATTTATCGAAGCTTCGTGGTCGTGGTGAAACGATTAAAGGTGTTGAGGGCGCGGCAAAAGGAATTATACCTGTCCTTAAGCTGATGGAGGATGCGTTCTCTTATGCGGATCAGATGGGACAACGCAAGGGTTCAGGCGCGGCGTATTATAATATTTTTGGCTGGGACGTATTGGAATTCTTGGATAGCAAGAAAATTAACGCGGATGAGAAATCCCGTTTGAAAACTCTTTCGATCGGACTTATTGTTCCGAATAAGTTTTATAAGCTGGCGGAGGAAAACAAGCCTCTACATATTTTTGCACCTTATACCGTTCTTCAAGCCTATGGCAAGCATCTCGATGACCTGGATATGGATGAGATGTATGATGAACTCCTAGCGAATCCGAAAGTCAAAAAGAAAGTCGTCATGCAGGCACGTGATATGCTGACCAAAATTGCGACAACTCAACTGGAATCCGGTTATCCATATATGATGAATCGTACGAATGCGAATAAGGATCATGCCCTGAAAGGGATTGGGACGATCAAGATGTCTAATCTCTGTACAGAAATTTTCCAATTGCAAGAAACATCCGAAATTAATGATTACGGTCAAGATGACGTTATTCTTCGCGATATCAGCTGTAACCTAGCTTCCATGAACATTGCCAATGTGATGGATCGTAAAAAGCTGCGCGAAACCGTCCATGAAGGCATGATTGCTCTAACTTCGGTGAGTGATATGACGACGATCCATAATGCGCCAGGTGTTGCGAAAGCGAACCGTGAGCTGCACTCTGTCGGTCTTGGCGTTATGAACTTGCACGGCTATTTATCCAAGAACAAAATTGCTTATGAGAGTGCTGAAGCGAGAGATTTCGTTCGCACCTTCTTTGCAGCGATGAATTTCTATTCCATTGAAAAAAGTATGGAGATTGCCAAAGAATCCGGGCAAACGTTCGAAGGCTTTGAGCTATCCGAGTATGCCAATGGGAATTATTTTACCCGTTATACAGAAATAGATTACCGTCCGCTGTCGGACAAAGTGAAAGGTTTATTCGAAGGCATGCCGATTCCGTCTCCAGACGACTGGAAAGCGTTGCAAGCGAACGTTCAGAAGCATGGGCTCTATCATGCATATCGTTTGGCAGTAGCGCCGACGCAAAGCATCTCATATATCCAAAATTCAACCTCCAGCGTTATGCCGATTGTTGAGCCGATTGAGACACGTACGTATGCGAACTCAACAACGTATTATCCGATGCCATTCATGGCACGTGACAATTTCTTCTACTATAAATCTGCTTATCAGATGGATCAGTTCAAGATTCTTGACCTCATTTCGGAGATTCAAACGCATGTGGATCAAGGGATCTCGACCATTTTACACGTAAACAGTGATGTTTCAACAAGACAACTTGCTAAATTATACCTGTATGCGGCACACAAAGGACTTAAATCGCTCTACTACACACGAACCAATCAGCTATCCGTTGAGGAATGTGTAAGCTGCTCGGTATAATTAGGAAGGGGATTACCAATCATGACAAGTGCACCTACTCTAAATAAACCAATCGTTCGTAAAGCGGTAAATTGGAACCGACCTGATGATGATTTTACGAATACGTTCTGGAATCAAAATATTATGCAATTTTGGACAGATGAAGAGATTCCATTGTCTGATGATAAAATGTCTTGGATTACCTTGAGCGCTGTGGAGCGCGAGCTGTATATGAAGGTGCTAGGCGGTCTGACATTGCTCGATACGATGCAAGGCGGCGTTGGGATGCCGAAGATTCTTGAGCATGTGGATGGGCTGCAGCGCAAAGCTGTGCTTAGCTTCATGGGGATGATGGAGCAGATTCATGCGAAGTCTTACAGTTCGATTTTCACGACGCTGTCTACGACTGAGGAGATCAACGAGCTGTTCCAATGGGTGGAGCGCAATCCACACTTGCAGTTTAAGGCGAATAAGATTTCACACTACTATGAGAATATTAATACGACCAAAGAGCTGTATCTAGCGATGGCATCGTCTGTATTGCTAGAAAGCTATTTGTTCTATAGCGGTTTCTATTATCCGTTGTACTTGGCTGGCCAAGGTAAAATGACGAGCAGCGGCGAAATCATTGATTTGATTCTACGCGACGAGAGCATCCACGGCCTGTACATCGGCGTGTTGGCACAAGAGGTCTACGCGGAGCTTAGCCCAGTTGAGCAAGATGAGGCGTACGCGACGCTGTGTGCGCTGTTGAAAGAGCTTCATGCGAATGAAGAAGGCTATACAGATAGTCTGTACGGACCGCTCGGTCTAGCAGACGAGGTGAAAGCATTCTTACGCTATAATGCGAATAAGGCGTTCATGAATCTGGGTGTTGAACCGATGTTCCCGGAAGAAGAGATCAACCCGATTGTATTGAACGGACTGAGCACGAAGACGAAGCAGCATGACTTTTTCTCCAAAAAAGGCAATGGTTATGTGCGCACGATTCACGTCGAGGCTTTGACGGACGATGATTTTATATTTTAATAAGTGAAACATAGAAGTGAAGAAATGAACCACTCAGCGGTTGCTGGGTGGTTTTTTTGTGGTTATGCGCCTAGCTAATCGGGTCGATAAGCCCGTAACTCGAAAAATTCGAGTTAGGGGAAGGGAAAGAGGCGATATAGTCGCCGTAACTCGAAAAATTCGAGTTACGGGAAGGGAAAGAGTCGAAGTATTCGCCGTAACTCGAAAAATTCGAGTTACGGGAAGGGAAAGAGGCGATATATCCGCTGTAACTCGAAAAATTCGAGTTACGAGAAGAGAAAGAGACGAAGTAGCTGCTGTAACTCGAAAAATTCGAGTTACGGGAAGAGAAAGAGACGAAGTAGCCACTGTAAGTCGAAAAATTCGAGTTACGGGAAGAGAAAGAGGCGATAAAGCCGCTGTAACTCGAAAAATTCGAGTTACAGCGATCGAATCGTATCCAGGACTGATTGGGGTTCAGTCTCAAGGCTGATGTCAACGTAACAATGTTATGTTAAATTAAATTTGCAAAGGAGGGATGTCGTTTGGAAGAGGATTTGATCTCCAAAAAAGAGCTATTAGAGCTAACAGGAATATCCTATGGTCAATTATACCGCTGGAAACGGAAAAACTTAGTTCCTGAGGAATGGTTTATACGGAAATCAGCGTTTACGGGACAGGAAACGTTTTTTCCGAAGGGGCAGATGCTGGCGCGTATCGATAAAATTTTAAATATGAAAGATGATCTATCTCTGGACGAACTAGCGGATGTGTTCTCTATCGTTCCGAGTGATCTGAGAATAGACAAATTAGAGCTTGTGAATCGTAACATTGTTTCACTAGCGACGATTGAATATGCTTCCCCCTTTTTAGGTGCGACTGCGGTGTACAGCTTTGAAGAAACGTTGTTTCTGTTCCTATTAGAGGATTGCTTACAAACTGGGGAGATGAGCCTCGATGAAGGAAAGCACCTGCTTCTGACGATGAAAGAGCAATATGCCAAGTTTGAGGGAAAGCCTTGTGATTTAATTTTTATTCGCAAGATGGGCTTAACTTTGTTCTTCCTTGTTACGACAGGCTGTGAACTGTTTTGCGAGCGTGGTGCTAAAGTCGTGCTCCGCGTGCAGGTAGCGAAGAAAATTGAAGAGTTGAAGCTAAAAATAACAACAGTGTAAGGAGGTGGCACCCATGCAGACAGCGGAACTGAAACGTAATTTGATGATTTCTGGGATAGGTTCTTCGAATGGCGGGAGCTTTCGTACCGTGAAAATTGATGGAATAGGACGCCTGGAAGGGGACGTTATTTGCTCGCATTTTACGCTAAATGGTCGTGGAGAAGTGAATGGCAGCATCCAATCGGAAACGGCGGAAATGAATGGGACCCTTACGATTCAGGGGGATTTGAAGGCTAAGCGTACACGGATTCACGGGAGAGTGAAGGTCGAGGGAAATTATTTTGGCGAGAATATTGAGATACACGGTGCATCCACGATAACCGGCAGTTGTGAAGCAGAGAAGTTTCATGCAAATGGCAAGCTGCAAGTGGGCACACTCAATGCGGATACCATCCAAGTTACCTTACACGGTCATTGCAAAATAGCGGAAATCGGTGGAGAACGAATCCAAATTCGTAAGCAGTCGGGAATTAGCTTTGCTAGTTTGTTGAAGATTCTGCCTGCAGCTATCGGCAATCATTTGACGTGCCAGACGATCGAAGGCGATCATATTTATCTGGAGTACACGACGGCAGATGTAGTAAGAGGGGCGAATATTACGATTGGGCCTGGTTGCGAGATCGGACTCATTGAATATACAGTCAAGCTCGAACAAGATAAGAAATCCAAAGTGAAGATCAGCGAAAAAGTGTAGCGGAGAGAGGAGGGTTTGATGTACAATGGAATTGAATGCAAACAAACGTTCGTCAATTAGTAACTTGAACATTACAGGCAGCTCCACTGTGGCAGGTGGTCTTTACGATCGTGTGAAAATTGTTGGAGAAGGCATCGTAGAAGGAGATATGAAATGCCGTCTGTTGAAATGTATCGGAACCATAGAGATGGATGGTGATCTGCAGGCAGGCCAAACAGGCATTGTAGGCACATTTTCATTGACGGGCAATGTTCAAAGCGATACAATGAAAAATTCGGGGACGGTGAGTATCAGTGGTGATGCCGAAATTGGCTCATTAACTGGATCAGGGACGATTGAAGTGAAAGGTCATATGTTAGGCAACCGGATCGCATTGAAGGGCCAAGTCACTGCAGGAGGGGATTGCGAAGTCGATGTGTTTCACTTGAAAGGGATGTTTGATATTGGAGGACTGCTAAATGCAGGGGATGTCGACGTTAGACTATTCCAAGATTCAACAGTGAAAGAGATCGGCGGAGAGAAAATTAGAATTCGTAAAGCGAGTATGCTGCATCCGTTAAGTTTCTTCTTTAGACCCTCACCGCACGCAAAGGTTATGGTTTCGGTGATTGAAGGGGATGATATTTACCTGGAGCATACGAGAGCGAAGGTAGTCCGCGGTAACCAAGTTGTCATTGGTCCTGGCTGTGAAGTCGAACTGGTTGAATACAAGGGGCATCTGGAGAAAAAGAAGGGTGCCATTGTGAAAGAATCACGCAAGTTGTAGTACGCCTGTCCGTTTAAAGTGGACAGACGAAACGAAATAGTAAAGGAATGTGTAAGAATGACGAAAGCAAATAATAAAGTAGGCTTTGTTTTAGCAGGTCTGCTCTTGGCAATGCTGATGGCATCGATGGATAATACGATTGTCGCTACAGCAATGGGAACGATCGTAGGCGATCTTGGCGGACTAGATAAGTTCGTTTGGGTGACATCCGCGTACATGGTTGCTGAAATGGCCGGTATGCCGATTTTTGGTAAGTTATCCGATATGTTCGGGCGTAAACGATTTTTTGTTTTTGGTTTAATTGTATTCTTGCTTGCCTCCATCCTGTGTGGTACTGCAGAAAGTATTGTTCAGCTTAGTATTTACCGTGCGCTTCAAGGGATTGGCGGCGGAGCGCTTATTCCGATTGCGTTCACGATCATGTTTGATACCGTCCCTGTTGAACAACGCGGGAAGTTAGGCGGTTTGTTCGGTGCGGTATTCGGTTTGTCGAGTATTTTCGGACCGTTGCTTGGCGCGTATATTACAGATTATATTAACTGGCATTGGGTCTTCTATGTGAATATTCCTCTTGGTATTTTGGCCCTTATTTTTATTGCAGTCTATTATAAAGAATCACCTATCCATACGAAGCAGAAGATCGACTGGTGGGGTGCCGTTACGCTTGTTGGTGCTGTTGTCAGTATGATGTTTGCTCTTGAGCTAGGCGGCAATAAATATGCATGGGATTCGAGCTTAATTATTGGATTGTTTGCAGCTTTCGCGGTGCTTACAATCTGCTTTATCATGATTGAAAGAAAAGTCATCGAGCCTATTATTTCATTCCCCATGTTTAAGAACCGTTTGTTTACGACGAGTAATGCGCTTGGTTTATTGAGCGGGATGGGCTTCATCACAGCATCTGTGTATATCCCTATTTATATTCAAGGGGTACTTGGCGGTACAGCTACGAATTCGGGGCTCGTCTTATTGCCGATGATGGTAGGTTCCGTATTTTCAGCGGTCGGCGGCGGTTTCTTAATGAATAAGATGCCCTACCGGAACATTATGATGATCTTTGTTGTAATTCTAGCAGCGGGTATGTTCATGCTGACACAGCTTGAACCGGATACAAGCCGCTTGTATGTGACAATGTGCATGATCGTCGTTGGTGTTGGGATCGGCGCGAGCTTCTCTGTACTTTCCAATGCGGCGATTCATCACTTTGATCCGTCCCAGCGTGGTTCAGTGAATGCAACAGTCTCATTCGTTCGTTCCCTAGGTATGACGCTAGGGATTACACTATTCGGAATTATTCAACGGAATGATTTTACAGCGAAGCTTAAGGACATTTTCGCTGGAAGCGGGCAAGGGAACATGGCTGACAATCCAGCGTTTAGTGATCCTAGGGTATTGCTGGCACCTGAAATGCGTGCCCAAATTCCAAAACCTGCTCTAGATAAAATTACTGCCGGATTATCATCCTCGATTTCCTATACATTTATGTGGGCATTGATTCCAACAGCGTTGGCTGTTATAGCAGCAGTTCTCATGAGTAAAGAGCGATTAACCGAATCCTTGGAGCATAAGCAAGCTGAGCAAGCGGCAGCAGAGCTGAAAGGAAAATCTTAACCAAAAAAACATCCCAAGACATGATTCATGTTCTGGGATGTTTCTTTAATTGAGCTCGTGCATTAAGCGTAAGACTCTTTGATGACAGGCTCAGTCAATTTGTAACCTACGTTGCGAATCGTCATGATATATTCCGGATGACGTGCATTCTGCTCAATCTTGTCACGCAGATGCGAGATATGGACGTCTACGATGCGCGTATCCCCGAGGAAATGATAGTCCCACACGCCGTGAAGCAGCTGTTGTCGACTAAGGACTTTGCCGCGATGCTTGCAGAGGAATAGAAGCAATTCAAATTCCTTCGGTGTAAGCTCGATAGGCGTGCCATTCATCGTTACTTCCCGTTGCTCTGCTTTGACGGAAATTTGACCGATCGCGATCGGTGCTTCTTCTGTCGTTGAAGGCAAGGTTTGAATACGGCGATGAATCGCTTGGATACGTGAGACAAGCTCAAGCGGTGAGAAAGGTTTTGTCATGTAATCATCGGCTCCGTTGTCTAAACCGGCAATTTTATCGGTTAGATCCTGCATAGCCGTCAACATAATAATCGGAACAAGGTTGTTCTGGCTTCTCAGCTTGCGGCATACTTGTAAGCCGTCCATTTTGGGCAGCATGAGATCAAGGACAATAAGGTCAGGGCGAAAGGATTGAATAGCGCCGAAGACAGCTTCTCCGTCGAACACACAGTGTACTTCGAAACCAGCAAGCTTTAGGTTAAATTCAATTAGCATGGAAATTGAAGGTTCGTCATCAACAATAAGAATTTTCTTTTTCATTGTTAGGTATCTCCTTTTAATGAAGGATATCTCTAGTATGACGTACCTCTATCATCGTGATATTAAGATAAAGTTAACCCTGTGTTAAATTGCAATCGGAATCAGGTTATAATAGGATAGAGAATGAGGTGAATGAACAGAGATGGCTTTTCATATTGTATTGGTAGAACCCGAAATTCCTGCGAACACAGGTAACATTTCTCGCACATGTGCAGCAACAGGTACGCATCTTCATTTGGTGAGACCCCTTGGCTTTGATACCGATGATAAGACGCTGAAGCGAGCTGGTCTTGATTATTGGCATTCCGTAAAGATTGACTACCACGATTCATTCGATGAGGTCTTGGCAGCGTATGAGGGTCATAGATTCTTCTTCGCATCAACGAAGGCAAAACTACGTTACTCCGATTTTACTTTCCAAGATGGCGATTTTTTCGTGTTTGGTAAAGAGACTAAAGGTCTGCCTGAGGAACTGCTTCGTCAACATCCAGATACCTTAATACGGTTGCCAATGTCCGACGCGGTAAGATCATTAAATCTATCCAACTCAGCGGCTATTATTTTATATGAGGGATTACGACAAACTGGATTTGTAGGTCTCGAGTAGGAATACTCCTGACCTACGTTTTTTAGTACTCAAGCGACATTTCTGACAAGAAAAGAAAGTTTTTAGGGCTTTGGCAGAAGGAATTACATGAATGACGGCGAATAGTATCGGTAAGCTCGATATGGTTAAGATGGTCGAAGTGAAATCGCCGGAAATGTAGAAAACGTCTGGGAAAAGAGAGGTGAAGTCCTATGATGAAGCCAGCTGGAGTCGTACGTAAAGTCGATCAATTGGGACGAATCGTATTACCTAAATCGTTAAGAAAGCGATACCAAATGAATGAAGGAGATCCTGTAGAAATTCTAGTACAGGGAGACCATATCATTCTTGAGAGATATCGTCCAAAATGTGTATTCTGCGGTAGCATGGAAAGTGTCAGTGAATTCAAAGATCGCTATATTTGCGGCGTTTGTATAACTGAAATGAACCTGCTTAAGGCGAGAGCCTAGTAGTTTAACAAATGAAAAAAAGCATCGTTTTCTCCAACTGGAGAAAGACGATGCTTTTTTTCTTGGCTTTTATAGGCCTTTTGTTTTGTCCTCGTTATAGGAAGCCGTCAACATAGCGACGATGAATAATAGAAAAACCGAATTAACGAGCCAAAATGTTGTAGATAAACCGAACATTGCTGCACCTCCTAAAAGTTTTCGGCAGAAAACTGACTTCGTAAGCATCCACTATAGGGTTAAAGAACATTTTTGCACATAGTTAAGGCTTATTATACCCAACCATCCCCAAAAAAGAAACGAATATTGTGTGAATAATTTGGGTCATTTGAAAAACAAGAAGTTCGTAGCGAGTGGCCGGAGTCTTCCATCTGAAGGACGATTGATTACGCTGCCACCCCAGACGAGTGTGGTAGAGCCGCCTCCATCCAGATTATAAGCATCAACGACGCCTAGCTGTTGCATCTTGTCCTGCAGCTCAGCCAGTGTAGCACCGGAATTGCCGCTCTCATCGTAGCCATCTGTGACAAGGAATAAGAGCTGATCATGTTTGTAATTAGCCATCACGGTTCGTGCAGCTCTTGCTGGTGAGCTCTGCCATTGATACGGAATGGACATTTTACTGCCGTTCTTCATCAACACGGGGACGAAAGTCGACCCCATCAGAGGATTCAACTTATCAAGCTCCGACTGCGAGCTGAACTTGCCGCCGATCAGCTTACGGTCCTTGTTCAAACCGATGAAAGCTGTGTCATTGTTGGTAGGGAAGAAGCCGTTGACATATTTCCCGTTCATCACGGTGGTGTCCAGCGGATAGCGTTTTCCACGATTATCGTCCGCGAAGCCGCCAGCGTTAATGCCGACAACAGCGCCATAGCGCGAAGCTGCGGCTAATGTCGTTTCACTCGAACCGAGCTTATCATTCCCTAACACAAGCTTAATCGCTTTATCGCTTTTGAGGTTCACTTTAAGAGCATAACCTGAATAATGTTTTTCATTCAAAGCGAACAGCTGAATATCGATATTGCCAGAAGTGGCTGAACGGATGGGACTTCCAAGCTTGGCTGTAATCCTTGTATCATAGATAAGTCCGGGTTTGACGACTTGCGAAGCCGCACTTTGGAGCATGGCGGTTACTTCTGCCGTGCTTTTCTCGTACAGCTGGAAATACTGTTGAATAATGGTTTTGGTTTGAACGGCATCATTATTCGCCTTGGTCAATAGGCTGTTCAAGTTATTCGTCTCTTGCTCTAGCTGGAGTGGTGTTGACGCTATAGGTGAATTGACTGGAATAGAAATATGCAGGGAGACGAAGAGCAGCCAAATCAGCATGCCCAGGAATGGGGCACACACAAGCAACATCATACGATTGATTTGCTGAATCGAATTTGCTGTCATTATTTCAACACATCCAGATTCTTAGTCAGCTCATCTAGCTTCTTTTTGACGTCTGCAAGCTGCGTATACAATTGATTACTATTATCGGTCTTGCTGTTAGCGCTATCTTTGGTGAATGCCAGTAGTTCATTCAATGAATCTACTTTGGCTTGCAAAGTCTTCATATCGGTAGTTACACTATCCTTCAATTGAGAGACTTGCTTCTGATAATCTTGTTGAATTACCTGTAATTGCTGCTGGGTTTGCTGTGCGATATCGGTTGATATTTGTTGCCTCAGATGTTCCGTGTACATCATCGTAGCTGTTACTCCGACTGCGATCAGCATGACCCAACCCACGAATAGGTAGACATACGTTTTCTTCTTGACCCTTGTTGCCTTCGACGTGCGGGGAAAAGAATTCGCCGTTGCGCTTTCAATGGGCATACTCATGAAAATCACCTCTTACATACTAGTATAGCATATTCCATTATTTTCTCGGAACTTTAGATAGAATTCGCTGTTTTTCGATATTCATTGGGGGTCATCCCCGACATTTTTTTGAAAACCTTACTGAAATACTTTTCATCCTGATAACCAACCATCTCAGCGACTTGGGAAATGCGCAGATTGGGGTTGCAGAGCAGCACCTTCGCCTTGCTCATCCGAATTTGTCCTAAGTAATCAGATAGATTGACTTCGAACTCCTGTTTGAACTTGCGAGAGATATACTCGCGGCTTAGATAGAATCGACTGGCAATATCCGCAAGCGAAATATCCTCGTGGTAGTGTTTTTCTAGAAAACTAGCGATTTCGAAAATAACATTGTTCCCTTTGTGCTGACTCTCAAGATGGAGCTTGGATAGCTGAACGAGGCTGCGAGTTAGCTCTTGCTGCCAGAGAGACAAAGAGAGGATGCCCTTCTCGTCGAGTGTAATAATCGTAGCAACGCTATCTTCTAGGAGCAACGGATGAATCTCTTCCTCGCGGCTGTTCGGCAGCAATTGCTGGACCCAACGACGCATCATCACCCGGTATTCTCCCCACCAGTGCTCCAGCTGCTCAGGCGTAATCACTTCACAGCTTCGGATGGCGTCGATCCACAGCTGTACGATCTCTTGGATCTGCTCGACATTCCCACTGCGCAGCGCCAGAAAGATCTGCTCTTCAAACTGGTGAAAGGTTAACGTTTGTGGTGTGACCTTGGCAGGCAGCCAATTCATATGAATCCAGGTTTCTTTGGATTTCAGATTCCGTTGACGAAGGGCATCGCGCGCTTCCTGATAGGAAAGCTTCAATTGACTTGGGAAACTATGCTCACGCCCTATCCCGAAGTCCACACGGGCATGTAAAGCAGTGCGAATCCCATCATTAATCGTTGTGAGCAAATCCTCAGCTTGGGAAGGCTCAGACCATAAAAAGAGGACAATTTCGTTCGAATTATGCAGGTGTCGGAAAGCGTAGCCGCGCTGATGCGGAACAAGAAATTCATTGCAAATATTAATCAGGGAGAAAAGCAGGAGATCCATATTTTGACTGAATTTATTCTTGATACTAGCCTCCATCGTATCTAGCGAGAGAATGGCAACTCGACAGGTCGTGACATGTCTGGATAAATGAAGCTCACGCTCCAGCTGGTCAGCGACAGGTTCGTACGTATTCGGTTCGGCAATTAACGCGGAAAGCAGCTTGTCCCAGTAAATCGGCTTGAATTGGTTCACTTCGATGTTCAGCTCCCGACTGGCATGCCGCTGTTCTTCATCTTTAAGCCAAGTCTGAATGGCTTTGTCCAAAGCCTCGTTCAACTGATCTTGGTCTATCGGTTTCAAAATATAATCCGTTCCACCGAACTTCACCGTATGTCGAAGTAACGAAAAGTCGTCATGACCACTGATAACGATCGTCTTGGCATCAGGGGCATAACGATGCAGCCACTCTAGCAGCTTCACGCCATTCATGCCGGGCATCATCATATCGGTCATAATGATTTCAGGATGCTCACTGCCAACCAAGGCAACGGCGTCTTCCCCGTCAGATGCTTCTAATATGGTATCAATGCCATAATGCTTCCAATTCACAAGCAATCGGATGGCATCACGAACATGCTTCTCATCATCTACAAGTAATACTTTCATTTCAGGTAACTCCCTTTTTCATCGGAATAAGAATGACAATTCGCAGGCCTTGGGGTTGGACATGGTCGATCTCCAATGTGGCATCATCATTGAAATAGAGCTGGACGCGCGTAAGAACATTACGTAAACCGATATAGGAATCATCTGCTGCAGTTGGCGTTTTCAAGCGACTTCGGACTTCATGGATCCGCTGCTCCGTCATCCCAATGCCATTATCAACAACGGTGAGCTTCAAAAAGTCACCTTCTGCGGTGATCAGTTTCGCAGTTTCGATACGCAACAGACCAACGTCTTGCGATTGGCTAGGTTTAAAGCCATGCTTGAAATAATTTTCGACAAGCGGTTGTAGCATCATTTTAGGAACGGATAAGGTCTGAGTGCCTTCCTCAATCGCATAAACAATTTCAAATTGATGTTCAAAACGCTGCTTCTGCAGCTCCAAATAGGCTTTCGTATGTTCGATTTCTTTACGAAGCGGAACCACCGATTCATTCGTGTTCATGCTGTAGTGCATCATTTTGGCCAAAGAATTAATCAAGGTGTAAATCTTAGGGGCTTCGTGCTGCAAGGCTAAGGTACCGATCGATTGCAAGGCATTATTCAGAAAATGCGGGTTAATTTGCGCTTGCAAGGCCATGAGTTGATTCGATTTATTCGCTAGCTCCAACCGATATTCACGCATAACCATTTGATCTAGATCTTGCATAAGCCCGTGGAAGCGGTTTGCGAGAATCCCCATTTCGTCCACGCGGGTTAACTCAATGTCGCTTTGCTGATCACCTAGTCCAGCTTGTCCAGTTTGAATACGTGTAATGTAACGAATTAACTGTTTGATTGGGGCAGTAAAACGAATACTAATATAGACCGTACCAGCCATGACAATCAGCATGGAGAAACTAAGGATTAGTGCGTTAATGAAGGTCAACTGGCGAGCATTCTTGGTTAACAGCTCATAGGGAATACGTTTGACAATGGTCCAGTTCAAATAGTCTGTGCGCATTTTCTCATACATATTAATCCCGGCAAAAGCACCTTTCGTCCACTCGTAGCTGCCTCTATCAAGTGAACTATGAATCGCTTCATTCCCCCAACTGTCACCTAAGGGAAGCCCCCATTTGCTCGCATCTGGGCCGAAGACGATCCGCCCTTTGTCATCTAAAATATAGAGCTCCTCTTGATCATGGGTGAAAAGGCTTTGGGAAATGTCGGAAATGAGGTCTAATTTCAAATCAATAACCAGCTCGCCAATGGATTGATTACTTGGTGAGTACATGACGTTTCGGTGCATAGAAATAACTGGCGTTGGGATAGAATACGCAGTAAGCGACATCCCGTATAAGTTGCTTTGGTGTGTCGTTTCAAAATAAACAAGCTTGTCCGCTGGGAACGGCTGCAGTCCTTCATATTTACCTACCATGCCTACTTGGATGTCATTGTTGGAGAGATAAGAACGGTTGCTCACTGAGGCATACAGGTAAATTTGTTTGATTTCCTTCACGGAGTGTGACATTACCTGGAGCCCGCTTTTGATCACTTTATCGCTCTGATAGTCGATTTCACGCTGCGTTTGAATAATATCATAAAATTGACCAAGCTCAGCCAGATTTCTTCCTGTGTAAATCGTAGAGGAAGCCTGAACAAGGCCGTTCAAATAGTTTTCGATGTTTGTTTTACCCTGTGTAAGCAGCACGGAGTTGTTCGTGAGCGTATCCTCGGTAACCTTCTGCTTCGTAAAAAAGTAGGACACAACAAGGGAGGTGAGGAAGGGGATTAACGTGGCGATGAGCAAAAATAAGATGAGTTTATTGCGGATACTATGTCGAATCACACTTCATCAACTCGGTTTCTGTATTAGGATTTTCCCCTACATTGTAGCAGGAGAGGTCAACAAATTCCACCTAATGCGTCACCATTGTCTGTGTTTTGGGGTACTGCAGCACTCTATACTTGGGGTATAGTAGCAAAATGGTAAGGGGGACTTCCCAGTGAAAACAAAAAGAATGCTTTCTGGATGGCTTCAGCAATGGGTTTTTATCGGACCTGCGTTAGTATTTTTTACCATCGTAGTCTTGATTCCATTTCTGATGAGCATCTATTATTCGTTTACTGAATGGAATGGCGTAACAACGGAAGTAAAATTCAATGGGTTGGAAAACTTCAAACAAATCCTATTCCATGATAAGGATTATCGCAATGCTTTTAACTTTACTTCACGTTTAACCGTGACGAACGTTATTCTGACAAACCTAGTAGGTTTCTTACTCGCCTTATTGCTGACGCAAGCACTGAAAACAAGAAATGTGCTGCGCACCATCTTTTTCATGCCTAACGTAATTGGTGGTTTGTTGCTTGGTTTTATTTGGCAGTTTATTTTTGTAAAAGGATTTGCGACTCTTGGCAATCTTACACATATCGGCTTTTTCGAATTACCTTGGTTGGGCGATTCAACGACAGCTTTCTGGGCGATCGTTATTGTCAGTGTGTGGCAGGGTGCAGGATATCTCATGATCATCTACATAGCTGCCTTGTCGAATGTACCGAAGGATATGCTGGAAGCAGCTTATATTGACGGTGCATCACGTTTACAAGTATTGCGAAGCATCATCGTTCCACTCATTATGCCAGCAGTGACAGTCTGTTTGTTCCTGACGATTTCATGGTCATTCAAAATCTTTGATTTGAATTTCTCTTTGACAAAAGGCGGACCATTCAATTCTACGGAGTCCGTATCCATCAATATTTATCAAGAAGCATTCCGTAATAATCGCTACGGCTTAGGTACGGCCAAAGCTCTCGTATTCTTCATCGTGGTTGCCATCATTTCAACCATCCAAGTGATGTACACCAAGCGCAAGGAGGTTGAGGTCTAATGGCTTCCGTCAAAAAATATACAGGTCGATTATTTGCTCTCGAAGTGCTGGGCATTCTAGTTGCCTTACTGTTCTTAATTCCGTTTTACTTTGTTATCGCAAATTCCTTGAAGACGTTCCCTGAGCTTGCAGCGAATACAGCGAAACTTCCAAACTCTCTTTACCTAGATAACTACACGAAAGTGTGGAGTATCATGAAGTTTCCAAAGGCGTTCTTTAACTCTTTGTTCATTACCGTTTTGGCTAATGTGGGCCTTGTGGTGATCTCATCCATGGCAGCTTATCGCATGGTGAGAAAATCTAGTAAATTCAATAACTTGGTGTTCTTGGCTTTCGTAGCTGCGATGGTTATTCCTTTCCAGTCGATTATGATTCCGCTAGTACGTGTAGCTAGTCAAATTGGCTTCATGGATAGTAAGCTGGGATTGGTTGCTTGTTACTTCGGTTTCGGTGTTTCATTAAATGTGTTCTTGTATCATGGTTTCATCAAGTCTATTCCGCTGGAAATTGAGGAGTCGGCAAAAGTCGATGGCAGTTCAGCCTATGGTGTGTTTTGGAAAATCGTATTTCCACTGCTCAAGCCAATGTCGATTACGATTATTATTTTGAACAGCTTATGGATCTGGAATGACTACTTGCTTCCATCTCTCGTACTGGGCAATCCGGAGCTGCGAACGATTCCGCTCGCAACCTTCTCTTTCTTTGGACAATATACGAAACAATGGGATTTAGCTCTTGCTGGGTTAACATTAAGCGTACTGCCAATCGTTATTTTCTTCTTGTTCTTACAGAAACATATTGTCGAAGGGATTACGGCAGGTTCAGTAAAAGGATGACAGAATTGCAAATAAGTTCAAGATATTCCACCTTTATGTTCAATATACTCGGTGTTAAGGCACGATGTAAGTGTTTACAATGAATCATGTAAGGAAGCAAGTTAAGGGCAAGTAAGCGGGGAACAAACGAAGAAACAAGTTAAAGGGAGGCATTACCTAAATGAAAAAATTAACGATGGTTTCAATGGCGGCAGTATTATCCTTATCCGTATTAGCAGCTGGCTGCGGGAAAAAAGACGAGACAGCAAGTCCAGCTCCAACTACGGGCGCTTCAACAGCTACAACAACACCTGCTGCTGGCGGTAAGCCAGTCACAATTAAAATCTTCCAATTCAAAGTAGAGATTGCAGATCAACTTGGTAAAATGGTGCAAGAATATCAGAAGCTGAACCCGAATGTAAAAATTCAAGTCGACACTGTCGGTGGTGGTGCTGATTACGGTGCAGCCCTGCTAGCGAAGTTTAATGCAGGTGACAAACCGGATATTTTCAACAACGGTGGTTTCACGGATCTAGATAAATGGATCGATAACTTGGAAGATCTATCCGATCAACCTTGGGTGAAAGATCTTGTAGATGTTGCGAAAGAGCCTATGACAAAAGGTGGCAAGCTATACGGTCAGCCGCTTAACCTTGAAGGTTATGGCTTCCAATACAACAAAGATCTATTTGCTAAAGCGGGCATCACAGAGCTTCCAAAAACATTCTCTCAATTAGAAGCAGCGGCTAAAAAGTTGAAAGATGCGGGAATCACGCCATTTGAAACAGGATATGCTGAGTGGTGGGTACTTGGAAACCATTTCGTGAACCTTCCATTTGCTTATCAAAAGGATCCGAATGCGTTCATCGATGGCTTGAACAAAGGTACATCGAAAATTACAGGTAACGAAGTGTTCAACCAATGGGCGAAATTGTTCGACCTTCAATTGCAATATGGCAACAAAAACCCACTACAAACCGACTACAATACTCAAGTAACGGATTTTGCAACGGGTAAAGCGGCTATGACGCAACAAGGTAACTGGACACAAGTTCAAATTTCCAAAACAAACCCTGATATCAAAATTGGTTTCTTGCCAATGCCGATCAGCGATGATGCAACTGCGAACGACAAATTGTTCGTAGGCGTACCGAATAACTGGGTTGTTAACAAAAACTCTGCTGTGAAAGACGAAGCTAAGAAATTCTTGAACTGGATGGTTAGCTCCGATATCGGTAAGAAATACATTACAGATGAGTTCAAGTTTATCCCTGCTTTCAAATCGATTCCTGCAGACGAGAAAGTACTTGGACCATTAGCAGCAGACATTATCGCATACAGCAAAGCTGGCAAAACATTGAGCTGGAACTGGTTCAAATTCCCAGGTGGAGAAGCATCCAGTAAGAAATTCGGCGATATCATGCAAGGTTATGTAGCGAAGAAGTATACCAAGGATCAAATGTTGGAAGAATTCCAGAAAACATGGGATAGCCTTAAGAAGTAACCCGAATCTAGACGTACGTCAAGCCTCAGCGCTAATGCTGGGGCTTTTTGCTGTTTAACAGTTCGCGCAATGGCTGTTACAATGTAGAAGACTGGGGGTTCACCATGAATCATAAAATTAGAGCATGGCTGCAGAACAGAGGGAATGCGCTTCCGCTAGAGAAAAAGTTGTCTCGCGATGCGATTATTTCCTTGATTATTCATACTATTTTTCAATTCGGAGCTTCCATGTCAGGGGTGTTCCTCAATTTATACTTATGGCGGTTAACGCATAGTGTAGTCGTGAATGGGACTTACAACATCATCGTGTATATCTTAACACCGATAGGGTTCGCCATTGGCGGTTATATGATTAAGAAGAAGGATCGTATGGTCGCGTACCGGCTTGGTATCGTACTAATCGGTCTCTTCTATTTAAGTGTGAGTATTGCAGGGGAGCGGTTGGTCGATTATTATGTGCTTTTTGCCATATTTAATGGACTTGCTGGCGCTTTCTACTGGGTTGGCTATTTAACACTGATGTATGATGTGTCGACGGAACAGAATCGGATTCGCTATCTCGCGTTCAATATGATGTTCTTCACAGCGGCTACGCTTGCAGGGCCGGCACTTGCTGGTTTCATTATTCGGTTAAAAGAAGGATTAAGCGGATATACCATCGTCTTCTCGATCGCATTCATCATGTTTTTATTGGCCGCGTTAATATCATTGAAAATCAAGGCGTCAAGCGGGCATCATCGGGTGTATTATTTGAAATACACAGGGCTCATTATGAAGAAAAAGCAAGAGTGGTTGAAAGCGTTGTTTGGCTTCTTTGGTATGGGTTTGCTGCAAGGCACGATGATGTTTCTTCCGAACATTCTCTTATTCAAAGTACTGCCTCGAGAAGATTTGGTCGGTTATCTCGGTGTCCTCTATTCGAGTCTAAGTATCGTGATGGGGATTTTTATTTCGAAGTACGCGAATGCAGGCAGAGCAAGAATGTATTTGACCATTTCGACGGTAGGTTACCTTGTGGGTGTCTCCTGTATAATAGGAAGCTTAAATGTGTGGTCGGTCGTCGGCTTCATGATTCTGTATTCGATATTTGCACCTCTGCAAGGGAATACAATGACAGGTTTCTATTATAGCTTAATTGCGAGACTTCCTCTCAAGGGGGAATTAAAGGTCGAAAGTGTTGTTGTTCGGGAGTTTTTCCTGAATGTGGGGCGGGTTATTTCCATTCTAGCTCTAATCACTTTCGGGAGCGATTTGGACAGCGGCCTCATTCCATGGATTCTGTTGCTAGCCGCAATGACGCAATTTGGTTTGATTTGGTCGATTAAGAATCGATGAAAAGGATGATTGTCCCACAATTCGGTTATCCTAGTTGGTAGTGAATTGAAGAAGAGGGGCACTGTGGACATGGAGAAAGTGGATGCTTTGATCGTCGGAGGCGGCATTGCAGGGCTTCAAGCGGCGATTCAATTAGGCAGATATGAGCATAAAGTACTTGTGATTGATGCGGGTTACGGGCGTTCAACACTGTGTAGGAGCTATCATAATATTCTTGGTTGGCCAGACGGCGTATCGGGGGAACAATTACGACAATTAGGCAGATTGCAGGCGGAGCGGTTAGGCGTTGTATTTGTCCAAGATGAAGTTGTCCAAGCTGTCGCCAAAGGAAGAATAGGTGATGGCTTCGAGCTATGGGGAAAAAGTGGCCGAGGTTACGAAGCGAATACGCTTCTACTAGCGACGGGCTTGATCGATCGTATGCCTGAAATCCCGAACCTGAAGGAGTGCTTGGGATTAACCGTATATGTGTGTCCCGATTGCGACGGCTATGAAATTAAGGATCGCAGTACGGTGGTGATGGGCTCAGGTGATGCAGGAGCAGCAATGGCGATTAAGCTGCGCCACCGAACAGAGAGGATAACGTATGTAAATCACCAAAGCTGTGCTGTGAAAAGCGAGCATCTTATGGAAATGAAGAATAAAGGCATCACCTATTTGACAGAAGATCTTGCCGAGGTTATTGCCGATTCACCGGGGCGTTTTAAAGGTATTGTGCTCAAAGATGGCAGTAAAGTTGAAGCAGAGAGAGGCTTTATTGCCTTCGGAGGGAATGAGGTCAAGTCCGATCTAGCACGTCAGCTGGGTGCAGAACGCATGGAGAATCGACACATTATGACCGACCCTCGGAGTAAGATGACGAGCGTCCCATTCGTATGGGCGGCGGGTGATGTGGGTGTCCATGCTGAGCAAGTGACGATTGCCATGGGTGAAGGCTCACAAGCCGCGATATGGATGAACAAAGCACTGCTGCGGATGAATGAGGAGTCCAATGTTCATCGGGTTGTGATTCGGTCTTAGGAGGGATGCCCTAAGTCGAAAAAATCGACTTCGGGGAGTGAAAAGAGCCTTGAGAGATGTCCTAAGTCGAAAAAATCGACTTAGGGAAGCGAGAAGAGCCTTGAGAGATGCCCTAAGTCGAAAAAATCGACTTAGGGGGGCGAAAAGAGCCAAAAGGGATGCTCTAAGTCGAAAGAATCGACTTCGGGGAGTGAAAGAGCAAGTAGGTAGCTCCTCAGTCGAAAAATCTTTTAACTCGGGTCAATTCTTGGGAAAGCTGTTGCTACGTGTGCATAATCTACCAAAGCTTTCTCGCCTGCAGGCGTAAGATGATAGATGCCGCGGCTTTGTCGGACAAACCAACGATAGTAGTTTTGCTGCAGAAGTGAGCTCACGTTCATATTGCTGGTCATCTCACGCAGCTTACGCGGACTTAGTGGGCCGTGCTGCTGCATAAGATAAGCGCAATGGAGTGATTTCTCGCGGTAGGCGGTCATCAGCTTCTGCTGGGAGCTGCCGCCAACGTTGTAGTCACCGCTGCGCTCATGAAATTCGGTCATTAATTTGCCAGAGGCCCGTTTGTTAGGTCGTAAGGTATATGGTGTAGGCTCACAGACGAGATCGACTGTGGGCTGTTTGCGTTTGTAGAATTGGACCGTTAACACACCTAGTCCAAGCATGCGACAAAGTCGACGAATGTCCTCCCATTGTACACGATGGGGGGCTTTCCCCTTGTTAGGGAGTTCGAAAGCGACGTACACATCCTGTGTGAGCCGTAAACGATCAATCCCTTGAATGAGAAGCGGGATATTAAAGCTCTTCTTTAATTCAACAATAAGCGGTGGTTCTTCGCCGCGAATGGCCACCAAGTCACAGTGCTTAACTTCCCCGCGGACGGTATAGCCACGCTGTTCGAAGAAGTGTTTGATCGGTGCATATAGCTCGGTTTCGGATTGGATCGGCATGAGGGATTTGTCTCCTCTTTTCGTGCGAAAAGTCTACTAGAATGGCTTTCATTATAGCATAGGTTGAGCTAGAATAGGAGGAAGGATCACTTGTACGTACGAGTTAGGAGATGAGAGATATGAGTGAATTATTACAAGGGTGGTTGGGAAAAAGACTAGATTGCGCCTGCGGGCAAAAGCATGAGATTCCGATTCGCCGTATTGTCATAGCTCAAAATGCTTTAGCTGACGTTGTTGCTTATGTGAAGGAAACAGGGTATGAGGAAATAACGCTGGTAGCCGATGCGAATACCTATGCGGTGGCTGGTGAAAAGCTGCGTTCGCTGCTGGAAGACGGACAGGTGAAGGTTGGCACTTGTGTCATTCGGGAGAATGAGATGGGCGAAGTCGCAGCTGACGAGGAAGCCATCGTACAATTGATGTTGGACACGTCGACGACTTCACAAGTTCTGATCGCCGTAGGCACAGGGACGCTGCATGACATTGTACGCTTTGTAAGCCATCGAACGAATCGGCCTTTCCTCTCTGTGCCGACAGCGCCGTCCGTTGATGGGTTTGCCTCAGTGGGCGCACCACTCATCGTTCGCGGCTTCAAACAGACGATTCCCTGCTCTGCGCCAGAGGCACTGTTCGCTGACTTGGGCATACTCGCTGCAGCGCCCCAAGCCATGATTGCAGCTGGCGTTGGCGACATGCTCGGCAAGCACACCTCACTCGCGGACTGGGCACTCGGCCGCGTGCTGTTAGACGAGCACTATTGCGAGCTGAGTGCTCGCTTGACTTTGGAGGCGGTGGAGCTGACCACCGCCCATCTGGAAGAGATTGCGCAGCGCACCGAGCTGGGCATGCGCCGATTGATGGAAGGCCTGATCCTATCCGGCCTTTCCATGCTATTGGTCGGCCACTCCCGGCCGGCCTCTGGGGCTGAGCACCATCTCTCCCATTATTGGGAGATGGTGCTCCTGCAGCAGCGCCGCCGGGCGCTGCTGCACGGCGCGAAGGTCGGCGTCACGACCGTGCTCATGGCGCAGCGCTATCAGGCGCTGCTTGAGCTTACGGCCGAGGAGGCCGCTGCGCGCCTAGCGAACGGGCAGGCCCCGAGTGCGCAGACGGATGCGGAACGCATCCGGGCGGCCTACGGGGCCATGGCCGAAGCCATCATCGCCGAGAATGCGTCGGCGATGGGGGTTGATGCGCATGCGCTGCAAGCGCGCATCGCGAAGCATTGGGGCGATGTGCAGAGCATCGCCCGGGCGGTTCCGCCGCCAGCGCAGCTTGCTGCGTGGCTCGCGGCGGTGCAGGGGCCGATCACGCCGGACCAGCTTGGCGTGGAGCCGGCGTTGGTGGAGGCATCGCTGCAGGATGCGTTGTTCGTGCGCAACCGGTTTACGATCTTACGTTTACAGCGGCTGCTGTAAGCAAGGCAAGCGGTCAATGGTTTTTCATAACCGATTTTGTCATCTTTCATACAACGCCAGTCCTCTAAAATAGGACTGGCGTTTTTTACTTTCTCTTTTTGCAAAAGTGTAAAAAATCACAACCCGACTTAATTTTTGCCATCCCCTAATGTGGAATTGTTTTCTATACTGATAGCTAATGTGGGTGTTGAAAGATATGAGGGAGGAACAACATGAAATTTGCTAATGAGAAAGTCAGCGATATACAAATCGCTTATATTGGCGGGGGTTCGATGTATTGGGCTAAAAATCTGATTGCCGATTTGGCGCTGGACGGTCAATTGTCGGGTACGATTCGGTTGTATGATCTTGACTATGGGAAAGCCCGAAACAATGAAAAACTGGGTAACTCGGTTGCTGATTATCCAGAGACGAAATCCAAATGGACGTACAAGGCGTATCCGACGCTCCAAGAAGCGTTGAGTGGCTGCGATTTTGTGTTTATTTCGATTCTACCTGGTACTTTTGAAGAAATGGAATCCGACGTTCATGCCCCTGAGAAATACGGCATTTATCAGGCTGTTGGTGATACAACGGGACCAGGGGGGCTGCTCAGAGCTCTTCGTACCATTCCGATGTATGTGGAAATTGCACAAGCAATCGAGCGATATTCGCCTGATGCCTGGGTGTTTAATTACACGAACCCAATGACACTCTGTACGCGGACACTTTACGAAGTGTTTCCGAAAATTAAAGCAATTGGCTGCTGCCATGAGATTTTCGGGGTACAAGGCCTTCTGATTCGCATGTTGCGCGATATGGAAGGCATGGAGGGTGTACATAGGGATGAAGTGAAAGTGAATGTGCTGGGGATTAACCATTTTACATGGATCGATCAAGCGACGTATCAGAATAGGGACTTACTTCCGATGTATCGTAAGTTTGTTGATAACTATTATGAATCTGGATTTGAACATAACAAAGATGCTTGGATGACGAACACATATACGGCGGCTAACCGCGTGAAGTTTGATTTATTTCGGCGTTATGGTGTAATTGCTGCTGCGGGCGACCGTCACTTGGCAGAATTTATGCCTCCTTGGTATTTGAAAGATCCTGAGACGGTTCGATCATGGAAGTTTGGGTTAACGACGGTTCAAAGTCGTGTTGACAAGCATGCTGCAACCGAGCTTTTTTACGGAAAGCTGCTAAGTGGCGAGGAGAAACTGCCGCTCAAACCATCAGGCGAAGAAGAAGTGAGACAGTTAAAAGGTCTCATCGGACTTGAGCAATTTGTCACCAATATTAACGTGCCTAACGTTGGACAAATGAAGGGTATTCCCATGGGGGCAGTTGTAGAAACGAATGCGGTGTTCGCTGCAAACAGCTTGCGTCCGGTTTACGCAGGTGAGCTTCCGATGGAGGTTAATAATCTGGTTCTACAGCACACGATGAATCAGGAGTTAATTCTGAAGGCGGCTCTTCAAAAGGACAAGGACTTGGCATTTAAAGCGTTTATTAACGATCCGCTAGTGACGATTGATATTCACGATGCAGAGGTATTATTCGATCAGATGCTGCACAATACAAAAGCGTATTTGCCTGGATGGAACATCTAATGGCAGGCCAGCCATGAGTGCAGATGCAGCGATATCCAGCGAATCCGCCTCGATAAATCCGCAGGATGATAAAGCGCTACGCCGGATAATTTTCAAATTGGCAGGTCCATCATTGACGGAAATGCTGCTCATGAATGCAACTCAAATGGTGATGATGATGCTAGTCGGACATCTCGGGGCTGTTGCCGTGGCAGCAGTTGGCTTAACAAGCCAGCCTTATTCCTTATTGACTGTGCTTTTTGCAGCACTGAATTCGGGTACAACCGTGATCGTTGCTCGTTCCACTGGAGCGGGGAAGATGGGGGACGCGAATTTAGCAGCTGGGCAGTCGCTTATGCTAGGTGCTGTCTTATCTGTCCTTATAGTTTCGATTGGCGTGACCTTTGCGGAGAGTCTGCTACAACTGATGGGCGCTAGTGATGAGGTCATTCAGCTTGGACTAACCTATGCAAAAATGATGTTTTTCTCAATCGGTTTCTCCTCAATTTCATCTGCTATATCTGCTATTCTGCGAGGTTCAGGCGACACCCGAACACCGATGATAATCAATGTGCTCGCAGGCTGCGTGAATGTGACCCTCGGGTTCTTGCTGATTTATGGTCATCTCGATTTTCCGCAAATGGGCATTACGGGTGCGGCAATTGCTACGCTGGTTGTTCAGTTCGGAGCGATGATTTGTTTTATCGTTGTTATGTTCAGCGGGAGGTTTACAGTTCGAATCGGATGGTCAGAGATCAGCCGTTTGGATCGCGTCATGATCAGTCGAATGTTGAGGATTGGCATACCAAGTAGTCTAGAGCAATTGATCATGCGATTAGGGATTATGACGTTTGTGAAAATTTGTGCGGGATTAGGGACTGTTGCCATCGCGGCATCGCAAATTGTAACGAGCATTATTGGCATCTCGTTTATGCCAGGTGCTGCATTCGCGATAGCAGCTTCAACGTTAGTTGGGCAAACCTTAGGTGTAAGCAAACCCGATCTTGCCGAACGATACGTGTGGCAGGTCCGAAAGTACGGCATGATGGTGGCCGGCTTTATGGGGGCGCTTTTTATTGTGTTCGCACCGCATATCCTTAGGCTGTATACAAATGACGAGACGATTATTCGTGAAGGGGCCTGGGCTCTTCGCATCGTAGGTTTTATTCAAGTATCACAAATATCGCAATTTGTTCTTGGAGGCGCCTTACGAGGCGCAGGAGATACGCGCTATCCGTTGTATTCGACTTTTATTGGTGTATGGGGAATCAGAGTTGTACTCAGCTACTTGTTCGTGTATGTCTTTCATTGGGGCATGATCGGATTATGGAGTGCGGTGGCAAGTGATCAATTTCTTAGATCTAATCTTATTTATTTGAGGTTTAAACGAGGGGCTTGGAAGCATTTGAAGGTTTAATTTATATAAAGGGGACGCGTCAACAATGGGGATTGTTTACGATTCAATTTCGCAAACCTTCCATCTTCAAGGGAAGTCGTCGAGCTATATCATGCAGTTGATCAATTCCAACTATATAGCTCATGTTCATTGGGGGCGCCGAGTACGTGGAAGCAATCCAGGAGGGTTGCTCGTTAGGCGACGTCGCTGCTCGTTCTCTCCATCCACGGATCCGGATGATTTGACACTGTCTTTGGACACATTGCCGCAGGAGTTTCCGGGATATGGAGCCAGTGATTTTCGAGTTCCGGCCTATCAGGTTCAAATGGAAGACGGAACGACGGTCAGTGAGCTCGTCTATGAGTCCCACCGGATTTATGCTGGAAAAGCACCTTTAACAGACATGCCGTCCACTTATGTGGAGGATGAAAATGAAGCGGAGAGTCTCGATATTGTATTGGCAGATTCAGTGATCGGATTAAAGGTGATACTTACGTATACTGTTTTTCGTGATTTGGATGTGATCACAAGGTCTGTTCAATTCTTGAATGTGGGGAACCGATCCATGAAGCTGCTTCGAGCATTGACCTTCGGTATCGATATGCCTTCTAGTGATTTTGATATGCTTCATTTATCTGGCACTTGGGCGCGTGAGCGTCATATCGAAAGACGTTCCCTGGTAACAGGCGGTTCTGTAATTGAGAGTCGTAGAGGGTCTAGCAGCCATTCACTTAACCCATTTGTGGCGCTGCTTTCCAAGCAGGCGGATGAAGATCATGGCGAAGTCTATGGTTTTAGTCTTGTTTATAGCGGGAGCTTTGTTGCACAGGCTGAGGTAGACCCTTATGGAACGACCCGTGTCGTGATGGGCATCAATTCGTTTGATTTTTCATGGCTGCTGGAGCCAGGGCATACCTTCCAGACGCCAGAGGCAGTTCTCGTTTATTCGGCAGAGGGCCTCGGTGGAATGTCGCGCACGTATCATAAGCTGTACCGCACACGTCTATGCCGTGGACATTTCCGTGATCGTCATAGACCGATTCTCATCAACAACTGGGAAGCAACGTATTTCAATTTTAACGGGGATAAAATCGAAGAGCTTGCCCGAGTGGGTAAGGAGCTCGGTTTAGAGCTTCTCGTGCTGGACGATGGTTGGTTTGGCAAGCGGGACAATGACAAAAGCTCACTCGGCGATTGGTTTGTCGATCGAAATAAGCTCCCACAAGGCATGCCGGATCTGGTTAACCGTGTGAATCAGCAAGGGCTGGAGTTCGGCCTATGGTTTGAACCAGAAATGGTATCGCCAGATAGTGATCTGTATCGGGCTCATCCTGACTGGTGTCTGCACGTTCCGGGTAGGCGGAGGACAGAAGCACGGCAGCAGTTAGTTCTAGACTATTCGCGACAAGATGTTAGAGACTACATCGTGAAGGTCATCACTGATATTCTTGCGAGCAGTCCTATCACGTATGTGAAGTGGGATATGAACCGCAATATGACGGAAATCGGTTCTGCTCAGCTCCCGCCAGAGCGACAGCGGGAAACGTCCCATCGGTATATACTCGGGCTTTATGATGTGATGGAACGGATAACTTCGGCTTTTCCGAACGTATTATTTGAAAGTTGTTCTGGCGGTGGAGGAAGGTTCGATCCAGGGATGCTCTACTACATGCCGCAGACATGGACAAGTGATAATACGGACGCCGTTGAACGGCTCAAAATTCAATATGGCACGAGTCTCGTGTATCCAATCAGCTCGATGGGCGCTCATGTTTCCGCTGTCCCTAATCATCAAGTCCATCGGACGACACCGCTTGATATGCGCGGGCATGTGGCGATGTCGGGGAACTTCGGCTACGAGCTTGATTTGACAGCTTTTTCGGAAATAGATAAGGAAGCTGTGAAGGGGCAAATTGCGCTATATAAACAATTGAGGCCTCTGATCCAGTTCGGAGAATTCTACCGACTGATTAGCCCGTTTGAACACACTAGCGCGGCCTGGATGTTCGTTTCCGAGGATAAGAAGGAAGCTTTGGTTGCTTTTTTTCAAGTGCTGTCAGAGCCGAACGCACCTCTCAGGAAAATGCGATTGAAAGGCCTTGCACCGGAGAGCAATTATTTACTCTATGATGCGGGAAATCAGGATGAGTGTGTGGAAATATTTGGAGGAGACGAACTCATGCACGTAGGTCTTAATTTACCGATCTGGAAGGGCGATTTCCGAAGTCGCCTTTACCGCTTAAAAATGGAGGAATAACCAGATGATAAAGCTGCGTTTGAGCGATTTGCAGGATAAGAGGAACGGTCATATTTTACAGGATGTATTACCAGGTGCTTATTTATCGTCAGGCGGTCTGTCTTTTGCAAAACGGGGCGAACGCAGCCATACGAATGATGGTCCAGAAGGAAGAGACTACCATGTTCACAGTGATTGTGAAGCATTTATGATTTTGCAAGGAACTGGAACGATGGAATTGAATGGTGAGTTTATACCAGTAACAACCGGAGATATCGTGATTGTTGAGCCAGGAGAGGATCATCATCTCATTTCGAGTGAGGAGGACCCGATTGTCACTGTGTGGTGCCATGCGGGTGCGAATCGAAATAAGAATCAACAGCAGGAGGAAGTTGTGTGAACAAAATTATAAACACGGATACCCATACTTTCAATTTATCTAGTGAGGACAATGGGTTTAACGTCACGTTATTAACGGAGAAGCTGCAGGAGGGCATAGATCTCATTACTTTGCGATTGGAAGCGGACGAGGCGGCAACGCCTCCCGTCTTCACCCTGCGTTGGTCACATCCTGCTTGTGATATTCAAGGCAGCTGGCATCCCGCTCAGGACCGGAATAAAAGCTTTAAGGCCGATTGGATGCGCACGTTGCGTTCCAATGCTGCTGCGTCTGCACCTGTCTACGCCTTGTTCAATAGTTTGGGTCGCAACAGGTTGACTTTTGCTTATTCAGATGCCCTTAACACGGTACACTATTCGGGTGGCATCAGTGAGGAAACGGCTGATTTTCATTGCTGCGTCCAATTGTTTACAGAGACGACGGCGCCATTTCAATCGTATGAAGCGAAGCTTCTCGTAGATACAAGAGATGTACCTTACTATGAAAGTCTTGATGGCGTTCAAGTGTGGTGGAGCGAGATGCCGGAATATCAACCAGCATACGTGCCAGAGGCTGCCAAAGAACCGATGTATTCAACGTGGTATAGCATGCATCAGAACGTCACAGATGTGCAAATCGAAGAACAGTGCCGTATCGCCAAGCAGTTGGGGATGGAAGCTGTTATTGTGGATGATGGCTGGCAGACGGCAGATAACCGCAGAGGCTATGCCTATTGTGGAGATTGGGAGACTTATGAGGGCAAATTCCCCGATATGAAACGCCATGTGGATGCGGTTCATGCATTAGGCATGAAGTTTATCCTTTGGTACTCGGTACCTTTTATAGGAAAATATAGTCAGGTTTGGAATCGGTTTAATCATAAAATTCTGCGATTTAATGAGGGACACGGAGCGGCTGTGTTGGATCCAAGATATCCGGATGTTCGAGAATATATCATCAATACCTATGAGAAAGCGGTCAAGGAATGGGGCCTAGACGGCTTCAAACTTGATTTCATTGATACGTTCTATTCACCTGAGCTGCAAATACCTTCGACAGTGGAAGGGAAGGATTATGAGTCCATACCTGCTGCGGTTGACCGTCTATTGACGGACGTGATTGGCAGATTGCGAGAATTGAACCCTGCCATGATGATCGAGTTTCGTCAAGGTTATATCGGTCCTGCGATGCGCAAATATGGCAACATGTTCCGAGCTTCCGATTGTCCGAATGATAGCATTCAGAATCGTGTGCGAACGCTGGATCTCAGGCTGATTTGTGGAAACACAGCTGCGCATGCCGATATGATCATGTGGCATCCGGAAGAGCCTGTGGAAAGCGCCGCTTTACAGTTGATTAATTGTTTGTTCTCGGTGCCGCAGGTATCCGTTCTTTTGGATAAACTGCCTTCTGATCATTTGAAAATGCTTACCTACTGGCTGGCCTTCTGGAAAGAGAACCGTGACTTGTTGCTAGACGGCTCTATCGAGCCTATGAATCCGGAATTGTTATATCCATTAGTTCGTGCGGTTCATGAGGATCGCGGGATTATCGTCACCTATCAGGAGCAGATTGTGACTATCGATGCAGCGGCACCGGTGTCTCAATGGATCGTCGTAAATGGCAGAAGACTGGACGGACTTTATATAGAGGTTACAGGTGAGATGGGGGTAGTGAAGGTGACGATTCGTAATTGCTGTGGGGAGATTACAGAGGAGTCGTCTGTTGAATTGACGGCAAGTATGCATAAAGTTGCGATTCCGGCGTCAGGTCTTGCAACTATTACCATGAGATAAAAGAGATGACATCGGCAGTCATATGGAGGGGGAACAGCGATGAACTATACAGCAAATGAAGGCAGATATGCAGGCATGCCCTACAATCGAAGCGGAAAGAGTGGCCTTAAGCTGCCGCCGATCTCTTTAGGATTGTGGCACAATTTTGGCGGCGTAGATCTCTTTGAGAATAGCAGAGCGTTAGCGCGTCATGCCTTTAATCTAGGAATTACGCATTTTGATCTTGCGAATAATTATGGTCCACCGACGGGATCAGCAGAAGAAGTGTTTGGGCAGATTTTGAAAAAGGATTTGCAGCCGTATCGTGATGAGCTGATTATCGCCACAAAGGCAGGGTACCGCATGTGGGACGGCCCATACGGAGAGCGTGGCTCCCGCAAAAGTATGCTCGCCAGTCTTGATCAAAGCCTGAAGCGACTAGGCCTGGATTATGTGGATATTTATTATTCGCACCGTTTCGATGCGGAGACACCTTTGGAAGAAACGATGAGCGCTTTGGATCAGGCTGTACGCCAGGGAAAAGCGCTGTATGTCGGCGTGTCTAATTATAATGCAGAGCAAACGGAGCAAGCTGCAGCTATTTTGAAAGGTTTGGGCACCCCATTCATCATCCATCAAGTGCATTATTCCATGTTCGAAAGACGCTTGGAGCAGGGGCTGCAGGATATTTTGCTAAGAGAAGGTGTGGGATCTATCGCCTATAGTCCACTTGCGAGAGGGCTTCTGACGGATCGTTATTTGGAACACATTCCGGCAGATTCCCGTGCGGCAGGGGGCAGTGTATTCTTAAGACCTGAAGATATTACGGAGGAGAAGATTGCTAAGTCTCGTCTTTTGCATGCACTAGCTCAGGAACGAGGTCAGAGTCTTGCTCAGATGGCCCTAGTTTGGGTTCTTCGCAAGGGGCATGTGACGTCTGCTCTTATTGGCGCAAGCAAAGTCAGTCAGTTAGATGATAATGTGGCGGCCTTGAAGCAGCCTGATTTCACGCAGGAAGAATTGGATCGTATCGATTATATTTTGAGTAAATAAACTAAGAGCACCGGGGGGACAGGGGATGTCCATTCGGTGCTTTTTTTGCATATCTGAAAGTACAAGAGTGGAGCTAGTCGATAAATGGGGCCTTAAATCCAAGCGAGCCACGCTCGATGGTGGAAATAGCGCCCCAAAGGGCGCTAAAGCCTTGCTTCGCCCACCGAATGGGCGGGACCACAGGATTTAACGCCCGAAAAGGGCCTTAAATCCAAGCGAGCCACGCTCGGTGGTGGAAATAGCGCCCCAAAAGGGCGCTAAAGCCTTGCTTCGCCCACCGAATGGGCGGGACCACAGGATTTAACGCCCAAAAAGGGCCTTAAATCCAAGCGAGCTACGCTCGGTGGTGGAAATAGCGCCCCAAAAGGGCGCTAAAGCCTTGCTTCGCCCACCGAATGGGCGGGACCACAGGATTTAACGCCCAAAAAGGGCCTTAAATCCAAGCGA
>NZ_JCAUAR010000010.1:0-252260 GCF_059692055.1 Paenibacillus sp. J31R109 | reverse complement strand
ATTTCCCAGTATGTAAGACCCCTTGTAGACGACGAGGTTGATAGGTTCGAGGTGGAAGTGCGGCAACGTATGCAGCTGACGAATACTAATCGGTCGAGGGCTTAACCTAATATAGGGATCTTTAATCGTAGATTAAAGTCTCTCTGCTATCCTAAGTAGCATACTTTACGTGAATTTCGTATCTAGTTTTCAAGGAATAAAACCTTGAAAGATTCATTGTTCCTATTCCCTGATAGCTCAGTTGGTAGAGCACTCGACTGTTAATCGAGTTGTCACAGGTTCGAGTCCTGTTCGGGGAGCCATATGGAGAGGTGTCCGAGCTGGCCGAAGGAGCACGATTGGAAATCGTGTAGGCGTCACAAGCGTCTCGAGGGTTCGAATCCCTCTCTCTCCGCCATAATCTTTCTAGTAAGGCCCGTTGGTCAAGTGGTTAAGACACCTCCCTTTCACGGAGGTAACAGGGGTTCGAGTCCCCTACGGGTCACCATTTTTACTTCCCATGGAGGCTTAGCTCAGCTGGGAGAGCATCTGCCTTACAAGCAGAGGGTCGGCGGTTCGATCCCGTCAGCCTCCATCATTTTTCCTAATGCAAGACTTGATTTAATAGGAAACGTGACTTATACTTAATGACGCGGGGTGGAGCAGCCCGGTAGCTCGTCGGGCTCATAACCCGAAGGCCGCAGGTTCAAATCCTGCCCCCGCAACCAAATAATGAATGTGGAGCTGTGGTGTAGTGGCCTAACATGCCTGCCTGTCACGCAGGAGACCGCGGGTTCGAATCCCGTCAGCTCCGCCATTATCACATTCATCGCAGTAAGGCTTTGTAGCTCAGTCGGTAGAGCAGAGGACTGAAAATCCTCGTGTCGGCGGTTCGATTCCGTCCAAAGCCACCATTTTTAACTAAATAAGCCGTTGTAGCTCAACTGGTAGAGCAACTGACTTGTAATCAGTAGGTTGGGGGTTCAAGTCCTCTCGACGGCACCATTGCTTTGTGGAGGCTTAGTGAAGTGGCTAAACACGGCAGACTGTAAATCTGCTCTCTTCGAGTTCGGTGGTTCGAATCCATCAGCCTCCATTTCTTTTATGCAGGGGCATAGTTTAAGGGTAGAACAAAGGTCTCCAAAACCTTTGGTGTGGGTTCAATTCCTGCTGCCCCTGCCAAACATGCAAGAAACCTAATATTGTGGCGGTCGTGGCGAAGGGGTTAACGCACCGGTTTGTGGATCCGGCATTCGCGGGTTCAAGTCCCGTCGTCCGCCCATTATTACCAAAGCAACATAATGGGGATTAGCCAAGCGGTAAGGCAACGGACTTTGACTCCGTCATGCCAAGGTTCAAATCCTTGATCCCCAGTTTTATATGCGGAAGTGGCTCAGCGGTAGAGCATCGCCTTGCCAAGGCGAGGGTCGCGGGTTCGATCCCCGTCTTCCGCTCCATTATTACTAAGGCGCCATAGCCAAGTGGTAAGGCAGAGCTCTGCAAAAGCTTTACCCCCAGTTCGAATCTGGGTGGCGCCTCCACAATCTTATTAGCCGGAGTGGCGGAATCGGCAGACGCACAGGACTTAAAATCCTGCGGTAGGTGACTACCGTACCAGTTCAAGTCTGGTCTTCGGCACCATTGTTTTACAAGTTTATGCCGGCATGGCGGAATGGCAGACGCGCTCGACTCAAAATCGAGTCCGAAAGGGTGGAGGTTCGAGTCCTCTTGCCGGTATAATGAAAAAGAAGCCTGTGAAATCATTTGATTTCATGGGCTTTTTTGTATTTACTTCATGATAGACGACTCTGGCCAAACATTGTATCTATAATGCTATGTACATGTGTTTCACGGATAGTAAAATAAGAAAAGGATGTTTACAATGAATGATCATACCCTAAATGACAGATGAGGCGGGGAATCCTTTTGAATATAGTAAATTCAGTAAGGTTTAAAATTTTTATTGGGTTTGCGTTGGTGGTAGCTCCTTTAGTTTTGTTCCTAGCCTTTAACAATGTGTACTCCATGAATGTGGTAAGAGATCAAATATCACAGAACTATAACAAGCTCCTGCAGCAATATGTGGAGGACACCGATAATACGCTCAAAGAATTCGATAATTATTTATTTCATCTATATAGTGATCCAGATGTTATCAATATGAACTTGTACCCGTTGGAATCGGATGATTATGTTCTAGCGAAGCAACGGTTATTCAATAAGTTAACTCGACAGTTGGATATATACAACTTGGTAAATACCTTTTTTGTATTTTCAGCTACGACGGGTGATCTGTTGCTGTCGACGAGAGAGAATACGTATTACTATGATCGCGTTCAGACAGTGAAAGAATTTATCGTAGATAATACGAAAACACGTCCAAATGATAGTTCCAACGGCAACTGGCTTATTATGAAAGCATCGAATGGTGATCATTATTTGATGAAAATAAATAAGGATTTAGGGGCAGGTCTGTCGGGTGGCATTCTTATTAAAATGAGCAGCATGGTTGAACCGCTTAGCAAATGGGACACCGGCGAAGGCGGAGGAACTACTGTGGTGTCTCCTGAGGGGACTACCTTAACAAACACCTATTTCCCTTTGCAGAGATATCAGAATATCAGCGATCAAATAGCGCCCAAAAACTCAGGCTTTCAAATCGTGAAAGATAAGGAGTTGAATCAGCAGTTTTTGATTGTACGTGAAGCCTCCACACATGCTGATTTGGAATTTGAGCTCATTATTGCTGAGAAAAATATGCTTAAGAATTTACCGTATTTGCAGCTGTTGATTTACTTTTTGCCATTAGGCGGAGCCTTCGTTCTTGGCATTTATTTGTTGTATGTCCAGCGCATCCTTTTCAAACCATTGATGCAATTAATTCGTGGGATGCGGAAGATTGCGCAAGGGGAATTGTCGACACGGCTGCATGAGGGCAGCTCGACAGAATTCGCCTTCCTGATCGCGACGTTTAACAACATGGTGGATCAGATTGAGAATTTGAAAATCTCGGTGTATGAGGAGAAGATCCGTGTTCAGCAGGCGGAATTTAAGCATTTGCAGGTGCAGATAAATCCCCATTTCTATATGAATAGTCTAAATATTATTTATAACCTCGCGGCGTTAAAGGATACGAAGTCAGTTCAGAAGATGTCCTTGCATCTGGCGGATTATTTCCGTTTTATTATGCGTACGAATCGCACGACGATGACACTGAAGGATGAAATCGATCATATACGGAATTATTTGGAGATTCAGGTTATGCGATATCCAGATCATTTGACTTTTGATATCCAATTGCCCGAGAGATACAGTCAGTATGCGATTCCGCCACTCATTGTTCAGCCATTTGTAGAGAATGCAGTGATTCATGGTTTTACAAAAAAATATGGAACCTATGTAATTCAAGTGAAAGCTGAGCAGGATTCAGAAGCACCTGAGGAATTTTTCATCTTGTCAATCAGTGATAACGGGGAGGGCTTTCAACCGGAAATGCTGCAGCAATTGAATTCAGCTCAGTATTTGGACCAATCAGGTGATGAGCATCTCGGGATTTGGAATGTACGACATCGGTTGCAGATGAACTATGGAAACAAAGTTGCACTGAGATTCATGAATAAGCCGGACAGAGGGGCTATGGTTCAAATCAGACTGCCGCTTCATACCGCCGTTGTGGAAGGGATGGATAAAGATGTATAATCTTTTAGTTGTAGACGATGAGAAGATTGCGGTTAAAGGTATAACGGTGGGGATCGACTGGGGAACGTTTCCGATTGGTCACATTTTTGAAGCGTTGGATGTAAGTGAAGCGAAAGAGATCCTATCACAGAATCGCATTGATATTATGATTTCGGATATAGAAATGCCTGGCGCCAATGGTTTGCAGCTCCAAGAGTGGGTACGGACGAATTCACCGCAAACAGAGACAATTTTCCTGACAGGTCATGCGAACTTCGAATATGCCAGGCAGGCTGTTCGTTTAGGAAGCTTCGATTATGTGCTGAAGCCGGTGGATCACGATCGGTTGCAAGACATTGTGAAGCTGGCCATCGCGAAGATCAAAGAGGATCAGGAGCATTTGGATTTTCATGAAACGTATAAAATGTATTATAGTCACTGGGTTAATGAGCTTCCGACTTTGGTGGAGAAGTTCTGGCAGGAGCTGCTAAGCGGGAAAATACCAGCAAATGAGGAGAGGTTAACACGTAATTTTCAGATGTATGAAATCCCATTGGAAATGACCCACACGATTTTACCTATCTTAATTAGTGTGGAACACTGGAAGGAAGAGCTCAACGCGAGAGACGAAGAGATTATGGAGTATGCGATTCGAAAAGCTGCTGCGGAAATCATTATTGTGGATCAGGCAGGTTGTGTGATTCAGGAGAACGGCTCATCCTTAGTTCTGCTCTATGTAGCTAAAGGAATTCAGCCATCCCTAACTGAAATTAAAGCAAAGTGTGAGGCTTATATTAGTGCTTGTCATCGCTATTTTCAGTGCAGCTTGTCCTGTTATGTAGGTGAGGAAAGTTCTTTGCTTAAACTAACGGCGAAGGTTGCGGATCTGTTTCAAAATGAGCGAAACAACGTGACGAAAAGCAATTGTGTCCTTATGGTCAGTGAGATGGATCAGCCGCATCTGAATAAGCCGCAAGCACCAACCTTTTCCGATTGGATCGTGTTATTAGAGTCTGGAAAGAAGGCAGAACTGGTAGCTCGCATTCAAGAGAATATTGATCGTCTGCAGAAGTCGGATGATGTAGGCTCTGAAACCGTAGAGGCTTTCTACTATGGTCTGCTGCATGTGGTGTATCATGTTTTGCACAAAAAAGGATTAACGGTTCATGATATGCTGCCTCATCAAGATTTGCAGGATTATAGCAATGCGACACGCTCCTTAAATCAGCTTAGAAACTGGGCTGTGCGCATCGCGCAAATAAGCTGTGACTATATGAATAGCCATCTGAAAGGCGTTTCGGCTGTTACAGCGAAGGTATGTCAGTATATTGATGAGCATATGGAAGAAGAGCTTAGTAGAGAGGAATTGGCGGCCTCCGTATATCTCAATCCGGCCTATTTATCACGTTTATTTAAGAAGGAAACAGGGCTTTCCATTTCGGAGTATAGCCTAAAGGTTCGAATGGAGAAAGCGATGAAGCTGCTAGCGGAAACAAATGATAAAATCAGCTATGTGGCGGAGCAAACGGGCTATTCCCATTTTTCCTTTTTCGCGAAAATGTTCAAGAAGTATTCTGGTCTTTCACCGCAAGAGTATCGGAAAAACTTTCAGGGCTGAAAAGGATTGAAAGAAAGATCAAACATAACTGACAAGAAGCTGCCCTTTGAAAGGGCGGCTTTTGTGCTTTATGCAGCATATATACGAGCATTATCGACAGTTACTCTCGAATGTCACAGAAGTGCTTATTCGGTCACTACGCAGATAGAGATTTATTTCCAAACAATTTACAATGAACCTATAACAGAGAGGCAAGCGGATGGATTGGAAAGGGGAGCATAATAGAAGATGAACGAACCATCAAATACGGCAGCGCAAGCAGCCCCTATACGTACTACAAAAAGTCGAATTCACGTCAAAGTAAGCTTTCTATGGACAGTACGCAAGTATTGGATATTCTACGTAATGATGGCGCCAGCAGCACTATTGTTAATCATCAACAACTACATTCCAATGGCTGGCGTTCTGATCGCTTTCAAAAATGTGAACTACACGAAGGGAATATTAGCAAGTCCTTGGGTTGGCTTCGATAACTTCAAGTATTTATTCTCCAGTGAGGTTGCGTGGGTCATTACTCGGAATACGATCTCTTATAATCTGGTGTTTATCGTATTGAACTTAGTGATAGCAGTCGCGATGGCCATTATGTTCAATGAGATGCGCAGTAAATTCTTATCCAAGTTCCATCAAAGTACGATGTTCCTACCGTTCTTTCTGTCCATGGTGTGTGTGGCTTACCTGGTATATGCTTTCTTAGGAGCAGAGCATGGCTTTGTGAATACGGTGCTCCTGCCTAAATTAGGTTTTGAACCGATTGACTGGTATACGGAGCCGAAGTATTGGACAGTTATCCTGCCGATCGTGAATACATGGAAAAACCTTGGTTACTATACCGTCATCTACATGGCGGCCATTATTGGTATTGATCATGAGTATTATGAAGCAGCTTTAATTGACGGAGCGAATAAGTGGCAACAAGTGAAACGGATTACGATTCCGCTGATCATGCCAGTTATGATTACGATGACACTTCTGCAGGTAGGTAGAATTTTCTATGCAGATTTCGGCTTGTTCTTCCAAGTAACTAAGAATGCAGGTGCGTTATTTCCGACGACACAAGTTATTGATACCTATGTGTATCAAACGTTCCTAACGATGGGGGATATCGGAATGTCATCGGCAGCAGGGTTGTATCAAGCAGTAGTAGGCTTCCTACTAGTTCTAGTTACGAATTTATTTGTCAGAAAAGTGAGCAAAGAGAATGCATTATTTTAAGAAGGAGTGGCTGTCGTGAGTGAAGCAATGACTGTACGCAAACAACAACAGCGGATAGCCAAGAAGCGAGGACCGAACGATTTATCACCTACAGCAAATATGTTGGTTAACGTATTCTTCTGGATTTATACCGCAGCATGTATAATGCCTCTTATATTAGTCATTATTGTATCCTTTTCCGATGAAAAGGGAGTTCTGATTCATGGCTACAATTTTATCCCGGAAGCTTGGAGTTTGGAAGCCTATAAGTTCATGTTTAAGGATTGGCATCAAATCTTACGCTCCTTCGGGATCTCAGTCTTCTTAGCAACGGTGGGAACAGCGATTAGTTTAGTCATGATGTCGCTATACGCGTACCCCATTTCGCGAAGTGATTTTCCACATAAAAGTTTCTTCTCCTTCTTCATGTTCTTTACCATGTTGTTCAATGGAGGACTCGTTCCTTGGTATCTGGTCTATACGCAGATGCTGGACTTGAAAAATACGATTGCAGCGCTCATGCTGCCCCTACTCGTATCCGCTTTCTTCGTACTCCTGCTGCGGACGTTCTTTGCTAATTCGATCCCGATGCCATTAATTGAAGCAGCTAAGATTGATGGAGCGGGTGAGATTCGGATTTTCAGTCAAATTATTATTCCACTCTCCTTACCTGTATTGGCTTCGGTTGGTTTGTTCCAGGTGCTGAACTATTGGAATGACTGGTTCCTCAGTCTGGTGTTCATATCAGGCAGTAAAAACATCAATCTGCAGTTCATGATGTACAAAACGATGCTGGATATTCAATTTCTGACATCTAACGTGCAGGCAAGTCAAGGTTTATCACAAGCAGGGGGCATGCTGCAGCTGCCAACGGAAACGGTGCGCATGGCGATGGCTGTACTCGGTATAGGCCCGATCGTGTTCGCGTATCCCTTTTTCCAGAAGTACTTTAAGAAGGGCTTAACGGTTGGCGCAATAAAAGGTTAGTTGGATACGGCTTGTACCAGTTATGACTGGTTTAGCATAATAGGAATAATTGAGATAAAAGGGAGGCAATCCATCAATGAAAGCTTTGAAAAAAAGCACTTTTGCACTTCTTACCCTATCGTTTTCGTTATCACTCACTTTGGCGGGCTGTTCAAAGAGTACACCAGAGCCTACAACAAGTGCTACAGCAGCACCGGCAACAAGTACGGCACCTGCCGCAACGAAAGCAGCAACGACAGACCTGAAACCTTATGAAGTGAAGTTAGTCTACCCTGGTACGCCGCAACCGGATCAAGCTAAAGTCGAAGATGCGATGAACAAGGTTTTGAAAGAAAAAATTAATGCAACGATTAAATTAATGCCAATCGACTGGGGTCAATGGGATAACAAAACGAATTTAATGATCGCTTCCCGTGAAGAGTTCGATATCCTTTTCACAGCACAATGGAATGGTCACGCTGTCAATGTGGGTAAAGGTGCATTAATGCCGCTGAATGATCTGATTGGGCAATATGGAAAAGGTATTACGGATTCCTTAGACCCAGCTTTCCTTCAAGGCGCTAAAATCAATGGTAAAAACTATGGTGTACCTACGAATAAAGAACTCGCAGCTTCAGGCGGCATCGTGTATCGTTCCGATATCGCGAAAGAGCTAGGCATTGATATGGGCACTGTTAAAACGATGGCGGATCTAGGCAATGTTCTTAAAACCGTGAAAGAGAAAAAGCCTGAAATGACAGCTTTCTTCCTTCGCGACGGGGATAACCTGAATGCGCATTATTTGGCACAGTATGACTACCTAGGGGATAGCACAATTCCAGGTGTGATTATGAAGGATGGCACGGATACGAAGGTTATTCCGAAATGGGATCAACCGCGTTACAAGGAAATTTTGAAATTAACACGTGATTTTATGCAAAAAGGGTATATCAATAAAGATGCGGCTACAACGCAATTGTCAGGTCAAGATGCATTGAAATCTGGTAATGTGTTCATGATTACGTCTTCATTAAAACCAGGTAAAGATAGTGAATTAGCTAATGCAACTAACTTGGTCGGCAAGCTTGGACAAATCGAGCTTACACCACGTACGATTTCTACTGGCGACACGGCAGGTTCCATGTTAGGAATTTCGGTAACTTCTAAGGATCCAGCTCGTACGATGATGGTCATTAACCTTTTGCACACGGATAAACAATTGAACAACTTAATTAACTTCGGTATTGAAGGAACGCACTACACGAAGGTGTCTGACAACATTATTAAAGCTACTGATGCAGGTAAAAACTATGCGCCGGGTGCTGCTTGGCAGTTCGGTAACCAATTCTTGAACTACTTGTATGACAATGAAGATCCGAAGAAATGGGATAAATTCAAAGAATTCAACTCATCAGGTAAGAAATCCCCTGGTCTTGGCTTTACGTTCGACTCCGAGCCTGTTAAAACGCAAGTGGCAGCGGCAGTAAACGTAGGCAAAGAATTCGATGCGGCGATGGACACGGGTTCGGTCGATATGGATGCTTCCTTACCAAAATATCAAGATAAAATGAAAGCAGCAGGCATCGATAAAATTATTGCTGAAAAGCAAAAACAATTGGATGCCTTCTTAGCAGCCTCGAAGAAATAAGTTATTGTATGTATAAGGGGATAAGGAGCCAAGCTCAGATGAGCTATGGCTCCTTATTTGTGTTTCTAAACATGTATAACTAATTACCAAGCATAAGTCATCGTTACAATTACAAGCAATACGAACAAGACAAGAATTGCAGCAGCAGAAGTTCCACCACCACAACCTGCACCAGTACCTACAGCAACACCCATTTATGTCACCCCCCTTTCAAGGAATGCTCTTCCGCAGAAGCGAATGAGAGACAATACTATCCTATGGAGAGATGTCACGCTTTGATTGGGTGTTTCGCCTAATTCTGTAGGGACAACCCCCATTTTTGGGCATGAGCCTGTTTTTGGGAAAAAGGTGGCGAGAAGTTGAACAAGTGACAGGAGCCTTCCATATGGTAGAAAAAGAACGTAATGCCATTGCGGAGGTGTAAGGGCTATCGATTACTTGGATATGTTAGCGAAGCTCGGGATAGGAAACGCACATCCCGGGGGATTTGGAGAGACCATTGAGCAACTGAAGAGATATCCGATTGAACGAGGGAAAAAAGTGCTGGAGGTTGGCTGCGGAACAGGTAGAACGGCGTGTTATTTGGCAGAGCAGGGTTGTGATGTCACCGCTATTGATATCCGTCCAGAAATGATTAATAAAGCCAAGATTCGAGCGGAAAAGCAGGGGACTCTGGTGAACTTCTTGATAGGGGATGTATGTCAGCTGCCATTCGAGGCGAATACGTTCGATGTTGTGATGGTAGAATCCGTCACGAACTTTGCAGATGCGCAGAAAGCCGTATCGGAGTATTACCGGGTATTACGACCAGAAGGCAAACTGTACGACAGAGAAGTAATTAAAGTAAAAGACATGACAACAGGCATTCATAGGGCGCTTTGCAGCTTCTATGGGGTGAGTAAGATTTATAAGCTGGAAGAATGGCAAGAGTTACTGGAAAGTAATCAATTCCGTTCCGTCGCCTCGACAGGGATTCACCCTTTTCCATTGACGATGTTTGAAGATCAAGTTCAGCACCCAGATCCTGTTCATTTGTCTGATCGACAATCCTTTATGGATCCACGTGTGTGGCAAATCACGGCTAGATATGATGAGCTTGTCAGTAAATATCATCCTTATATGGGTTATACCTTAATGATGGGCACTAAGCTCTAAGCGATAAGGACACAATAAGAAGCAGGATATTGAATCCTTCACGGCGAAACGTATGAGAAAGATTATCGTTGGGGGCTGCTTCTTTTGAACGTAGATATCATAACAGAACGAATATCGAACCGAAAAGCTAAGGAAGTATACGAGCTGATTACACGTCAAACTACGGTTTCGAAAATAGATTTATTAGAACAAAGCGGTATGACAGTCTCTACGTTGACACGCCTGTTGGAAGAGTTAACGAGTCAGGGACTCATTTTGGAATCCGGCTTTGGAGTATCTACGGGCGGGCGTAGGCCGATTTTGTACGAGAAGAATCCGGCCTATGCTTATATATTTGGTTTGGAAATCTCCAGAACATTGTCCAAGCTGGTGCTTGTCGATTTAGGCATGAATAAGCTGGAAACCAAGAGCTGGACCATGACAGAAGTCATGACGCCTGCAGTACTGCTTCCCCTTATTGCCGAGGAAGCCAAGCATATGTTAGTTCAGCATGGCCTTGATATTTCTCAGGTGTTGGGTATTGGGGTTGGGGCCGTAGGGCCAGTAGACCGAATATCTGGCGTTATACTGGAGCCCTCCTATTTCCCTGCGACTGGTTGGAGGCATGTGGAAATCTGTCATTGGTTAAGTGAAGCCCTTCAGATCCCAGCGCTGCTGGATAATGGTGCGAACACAGCGATTCTGGCAGAATCTTGGCACCAGCGAACAAGGAGCTTTAAGCATCTCCTTTATATTCATGCAGGCGTAGGTTTACGCTCTTCGATGGTGTCGGAAGGAAAGGTCATCTATGGGGCTGTCGATATGGAAGGCTCAGTAGGGCAGATGATTATTCAAACGGATGGTGTTCCCCATCGTAACCAAACTGGTAATTATGGCGCTTTGGAATCGTACGCTTCCTTGTATGCGATAGAGAAGGCTGCTAAATCAGCCTTAAAGCAAGGCAGATCAACTGTTTTGGTACATATGGTGGAGGATCCCGAGCAAGTCACCTATAAGCATGTTATGGAGGCGCTCAAAAAAAATGATCCCCTAGCCGTGGAGATCGTGACGGAGGCAGCGACCTATTTCGGGATCGGCCTGGCGAATTTATTAAATATTTTGCACCCAGAGAAAGTGATTATTGGGGGGCCTTTAATTACAGGCGGGGAGTTGTTCTTCCAGACAGCAACGCAAGTTGCTATCCGCAAAACTTATTATTACCCCGCCTATCAGGTTATTTTTAGCAAAGGGCAGCTAGGTGATGAAGCACTTGCCATCGGAGCGGCCGTGATGGTTATGGATCAGCTGGTTAAGCCTTAATTCCTTTAAGAAAATTAAGAAGCAAGGCATTAAAGACGTCAGGTTTCTCCATCGGGGTAAGATGAGAAGCAGCAGGAATCACGTGATAGCTAGCTCCTTGAATATGATCGGCCATGGATTTCATGACATCCGTAGGCGCGATGGCATCTTGTTCACCTGCAATAACGAGTGTTGGTACTGAAATGGTGCTGAGCAAGGGTACCGAATCATCACGGAATGCCATCGCAATGCTGGCATGGACAAGCCCTTCTGCTGGCATGCTATCCATAATCAGCTTAAGGTTATCGACCAGCTGCGGCTGCTCTTGCAGGGTTGTTGCAGTGACAAGCTTTGGAAGCATGGCATCACGAGCTGCCGCGGCTCCCTTATCGTATAAGGAGACAGCCATATTCATACGATTTTTCCGTCCTTCTTGGCCGTCTGGCTCGGGGCGTGTGTTGGCAAGAATGAGTCCAGAGAAACGTTCAGGCGCTAAACGTAGTAGAGCAAAAGCGACATAGCCACCCATGGAGAAGCCTCCGAGGGTGGCTTTTTGTATACCTAATTCATCCATCAGGGCGAGAATATCCTGCGCATAATTGGTGAGAGACATCGGGGATACAGGGATACTGGATTGACCCATTCCGCGGAAATCAGGAGTGATTACACGGTAATGGGATGACAAAGATTCGACCTGAGCCTGCCACATGCGATGATCCAAAGGAAAGCCATGAAGGAGGATAACTGCGGCTCCTTGACCTTGATCTTGAACGAATAATTCAGTACCGTTTACATGTTTTTTCATACGTTTTCTTCCTCCAAGAATCGGTTTTTGTAAATAAATATCGAAAAAGTTATGTCTTCATACTTTCATTATGGTTAACTCATACTTACTTAACATTTCATTGCTATTCTCTGATTATACCTTTAGTACTTCACCAAGAACAGACAAAATGAAACATTCATATTTACGAAATGGGGATTATTGATATGACTAAGAAACCATGGTCCACGCAAGAGTTGGACAAATTAATTCGCCTTTCCTCGGAGTGTCCGCCAGTTGTCATTGCTAGAGAACTATCTCGTCCTGTCACATCTGTTCGCAAAAAAATGCGTGAAATGGGTGTAAGTTACGTATCGGGAGAGCAATGGAAGAAAAGTCAAATACAATACCTCATTTCGGATGAAGGAACTTCGTATAAAAACAAACATAAGTTAACGCAAGAATCAAATGAAAATGGATTTGAATCCCCTGTGCTGGATGAGTTTTGGACGACCCTTGTGAAAATGGCTCGCGTAGCTAAAAAGAGGGGGAAACGGGTTGATGTCCTATCGTTTATCGATACATACCGAAAGATTCGTATTGGCGGTTAACAACAATTATATTAACAAATGAAGGTGAAATCCGTGATGACGTGATTTCATCTTTTTTCTTTTGATGGCAAGTGAAAGATAAAAGATGGACTGATAAATTAATCCAAAATAATAAGCTAATTTTAAGGTTAATGCGGTATGATAGATGCATAATCTTATGGAACGTATCCCATGAAGGATGTGGCGAAGGTGGAGTCAAAAAGAGGCTGGCTCAAGCAGTCGTTTGGAAAGCGGTTAAACGCCATTCATAGCTGGAATGCTTGGATTTTAGTGCTGTTGACTGTGACGGGAATTGTGCTCAGTATTGGCGCGATCCGCGGGGATCTTGGTGCTTTTCGTGTAACGCTGAAGCAGCTGCACATCTATTTGGGGGTCGCCTCGGTACTGCTCATGGTGCTGTATGCACCCATGATACGCAAGCATTGGCGACAAATTCGCGCGCGGCGCAACCAACGCGCGAATCTGGTGTTCGTGCTCGCACTCCTGATCGGCTGGGCCGCATCAGGCGTAATCCTGTGGCAGTTCCGGCACATGCCACCGGCTTTGAATAACGCGGCACTCCTTGTGCATGACCTACTCACCTGGGTCGGAGTGCCGTATGCCGTGTACCACGCCATCTCGCGCAGCCGATGGCTGAAGCGCCAACAGCGGCTTGAGCAAGCCGCTGCCGTGACTAAACCGCCAGCATCGCTGCAGGCGGTCACAGCCCCTGCTGCCGCCGCTAGCGTGGCAGCGGCGGATCCCGTGGCGGACGACGCCGCCACGTCGCGCACAGCAGCGCAGGCGGTTATCGCCGCGCTGAAGGAATCGCCGATCACACGCGCCTCCTTCCTGCGACTCGTCGCAGGCGTGGTGCTCGTGATCGCGATCGGTCCCGCCTTTTATCGCTGGATAAAAGGCGCGTTCGATACCGGCGGGTCGTCGACCGCCGACTATGTGGCAAGCGACGGCAACCGCATGCTGCCGCCGCCAGAGCCACTTCCCGATTCCGCCGCTGTTGTAGGCGGAGGGGCCAAAGGGAATTTCCGTATCTACACGGTGACGGAAATTCCGGCTTTTTCATCAGATACATGGAAATTTGCCATCTCGGGTTTGGTAGATAAGCCTAACGCATGGAACTGGGATCAGTTCATGCAGATGAAACGCACGGTGCAAGTCAGCGACTTTCATTGTGTGACGGGTTGGTCTGTGTACCAATGCACCTGGGAAGGCATTCCGTTGAAGCAGTTATTAGCAGCAGCAGGCGTGCAGGCATCTGCGAAATTTGTGAAGTTTTATTCAGGGGACAAAGTGTACACCGATGCACTTTCCTTGAGTCAAGCGAACGGGGACGACATTATGGTCGCGGTCTTATTGGACGGCAAGCCCATTCCGCAGCAATTAGGTGGGCCGGTACGCCTGATTGTACCGAAGATGTATGCGTATAAATCTGTGAAGTGGCTGCAAGCCATTGAGTTAATAGATAAGGAGCACATGGGGTATTGGGAAGTGCGCGGCTATGATAACGATGCATGGGTTGCACAACCAATGGATAATCTTGGTTGAACACGAAGGAAGCGGGGAACTGACTTTTCTTTAGGATTTTGGTATAGTAAGGGCAAAGAATCCTGTTCGGAAATGAGGGACATTTGCCATGCAAATAACATCGATTAATGTGGGGTTACCCCAAACAATAGCCTATCGAGGCAAAGAGCTGACTACAGGGATTTATAAGACCCCAGTCAGCTCCTCTTTGTTTGTATCCAAAATACAAATAGAAGGGGATGGACAAGCGGATCTGACGGTTCATGGTGGCGTAGATAAAGCCATCTGTGTTTATCCGGAGGAGCATTATGCCTACTGGGAAACGCTCAGGGGGTATAAATTAGATGGGGCTACCTTTGGAGAAAATCTTACAATCCGTGGTCTTCAGGAGCATGAGGTGAGGATTGGGGATACGTTCGCCATTGATGAGGTAATCGTTCAAGTCTCACAGCCTAGGCAGCCGTGTCACAAATTAGCTAAGCGTATGGATTGGCCAGAAGCTACGCTCCATGTTCAGGAAACAGGCTATACAGGGTATTATTTCCGAGTGCTGCAAGAGGGGCGTATTTCACCTCATTCGGAGTTGAGACTCATTGCTAGAGATGAAGCCGGGGTGACGGTTGCGTACGCTAATCAGATCAAATACCACGATAAATACAATATCGAAGGGGTTAAAAGAGTTCTTGCTGTCGAAGCGCTATCGAGCAGCTGGAAGCAGTCGTTTAGGAAACGATTGGCGGAGCTTGAGGAATGATTACGGGCGTTATTCTTGCCGGAGGCTTGAATCGCCGTATGGGCGGGAGGCCAAAGGCTCTCTTACCTGTGCAAGGCGAGGCTATTCTGCAAAGACAATTGAAAGAAATGTCCCACAGCTGTGAGCAAATTATTGTCGTAACCAATGAAGTGGAACCCTTGCAGCCTGTGCTCGCGGGGGTAACCGTCGATATAGAAGTACTTTGTGTAAGGGATATCTATCCCCAGAAAGGACCTTTGAGCGGGATTCATGCCGCCTCCAAGGTTGCGTATTCGACTCACTTATGGATTGTTGGCTGCGATATGCCATTTATATCTGGCGATGCAGCAAAAGCTATGGTGGAGGTATGCCGAGCTACGAATGTGGATGCTGTTATTCCAGAGTTAGAGGGTCGTTTGCACCCACTTCACGGCATCTATGGCCGAGATGTTGGGCCGGAGGCTGAACTGCTGCTGCAGCAACAAAACTATCGGTTAATGGGGTTATTAGACCATTTAGATTGGCAGTCTGTTGATTGGGATTTTTTTGTTCAACGTGGGCTTCGAACGAATTTTGCAACCAATATGAATACACCTGAAGAATATAAAGATATGTTAGATAATCTGTCATCGGAATAAGTGGGATACGTTGAAACCTAGGAATTTGTCAGAAAATATGCCATAATAGATAGAGAGAGAAGGTGAACTCCTATGCCAAAGCTGCTATTGGATCGTTTTGGGCGGATGCATGATTACCTGCGCATCTCAGTGACAGATCGTTGTAATTTGCGTTGCGTCTATTGTATGCCGGAAGAAGGAATGGAATTTGAACCGGATGAGAAGCTGTTAACTTTTGATGAAATAACAGAAATTGTTCGCGTATTAGCAGGACTTGGTGTTCGTAAATTACGATTAACCGGTGGAGAGCCTCTTGTACGTAAAAATCTGGAGCAGCTGATTGGAAGGCTGTCTCAGATTCCCGGTATTGAAGATATTGCATTGACTACGAATGGGATTTATTTTGCGTCACGTGCTGAGAAGCTGCGAGCAGCAGGGTTAACCCGTGTAAATATTAGCTTAGATTCATTAAGAGCAGATCGTTTCTCTTTGATCACCCGAGGTGGGGATATTCGTCGTGTGCTAGCCTCGATCGAAGAAGCGTATCGTGTAGGTATTACACCAATTAAACTGAATGTGGTACTGATGAAAGGCATTAATGACGACGAAATTGCTGATTTCTTGCAAATGACGATTGATCGCCCGATTCAGGTGCGATTTATTGAATATATGCCAATAGGACATCAAGACGATGATTGGAAAAGTCGCTATTTATCTCTTACGACGGTTCTGGACCGCTGTAAGGAAATGGGCTGGGAAGCAACGGCCTCTACTGCGGTTTATGGCAATGGCCCTGCACAGAATTATCGCATTGAAGGCGCGTTAGGTTCATTCGGCCTGATTCACCCGATTAGTGATCACTTCTGTGAAACCTGCAATCGTCTGCGATTGACGGCTGATGGCAATATCAAGCCGTGCTTATATTGGTCGGATGAATTTAACGTACGCAAATATATTGGGGATGATGCAGCGGTGGAGGACCTGTTCTTCCGTGCGCTGGATATAAAACCACAAAATCATGAGATGGCTCAGGCTTTGATGAACGAAGAACAGTCGCATACACCAACTAATCGCCGGATGTCACAGATCGGCGGATAGCGTAACGGGGTACAGGGGGCATGGAATCAAGTGAACAGTGAAATGAAGCTAAGGTTTGGCAGGAAAGTAATCTCTGTTGAGGAAGCGCGAGCCGAACTATATGCATACGTTATACCCACTGAGACGGAGACGGTCTCACTGCCCAAGTCCTTTGGCAGACGGTTGGCAAACGATATTTATGCCGACCATGCTGTTCCACATTTTCGCCGATCCGGTGTGGATGGTTATGCGGTTCGCTCCGAGGATATTACAACGGCGACGCAAGACTCACCGGCTGTCTTACAAGTTATTGAGCGGATTCCAAGCGGAACCATGCCCCAGCTTACGCTTCGAGAGGGAACGGCTGCACGTATCATGACGGGAGCGCCTGTGCCAGATGGTGCAGACGCGGTTGTCATGCTAGAGATGACTGACTCCTTGCAGGATGCATCTGTGGCATCTAGAGATGTCAAAGTAAGGATTAAGAAAAATGTGCAAGCAGGAAGCAACATTACGCCAATCGCTGGTGAGGTTGCACGTGGGGAGTTCGTGATTGCAGGTGGCGCACAGATTGGCCCAGGAGATGCTGCGATTCTGGCGACCTTCGGTTATTCTGAAGTTGTGGTGTACCGAAAGCCTAAGGTAGCGATATTCTCGACAGGTTCAGAACTGTTACAAGTCGAACAGGAGATGCAGCCAGGGAAAATACGTAACAGCAACAGCTACATGTTGGCTGCGCAAGTAGAGGCAGCGGGCGGATCAGCATGGATCATGCCAGCGCTTACGGATGATCCGGAAGAGGTGGAAGCCGCGCTTGCGGCGGTGCTGCCTGATGTTGATCTTATTTTGACTTCTGGTGGGGTCTCTGTAGGCGACTTCGACGTCCTCGTGGAGCTATTCGGTCGATTCGATGGTAAGCTATTGTTCAATAAGGTGGCGATGCGGCCAGGGACGCCAACAAGTGCGGCCTTATGGAAGGGCAAGTTACTGATCGCATTGTCTGGTAATCCAGGAGCATCCTTCGTAGGCTTCGAGCTATTTGCAAAGCCAATTATTAAGAAAATGTTAGGGAGTCAGTGCCCTGAGGCAAAAGCGTCTACTGCGTTTCTGGACGTGACTTATGATAAACCTTCTGCTTATCCCCGTTATATTCGGGGAACGTCACGTGTCGAGTCAGGAACCATCTGGGTGCGACCTGCGGGCATTGATAAGTCAAGTATCATGGTGTCGATCAAAGATGCAGATTGTTTGATTTGGTTGCCTCCTGGAGGACAAGGGTATCAGCGTGGTGATGGTGTGAGGATTTATACAACAAATTAACGTATGAACTTATATATTTATTGATAAATGAAAAAAAGCCCGCCGCTGAAGCTTCTAGGATAGAAGTTTCAGATGGCTGGGCTTTTTTGCAATCTAACGAATTAACGGAAGATAGTCCTAGTAGAATGTAGCAAGAATGATAACCAACAGTACATAAAGAACAAGAATTACACCTACGGAATTTCCGTATCCTGGCGTTCCACCAACTACAGCTGACATAGTATCCCCTCCGGTTTTGAATGCATATGGGTTAAACACTATATAACATATGTAGGGCGAATACCTGTTGATTGGACGAATGCCCTTATTACATCGGAACATTCACCTACCAAAAAGAGCTGCCCTTGTGTGATTCTCAAGGGGCAGCTCTTCCAAGCAATTAATTAGGAATTTGGTACACTTTAATTTTCTGAATGCCGAAGCTTTGCAAAGATTTTCGCGAGCCAGGGATAAAGATGTCCATTCGTTTTCCTTTAATGGCGCCACCGGTATCGGTTGCATAGACGTACATGCCGCCTTGCGGAAGACCATTAAACGAATAACCTTCAATATAAAGTTTGGTACCAAGTGGAATAACAGATGGATCAACAGCAACTGTGCCGACTGCAAGTGGATTACCCATGTAATCAAATGCGCCGTACCCACCGTTTTCAGAAGGATCTGATGAATAAGCTGTAGACTCAAAAACTTGATAATCCGGTGCATGTTGCCCGCCATCTTTACTCAGAATAGCTAGTTTACTGCTAGCATCCCAATGGACAGGTACACCTGTAGCTGTGGAAAGGAAACGAAGCGGTACATAAACCCGTCCATTTTGATACTGGGAAGGGCCATCCAATTCGACAGTTTCCTGATCAATGCTGGCTTCTTTTTGACCTGAAACCAAGGTAATCGTATGTTTGTCGTTATTTAGTGTTACTTCAATCTGATTTCCATCTTTTTTCCAATTCACTGTATAACCAAGCTTCTCGGTTACGAACCGGAGCGGGACTTGGGTAATTTCGTTGCCATCCAGAAATGGCTGCGCATCAGGGAAATGGATGAGGTCATCGTTGACTTGCACTTTCACTTCCATTGCAGCTGCTTGAGCTGAAAATGGGGAAAGAAAGCCTCCTGCCAGAACTGTTAGTGAAACAGCCAGGCTAGTTAACCCTTTGGTAAGCTTATTCAATTGGTAATCCTCCTTCATGAGCCTTCGAGGTTAGTTGACGGGTTCGGGAAGAAGGTTCTCCCTAGTCTGCTCCAAGCCGAAGCAAATATTCACCCCAAGTATTTCGTCCCCCGTACCAGTGCCTTTATTTACGCACTAGACTCGGCTTCAAATATTTTATCATCATCGATAGGCCTGAACAACGACCAAAATATGGTTGTACCGCTCTCATACTAGACTTAGGTCTAGGTTCAAAAACGGTCAATAGTCGGTTTTAGAACATCATTTATTAAGCTACGATAGGAGTATGATGAAGGATGAGGGGCGATTTGGATATGAATGATAAGAAACAGGAAATTGATCCTACTAATATATTTGACCGTATCGGCAAAATGGCTGAAACCGTCTGGCAAGAGACGATTGGCAAAACGAATCCAAGTACTGCGTATGCGGGGAACCATACGATCGTTCAATTAGAGGAGCGCTATGAAGATGCGCTTCAGGCGACGATTGCCTTGCGCAGCAACATTGCTCGCGCAGAAGAAATGGCGCAGCTCCGCGCCGAGCAGGCGGAGCTTGCCATGCGTGCCGGAGAAGAGGACCTCGCGCGGCTAGCTTTGCAAGAGAAGCTGCGCGAGGAAGCCGCAGCTGAGCACTACCGCGCGCAGTACGCGAGCAGCCAGGACTTGTGCCTGGCGCTCGCAGAGGAACTGCGCGGGCTGCGTGCGGGGCACGCAGCCGAGGATGTGCAGCCGCGCAGCGGGCTGCACAGCAAAGAAGCTCGCGACACATGGCGCGAGCTGGAGGTCGCCGGCCGCGAGCTGGGCCGGGAAGCGCTGCAGGGGCTCCGCGTGGCGGGCCGCCTGTCGAAGGAAACGCTGAAGGAAGCCGGGGGCAACCTTCAGCATGAACTGCGCGCGCTGCGTACCAAGCTGCAGCACGATTGGCAGCAGGAGCAGCGCGCTCGCGATGAGCGAGATCCGCATAACCGAAAATAGCGTTGGCGCTCGCTCTCGCAACTCGAAAAATTCGAGTTAGGGCAGAAGAAAGAGGCCACTTAGGCTCTGCAACTCGAAAAATTCGAGTTAGGGCAACAGTAAAGAGGCCACTTAGGCACTGCAACTCGAAAAATTCGAGTTAGGGCAGAAGAAAGAGGCCACGTGGGCATGACCTCCATGAAAGGCAAAGCCTTGCCCTATAAGGATTTGCATCTTGGAGGTCGTCCATTCTTATGGTATGCTAAGAATCGTATGAACGAAGACATGAAGCAGCAGCCAGAGGAGGTGCATCGATGGGAGAAGAAATGAAAAATAACCGCAGCCGAAATACAGCGCTTGTGCTGATTGCAGTCGGTGTTTTTTTGCTTCTAGATCATACCGTAGGCTTTTTTCCCATTGTGGCCGTAATCCTTATTTTGCTGGGCATTCACCGTGTTCGTTCACGCAAAGAGCGCAAGGGTTATGTGCTGATGGGGATTGGTGCCGTCATTTTATTTGGTGACCATCTCACAATTGTCATTTCCGTTGTGTTGATTTCACTAGGTTTATTTTTCATTCGATCTAAGCAGGCTCATAAGGATGATACGTATATACAAAAGCAAAAGATTGTCGATAGTGTTCGCCTTGGTCGAGAACCGTGGATTCTAAGGAATACGTCGACGTGGTATTTGGTGGGGGAAACGTATATGGATCTCTCGCTGGCCATTCTAGAACAAAAGGAAACGACAGTTATCCTCCAGGGCGTTGTAGGGGATATTGATATTAAGGTACCTGATGATATCGGGGTTTCCGTAACAGCTTCTGTCATGTTCGGTCAGCTTCATATCGCGGAAGAACGTGAAACAGGCGTAATGAACAAAGTGGTGTGGCAATCGGAGAATTATCAATATTGCGACCATCGAGTGAAACTCGTGCTCTCTTATATCGTAGGAGATATCAAGGTCAAAGTAGTGTAACTTTGTAGAGATCGGAGATCACCACGTGGACGGCTACAAACGACGTTTAACGAATATGATATGGCGCAGCATGGGGGAGTCCATCCTCTTTAGCTTCGCTATTTTCGGTGCTATGCTTTATTTTTTGAATTCAAGAGATTTAATCCAACCCTTTACGAATTGGCAGCAGGGCGTCAAGTTTTCGTTCATGGCGCTGTTGATTCTAGGTGTAATTGGCGCGGTTTTCGGATATTGGAACAGCTCAAAGGTGACACGCAGACTTGAACCGATGATGGAAACGATGATTTTATTGGAAAAAGGGACATTTGCCCGTGAAGGATTTCAACACGGGGAAGATGATGAGATCGGACGGTTGGGAGAACAACTAAGCCGTATCATGAAGCGATGGGAGGAGCAAGTGACCTCACTCCAACGGCTTTCCAATAGCAATGCAGAGCTTACGGAGAAAGCCAAGCTTACCGCGGTTATTGAAGAGCGCCAGCGTTTGGCACGCGAGCTGCACGATGCGGTGAGTCAGCAATTGTTTGCGATTTCGATGACGGCTACAGCCGTAGGCCGGACGTTGGATAAGGATTTTGAGAAGGCGAAGCGGCAAATTCATCTTATTGAAGAGATGGCCTCCGTGGCGCAATCCGAAATGAGAGCCTTATTGCTCCATCTGCGCCCTATTCATCTCGAAGGCAAGCGATTGTCTGAGGGACTTGTTGAGTTGTTAAAAGAGTTGGCTGCCAAGGTACCTATGGCGATTAGCTGGGATATGGATGAGGAAATTCGCTTAAATAAAGGAATTGAAGATCATTTGTTCCGGATCGTGCAAGAAGCACTTTCGAATGCCCTGCGTCATTCCAAAGCGAATAAGCTGGAAGTGAAGCTGCTGCATCGTTCAGATGGCATTCGCTTAGTGATTCGCGATGACGGCGTCGGCTTTGAGCTGGATGCGAAGAAGTTAACTTCCTATGGGATCGTGTCCATGAAGGAACGCGTGAACGAGATTGGCGGATCGGTTGATATTATTACGGCGCCTGAACGGGGCACCCGTATCGAGATTCGAGTACCTATTCTAGCAAGCGATGCGCAATTGATCGAGAATTAGCACTGTACATAGAGAGGGAGTAGCAAATGGACGACGCCTTAATCAAAGTACTACTTGTTGACGATCATGAAATGGTCAGAATTGGACTTGCAGCTGTTCTGGGGACGGAAGATGGCATTGAGGTCGTAGGCGAAGCGAGCAATGGTCATGATGGTATTCGTCTAGCGCAAGAATATCGTCCTGATGTCGTGTTGATGGACCTCGTAATGGAAGGTATGGACGGCATTGAAACGACAAGGAAATTATTGCAGCTATACCCAGATTGCAAGGTGATTGTCTTGACTAGCTTCTTAGATGATGAGAAAATGTATCCAGTTATTGAAGCTGGTGCATTCAGCTATTTATTGAAAACCTCGCGAGCATCCGAAATCGCGCAAGCAATTAGAGCCGCGGCTAAAGGGCAGTCGATTCTGGAGTCACAAGTGGCATCGAAAATTATGAATCGCTTCCGTCAACCGAAGCCAGCTGCGGAGCCGCATGAAGAATTAACGGACCGCGAGATGGAAGTACTTCGCTTGATCGCAAAGGGCAAATCGAATCAAGAGCTAGCGGATGATTTATTTATCGGCGTGAAGACGGTGAAATTCCACGTCACTAACGTTTTGTCCAAGCTAGGCGTTGAAGATCGCACACAAGCGGCAATCTATGCCTTCAAGCACGGACTGGCGGAATAAGGCAAGGAGAGATAAGCTTGAATGTTGTCAAACAGATTTGGAGCTGGTTTGGTTCCATTGCGATTTCTTTTGTTTTAGTTGTATTTCTAGGTGTGTTTGTCTTTCAATCAACACGCGTTAGCGGCCATTCCATGGATCCGACGTTACATGACAGCCAACGTGTGTATGTTTCGAAGCTTTCACATACGTTTCGCTATGAACCGAACTACGAAGACATTGTCATTATAGACTCTAGAGTGGAAATGAAACGGACTTTTAAAAATGATCTCATGGATAGCCCTTTGATTAGTCTATTTCTCCGAGGCGATGATAAGCATGTATGGATTAAGCGAGTGATCGGTAAGCCAGGTGATGAGCTGGAGCTTCGAGATAATAAGATGTACCGCAACGGTGAGCTTCTGGATGAGTCTTACATTAACGAGGAAATGAGAGCGAATGGGAACCGAAAGTGGAGTGTTCCTGCCGACCATATTTTCGTAATGGGGGATAACCGGAACAATAGCATGGATAGTCGTGTCATTGGCTTCATTCCAATTGACCATGTGTTAGGTAAAAAGTTATTCTAAATGGAAGAGGCTGTCTCCCCCGTAGATTTTCTACTTGAGGGAGACAGCCTCTTGTCGCTTCTTGTGTGCCGTTAGAGGTTGTTAGAGGTCACATCTTCGTGTCTAACAACAAGCCGCGTATTGGCACTGGCAAATAGGTTCTCAGCTGCGATTGATACTGCCCATATGGCTGAAGTGGTGAATTTGAAAGTTGAAACAAGGAGACGGCCGGTTGCTGCAGCAAGCGGTCAATATTGCTTACTAACGAGCTTGCAAACTTGTTTAGTGTAAGCAAGTTTTGGCGATCCATGCCAATGGGTTGCTTTCGTTGCTCTTCGAGAACATCAGCTTGCAGGTCTAACTTTCCTTCGGTATTCTTGCTGATCCCGAGATCATGAAGTGTGGTAGAACCTGCTGCCCCCTTGAGACCTAGAAGCAAAGCATGACTTACGTAGTCAGGTGTGTCACCAAGTTGATCTTGCAAATCATTATAGGTATGAATAAAGGTTTGTATGTTGTCGGCGATGTTGGCTGATGAAGCTTCAGTCAGTTCTTGGTTGTTCATCGTTGGAGCTAGTGTTGAATGGACGAGCGACTGGGCTGATCTCTTCACGTTGTCCGCCGTTTGAACGAAGTTGGCTACGTCTTTGGCTGCTGTCTTTGCGAATTGTTTGTAGGCGAGCTGCTCAAATGGTAAATCCAACATACGCCGGATGGTAGTCGTCTTACCTCCAGCAACTCCGCTTACGGCTCCAACACGGTAATAATCCTTATGAGTCTGATACCTGTTCACCGCCATAACGGATGGATAAGCATTGATCATCTAGATCACCTCATTTCACATACGTTTAGTATATCATTTGCGTAGACTGGGGTAAATTGGTACTTGGGGGGTCAATTAGAGCATCACCAACATAAGATAGCATTATTGCTTCTTGTGGAGGCGGTGCCATGTGATACGCAAACGTTTGGCTACCATTGATGATGCTGCTATATATCGCTTAGTTGTTGAACAATTAGTACCTTTTTCCAGAATGTATCAGTCAGGCAATTCGGTGACCTTTTCTGAGATTCGTAAGCGATTGAATAGCAATAAAACTTTCGTCATCGCAAAAGGGTACAAACGGCCCTACGGGTTCATATCTGTGATTCGCAAATCAAGCAAGCTTTTTATTGATATGCTGGCTGTTGACCCGCGAGAGCAAGGTAAGGGGATTGGGCATACGCTTATGAAGGCTGCGGAAGACTATGGACGTAGTGAACGCTGCCAAATGCTTGAACTTTTTGTAGATGACAGTAACCCGAAAGCGATTCAATTTTATAGCAAAAGAGGATATGAGATTGATTCTTATGTACCCGAACTCAGCTGCTATCGCATGACGAAAAGGATGCAACGGTGAGAAAGTGGCTGTAGATGAACTTAGCATCCACAGCCTTGATTTCCGTCATTCACTAAACATCGCGGCAATATAGTCGATTTGAATATCCACTGGGCCAGTATGTCTGGCTTGTGGAGGTCCACCAAACCGGATAAGTCCGAAAGATGAGAGTTGATCCTCATTGGTCAACGGAGCGGGTGTATCGGGCTGGACTTGTTTCTTTTTTACCTTTTTGGTAAGGTGTGGCTTAGTGGTTTTGAGGGATGATTTGACTTTCGCTGGTTGCTCATCATTTAAGATGAGTTTGTTTTTCTCAACGCGACTTACGATCCCAAATATCTCTGAACCATTCGATAAGTAAATAAGAACAGGCTTTCCGATCAGGTTTCTGCAGCTTTTTTCGGTGATTGGGTGAAAGGGTTGCATGACTAGGGGCACCTCCGTATTGGTATGTACTGTTAGCCTATGCCATGCGGTTTACAACGGTATAGACGAATGTCTAGTTTCTCATAAGAAAATGTTATGAGTTAAAGTGACTAGATAAGTTGAATAGCTTGACAATTTTAGGTATGCTAAGCATATTAACTAATCCTATAGAGAAAGAATGATGCATAGATGAGTGGAGCTGTGTTTTATATTTTCGGAGCAACGGGAGATTTAGCGAAAAGAAAGTTGTTTCCAGCCTTTTATAGCCTTTATCGGGAAGGCAAACTTGGCGAAAATTTTGCGGTAGTCGGTTTGGCGCGCAGACCCCGGACGAACGAGCAATTCCGTGATGATGTGAAAAATTCAATTCAAGAGTTCGCTCGTTACAAAAATTCGGATGGAGCTGAGTGGGAGAAGTTCGCTGAGCGTTTCGAATACATGTCCCTGGACATTAACAATGTTGCGGGATTCCATGAACTGAATGATCTGACAGCGAAGTTGGACGAGAAGTACCAAACAGGCGGCAATCGTTTGTTCTATTTGGCACTTGCACCAGAATTGTTCGGCAATGTTTCTTATAATTTAAGCGAAGGCGGTTTGCTCCAAACAGAGGGCTGGCATCGCTTAGTGATTGAGAAACCGTTCGGCTACGATTTGCCTTCGGCAGAGCGTTTGAATGGACAGCTTCGTCAAGTGTTTGAAGAGAAGGACATTTATCGTATCGATCATTACCTAGGAAAAGAAATGGTCCAAAACATCGAGTTCGTTCGCTTCGCGAATGCTTTCTTCGAGCCGCTTTGGAACAATAAATACATAGCGAACATCCAGATCACGCTGAGTGAGACGGTGGGTGTAGAAGAGCGCGGTGGTTACTATGACCACTCAGGAGCTCTTCGTGATATGGGACAAAATCACATGCTGCAAATGCTGATGATGATGGCGATGGAACCGCCTAGCCGTCTGCATCCGGAGGATATTCGGGATGAGAAGGTGAAGGTGCTTCGTTCTCTTCGTCTGTTCGAAGATGGTGACGATGTACGTGCGAACGTCATTCGCGGTCAATATGCCGGCGGTTCTGCCAAAGGTAAAGCACTCACGGCATATCGTGAAGAGGATTCTGTGAATCCGCAATCGACAACAGAAACGTATTTTGCCGCTCGCGTTCACGTGGATAACTTCCGCTGGGCAGGTGTACCTTTCTATATCCGTACAGGCAAACGACTGCCTGTCAAAACAACCGAGGTTGTTGTAGAATTCAAGAACATTCCGAACAATGTTTATCTAGCTAAAAAGCATGACCTAGAGCCTAACTTGCTCGTATTCCGAGTGAATCCGATGGAAGGCATCTACTTGAAAATGAATGCGAAGCAGCCAGGCTCAGAAGGTGTGATCGTGCCTGTTGCGATGGACTTCTGCCAAAGCTGTCAAATCGGCATCAATACGCCAGAAGCTTACGAGCGCTTGCTCTATGACGCAACTCGCGGAGATTCTACCTATTTCACGCGTTGGGATGAAGTTGCACTTGCATGGTCATATGTGGATCGCATTGCAGCTGCATGGAGTGAACAGACAGAGGACCTTAAGCATTATCCTGCTGGCTCGTGGGGACCTGAAGAAGCGGCGAAGCTCTTGAGTGATGATGGCTTCAAGTGGTGGCCGATTAACGGTCAGAATGAAGGGGAAGTCGATTGGGAAACTGTTCAAAAAACAACCGTATTAGCTTAATATAGGGAAGCTCATCCAACAGGCGATTATGGCCTGTTGGTTTTTTGCGTGTTGGTCCAAGCGTAGTAAGAAATCCCGTGATGTCGCCTAGTCTGGACGACGTATATGACACAATTTGTGGTATACTAGTGTATATGGCCATTTTTTCATTTTATACACTAGAGGTGCATTGATGTCACGAAGAGCGTTTGTGCGATGGCTGCTCGCCATTGGGGCTGTTTTAGTAGGATTAAGTGCTTGGTTTAGTCTGCTGGTCAAGAAAAAATTCATTCCCGAAGAGCAGGCTGCCGCCGCTCCCGTGGCAACTGCGGAGCCTCCGCAGGCTAGTCCAGAACCCTCAGAGGAACCTCTGCCTCTTGGGCCGTTAATGTCCTTTTTTATCTTAAGTGATCTTCACGTGACGTCCGGTGATTCTCTTCCCAATAAGAAACTTAGGCTGGCGTTAGACGATGTCACTCATTTCGATGGGCCTGTCGATGCCATTATGCTGACCGGTGATTTGACCGATACAGGAACGGAAGTTGACTACAAGGCATTACGCGCTATCATGAATGATTATAAGCTTCCTCCCATTCATGGGAATATGGGGAATCATGATTATTACACGATTTGGATTAATAAAGCGAATAGCTGGGATCAAGATAAAGTCCCGAATGGTAAGAGCGATGCCATAAGTCGAGAGCAGTTCAAAAAGTTTATGGGCTATACGTCCATTTATAATGATTTTACCGCTAACGGACACTCTATCCTATTGCTATCACAGGAAGCTTATGTGCAAGAAAAACCCGAAGTGGGTGAAGGTGCTTGGTACTCCGATGAACAAATGGCATGGTTCAAAGGCAGATTAGGCAATTTATATAAACCAGGAAGACCTCTGTTTGTGATGACGCATCAACCACTGCCGCCTGTTGGCACCGATGGTGCTACTCACCAGCTCATTCGGGCCATACAGTTTCGAGATACGTTGAAGCCTTACAAGAATGTCTTCGTCTTCTGCGGGCATCGCCATCAGGATTTCCAGAATGGGACACCGCACTATATTCAAGAAACGTTCCATTATTTCCACAACGCCTCTGTAGGGAGAACGCTGAATCGGGCGTACCAACAGACGGCACAGGATAAAGCACAGGGTATTTATGTGCAAGTATTTGCGGATAAAGTGGTTGTACGCGGCAGGGAATTCAGTACTCGTAAGTTCATTGATGAAGCGAACTGGAGCGTTCCTTTGGAAAAAGCACACGCTTGATTCCGATGTAGTCTATATGTAAAAGAAGAAGGGAATAAACGAACACATGAAAACGCAACTCACCAAAATTCTCGAAACGGAAGTCGCAAAACGACGGACGTTCGCAATTATTTCTCACCCGGATGCGGGGAAAACAACATTAACAGAGAAACTGCTCCTATTCGGGGGCGCAATTCGCTTAGCCGGAACGGTAAAAGGTCGTAAAGCGAGTAAGCATGCTACATCGGACTGGATGGAAATTGAGAAACAGCGTGGTATCTCCGTAACGTCAAGCGTGATGCAATTCGACTACGAAGGTCACCGCGTCAACATTCTGGATACGCCTGGTCACCAAGATTTCAGTGAGGACACCTATCGTACGTTGACTGCCGCCGATAGCGCGGTCATGTTGATTGACGTTGCCAAAGGGGTCGAGACCCAAACGAAGAAGTTGTTCCAAGTATGTCGTATGCGTGGGATTCCCATTTTCACCTTCGTCAACAAATTGGACCGTGAAGGCCGTGATCCGTTCGAGTTGTTAGAAGAGCTTGAAGAGGTGCTCGGCATTCGTTCTTATCCAATGAACTGGCCGATTGGTTCAGGCAAACAATTCTGTGGTGTTTACGATCGTGGAAAATCACAATTAGAGCTTTACCAAGGCGATGACCATAGAGAGATTGAAGTCCGTAAAGTAAATGGTGTGGAAGATCCGTTAGTGAAGCAAATTGCAGGTGAATTCCTGCATAAGCAATTGTGCGGTGATATCGAGCTGCTCGATGTCGCGGGTGATCCTTTTGATATGGAAAAGGTCATGAAGGGTGAACTTACTCCCGTATTCTTCGGAAGTGCTGTTAACAACTTCGGTGTTCAAACGTTTCTAGAGAACTTCTTACAGCTTGCACCTCAGCCAGAGCCGCGCACAAGTACTGCTGGAGTGATTGAACCGACAAGAGAGAAATTCTCCGGCTATGTATTCAAAATTCAAGCGAACATGAACCCTGCCCACCGTGATCGCGTAGCTTTCTTGCGTATCGTTTCCGGTAAGTTCGAACGCGGGATGTCCGTTAAGCATGTAAGGCTAGGGAAGGATATTAAGCTGGCACAGCCGCAGCAGTTCCTAGCACAAGATCGTGATATCGTGGAAGAAGCGTTCCCTGGCGATATCATTGGTCTGTTCGATCCAGGTATTTTCCGCATTGGTGATTCCTTGAGTGAAGGAGAAGAGGTCGTTTTCGATGAATTGCCAACGTTCTCTCCGGAGCTATTCAGCAAGGTATCGATTAAAAATGCCTTGAAGCAAAAGCAGTTCCTGAAAGGGATCGATCAATTAACGGAAGAAGGGATGATCCAAGTCTTCACGACGATTGGTTTCGAGGACATGATTCTGGGCGTCGTAGGCCAACTTCAATTTGAAGTACTGGAGCATCGTATGAAATCCGAGTATGGTGTGGATATTCTTTTGCAGCGTCAGAATTATCAATTCGCACGTTGGATTATCGATGACAAAATCGATCCAGCTAAATTCCGCATTAACTCCCAATTGGTGAAAGACAAGAAAGGGAATTTCGTAGGCTTGTTCGAAAGTGAATATGCGCTGCGCTCTTCCATAGACAAAAATCCAACCGCACAGTTCTTAACGAGTGCGCCTTAATAAATAAAGAAGAGGCTCTTCCTGATGATTTCAGGGGGAGTCTCTTCTTGTCTTTTTGTCGCCAATGCTCGCTTTCCTTCATACACTAGGATGGGGTGAATTCTAAGCTGGAGGCTAGGTATGAAGACGCGTATAAAGAGGAGTCCAAAGAAAGTGTTACCTTTAAGTAGAGCGAGATATGTTAGCAGCAAAATCGGAAAAACCAAGGCCGTCGAGTCGGTTGAATCACTTCGTAAGTATGTACCCAGCACGATGCGAATGACAAAAACAAGCTTAGAACACATGCTGAATAAATATAAAATGGTCTATATTAAACCCAATATAGGGATGTGTGGAAACGGTGTTATTCGAATTGAGTTAGCAGGGGATGACGCAGATTTGGCCTATTCCTACCAGTCGGGGGTTACACGTAAAAGGTTTAAAAGCTTTGACGACATGTTCACATCACTCCACAAGTTGACGAGGAAACGGCACTATTTAGTACAGAAGGGCATTCATTTGTTGACCCATAAAGGAAACCGCTTTGATCTCCGAGTGATGGTACAGCAAACACCAGCTCGTACTTGGGAGACAACAGGGGTGATTGGCCGTGTGGCACATCCAACAAAGATTGTGACGAACTTTCATAATGGGGGTACACTGAAATCGGTAGATACCTTATTGATGAGATATTTGGCTCCAACAGAACGGAACAAGTATGTGAAACAGCTGCATGTCATGGGCGTCATGGTGGCCAAAGCGATCAATGCAAGGTATAGAGGGGTAAAAGAAGTAGGCGTCGATATTGCCGTAGACAAGGAACTGAATCCCTGGATTCTAGAAGTGAATACGAGCCCGGATCCCTATATTTTTCGGAGACTTACCGATAAGCGCATTTATGCCAAAATCAGAAGATATGCCAAAGCTTATGGCCGGTTATGAAATCATAACCGGTCTGTTGTCGTACATATGAAAGGTTTGTTCAATCTCATAAGCGGAAACAGGGGGACTAAGCAAGAAGCCTTGAATCGTTGTGCAGGTCGTTTCTTTGAGAATATCAAGCTGCCCCACATCTTCAACCCCTTCGGCGACTACTTGGATATTGAGCGCATGGCCGAGGTGAATGATGGCATTCGTAATCGCTAAATCATTGGAATTGCTTTGAATATTTTTCACGAAGGAACGGTCAATTTTGAGGCAATGAATCGGAAACTCCTTCAAGTAATTGAGGGACGAGTATCCAATGCCAAAGTCATCGATGGAGATGGAGATTCCTTTGGAACAGAGCTTATCAAGGACAGCGATGGTTTTGTCCATATTTTGCATAATGGAGCTTTCAGTAATTTCGAACTCTAGGTAAGAGGGATGAATACCCGTTTGTTCAATGATGCGAATGGCTTTGTCCGCGAAGCTTTCATCTTGAAACTGGCAGGGGGAAATGTTGACGGCGACTTGATAATCGAGCTTATCTTGGGCTAGCCATCGTGCTTTCTGAAGGCAAGCTTCCCGTAACACCCATTCTCCTAGCTGTATAATAAGACCGGATTCCTCTGCAATCGGGATGAAATCAGCAGGTGCAATCATGCCATATAGGGGATGATTCCAACGTACCAAAGCTTCAAGGCAGCTAATGTGCCCTGTGGATAGCTCAAGGCGAGGTTGGTAGTATAAACAAAGTTGATTCTCTGTGATCGCTTTGCGGAGGTCGGTCTCCATGTGAATCTGACTTGTGAACCGTGGTAGTAAAGGCATAGCCTGGAAAGTAATTAATTTATTCTTACCTGTTTGTTTGGCAATGAGGAGCGCTTGCTCAGCTTGAAGGAAGACTTGTGCTACATTATCAGGTGTTATCGTAAGGTCATTCAGACCGAAGCTTGCACGAAGAAAGCAGTCCTGACCCTGGTAGGTAAAGGGGGATTCAAAAACCTGTTGAACGCGATGCAGGGCAGTTTCAAGTTGTTTCTCTGTCTGTGCCCGAAGAAGGAGCGTGTATTCATCATCGCCAGAGCGAACAACGAGGTCGATATGATCTAAGGCTTTTAATCTGCGGCCTAATTCTTGTAAAAGATGGTCCCCGCAATCGTATCCAAGTGAGGAATTAATTTGCCGGAAACGATCAATATCGAAAACAAGACATGCACGAACATCTGAATTGGAGGAGTTATAATACTTTCGAACAGCATGCTCTAATTGGGCGAGGAGCTGTCCGCGAGTGTGAAGTCGAGTGATTTGTGATCTGCTTTTGAGAGCATCGATCGTTGAAGTCGCAGTAAACTGAAGATGGCGCCAGATTGCTTTCATTTGCTATCACTCATTCCCATCTCATAGTTGTCCCAATACCCTTTATCATAAGGCTCTAAGAGGATTTTCACAATATTAAGAGTTTGCTTTTATGACAATAAATGGACTTTTTTTTCGTATTTCTTTATGAAAATTTAATGAAAATGTCGAAAAATGCGGAAAAGCGGATTGGAAGAAAATATTGGATTTTATATTGACAGAAACAACCTATGATGAGAAAATGTACGCGTGTACATTTTACATGTAAATGAGCGGAAGGGAGCCAATCAACATGGTGACGAGAAAAGAGGTTGCCGAGTTAGCCAAAGTATCAGAGGCGACCGTATCTCGCGTGTTCAATGGACTCGGTCCGATGAAGCCTGCAACTAAAGAACGTGTGCTAGAAGCGGCAAAAGTACTGGGCTACCATCCTAATGCGATTGCGCAAAGCTTCGCTCGCAGAAGAAGTGGCAATCTGGGTGTGGTGCTTCCGTATATGCCAAAGGTGCATCTATTTTCGGCCTATTATTTTGCAGAAATATTAAGCGGGATCGGGGAGCAGGTTCGGGAGCAAGGCTATGACATGTTGCTGTCTCTGCTTGCACCGGATGACGACTTGGATTATGGCCGGTTATATCGTTCGCAGAAGGTGGATGCTTGCGTCATCCTTGGGGCGAGAGATACCGAAGCTCAGCGAAGTTCATTACTGAAATTGCAGGAGCAGGGACTTCCGTTTTGCTTGGTTAATCAACGATTCGAGGGATTATCCTTCCTTGAAGTTGATGCGGATCATGTGGAGGGGAGCTATCAGGCGGTACGCCATTTGTTGGATGAAGGCTATCGAAAGATTGCCTTTCTCAACGGTTCTCCCCAGTATTCCAATTCGATGGACAGACTTCATGGGTATCAAAAGGCAATGCTGGAAGCGGGCTTACCGATCGACCCTTCGCTGCAGTTTGAGGGGAACTACAGCCGTACTAGTGGCTATGAGGCTGCGGCACAGATATGGGAGAACCGAGATCAGGTAGAAGCCATATTTGCAGCTAATGATCGGATGGCGATTGGCTTGCTGCAAGGCCTTCGTGAACGCGGTTGGATCGCAGGGCGGGATTTTGCCGTCATCGGGTGCGATGACTCAGATGCTGCCAAGCTAAGTGATCCTCCGCTCAGCAGTATTAAGGTGCCCTTTTTTGAGATGGGCAAGCAAGCAGCACGTGCAGTGCTTGCGACTGTCGGGCAGGGAGCGGGCGAGGCTCAGCTGCAGGTTAAGCTGCCGACGGAAGTGAAGATTAGGCAGTCTTCGAAGAGTAAAGAGTGAAGAGTAAAGAGTGGAAGCGATTGCGAGTGGCAGTGCACTGGATAGTAAACACACTTGGGGAGGCGTGAATCCGATGAAGAAAACGTTCAATGTTGGAATGATTGGCTATAAATTTATGGGAAAAGCACATAGTCATGCTTATAAAGATTTACCGATGTTCTTTCCACAGACGGCGATTCCCAAGATGAAGCTCATCTGTGGTCGCGATGAGAGCGGTGTTCGTCAGGCGACGGAGCAATTCGGCTGGGACGGTTACGTGACAGATTGGCGCGAGCTGGTGACGAACCCCGATATCGACATCGTCGATATCAATGCACCAAGCGATGCGCACAAAGAGATTGCCTTGGCGGCGGCGAAGGCCGGCAAGCATCTGTTCTGCGAGAAGCCGCTGGCGCTGACCCTTGCGGATGCAAGGGAGATGCTAGAAGCGGCTGAAGAGGCTGGGGTGAAGCACATGGTAGGCTTCAACTATCGTTTTGCACCAGCGGTACAACTGGCGAAGAAGCTCGTGGAGAGCGGCCGCCTCGGCCAGATCTATCACTTCCGTGCGTGGTTCCTGCAGGATTGGATCGTCGATCCGACGTTCCCGTTGGTATGGCGTCTGCAGAAGGAGATAGCGGGATCAGGATCGCATGGCGATCTAGGCGCGCATCTCATCGATCTCGCACACTTCCTCGTTGGCGATATGACCGAGGTGATCGGGATGAGTGAAACGTTCGTGAAAGAGCGTCCATTGCCTACATCGATGACGGGGCTTAGTGCCAAAGGCAGCAAAGATGCGCCGCATGGTCCTGTGACGGTAGATGATGCGACATTATTCATGGCTCGCTTCGCGAATGGCGCTTTAGGCAGCTTCGAGGCAACGAGATTTGCTCCCGGGCACCGGTGTACGAACTCTTTTGAAATTAATGGCAGTAAAGGCAGCGTGAAATTCGATTTCGAGCGATTGAATGAGTTACAGGTGTATTTTACAAGTGATGATGAGGATGTTCAGGGCTTCAGACGTGTTCTTGCAACAGATGCCGCGCATGCGTATATGGATGCTTGGTGGCCAGCCGGACATACGATTGGGTATGAACATACGTTTGTACATGAGGTTGTAGAGTTGATGACAGCGCTTTCCGAGGACCGGCAACCGGTTCCGAATTTCGTGGATGGTGTGAAATGCCAAGAAGTGTTGGAAGCCGTGGATCAATCGATTGCTCAGCGCCGATGGGTTCGTATAAGTGAAGTATAGATAGGGAGAGGAGCGGTTGCGATGAGTCAGAAACAAGCATTGATTGTATGGGGTGGCTGGGATGGTCATCAACCCGAAGAGGTAGCAGGGATTTTTGCAGGGGTATTGCGTGAAGAGGGGTACGGAGTGGAAGTTTCAGATACGTTGGACAGCTTCCGTGATGAGGAGCGCCTAGCGAGTATCGATCTTATAGTCCCTGTGTGGACGATGGGCAAAATTGAAAAAGAGCAGCTAACGCCTTTAATTAACGCGGTTCAGGTAGGCGGAACAGGTATTGCAGGTTGCCATGGCGGAATGGCGGATTCTTTTCGAAATGAAGTGAATTACCAGTATATGATTGGCGGTCAATGGGTGGCGCATCCTGGTAATGATGGCGTTACGTATACGGTTCGTATGAAGGACAGTGAGCAGCCACTGACTGCAGGCATTGGTGATTTCGTCGTTGTCTCGGAAAAATATTACATGCATGTAGATCCAGCCATTAAAGTTCACGCAGTGACAGATTTTGATGATGTGGAGATGCCGGTGGTTTGGACGAAAACGTTCGGTGCTGGGAAAGTCTATTACAATTCACTGGGTCATCAAGCTAACATTGTACGCATGCCGGAAACGTTGGAATTAATGCGACGCGGGTTGCTATGGGCGACACGTTAATCAAATAGGGGGAATAAAACGATGAACAAGATGAAGGTTGGTATCATAGGTTGTGGAAATATAAGCGCGGCTTATATGAAAAATATCCCTACTTTTGCCCATTTGGAATTAGTCGCCTGTGCAGATATTGATGTAAGCAAAGCGCAAGCGCGGGCTGAAGAGTTTGCCATTCCTCATGCTTATACGGTAGAGCAATTATTGAATGATCCTAATGTGGATATTGTGATCAACTTAACGATCCCAGCTGTACACGCTCAGGTATGTATACAAATCCTAGAAGCGGGCAAACACGCTTATGTTGAGAAGCCGCTGGCGGTTACTCGCGATGAAGGATTGCAAATTCTTGAAGTAGCTAAACGTAAAGGACTTCTGATTGGCAGTGCGCCTGATACTTTCCTTGGCGGCGGGATTCAAACAGCGATCAAGCTGATTGAAGATGGCTGGATTGGTAAACCGATTGCCGCTACAGCATTCATGATGGGCAAAGGGCATGAGCACTGGCATCCAGACCCAGAGTTTTACTATGCCAAGGGCGGCGGGCCGATGTTCGACATGGGGCCTTACTACTTAACAGCGTTGGTGGCTTTGCTTGGGCCGATTCGCCGTGTAACAGGATCAACTGCAGTTAGTTTTCCGGAGAGAACGATCTCGAGTGAGAAGAAGCGTGGGCAACGAATAAAGGTGGAAACACCTACTCATGTTGCTGGGGTTATCGATTTCCATAACGGTGCAATCGCAACACTCGTGACCAGTTTTGATATTATGGCCGGTACGCAACTGCCACACATCGAAATCTACGGCAGCCATGGCTCATTGAGTGTGCCTAACCCTAATATTTTTGGTGGGGAAGTGCTAATTCGTAAACCTGGTTCATCCAATTATGAGCCGATTCCACTCTCGCATGGCTACATCGATAATAGCCGCGGCTTAGGTGTTGCAGCAATGGCGCAGGCGCTGATTACGGGAGATAGCTCAGCACATCGCGCAAATGGCGAGCTTGCCTATCATGTGCTTGAGGCAATGCATGGGTTCCATGATGCTTCTGATTCGGGCCAACATTATGTGATGCGCAGCAGCTGTGAGAAGCCGGCCGCGATGAATCCGTATACGGTTCTTTAGTTGATGACCCTGAGTGATCCTCCTCGTGATGCGAGGGGGATTTTTTAATTTACAAGTGAAAAACAAGCAAAGGAATGCCGCAGCATCCCCCAGCTTTATTAAAACATGCGATGGTCCGTGTAAGGAACATAGTCGTGTTAAGGAAGATGTGCCTTCAAAGTTTCTACTAGTGTGTCCTGTGTGCTTGCTTCGGTATGCTGCCATATAATTTCGAAAAGTACACCTAGTCCAGGTAAGACCTTTTCTTCTCCACCGATGGAATCTTCGATAACTTCCTTCAGTTCTTCCGGTGTTTTGTTCTGAACTCGCTGGTGAATGGCTTGTCTTAAGGTAATATTCATTCAAGGACCTCGCTTCCATTTCATTCTCGCTATTAATATGTGCAGTTGAAGATGGCTTCATCCTTCCCACACTTCGCCAATGCATGTTGCTGGGCATGTCACGTGAAGTGAGCAATGTGTTCATGTGTGATATACTGTAAGGGATATATTCTTGGGAATATGGAGGAAAGTGACCGGTGAGAAAACAATTTGCGATTATTGGGATGGGAAGATTTGGTTCAGCTATCGCTAAGACGTTATCACAACTAGGCTTTGAGGTTCTCGCAATCGATCAGGATGAAGAAACGGTTCAGGATGTTTCCGCCTATGTGACACACGCCGTTCAAGCAGATTCTACAGATGAGGAAGCTATGCGGGCGTTGGGTATTCGGAATTTTGACGTTGTGGTCGTGGCCATTGGGGAAGATATTCAAGCGAGCATTCTGACTACATTAATTCTGAAAGAAATGGGTATACCTACAACGATCGTCAAGGCAGTTAACGACCTTCATGGCAAGGTGCTCAAAAAAATTGGCGCAGATAAAATCGTCTATCCAGAACGAGATATGGGGCAACGCGTTGCACATCATATGATTTCATCGAACATTATCGATTATATAGAGCTTTCTGCCGATTACAGTATTGTGGAAATGAAAGCATCCAAAGATATGGTTGGCAAAAGTCTGCGTGAACTCGACGTGCGTGCCAAATATGGCTGTAACGTGATTGCGGTTAAACATAACGAGCAGATGATCATTCCGCCGAGTGCAGAGGCACCGATTAAAGAAGATGATATTCTAGTTATTGTGGGTAAAAATTCGAGTCTTCAAAACTTTGAAGTCACTTTTGCAGAGTAGGTACATTTATGACAAATACATATATCGAAATCATGTCCGTTCAGAATGCCAGAGTCAAAGATTGGGCTCAGCTCTTAGAGCGGCGTGGCAGAGATAAGCAGGGCAAGTATATTATTGAGGGTTATCATTTAATTGAGGAAGCTTTGAAGGCTGGGGCGCAGGTGGAGGTTATCCTATTTCTAGTGGAAAAAGGAAGCCCTTCAGAGCTTGTCGCTCTTGCTGGCGACCGCGCCGTCGAATGGATCGGTGTGAGCGCGGCGGTGTTGGCCAAGTGCTCAGACGCACAGACCCCGCAGGGGGTCGTTGCCATCGTGGCGCGGCCGCAGCTGGGCATGGACGAGCTGCTTGCCGGCGAGCACGACCTGGTTGTGGTGCTGGACGGTGTCCAGGACCCGGGCAACCTCGGCACGATCATCCGCAGTGCGGATGCCGTCGGGGCCAAAGCAGTTGTCCTCGGCCGCGGCACGGTCGACTTGTATAATCCAAAGACGATCCGCTCGACGATGGGATCGATGTATCATCTGCCGATTGTGGAGGCAGATTTGGCGGAGCTGCTGCCGCAGGCGCGTGAGCGCGGCGTGCAGCTCGTGACGACGAGCCTGCAGGCACAGGGCTCGTGCTACGACACGGACCTGCGGCAGCCGACGTGGCTGATCCTTGGCAACGAGGCCAAGGGCGTGTCGGAGGAAGTTGCTGCGCAGTCGGACGTGAAGGTTATTATTCCGATGCAGGGCAAAGCGGAATCGTTGAACGTCGCGATGGCGGCGACGGTTTTGTTGTTTGAGACGGCGCGGCAGCGGATGTTGAAGTCGTAAAAGTGTAGTTCATGCTGTGAGTTGTAATTCACTTTGTCACCGTTTGGAACGTTGTTTGTCATAACAATAAAAATCCCGATGTGGCTCCAAGCCTGGATACATCGGGATTTTTATTACTAAGACTGTCTCTCGAACATTTCGGCACTCTTACCAGAGAAATAAGGGACCATTAAAGCACAGACGAGCGCTAGCAAAATTAATAGCATAAATGCCCCTCCATGAATCTCCTTTACCGATAAGGCCAATATAAGCAAGAGTATTTTGGAAGCATTCAGGAAGCATTCACGCCATAAAAAAATATGAGCTTGTTGAATGGCTGTTTGCCTAGTAATCACTCTGAATTGTCGCGTGTTCCATACCGTCCCAAAATAAAACATACCGATGGTAGTTAAAATGTTTGACATGATAAGAAGGGGGGCCTTAGGTAACAATGGCAGAAGAATACCAACGGAAACAAAAATCATTCCGATGGTGAGCCAAGTCCCCTCACGGACTTTCATACGCTTATACATGAACATCGCCCCCATGGCGAAGCAAGCATTCAGTACATTCAGGATCGCAATAACCAATTTATCCTGGGAGACGGTGAATGTAAACACTAGCGAAAACAAAACTTGAAACTGCAAAAATATACCCGTTGCCATAAAGGACGGAACCATCCAACGCAGAGAGCTGCTGGAGAACACCAGCCGAAATTGAATGCCGCGGAACAGTCGCTCGGTTTGGCCGGCGAGGGTAATGGAAGGGATATGGAATGAAACCAGTAGTAAGATACCGACAAACAACATCAATAGTAGAAAGGACCCAGAGTAACCAATCCATTTGATAATAAGTGCAAAGGCTATCGGATTAACGATGGAGACAAGCTGGTTAATAATATTGGCTATTGAGAAATATTGCTCGAAATCCTTCCCTTTTCCATACATACTCAATGTAATGTTCTGTGTTACAGCATATAATCCCCACATGATACCGATCGGCATGGAGATAATCGTGATCCAGAGAAGTCGGTTATCCAACTCCAGTACCGATAAAAGCAGGAAAACGATGGCTCCGCAGAACGCATTTATTCGAATCAATACACGGGTCGAGTAGTTGGTTAATAATCTGTATCCACCCGCAAACCCCAATGTCCAAGTGATAAACATGATGAGATTGAACCAAACCACCTCGGAGATGCTGTTATTCTTTTCCCATATAAATAAATTGACGAAAATACCAATGTAATTAAAAATAACGATCGAAACTGCATTCATGAGCAGTAATCGTTTCATTTGACTGTTCATTTTTACCCTTTCACAGCCCCGTTGAAAATGCCACCCGCCATATTTCGTTGAAACAAAATGAAAAACAAAATGGATGGAATCATGATAACCGCAATCCCGGCAAAAACAAGGGTATCGTTCGACCCTTCATGGGCGGTCAGCAGCGTGATACCTACTTGTACAGTTCGCATTTCTGTCTTGGTAGTAACGAGCAAGGGCCACAAGTAAGCGTTCCACACACCGACGAACGATGACAAGCCAAGGGAAATAATAATCGGTAAGGAAACGGGGATACAGATTCTGGCATAGAACCGCAAGTCGCTGCAGCCATCCAAAAACGCGGCTTCCCGCAAAGTGCCCGATACCGTTTTGAAGTATTGGCGAAACATGAATACCTGCGTAGCGGATACGAAGAACACAATCATAATGCCCAGGTAGCTGTTCAACAAGTGCAGCTTGCTGACTGTGATAAAGTTTGAGATCAGCAAGGCTTCCGAAGGGGTCATCATCGTGCCAAGAATAAAGAAAAATAAGAAATTGCTTCCGGGAAATTTTAAAAAGGCAAAGGCGTAGGCAGCCAAGCTGGATAGGATGAGCCGCACTACTGTTACGACAAGGGCTATGAAGAATGAATTCCACATGAAGCGCAAAATTCGGGTTTCGAACAAAACGGTACGAAAATTGTCCAAATAGGCAAAGCTATGCGGCAGGATAGAAGGTGGAAACGTGCCGAACTCGCTTTCCGTTTTGAATCCGGCCATGATTGCGTAAAATATTGGAAATGCTACGATTAAGCCCAGCAGCAGTTTGAGGGCAGCACCTATGTAAAGTTTCAAATTTCGATTGTACGTCATTCGTACACCACCCCTTTTTTCTCATACAGAAAGTTGATCAACAAGAAGATAAACGTAAGGATAAAGGCACAAATGCTTGCAGTACTTGCAAGTGAGTAATTAACACTGCGGAATCCGGATGTGTAAATATAATAAATGAGAGTCGACGTAGCGCCGAGCGGACCGCCTTTCGTTAAGATCATAACAGGGGCAACCATGGTTAACCCGACAATGATCTGTGTACATACAACAAAGAATAAAGTAGGCGATATCAGAGGTAATGTAATGCGGAACGTTTTCTTCCAGTAACTAGCGCCATCCATTTCGGCCGATTCCAACAAATCCTGCGGAACATTGCGCACCGCAGCCAGCATAAGCAGGAAGTCGAACCCGATATGAGTCCAGACCATCGGGATCACCAGGGAAGGGAGCGCCCACGTCTGGTCGTGCAGCCATTTGATATCTGTTGTATTCTGCATGAGGCCAAGTAGGTTGAGCAAGTAATTTAAGAGTCCAGAATGAGCATAAAATTGTTCGAAAATTAAACAAGTTACTGCCATGGAAACACCCATTGGAATGCTATACAACAGCTGATTAGTTTTGGCAAACAGACTCTTCGGAGCCGCAATTAGGGCAAGCAGCAATGGACAGATAATGGCAAGCGGTACATACATAGCTGTAAATTTTAACGTAACAAGCAGCGCGTTGATAAAATCTTGCCTGCCGAACAGGTTTATATAATTATCTAAACCGACGAACCTAATGATTTTGCCTTGTGCATTAACACTGGATAAACTGTAGATGAAGGTACGTAAGAATGGAAAGTAATCGAAGACGAGGATAAACGGGATGATTGGCAGGATGAACAAATAAGCCTTCCATATATCTTTTCTGCGCTTGCGCTTGCGAGTTACCGTGTGGGGCAACGATGGAATACTACTGGTAATTGGCGAAGACACTAATTTGGCCATGAGACGATAACCCTCCGAACATTTGTAATAGGTGGTCGAAGGCTTAATTAATTTGGAACGTTCCAAAAGTAATAGGCACTTCTCCGATTTTCAACCAATTATGGCCCCTCAAACAAGCAGCCTGGCAACACAAGATCATATTACATCACACTAAAAAAAGTTGTCAATTGGCTGGGGGAGATTTAACATAGAGTTAATCTTCGGTTAACAATTCGCATGAGTTGGTCATATATATTGGAAAATAGTTAGGAATAGCAGGATATTCGACGGGAGGATTTTATGGGTGTCACGATAATGGATATAGCGATGGAAGCTGGTGTGTCCAAAAGCACAGTTTCTTTGGTCATAAACGGGAGTAATTTAGTCAAGCTGGAAACGAGATACAAGGTACTGCAAGCCATTCACAAACTGGGCTATGTACCTAATATGGTTGCAAGGGCACTAACGACAAGTAAAAAAGGGACATTCGGGTTGATCTTTGTAACCTCCGGAGAGGAAAACCTATCTTACGGGTTCGATTCAATTCCCGAAACACTCTTGTTCGATGTCAGCTTCGGCATCAATGAAGGATTGAAAAATACGGATTATACGTTGCTAACCGAACGTTTTTCCATGCGTGATAAGCTGCCGAACATTGTCAAAAACAAACGTGTAGACGGGGTATTTATCATTGGTGGCTTGTTTGACAGTCAATTTATTGAGAGTCTCCGAAAGGAAAATATATTCGTCGTCATTATTGGCCGTACGTATGAGGGCGTCGATTCCGTATCCGTCAATGCTTATCAGATCGGTTATCTTGTCGCTAAGCATTTGCTGGAAAAAGGACACAACCATATTGCTTTTGTGAATGGGCCTATAGATAATGTGAACTCCATAGAAAAACTGGCGGGCTTTACAGCAGCCTTTAACGAGGAAAACCACCATGGTGAGAAACAAATGCATGTTATTCATGCTGCGTATACAGGCAAGGGTGGTTACGAAGCGATGAATGAGTTGTGGGAAAAAGGAATTAGGCCTGATGCGGTTTTTGGCGGGAGCGATGGGATCACCATGGGAATTATTCGATATTTGTACAAGCAAAACGTGCGAATACCTGAAGATATCTCCGTTATGGGTTATGAAGAATCCATCATTACCGCGCATTCACCATTGGCGTTGACCATCATTGATGGACATAAAAGGCAGCTAGGTGAAGCGGCATGCCTTGCGATGCTGAATCGCATGCATAATAAGAATGCCCAAGAGGTTTCTTTAAAGCTGGAACCTACATTAATTGAGCGCAATTCGGTAAGGGATTTACATATTCACCGCCAAATGTAAGTTGTTGGCGGTGAAATTCACAATTTATTTACTTCCAGTTAACGAAAATCGGTTTATTCAAAGGGAGTAATAGTGATAAGTTGGATAAGAGTGAACGGAATAAACTAGCTATCGGAAAAATTTCAACCGTTCCAAAAATAAAAAATGACTAGGAGGTCTGACCATGCGCTTGGCAACAATGACAAGTTTGTTTAGAGAACGAAGAGAAGAAGACGTGCACATTGGATATGAGGAATCGATCCAAAGGTGCAAAAATGCCGGTTTCTCCGTCCTAGACCTCAACATGTGCGCGATGATTCACAATAAAACCGAACTGAACGGTCCCGATTGGGAAGTCGCGCTTGACCGAATGAAAGAAGCAGCTGAGAAGGCCGGTGTTGAATTTTGCCAGTCCCATCCACCTTACTTGCCTGGGAGCAAACTTTACCCTGCCGGATCAGAAGAGGAAGCATTCTTCAACGAGATTACCCGTCGTTCTTTAATCGCAAGCAGCGTTATGGGTGTGAAAGCGGCGGTCTTTCATCCCTTAACGGCAATGAACTTGGATGAGCATAACCTAGAAGCTAATCTCCGGCTGAACCATCAAGTGTATGACCCCATCATGGAACAAGCGGCGAAATTGAATGTCCATGTGGCATTTGAAAACATGTTCGACGCTAATGGTCATCGACGTTTTGGAGTAACAGCCGAAGAGTTGATCGCCTTGGTTGACTCCTACAACGATCCTCGCGTCGGCGTATGTTGGGATATCGGACACGCTAACCGCGTATATGGAAGTCAGCTTCGCCCGATTCGACTGTTGGGCAAGCGGATTATCGCGTTGCATGTGGATGACAACCAAGGATTGGCAGATGATCACTTACTTCCTTTCCACGGGAATATCGACTGGGAATCCATAATGCCGTTATGGAAGGAAATTGGGTATCAAGGCGATTTCGTATACGAAATTAAAATAAATAACAGTATGCCGGAGAAATTAAAAGATTTGACGGCGGGCTATACCTATCAAGTCGGTCAATATTTACTGTCGCTGGCATAAACAGAATATACCAATAGGAGTGGAGATCGAACCATGTATAACAAGTTGAAAACTTTATTAATGTTGAGCGTATGCATCTCCGTTATGACAGCATGTGCTGCCAAGGAAGAACAAGAAACTACGCCAGTGTCGAGTGCTCTGACACAAGAAAGCTTATTGCCGAGCGCTCCTGTAAAGGTTGATTTTTGGCACTCTATGACGGGTGCAGCCGCGGCGAATATTGAAAGTACGGCCAAAGAATATAATGAAACGGTCGGCAAGGCTAAAGGCATCACGATTACGCCAGTTTTTCAGGGAACTTATGACGAAGCAGCAACCAAGCTGGCGGCTGTTCTTCGATCGGGTTCGCAGCAAGAATTACCAGATATTATGCAGCTCAGCTCCAAAGGGATTTTCGATGTGAAGGATTCCAAATATATTGTTCCTGTCCAAAACTTTATCGACAAGGATAAGTCCGGATTGAACGCAAGCGATTTAAACCCGAATGCGTTGCAATACGCGAAATACAATGACAAAATGCTCGGATTGCCATTCTCGAATTCCTCCATCATGTTGTACTATAACAAGAATCATTTCCGCAGCGCAGGACTGGATCCGGAAAATCCACCGAAAACACTGGAAGAGCTGGCAAAAGCGGTTGATGCACTTAAAGTGAAAAACGGGGACAAAATCGAGCGCTACGGTATTAGCGCACAACTGCGCTTTTTCTTACTCGGGACGTGGATTCCGATGCAGGGAGAGAATAAATATATTTTTGATAAGGAAGAAGGACGGACAGGTACACCTGCTGCAATGACGATGACAAGCGACGGTACGTTGAAAACATTGTTGACCGAATGGCAGAAAGTACTTGCTACCGGAGGTGCTGAATTTACGGATGCGGCGCCAACGAAAGGATTTCAGTCTGGGTTGTATTCAATGATTCCAGCATCTACAGCATCGATGGGTGGATTTAAGAAGGATATTGTTGACGCAGGCTTGTTTGACCTAGGGGTTGCAGAATTACCACGTGTTAACGCGGCGAGCACAAGCGGTACGGGTATCGGCGGCTCTGCTGTCTATCTGTTTGACCGGGCCAATAAAGATAGCTTACTGGGAGCATGGGATTATTTGAAATACCTAGCAACCCCAGAGGTGTCAGCGAAATGGTTTATGAATACAGGCTATTATCCGATGAATACGAAAGCTATGGAGTTAACAGAAACGAAGGAATTTTTGGTGAAAAATCCGCAGTTCAATATCATCAAAAAAATCAGCGATAATTCAAAAAATTACAAGAAATACTTGGAGCCTTGGATCCCTTCCTTTACGGACGTAGATCGCATTGTACAGGATGAAATTATTCGCTTCAGCAAAGGTACGCAAGATGTAGACAAGACGATTGCCAATATAGACTCCAAATCCAAACAGATGCTGAATGACTGGCGGCAAGCGAATCCGCAGTAGATCGTATGAGAGAATGGAGTCGAGCGTCATGCACAATGGGCAATTAACTTTTTTTGGCGGAGTAGGTGAATCCGGAGGCGTACAGGTTCTCTACGGAAAAGGTGAACAGGCTGTTTTCTTCGATTTCGGTGTCGAGCACAGCAGCCTGCTGTTCCCCAAACAGTTGACGCTGTACGAGCCTGTAGGAGCATCACCCGGCCGTGAGCTGCGGCAGTTCTTGCTAGGCGGAATGACGGCTCCGCTAGTTGAGCTTTACGACCCGCAGCATATGAAGGATCTGGATATGGCGAAGGTACGCCGTTCTTGGGGCAACATTGAATTTCCACATTATGAAGCAATCCGTTTGTTTATTGGTCATATGCATACAGATCATATGGCTATTCTGCCTTACGCCAACCCGAATATTCCCGTATATATGAATCACGATGCTCATTCCCTGTACCAGGGGATGGTTGCAGGGGGCCATTCTTCCGATACGGCTGCACGGATTATGGTGTGCGACGATTTGAGTGTCGTCGATTTCGGCGAATTTACGATGCAGATCGTCGAGATGGACCATAATTCTACGGGAACGGCGGGTATTATTATTGACGGCGGCGACCACACCATCGCGTATACAGGAGATTGGCGTAAACAAGGCAAGCACCCGGAACGGATCGACCGATTCATCGAGCTTTGCCGTGAGAAGCGGATTGACCTCTTAATTACGGAAGGCACGCGTCTTGCAGCGGATCCGTTTGCAGATCTGCCCAACCAAGTGACGGAAGTCGAGCTATTGTCTCGGTATGCCGATATTGTCGATGAAGCGGAGGGACTCATTTATCTGCAAATGTCACCCCGGGATCTGGAGCGAATGGCGGACATGATGGCCATTTCAGCGGATAAAGGGCGAAAAGTTGTCATGGAGGCTTCCCATGCCGTCATCTGGCATAGGGCTAATCAAGAGGGTCTGCGTATTCTAGAAGGGCATCCCGCGCTTGACGTGGATATTCTAATCGTCGATGCAACAGTCACGGACAGGATTCAAGTACCTTACCAGATGATTTCCTTGGAGGAAATGGCCGAGCGGAAAAACGACTATGTTTACTTTTATAAATTTCCCGATCTTGCCCATATGATTGAACTGGAAACGCTCGGTGATTCGCAGGGGGGTTCACATTTCATTCAATCCGATTATAGCGTTAAAGTCGATCATGCGGATGTGGCGAAATATTTGAAAACATTCGGAATTACCGGCCATTCGTTGTGCAATGGTGGGCACGCGCATCCCGAAGCTATCGCCAATATGATCGAGCGAATAGCCCCTAAAGCGGTTATTACACTGCATAGCCGCCACCCAAGGTCGCAAGATACGAGAGGAATCAACGCCTATTTTCCGCAAAAGGGAGAGAGGGTGACAGTGGCTTCGATCCTTGCTTCCACAACTAATTGAAAGAGAGAAAAAAGATGACCACAATTACGTTCGTCAGACACGGGATAACCGATCACAATATCGAGAAGAGAGCACAGGGCCATACGCAAAATCCGTTGAATGAAACGGGTATAGCGCAAGCTGCTCTAGTTGCCAAACGGCTCTCTGAAGAGCAGTGGGACGTTTTTATCTCCAGTGATTTAAGAAGAGCCCGAGAAACAGCGGAAATTATTTCGATCGCAATCGGCAAGCCGGTTGACTTATTTGATGTGCGACTGCGTGAAATGGATAGAGGATTAATTGCCGACACAATTGAAGCTGAACGCGTTGCACGATGGGGAGAGAATTGGAACGAGCTCGATATGCGCCAGGAAACCCATGAGTCCATGCGTGCGCGCGGAGTCGACTTTGTTCAAGATATAGCTTCGCGGTATGCTGGCCGAAAGATACTTGTCGTCACGCACGGGTATTTCCTTGGACAAACCCTTAAGGAATTAATGAAGGACGAGTCAACGGGTAACGAATTGCGCAATACGTCCGTCACGACGATTACTCATAACGGCGAGAAGCCGGAGTATGTGCTATATGATTGTGTCAGACACTTGTCAGAGGATTAATCAAATATTGAGGAGCGTGTTACTGTGAAAACAAGGTTGAGAATGAAGCTTGCATGGGTTGTCTTATTTTGTATGAGTTTACTTATGTTCAATGCGCAATCATTTGCTGCTGCTCCTGCTGAAGCTGGCGTTTATTTTATCAACCTTGGTCAAAAAGGAAATGCTACCCTAATTAAAACAATTAGCGGTACTACGGCAAGCTATGGGCTGGTTGACACGGGAACGAGTGGTGATTACACAACATATGTTGCGCCATATTTAACATCCGTACTTGGATCGACCAAATTGTCTTTTATCGCTTTCTCTCATATGCACGGGGATCATGCAGGGGGTGCTGAAGCGGCAATCGCAAGTTTTGCAGATGCCAACACGACACTTTATTTAAAGGACGCAGCAGATCCGTCCTCATCGTATTCCGGTGAAGCCAGTATTGCCAACAGAGCGAATGCGATCATTGCTGCCGCTAAAGTTAAAAACATGGCGATCGGTAAAATAAAGCCGTATGAAGCCTTCGATAATGATGTTGGATCCTTATCGGAGCTTAGAGGTTTATCCGCTAATAAGTTCAAGGCGAAGATTGAGAAGTTTACTAAAAATGCACAAGGCAGTTACGTATCTGTTGGCATGTATGACACGATCACTTTTGGTAAATTTACGATGACATGGTTTAATGGAAACGACTGGAATCACGAGTCTATCATAGAACAATTGTCATCCAACAAATGGGACGAAAACTTGAACGCAACAACTTTGTTGTTAAAGTGCACAACAAGTACAGGAACCAATTTCAGAACATACTTGGGCGCTGATGTAGGTGAGAATAGTAATCAAAATTATTCTTACGAAGTTGGTAAAAAAATAGAAGAAATCGTAGGGAATATTAGTGTTTATCAGGTTGCGCATCATGGCTTCTATTTTAGTCTCATGCCGGACTCGATTGCTAGCACCATCAATCCGAAGTACGCGATTGTTACGAATAGCTATAATGACATCGTGAATGCTTATTACGATAACCATAATATCACGAACCCGACTTCTGCCGATTTAACAGACGCAACCAGCACGCTGAAGGAAACTTTGAATAGTACAGTTCTGCAGAAAATGTACTTTTTAAGTGGAAAAGGCGGAGGATCGGATAATAGAATCATTGATGCATTGAAGGCCAATAATTATGCACTGCTTAACTGGACTGGATCGACTATCAAATCAGGAAATGTCAATGTTGAATTTGGCGGAACGAATCTTACAATAACGCAACCTTAGCATTTCAAATTTGATTCATTTGTCGTAAAATTGTCACATAATTTCAATCCCGATGCGGCTCGAAGCCAGGATGCATCGGGATTTTTTGCGCAACTGCGCGTTCGTAAATTTTCATTGACAACCAAGTAGGTGGGATATATAGTAATGACATTGATAATCATTATCACAATTACGATCGCAAAAAAGCGCAAAACAAAAAAGAAAAGGGCGGGAATACCAATGCTTACAAAACAAAAAATCGCATTTAAAACTTTACTTATTTCAGCTGCAATTATGATACCACTTGTTGGTTGTGCATCGGAGAAATCAGGCTCAACGCCTGCTAGCGCAACGCCAGCAGCAACGCCAGTTGCGAGTGCTGCTGCTACTGCTGCGGCAACTACAGCAGATGCAACCAAATATCCACTCGTCATCAAGCATGCTTTTGGCGAAACGACAATTCCAAGCAAACCTAAACGCGTTGCTACGATTCAGTGGGCTAACCATGATGTTGTACTTGCGCTAGGCGTTGTACCTGTAGGTTTCTCAGCGGCAAATTACGGCGTACAAGATAAAAGCGGACTTCTGCCTTGGACAGCTAAAAAGCTTAAGGAACTTAACGTAGATAAGCCTAACGTTTTCCAAGATACGGATGGTCTTAATTTTGAGGCTATTTCAGCTTCAAAACCGGATGTTATCCTTGCTGCATACTCAGGTATCACACAAAAAGATTATGAAACGCTTAGTAAAATCGCTCCCGTTGTCGCTTATGCAAAAAGCCCTTGGGTAACAACTTGGCGTGAGCAAGTCCTGTTTAATGCTACAGGCATGGGGATGAAAGCGGAAGGCGAAAAGCTGATTAAGGATACCGAAGATCTAATCAAGAAAAAAGCTAGCGAGTACCCGCAGTTGAAAGGTAAAAAAGTTGCATTTACCAACTTCTCCGCGAAGGATTTGTCCAAAATTAATATCTATACAGCTGCTGACCCTCGCGGTGCTTTCTTGATTGAGCTAGGCATGGTTTACTCGGATGGCGTTACGAAAAAAATTACAGACCCTACCGCTTACAACTTAAAATTAAGTTCTGAAAATGCGGATGCACTTAACGATGCGGATATCTTAATCGGATATGGAGATGACGCTTTATTGCAAGCCGTTAAAGCAGATCCTATTCTTGGTAAAATTCCAGCGGTTCAAAAAGGTGCTGTTGTGATGATCGGTAACGGTACTCCTCTAGCAGCTTCCGGAAACCCAAATCCACTTTCAATCTCCTATACGATTGATGAATACTTGAAATTAATCGCAGCAGCAGTTAAATAAACCCATGAATCGTTCATCGGTTTCAGACAGCACACAACTAAACTCGCATATTCCAAAGCATTTTGTGTCAGTCCTACTGATCTGTCTAATCTTGCTTGTCGTTTGTGTAATTACATCCCTAGCCTTCGGCTCTCGAGTGGTAAAATTACAAGATGTATTCGATGGTTTATTTCACCCCAATGTCGACTCCTACGGGGCAAGCATAGTTCAAAAACGGTTCTCACGAACCGTTTTTGGTTTGTTCTGCGGTGCAGCACTTGGTGTTTCTGGCGCGCTTATGCAAGCGGTCACGCGTAACCCCATTGCTGATCCGAGCATACTTGGGGTTAACACAGGCGCATCGTTATTCGTCGTTTGCGGCATTGCCTTCTTCAACATTTCGACGGCTAATCAATATATTTGGTTGGCTTTAGCGGGAGCAGCACTTACTGCGATTTTCGTATTTGGAATCGGCTCAATGGGGCGTGGCGGTGCCACACCCATCAAGCTTCTTTTGGCAGGGGCTGCCACAAGTGCCGCCCTATCTTCGTTGGTCAGTGCGATTATGGTGCCACGCTCTTATGTCATGGATCAATTCAGGTTCTGGTCAGTTGGCAGCGTAGGCTCAGCTACGTGGGATGCTGTCGCTACCTTTACCCCGTTTCTGATCATAGGCCTATTGGTCGGCATTATTTCTGGCCCTGCACTCAATGCGTTAGCACTGGGGGATGAACTTGCGACCGGCTTGGGCATTCGAACAGGTACATTACGGTTTATTGCAGCCTTTGCAGGGGTTATTCTGTGCGGCGCAACGACTGCTCTCGCTGGGCCCATTGGTTTTATCGGGCTTATCTCGACACATGTCATTCGCCTCATACTTGGTCCTGACTTGCGTTTCGTTATTCCAATGTCAGCCCTCTCAGGAGCCATCATTCTTACCATATCTGATGTCATCGGCCGGCTTGTCGGCAGCCCTGGAGAGCTCGAAGTCGGTGTCGTCACTGCGTTTATTGGAGCTCCAATACTAATCATTCTAGCGATGAAATCGAAAGTGCGTTCATTATGACAAATACTTCTATTGCATTTATTATGGCGGGAAGACGTCAAAGACGTCGGCGATGGGTCCTTGTTACTAGCATACTTGCCTTACTCTCCTTCGCCCTTTGCTGTGCCATGCTTTTACTGGGGACTACTTTTTACCCGGTGAAAGATGTCATTCGCGTGCTCATGGGGGAAGAGCTTCAAGGTGTGTCATTTGCGATCAATACCGTACGTTTACCGAGAATGTTAGCAGGTCTTTTTGCGGGATTTGCTTTTGGTATGGCAGGAAATACCTTCCAGACCATGTTGCGTAACCCGCTTGCCAACCCGAATGTCATCGGCATCACCGCTGGTTCGAGCGCGGCAGCCGTTTTTTGCATCCTCGTCCTTCACGCGAACAACACGGTTGTTTCCGTCGCTTCCGTGATTGCCGGGCTGGCTACTGTTCTGTTCATTTATCTGTTGTCCAGAGGAAAAATATTTTCCATCGGGAGATTAATTCTGATCGGCATAGGGATACAAGCTATGCTGGACTCTGTCATCTCTTATCTGTTATTGGTTGGTGCACAGCAAGATCTACCTGCAGCGTTCAGATGGCTTAGCGGCAGCCTCAATGGCGTTCAATTGTATGAACTTCCGCCTCTGATCATAACGGTACTGATCTTCTCGCCTCTCCTTATCGTGCTCGGTAAACATCTGAGCCTGCTGGAGCTTGGCGAGCAATCGGCAACAACATTAGGTGTAAACACAGACATGACAAGAATTGCCTTAATTCTAAGTGCCGTCTTCCTGGTTGCTCTTGCTACAGCTACAACGGGTCCAATCGCCTTTGTCGCTTTCCTTTCAGGACCGATTGCTAAACGATTAGTCGGGGTTGGTTTCTCAAACGCAATTCCGGCAGGTCTAGTTGGCGTTAGTTTAGTTTTGGCATCAGACCTCATCGGGCAATTCGCTTTCGAAACCAGATTCCCTGTAGGTATCATTACCGGAATTCTCGGAGCACCGTATCTGATCTTCTTGCTAATCCGAATGAATCGAAAGGGAGATTTATAATGAAGCCGACACACCTTTTTCAAGCCGATCAAACCGTCTCAGGCTATGATCATAAAACAATTATCCAAGGCGTCAGTCTGGTTATTCCCAGTAACAAAGTCAGCGTTATTATTGGAGCCAACGCTTGTGGCAAGTCTACGCTTCTCAAAACGCTGGCAAGGCTCATTAAGCCAGAATCAGGAAATATTACCCTGGATGGAAAGCAAATTGATAAAATTCCGCCGAAGCAATTGGCTCGTGTTTTGGGTCTGCTGCCGCAATCTCCTATTGTACCGGAAGGTATTTCCGTTGCCGATTTGGTGGGACGCGGTAGATTTCCGCATCAAGCGTTATTTAGCGGATGGAGCAAGAAAGACTATGAAGCCGTAGCCGAAGCCATGGAAATCATGAATATTACCGAACTTGCCAATGCGAATATTGATGAGCTTTCGGGTGGTCAAAGGCAGCGCGTCTGGATTGCAATGGCTCTTGCCCAACAAACGGATATTTTATTTCTGGATGAACCAACAACCTTTCTAGATATCACGTATCAAGTCGAGATTCTGGACCTGCTTACCGATCTTAACCGGAAACACGGGACGACGATTGTCATGGTTCTTCATGATATTAATTTGTCCGCGCGTTATGCCGACCATATTTTTGCTCTGTACAAAGGAACGCTTGTGGCAGAAGGAGAGCCCTCAAAAGTGATCACCAGCACCTTGGTGAAAGATATCTTCGGGCTTGATTGTGCGGTCATCGAAGACCCGGTTTCGGGTTCTCCTTTGGTCATACCCAAGGGGCGATATCACGTGAATCAGAATTAATACAAAGGCAACCAGCTCCTGCTGGTTGCTTTTTGTCATGTAGCGAGACTGTCTGAGTACTCATCTATTGATCTATTGTCGTGATATTGCACGTTCTGTGACACCAATATGAACTAAAAAGTTGTGCGTCTATATGCTATTGTCAATCTGTATACACCATACAGGATGATTTGATTTCTTATACTTTCAGTAGAAAGAAGGATGGACGACAATGAGCAAAAAACTTCGTATTGGTATTATTGGAACTGGTGGCATTGCTAGGGCCCATGTATCTGCGTATAAAAAGCTAGACTATGTTGAGATTGTTGGCGTGGCAGACGTGATTTCGGGTAAAGCGTTCGCATTTACGCAGGCAGAAGGCTTGACGGAAGCGGCTTACTTTGAAAAACATACGGATTTATTGCGCCTAGATTTGGATGGGGTTAGTATCTGTACGCCGAATGTTTCCCACCATGTGACGACTGTTGATTCATTACGTGCTGGTAAGAACGTACTGCTTGAGAAGCCAATGTCAGTAACCCTGCAAGAAGGCATTGATATGACCCAGGCGGCGAAAGAAAGCGGTAAAATGCTAACACTTGGCTTTCAGCCCCGCTATGATCCGAATATGAAGCTATTACAAACGATTGTGCAGTCTGGGCGTCTTGGTAATGTCTATTATGTAGAAACAGGTGGCGGCCGTCGTCGTGGTATGCCAGGAGGGACATTCATCAGTCAAGCGCTGGCGGGTGCAGGGGCGATGGCGGATATTGGCTGTTATTCACTGGATATGGCACTTAACACGTTAGGATACCCTCGTCCACTTACCGTGTCTGCCTTTACGTCTAACCATTTCGGTACAAATGCACAATACCATCCAGAAGCAAGTAAGTTCGAGGTTGAAGATTTCGGTGTCGCTATGGTGCGTTTCGAGAACGATCTTGTGCTGCAGTTCAAAATATCGTGGGCGATGCACATGGATACCCTCGGTCCAACGATGTTCCTCGGTACGGATGCTGGCCTGAAGGTCATGCCGGCAGGTTCTGGACCTTGGTCAGGTGTTTGGGACGGATCCGTTGGTTCCATCACGTTATTTCATGATGAATTCGGTGGCCATACTTCCACGCCAATTCCGATTGTCGAACATAAGTTGAACTTATTTGATCAAAAAGTGCATGATTTCGCTGAAGCCGTGCGAGATGGTCGACCGGCACCCATTCCTGGGGATCAAATTCTCATCCAGCAAGCGATTATTGATGGCGTACTGCGTTCTGCTTCTGCCCGTCGTGAGGTATCAGTCGAGTTGCCAAGCTAAATACTTAAAGTTAGAACAGCCAATTCATTGGCTGTTTTTTTTATTGAGAATACGTGTCACACTTTGGCTTCGCCAGTTGTCTTATCTAAGGACGCTTTGTTTGTCTCAGGCCATGTTTATTCTTTTACCGAGCATGGTTCACTTGAAGATGAAGAATAATAAGTAGATATGACCGAGATTACTCGTAGTAAGCAGGAGGAGTATTATGGAAAGTTACACCGTGGATCAAACCATTAGCAGTATGGAAGAACTGTATATCACGTACAAACCTCATTTATTTTCCATTGCTTATCGGATGTTGGGCTCTAGATCTGATGCAGAGGATATGGTGCAAGATTTGTTTATAAGCATGCATGGTTCTCACAATGAAAATATTCATAATATGAAATCGTATTTAAGCAAAATGATGATTAATCGGTGTCTGAATGAATTAAAGTCCGCGCGCAAAAAGAGAATCAGCTACGTTGGTAATTGGCTTCCAGAACCAACTGTGCAACTTAATGAGGATCGTCCATTAGAAAGCGTAGAACGTCATGATACGATTTCATATGCTTTTCTTATTTTGATGGATAAACTGACACCCACAGAGAGGGCTGTGTTTATTCTGAGAGAGGTCTTCGCCTATGAGCATAGTGAAATTGGTGAGATGATTAACAAATCGGAAGTGAACTGCCGTAAGATTTTCAGTCGTGTTAAGAAAAAAGTAGAAGACTCCTCAGAAAACAATGAAATGACAACCCGCCATCCTGTTGAAGAAAAGGAACTGGTGACACGATTCATTTCAGCTATATCCAATGGTAATATTCAATCCTTGGTGGACATGTTAACCGAGGATGTCATCTTGTTTGCAGACGGTGGAGGTAAAGTATCAGCAGCAGTTCATCCTATCTTTACAAGAGAACGAGTACTCAAGATATTAAATGCGCTGTCTAGTAATTACTTTCCTGAAACGAAAGCAACGCTTGTTGAGGTTAATGATCAGCCGGGGGTACTTCTAACGAAAGATGGCAAAACAACAGCAGTTATTTGCTTTGAATGGGATGCCCCTACGAAGACCATTCAACGAATCTACGCGATGTTTAATCCAGACAAACTCCAACATGTCATTACTGAATCATAGATGTTTTACGTCTATGCCGAATACTGCCGATGCCCCATAAAATCAAGGGAATAACAAGGTAGACGGCAGGGTAAAAGTAGCTGAGAAGAAACATATTCTTAGTCGTGTACGAAAGCCGGATATGGTGAGTGATATAAATGACAAAGACGAACATGATCACAGTCATCACCCAAGAAATCAACTTCCAACTCTTAAATCCAGTCCACTCCGATAAACCATAGCTAAGGATGAACAAGCATACCGCAATTTTAACGAAGGCACCAATCAGCCATAGTGGTATGAAGAAAGCATCGATATTTTGAACGAAATTGAGAATGGATATAAATTTGGTAAGTGAATAGACAGGAGTAACTAATTTAGCAAGCATATTGGGGCCAGTAATGAAGAGAAGTACCAGCGTAGCTAGTAGACCCCATAACATGGATAGAGCAGTCCCCCACAGGATCGCTCTCTTGGCGGTGCGCTTATTCTCAGCGAAAAAGAAAAGCATGAGAATGATGGAGGGGTCTACCATTTGGCTGTACGCCATAAAGGTCCCATTAAGAATATGTTGCCAACCTGAATCTACATAGATGGGCAGCATCCGATTCAACTTCATGTCCTGAGGATTCAAGAATAGCTGTACGAAGAACATGAAGACAAATACAGGACCAATAATCTCAGCACAACGACTAATCGTCGTAAGACCTCCTTTATGAACCGCATAGGCAACGAGAAATAACATGCATAAGATAATGACAATCATCGGCGTGTTATGGACCAGAACTAAATTTACAAATTCGGCCATACACCTAACAATATTGGCCATTTGCATAAACCATAGCAGGAAGTACAGGATGACAACGATTTTACCAATCACAGTGCCCAAGAGATCTTTCATGAAACTGACTAACGTTTTATCTTTATTCTGCATGCATACACGGAGCATGATCCAAGTGATTGCCAGCATGATCATGCTTCCAAGTAGAATGGATATCCAACAATCTTGATGTGACTGCTCCGCGGCTAATTGGATGGGAAGGTAGGAAACCAAGATGATGGAAGAAATGGTAACCATCCAAAAGATTTGATAACCACTTATTTTCAAATTCCCCACTCCTTACCCCAATTATTTTAATTGCCCGCCTAGCGTTCCCAAAGAGCGTATTAGTATTTTTGCTTGGACCGTGACGTCGACTTTTTTAAAATTGTCATCCCAATCCTCTTTTTGTGACTTCCACCAGGATGGATATTGACGATGAAGATAAGCGCCAATCCCGAAAATATCGGTTCCCCAATTTTGAACTTTTTCCAGTGTTAGCTGTAATTTTTTTTGGACTTGTTCGTCCACGTATTGCTGGACTTCCAAGATATTGTCTGCTGCGGACATGTCTAATGAAGTAGTATTTTCCAGAAGATAGGCTTGTGCCCTCACCGTTACTGCAACCCGATGAGGATCATTATCACTTATGGATTGAAAGTGGCTCCTAAGATGTGTTAGGCGAAATGATAAGACACCGGTGCCGTCCTTCCAAGTAATCGTAAGACTTTGTGTTTTTTCTTTTCCAGATATCCAAGCAACGTCGGAGCCTTCCGCATCGTCCAATAAGCCACTGACTTTCAGATTTTTGTTCAAGATGGCATATCCGGAAAATACGGCAAGGGGCTCCTCTTTTTTCGTGTTTACCTTCCTATTCTTGATCTGGAAAGTGGGCACAAGGGAACGGTGTTCTTCAGAGACATTGTCGATAATAAATTGTCTGGTTGAGAAATTCCTCATTCCGTTGATATGAATCTCTTTTCCAGCAGCGATGCTGGATAGATTCTCTAATGGATGCTTAAGGAGAAGGAAATCCTTGGCACTGCTGCCTTTAATCATGAGTGTAATGTCTCGTTGATTATTTGCTGGGTCTCTGCCCAGCTTATCAAATAACTTGGTAATATCGTTCTTATTGAAAAATTCTTCGCTAATCGCGATCAAAATACGATGGCTTGTCATCAATCTACGGGACATATCTCTTTGAATTTTCTCAGTTGCTTCAAATACGTCCTTACCTCTTGCAGACATGACGAAGAAACTATCCGCATTGCCGGTTCCCCCACTTTTGGAAGCATTCATCTGAGCGGGAATTGCGATCTGATGGCTAACTTCAATGTTCCCGTTCTCCACATGATCAATGGCTGTCCCCAACACAAAAGCCAGTTGATTGGGCTCGACGAAATCGGTGCAGCCGGTGAAAAATACGATAAGAAAGAGCGAAAAGCAGGTTTGACTGATAACTCGAATCATGTTGAACGTCCTTTCTTGTTACGACCGTTCTTCATCCAGAAAGGATAACGGATGAGCATGTCTTTAATCCGTTTGCCATCGAATGGCGCTACTGGGCTTAAGTAAGGCGTTCCAAAGGATTCGAGTGATACTAAATGGATCAGCAAGAAGATAATGCCAAAAGCAAAACCTACGAAGCCCAGCATGCCTGAGATGCCTAGCATAAGATACCGGATCAATCGGAAAGGAAGCGTGGCGCTATACCTCGGAATCGTATAAGCAGCGACGCCTGTTAAAGAAATAACGATAATGATTGGCGTTGAGATGATGCCAGCTTCAACAGCGGCTTGTCCAATGACCAAAGCACCGATAATACTGACGACGGGCCCGAGTTGATTGGGGAGATGAACACCAGCCTCTTGTAGACCATCGAAAACAAACATCATAAGGAACACTTCAATAACGGTGGGGAATGGCGTATTTTCCCTTGCCGTTGCGATGCCAATCATGAGGTAATTCGGCACCATTTCGGGATGGAACGTTGTTAGTGCGACGTAAATAGCTGGTAAGGCAAATGAAATGAACGTCATAATGTATCGGATCATCCGAGTGATGATAACAAAGATAAACCGCTCGAAATAGTCGTCTGCTGATTGCAGACCTGACCAGAGCGTAATAGGGAGAATTAGGGCGAAGGGAGTTCCATTCGTCATGATGGCGAGCTTGCCCTCGACTAAACTTGCGGCCACAATATCAGGTCTCTCCGTATTCTGGATCTGTGGGAAGATAGAGAAAGAACTATCCTCGAGCCATTCTTCGATATAAGCAGAATCAATGACACCATCTAGCTCAATTTTGCCTAATTTCTCTCTGACTTCAGATAATACTTTTTCATTTGCGAGCCCTTTTATATAGGTAAGAACGACTTCGGTTTGTGTGTATGTACCAACCGTAAAGGATTCCATTTTTAGAAGCGGGTGAATAATTCGTCGTCTAATCAATGTCGTATTCGTGCGAATATTCTCGACAAAGCCTTCCTTGGAGCCCCGTAAGGTTGCTTCCTTCAGTGGCTCTTGAATACCTCTAGTCTCGTAACCTTGAACCTGTGCGATGAGGGCAGAAGCTTCACCATTCACCAAGATGCCTATGCTGCCCTGAAGAACATGTTTGACCAAATCATCAAAGGATGTGTCGGTCTTTACATCGGTTAAAGGCAACCATTCGCGTTTGAACATTTCAGTCAGCGATTGTAAGCGATCAATACCTTGTGGCAGACCGTTATAGAGTAGTGGCTTTAGCAGGTTATCCTCAACGCCCTGTAATCGCGTCATTCCGTCCAAATATACGAGTAAAAGCTGGGTTTCATCCATTAATATAAATGAGCGCATAACAAAGTCTGAGCAATCACTAAATTGTTCAGTGAGATAGGCTTTGTTTACTTCCAAATGCGCGCTAATAGTACTCATAGATAATCCCCCCTCGTGTCAGTATCTCTGAGGTATTATGAGCAGAGGAGTGGGCGATTATGCAGATTTTGGTAGGAATAAAAGAACAGGAGCATAAACAAAGAACCCTTTGCAGGGTTCTTTGTAAAAAGCGTATCGCTTAGCTCAAGCCAGCTTTTGTAAGTCCAAATGCTACATCTGCAGACCCAGGTACATTCTTGAATGCAATGTTAATGCGATTCCAAGCATTGATGGACATGACAGAGAAAGTCAGATCAGAAAGTTCTTTTTCCGAATACTGTTCACGAACACGGTTATACAATTCATCAGGAACACCATGCTCAGGAAGGTTAGTCAGGACTTCCGTCCAAGCCAACGCAGCTCGCTCACGTGGAGAGAACAGCGTGGATTCGCGCCAGATCGAAATGTGGTAGAGACGAAGCTCACCTTCCCCGTGAATCTTAGCTTGCTTGATGTGCATATCCAAGCAGAATCCACAACCATTCATCTGAGAAGCTCTGATGTGAACAAGATGAAGAATCTTCTCTTCTACAGCACTTTGCTGTTCTGCGGTGCTGAATTCCAACATTTTTTTGAAAAACTCCGGTGATTGTTGCATATAATTTATACGTTGTGCCATTTGTATTACCTCCTATTTGTTTTGACACTTATAAGACAATTGGCGCCTCTCAAGTGTGACATCATCCATATAATTATCTTTTACTTCTATTAATAGCAGCGTTTTTTAAGAGGGGAAACAGTTTCCATTAGGCAGAAGGTTCATAGTGAAGTATCATTTAGAACAGGGTGATATCATATGTTCATTTCTCCTATGATGCTGTACAATGCCAAGAATAATAAGCCATTTTACAGTAAGAATCATATAGCAGAATTAAAATTAGATGGTTTACGTTGTATTCTTTCCAACATGGATAAGCTGTATGTGTATACGAAGCGCAATGATTTAATTACGCATAAATTCCCAGAATTACTTAGATGTCCTGTACCTGAAGGCACCGTACTTGATGGTGAATTACTTATACTAGATGATCAAGGAAAACCAGACTATGAAGCGATGTCCGCGAGGTTTTTATCTAAGAAGAATAAGAAACCTGTGGTTTTTTGTGCTTTTGACATTATGCGCTACAAAGGAATTGACGTCACGGGATTAAACTTACTTGAGCGCAAAGAGTTGTTAGACAAAGCGTTTACTGAAAATGAGACATATAGAAAAATTGAAATGTACGAGGGAAATGCGATCGATTATTTTGAACGGGCTCGGTTGCGAGGAATGGAAGGCATTATTATTAAATCAAAAAAAGAGAATTCAACATACGAAATCAACAAACGTTCGATCCAATGGCAAAAGGTTATCAATTGGACGTATGCCGATGTGTACATTTCTGGTTATAGAAAAAATAATTTTGCCTTATTAGCCTCAATTGATGCAGCTGACGGTACTAAGTTTCCAGTAGGCATTATTGAATCAGGTCTCTCCACCACACACCAGAACGTGATTGAGAGCGTGAAGAAACGACTGGTCTTCAAGGAAGATAAGAATTTTGCCTATATGGAACCGCGGATTATGGCTAGAATTAAGACGAGAAGCTGGACCCAAAGCGGCAGACTACGTTCACCGGAATTTATGGAATTTGTTATCTAATCATACAAAGCAGTAACGTTTATAGAGACTTAGTCCACCTAGTAGTACAGGGGATTCGGTCTTTTTTTTGTGGCTTCGCATACCCATTCATTTACATAATCTACACGGATCTAGTGCAAAATAGCCATACAATTGAAATGTCAGGACTATGGTGAGTTCGTTCATGTTTTCCTTTAAAAATTTACTATTAAGAAAATCCAAACCCACTGTCAAACAGCCAGCCCCCAAAGAAACTGCGTCATTTCACTTCGTGGCTGATTTGAATCAAATGAACATACAGTTCCAAGAGACATTTCGGATGTTTCCTGATTTCGTGAGCAGAGAATTAGTGAATGAGGTTACGTTTGGCGTTTTTTATCTCGGTAATTTGGTGGATGCTGAGCTTCTCATCGAAGAAATTCTGAATCGATTAATGCATCATGAAGACATGTCTTCACCTGAAAAGTTAGTAAATCTACTGCCCATAGGTCAGTTGCTGCTTGACGATAATTGGTATCGTATGCAGCAGTTTATTTTGCAAGGCTGGACGTATATCCACATCAACGGATATCCATGCGGGATTTTGGCTAATACCATGAAACGCAGAGAACGGGCCTTAACTAAGCCGGAAAATGAAAGTCAGATCCTAGGACCGCAAATTGCTTTTACGGAAAATATGGAGACCAATGTAGCGCTGATTCATCAATATTTGCCGAACCCTGATCTATGCGAAATCGCGATGAATGTGGGTGATAATACGCAGACGAGTATCCGTATTATCTATTTGAGAAATCGAGCCGATTTAGAAATGGTTACTCATATATATAACTCGATTGATGCGTTACATCTTGAGGCGCTATTGGACGCAACGATTTTAGCGCAATGGCTGGAAGATAATCCAAGCTCGGCTTTTCCGCAAATGATTACCACAGAACGAGTGGATAGGGCAATATTTCCCCTCTTGGAGGGGAAGGTTGTGATTACAGTTAGTGGTAGTCCCCAGGTAATCATTTGTCCTAACACTTTTTTTGATTTTTTCAAATCAATTGAAGATTACTATTTTAGATGGAGCACAGGGTTGTTTTTCCGAGGATTGCGAATTATGGGGATTGCTATTTCTCTGTTTGCTACGGCAACGTATGTCGCGGCACTTACATACCATTACGAGATTATTCCACAGGCACTCCTTGTCCCCCTGGCCCAATCACGTGCAAGAGTACCTTTTCCTCCCCTCGTAGAAGCACTGATGTTGGAAATGATTATTCAGCTTCTAAGTGAAGCTGGTGCGAGATTGCCCTCCAAAGTAGGTCAAACGATGGGGATTGTTGGCGGTATTGTTATTGGACAGGCTGCGGTACAAGCTGGGTTCACCAGCAATATTTTAATCATCATCGTGGCATTAAGCGCTTTATCTTCGTTTACAACTCCAGTGTTTGCTATGGCGAATGCGATTCGAATTATTCGGTTTCCTATTATCCTATCCGCGGGTATAATGGGTGGCTTGGGTATCGCGGTAAGCGTTGCTTTATTAATTTTACATCTGCTTCGACAATCAAGTCTGGGACAACCGTATTTCTATCCTCCTTATACAATTGAAAATAAAAACAACCGAGACGGCCTCATCAGAGTCCCCTACAAACTAGCTCCGAAACGATCCGTATTCGCTAATACGGGGGAGAATACCCCGAAGGGAAACAAGGATATCGATGAGTAAAACACAACAATCGTATATGTATAGCTCCTTTTTACTCATGTTTATTATCCATGACGCTCAAGTTGGGGTAGGACTGCCCGGTTACCAAAGAATTGTGTTTGGCATGGCAGGGCATGACGCTTGGATTGCGGTCATTATCGCTGGGCTCGTCACACAGCTTGTGGTTTGGTTGATGATCAAAACGTTGATGAAATTTGAAAATAAAGACCTCTATGACATTCATTTGCTAATCTATGGGAAAACAATAGGTCATGTGGCAAATATCATCTATCTGGTTTATTTCTTAGTTGCAACGATTATTGTGCTTCGCAATTACGTAGAAATGATTCAGGTCTGGTTATTTCCTAGCGCACCACAATGGTTGCTATCTTTATTGATTGCAAGCGTCGTCTTTTATGGGGTAAATGGGGGGTTACGAACGATTGTAGGCGCATGCGTCATGTTTGTGATTATAACGGTGTGGCTGCTATTTCTTCTTTATTTTCCTTTGAGATATGCGGAGTGGACAGGTGTGTTACCCATAATGGAAACGGATCTAAAGCATCTTAGTAGGGGGGTGCTTTCGATGTCTTTCACAATGGCCGGATTTGAAATCGTTTATTTTATTTATGCTTATGCAAAAGATAAGTCCAAAGTCCAACGATATACGCAACTTGGAATTATGAGTGTCACGTTTGTGTATACAGCCGTCATGTTTGTTTCGATCGTGTTTTTCAGCGGGGGAGAGCTTCTGAAGACAGATTGGGCTACGTTTACGATGTTGAAGATTATCAAATTTCCGTTCTTAGAACGGTTTGAGTATATCGGTGTTAGTCTGTGGCTCTTAGTCATTCTGCCGAATCTACTCATGTATAGTTGGGCGGCGACAAAAGGACTGAAACGTACATTTTCTTGGAAGCAAAAGTACTGGTTGTATATTTTCATTGCCATAGTATGGATGGCTTCTTCTGCTATTGACTCTCGGGTTCAGATGGATTATATAAATGATATTTTTGCGAAATGGGCAGTCTATATCGTTTATGTGTATCCTGTGATCCTGTTTGGCATGGTTCATTTTTACTTGTGGAGACAGAAGAAGGGGAGACAACCTGAACCTGAGGTGATCACGTGAAAAGATTCAATGTCATTGTCTTTGTGTTAATCGTTATCCTTACAGCTACAGGCTTGCGTTTAGAGAAAAATGTGTTGGAGAAGTTAGGGATGGCGATTGCAGTTGGGTATGATCATAGGGAAGGAGATAAAATTAATTCTACCTATGTGATTCATCAGATTGACCCGAATTCCAAATCTTCTGTCATGACAATCACCGCTGAGGGGCTGACAAGCAAAGGTGCTCGCGTGGCTGTGAACCGCAAGTCAAATAAGAAGATCGTTTCTGGTCAATTGCGAGTTGCCATTTATGATTATAAACTTGCGCAGTCAGGACTTCTACCATTGGTTGATACCTTGTTTCGGGATGCCTCCATTGCCAGTACGGTTTATATGGCTGTTAGTAAAGACAGTACTGAAGATCTATTGAAGCATAAATATCCACAGTTCCCGGATGTTGGAACTTTTATCGTAGACAGCATTCACCAGAATATTATGGATGAACAGATGGTGTCAGGCACACTGCATGAATTCCTCTCCGCCTTATATTCTACCGCAGACCCCATGGTACCAGTTCTACAAAGAAATGGGGATACCGTAGAACTGAAAGACGTGGCTGTTTTCAATGGTGATAAAATGGTAGGTACCATCGATCCGAAAGAAGCATTCTTCCTCAAGACGATACGGGATCGTTATAAGGCGGGGAATATCGAATTGTCCCTGGACACCAATCTTTTGGGGGATATCGCGAAGAATGTCAAAGATAAAACTGTTCGAGTCGTTGTGGAGAATATAGCTAGTGATAGTACGAAAAAGCTAATTAGCCTAAACCCTCTTAAATTTCAAGTTGCCATTAAAATGAAGGGCGTGCTGACGGAAACGTCGGAGCAGTTTGATCTTGGTCAAGCTAAAGTTATTGAAGCTCTACAAAAGCAAATGAATAAACAAGCTGAGGCACATATTCAAACGCTATTAAAGAAATTAACAGCCCTGGGCTCGGACCCAGTCGGATTTGGAGAAATTTATCGGAGTCAGGTGTACCACTCCAATCTAACGAGCGATGTATGGCATGAGATGTATCCCACGGCCTCTTATGATGTGAATGTAGATATGCGGATCGTGCGACTGGGCCAGATCCAGTAGCACATAAAAGTATTGCCAACCAAACTGTAACCTGATAGTATACACTTAATCGAATATGAACCTTCGGGGCAGGGTGCAATTCCCTACCGGCGGTGAGGATACCCGTGTGTATCTCCAGCCCGCGACTCCTAGCCAGCAATGGCTGGGACTGACTTGGTGAAATTCCAAGGCCGACGGTATAGTCCGGATGGGAGAAGGTGAAGAACAGCTTGTTAAATTTTCACGAATTTAACAGGTCTGTTTGTCAATGCCCCCGTTGAAATGAACGGGGGCATTGTTTCTTCGAGAAGGTTCAATTCAGACCGTTTACTAGGAGGTTTTTGAATTGGAAAATGCATTTAAGTTTGGAAGTAAGGGTGCGACTGCCCAGTCAACTCGTACAGGTGGTATGAGTGGGATCTGGTATGTAGCGCTTGGCGCCACCCTGTGGGGACTGGATCCGCTCTTTCGGATCCTCTTGTTAAAAAGCTTGACCTCAGCGCAAATCGTATTCATTGAACATGTCTTATTGGCTATTTACGCTGTACCTATCCTGATAAAGTATCGCAGGACGTTAACTGGCAAGCTATCTCTGGCCGTCATAGGAGCGCTGCTCTTCATCTCTTGGGGAGGATCGGCTATCGCTACCATTCTCTTCACTGCGGCTTTCTCTCATGGAAGTGCCAATGCCATTTTACTCTTGCAGAAATTACAGCCCTTGTTCGCAATTATATTAGCTCGTGTTCTATTAAAAGAAACATTGCCTTCAAAGTTTTTTGGATACATTGTTGTGGCGCTGTTAGGTACATACCTGTTGACGTTTGGTCTCGGTTTGCCTGACATGGGCTTGAAGGATTTAGGTACCATCAGCTGCTTATTTTCCATTCTGGCAGCCGTATTATGGGGCGGTTCAACCGTGATGGGGAAATACTTGCTTCAGCAAAATTTGAATTTCCCAATTGTCACTTCACTGCGGTTCTTGCTGGCCCTCCCGTTATTAACGGTCGTGCTTTTAGTAAGCGGCGATCATTGGCAGTTGAACGGTTCAAGCAGCGGACTAACGATCATCGCAGTAAACCTGCTGTTCCAAGCCTTTTTCCCTGGATTGCTCAGCATGCTGCTTTACTATAAAGGTTTATCATCGACGAAAGCGTTCTTTGCTACGCTAGCTGAACTTGCATTCCCTGCTGTTGGTGTATGCATGAATTGGCTTGTATTTGGCCAAAAGCTGACGATAGGGCAATTGCTCGGTTTCATCCTGATTTGGTTGACCTTATGGTTCATGAGTCAGCAAAACCGGGTTAAAAATTTACACTAGTCAAATAATGGCAGATGTTTTAAGCTTGACTCATTGATCTAATGAGGAGGGCTATTCTGGATGGAAATTAAATTATTCAAAGCATTATGGGGCATGGAGGGTTCTCTGGAGTCCCAGTTCGAGCGTATTGCTGCTGCTGGTTATAACGGCATTGAGGCACCTATGCCAACGCTAGTCGACGAGGATCAGTTCCGGAAACTCTTAGAAGCGTATCATATGGACTATATCGCCATGGTCTTTACAGAAGGACCTCATCATATTGCTTCATTTGAGGAACAAGTGGCACGTGCGGTATCCTTTCGTCCCGTCAGCATAACTTCACATAGCGCGAAGGATGCAATGCCATTCGAAGAGCAAGTCGAATACTTCCGTGAAGCAGCTGCCATTGAGCAGAAATGCGGGATTGCGATTGGCCATGAGACTCACCGCGGCAGAGCGTTGTACAATCCTTGGGAAACTGGCAGACTGCTGGATGCCGTGTCTGGGCTCAAGCTGACAGCGGATTACAGCCATTGGTGTTGTGTAACCGAGACCACTTTGGAGAATCAAGAGGAGAATCTACGCAAGTCTTTTCCACGTGTCCAGCATATTCATGGTCGTGTAGGTTATGCACAAGGACCGCAAGTGCCAGACCCAAGAGCGCCAGAATACGCACACGAATTGCAGCGGCACATGAGCTGGTGGGATAGCATCGTTCAAGCGAAGAAGGAGTCCGGCGAAACTATGATAACCTATACGCCAGAGTTTGGACCTCCAGGTTACTTGCATACCTTGCCATTTACGAACCAACCAGTAGCGGATTTATGGGAAGTATGCCTCTGGATGGGAAAACATTTCAAAGGACAATATAAGAGTATCTAGTCCTATTACTCTCTGTTGAAGGTACAATCATGCTAAGCAAATTACAGAAAATGCCTGCCTCGCGACTGATTGTGATCGCCTATGTCATTGGCATATTTTTAATTGCTATCCTTTTAAAATTACCTATTAGCTTGCAAACGGGCGCCACAATCTCTTTTGTGGACGCCCTCTTTACTTCCGCCAGTGCTGTCAGCGTGACAGGGCTCACGACGGTAGGGATCAAAGATACGTTAAGCGGTTTCGGTATTGGCGTATTAATCGTTGCTTTTCAATTCGGTGGTATCGGCGTCATGACGCTGGGGAGCTTTTATTGGTTATTGCTCGGGCAAGAGATCGGATTGCTGCAGCGCAAGATGATTATGATTGATCAGAATCGCAACAATTTATCTGGGCTCGTTCAGTTAATGAAGCTAGTGCTGGTCTTTACGCTGATGCTTGAGGCGATTAGTACACTGGCTTTTGGCTTGTATTTTTATTTCGCTGGGGAACACGGATCCATATGGAGCGCCTTGTATTATGGCATGTTTCATACCATTTCGGCGTTTACGAATGCAGGATTTGATTTGTTCGGCAATTCTTTACTCGATTATTCGGGCGATTATTTCGTGCAGGCACTCACCATGCTCTTAATAGTATTAGGCGGAATTGGGTTTCCAGTACTTGCTGAGTTGCGAGAGTATTTGTGGGGTGGCCATAAAAATTTCCGGTTCTCCTTGTTTACGAAGCTTACTATCCTAACAACCTCAGTGTTGTTAGTGTTCGGAGCGATCGGATTTTGGTTAACGGAGCGAACGCATGCGCTGGCAGGTATGAGTTGGCATGGCAAGATGCTAAGCTCATTATTCATGTCTGTTACTTCTCGCAGTGCAGGGCTGACAACGATTGATATTTCTACGATAACGGAGGCAAGCTTATTGCTTGTATCCATATTAATGTTTATAGGCGCAAGCCCCTCCAGTATGGGGGGCGGTGTTCGGACAACGACAGTAGCCGTTATCGTATTAACACTTGTTGCTTATGCGCGTGGGGAGAAGGAGCCGAAAGTGTTCGGTCGGATGATTAGTCAAGAGGACTCCCTCAAGAGCTTTGTGTTTTTCTTAACGGGGATTGCACTGCTGCTCGGAGGAATGTTTGTGCTTCTCATGGCAGAGCCGGATCGTTGGGGGGTGTCTGCTATCTTATTTGAGGTAGCCTCGGCATTTGGTACGTGCGGTTTGTCCACGGGAATTACAGGAGATTTGGGCAGTGTTAGTAAAATCACATTGATCGTGCTCATGTTTATCGGAAGGATTGGTTTATTTCTGTTCTACACCTTATTTACCAACGGAAAGAAGAAACCTCTTATTCGTTATCCCGAAGAAAAGCTGATCATTGGATAAATAGCAGTCAGAAACGTAGGAATGGAAATTTTTTGAATATCCTATGCTGTAAGATGTTATAATAAGATAAAACGCAGCCTAGGATTATCCTGTGGCTGTTTTTGTTTTTGAATTCTGGGGGATTTTGACTACTAAAGTCGAATTCACAAATAATTTACCCAGGAAAGTGAAACGTGATTGAATTTCATGCGTATCAGATAAGGGAGTTCACTAAAACAGGTAAGCGAAGGGAGGTGGCCTCGTTGACAATCAGTTTAGTCAAAGGTCAAAAGATTGATTTAACCAAAGGTAACGCAGGTCTTTCTAAAGTTGTGGTTGGATTGGGTTGGGATCCTGCAGTTGTTGAGAAGAAGGGGTTCTTCGGCTCAAAGAAATCGGCAGTCGAGATCGATTGTGACGCTTCCGTGATTTTATTGGATGAAAAGGGTAAAATAACGAACCAGAAACATGTGATTTATTTTGCTAATCTACAAAGCCCTGATGGTTCCGTTGTTCACTCTGGTGACAACCGTACCGGCGATGGCGCTGGAGACGATGAGACGATTTCTATTAATTTAGGACAAGTTCCCGCTGATGTGAGCAAAATCGCATTCGTCGTGAATATTTATGACTGTGTGAATAGAAAGCAAGATTTCGGTCTCATTCAATCTGCCTATATCCGTGTATTGAATGGTGCAAATCAACAGGAGTTGGTTAAGTTTAACTTAACTGACGATTATTCAGGCAAATCATCCCTCATTGTTGGTGAAATTTACCGACACGGCGGCGAATGGAAATTCAGTGCAATTGGTGAAGGCAGTACAGATACAACGATCGGACAATTGGTCAAAAGATATCAATAATGGCACAGCCAAATCCTATATAAAGAGAGGTATTTCACATGTCTATTTCATTATCTAAAGGTCAAAAAGTTGATTTAACGAAAACAAACCCAGGTCTAACGAAAGTTCTCGTTGGCTTAGGTTGGGACACGAACAAATATGATGGCGGTAAGGATTTCGATTTGGATGCTTCCATTTTTGCAGCGAATGCAGCTGGTAAAGTTAGCAACGATTCCGACTTCATTTTCTACAACAACACCAAAAATGCGAATGGTTCCATCGAGCACAAAGGTGACAATCGTACAGGTGCAGGAGATGGCGATGATGAAGTTATCTACGTTGATCTTAGCGCAGTACCTGCTGAAACAGAGAAAATCGCATTCTGCATTACGATTCATGATGCGGAAGCAAGAGCGCAAAACTTTGGACAAGTCTCCAATGCTTATGTGCGTGTACTAAACGAAGGTTCTGGCTCAGAATTAATTCGTTTCGATCTTGGCGAAGATTTTTCCGTTGAAACAGGCGTAGTTATCGGTGAACTTTACCGTCATAGCGGTGAGTGGAAATTTAGCGCTATCGGCAGTGGATACAAAGATGGGCTAGCAGGTTTGGCACGTGATTACGGTTTGCAAACTTCCTAAGTTGGAAGTTGTAATAAAGGGGTGGTACTTTCAGGGTATCACCCTCCCTACTCTTCTTAATCAATTCGACTCGAGAAATGGTGTTCACTTGACCAGCTTTGTTGTGTTATGGATTGGAAATCAATGCTCCGAAGAGACGAATCGTGTTATTGGAGAATGATATAGATGAGGCTTGAAGCGCTTGAGGTTGAATAGCAAATAAAACAGGGGGTCCACCTTAATGTCAGACTTTTTTCAAAGTTTTGTAGATAACTTCATGAATTTTTTCAGTTGGGACGTGCTCTCGGCAACACTTACGGATCCCGTAAACTGGGGGATTATTGGTACCCTTATTATTCTAGAGGGACTTCTTTCAGCAGATAATGCACTCGTTCTTGCGGTTATGGTTAAGCATTTACCGAAGGAACAACAGAAGCGAGCGTTATTCTATGGTCTACTCGGTGCCTACATATTCAGGTTTGTTGCAATTGGTGTAGGAACGTTCTTAGTCCAGATTATGTGGATTAAAGTAGCCGGTGGTGCTTATCTCCTATGGATTGCCTACAGTAATCTCTTTAAGAAGAAACATGATAACCCTGAAGGCGGGGAAGTTAAGAATAAAGGCCTTTCCTTCTGGCGTACAGTATTAGCAGTAGAAGTCATGGATATTGCTTTTAGCGTGGATAGTGTACTTGCTGCATTCGGTGTTAGTGACAAGGTATGGGTATTGTTCGTTGGTGGTATTTTAGGAGTACTTATGATGAGAGGCGTGGCACAAGTCTTCTTAAAGCTCATTGACAAGATACCGGAATTGGAAAAAACGGCGTTTATTCTTATTATTCTCATCGGTGCCAAAATGATTGCTGGTGCGTTTGGTTTCCATCTATCACACTTCGTGTTCTTCTCCTTAATTATTGCTTTGTTCGGAGGAACAATTATTCTAAGCTCACTTCGCAAGAGGAAGGCTGGATCTGTAAAAGGATCTTAATAACTACATCATATGTTTAAACAAGGACAATCCCTCCGCTAAGGAGGGATTGTCCTTTCAACAAATAAGGGAGGAATCGGCATGCGATATTTCAATTATTTAACTGCGGATGAAGAGCAAGCTTTATTTTTTTTACCGCCGAATTCCTTCCATAATCATTCGCACAAAGACATTCTAGCACATTCCATTGGTGCGGCTCTGTATATGCCAGCGACACGACTTACGTTTGCAGAAGACATTGCATTTGGTAAAATCGAAGGCCTTGTTTCCGTTGTTCTTGATCTGGAGGATGCGGTAGGGGATAACGAGGTGCATGCAGCAGAGGAATCCCTCATTGGACAAATGAATCGAATTGCTCATTGGATTGATGTAGGCATTCTAAACGCAGATAATCTGCCATTGATTTTCTTGCGAGTTAGAAGTGTCAATCAGTTGAATTATTTACTGGAACGGTTGGAGGATCATGTAGCCCTTCTGACAGGTATTGTATTTCCGAAATTCACAGCTGACAATGGCGAGGCTTACTTTCAAATTTTAGAGGATTATAATGACGAGAAAGCAGAAGCTGCGCCTACTTTGTATGGTCTGCCCATTTTAGAATCAGGAGCGATTATTTATAAGGAAAGCCGGACTTCTACCTTACTTTCGATAAACGAAATCATTAAGAAATATAAGCATTTGGTCTTAAATATTCGCATTGGTGCCACGGATTTCTCAAGCTTGTTTGGGCTTAGACGCAGCCCTGATCGGACGATCTATGATATTGTACCTATTCGGGATTGTGTTGCGGATATACTTAATATTTTTGGGCGTATGGAAGCTTCTAACGTGATCTCTGGACCCGTGTGGGAATATTTCCCTACGAAAGGGCTCATTAACGAAGTGATGTTGGATAAGGAAAATGGCATGATTGGCAAAACCATTATTCATCCTACGCACATTAAGCCCGTTCAATCGCTCTATACGGTCACGCATGAGGAGTACACGGATGCCACGAGCATTCTATCCAATAATCATGGAGATCTTGGTGTCATGAAGAGTGCGTATGGGAACAAAATGAACGAATTTAAACCCCATTCTAATTGGGCGAAGCGTATTCTTTTACGATCACAAATTTACGGGGTGCTGCATGAACAACAATCCTTTGATGGACTATACATTAGGCCTAACCGAGCGTACGTATAAAATAGCAGGTGATTTGGAGCTCGACATCACTGTGACCTCCAATCCGTATAACATCCCTTTGGATGCGTTATTCGCGATGGCAGCGAGAATTAATAAGAAACGGTCTTTTTTGTTTGTGAGCAAAGTATTAGGCAAGCATATTCCTTTGAATCCGTACACTTCGCTGTTAAGTGGGACTACATTAGCGCTACTACTGCAGCAAGCTTTAGAGGGCAAGGAGTCTGAAGAGAAGGTACAACTGGCAGTTGAAGGGCTTGTCTTCCCAGAGAAAGCGGATGCTGCCTATAAGACGGTCATGTCTGAGCGCCTACAACTGCAGCAGCCCATCACGTTTATTGGATTTGCAGAAACAGCAACGGCAATTGGTCATGCGGTGTATGAGACGTTTGGACAAGGAAGTCATTATTTGCACACGACACGTGAAGTGATTGAAGAATCACCGTCCATCCTTCAGTTCGAAGAAGAGCATTCCCATGCTACGGCCCACTATGGTTACTCCGACGACCCTGCGATTCTTGGACACCCCGAAATTCTTGTTCTAGTGGATGATGAAATTACGACAGGTAAAACATCGCTCAATATCATTCGCGATCTGCAAGGGAAATATCCGAAGAAAATATATTATGTGCTAGCACTCTTGGATTGGCGTACAGAGGAAGATATCTTACAATTTGCTCAGTTGGAGAAGGAATTGCAAGTTACGATTCACGTTATTTCCTTGATAAGCGGGTATACGAGTGTCTATGGCTCAAGTGAGAGCCTAGCTCTGCAGCCGCCAAGCCCTCTAGCTGAGGGGCCTACAGGGGCTCTGCAAATGTTCTATGTGAATGACCTATTCGCGCACGCACCTTTTGCAGGTGATCGTCCCTATTTGCAGCATAGTGGTAGATTCGGGCTAACACCCGCGAATACCGAACAACTAGACCGTTCCATCACGCAAACGGCAGAGCGGCTCAAGCGCAAGCGTACAGGCAGCAAGACGCTCTGTGTGGGTACAGGGGAGTTTATGTATATCCCTATGCGAATTGCTGCTGAGATGGGCGCAGGGATCTCGTATCAATCGACGACTCGTAGTCCCATTCATGTCATCGAACAAGGTGACTATGCGGTGAAATATGGTCATGCTTTTCCCTCCCCAGAGGATGAGAACGTTGTGAATTTCTTCTACAATATCGCGTATGGCATGTACCAAGAGATATTTCTTTTTATGGAAAGAGAAACGACGCCATCCGCTTTGGAGCCGATCTTGCACATTCTTCAAGCGAAGGGGCTGCACACCTTGCATATTGTCTTTTTCTCACCTCAAACGGTGGACTGGAAGGAGGCTAGGGTATGGAAGATTGGCGATCCAGAGCTATAGAGGAGCCCCAAGCAATGGGCAGCTATCCCTCTGCTGATGTGACATTTTTACTGAAGGATATCAGCCATGTACAGCTTGAGGTTGCCTTGGATGCAAGAGAACGTGCGATTCAATCCGGGACGCACTATTCCGAAATGCTTCCGAAGGAGCATCTGCCTTCCTCTGAGTATTTGAACTTGTATCATGAAACCCTTAAGCTATCCGCAAGGAAAGTAGCGGTTTCCGTGGGGGCTGTTGCCGAGATTATACGGGCCAAGAAGGGACCGAATACGGTCCTTGTGTCCTTGGCTCGCGCGGGGACGCCTGTCGGTATTTTGATCAAACGCTATTTGCAAGACATCCATCAGCTGAACCTACCGCATTATAGTATCTCGATTATTCGTGGCAAGGGGATTGATGAGAACGCTCTCTTGTACATGTTGCAGAAGCATCCTGGAGCCCATCTGCAATTCATAGATGGGTGGACAGGCAAGGGGGCCATTCGTAAAGTGCTAACCCAAGCTTGTGTCAAAATGGCAAAGGATTACGGGATCATCTTGGACGATGATCTTGCGGTTCTCGCCGACCCCGGTCATTGCACAGATATGTTCGGAACCCGCGAAGACTTCCTGATTCCGAGCGCATGTTTGAACTCGACGGTCTCTGGTTTAATGAGTCGAACGGTGTTGCGTGACGATCTGATTGGGCCAACTGATTTTCATGGCTCCAAATATTACAAGGAATGGTTGGAACACGATCAGTCAAATCATTTTATTGAAACGATCGTGCCTTATTTTAGTCAGGTGAGAGAGGAAGCTCAGGCGATTGCCACGGATATGTTGTTGCATCCACCTGCCATATCTTGGCATGGCCTACGAGATATTCAAGCCATTCAGGCCACTTATCAAATGGCAGATATGAATCTCATCAAGCCAGGAGTGGGGGAGACAACGCGCGTCTTGCTCAGGAGAGTGCCGTGGCGGATCTTGGTAGATCGCATGGATAATCCGCATATTCGGCATATCCTGCTCTTAGCTGAGGCACGTGGTGTCCCTGTTGAAGTGTATCCAGGTCTCACCTATTCCTGTTGCGGCCTTATACAATCTGTGAAAGGAGATGCCGAATGATTTATGCCAGCGATTTGGATCAGACCTTAATTTATTCTCAGCCCGAAGAACGTGCAGCGCACTGGGGAGATCGTATCATGGTCGCCGAGCTGATAGATGGCAAAGTACGGTCTTATATGTCCGCAGCCACGTATCAACGTTTACAAGCGTTGATGAATGAGCTCATATTCATCCCTGTGACAACACGAACCATCGCGCAATATGTACGGATTCATCTCATCAGCCAAACCTTGAGACCCCAATATGCTGTGACAAGCAATGGGGGAAATATGTTGATCGACGGCAAGGTCGATACGGATTGGAGAGATCTCGTCAGGACACGTGTTAGCGAGACGAGTGCGCCAGTGGAAGATATTCGCCTAGTCATGCATGGCGTGTTAAGCCAAGATTGGGTAATCAGCTCAAGCTGGTGTGACGATCTCTTTTACTCCCATATCGTAGATCGTGACCGTATGCCTAAGCAGGAGATCGCTGATCTCAGCGCTGAATTGATGGGGATGGGCTGGCGTACTTCTGTGCAAGGACGGAAGGTGTACATCGTTCCTGAGGCTGTAAGCAAGGGAGCAGCGGTTGCACACCTGAGCGAGATTCTTGGTGGACGAAAAGTCATCGCTTCCGGCGATTCTCTTCTAGATCAGAGCTTGTTAGACATCGCTGATTTCGCGATTGCTCCAGGTCACGGAGAGCTATTCCGCCAAGAGCAGATGGGTCAGTCCGGGAAATATCGATTTACCGAGGAGTCTGGTATTTTTGCGGCTGATGATATTACATCGTTCGTACATTCCACACATGACGAGCACAGAAAGTTGCTCATAAAGGAGCCCTCATGAAAAAAGTATGGTTTAATCGCTGGTTTTCTGTCGCTTATCATTATATGAACAGCATTCGCAACAATGAGGACGGAGCTCCTTTCAAGATGTACGCAACCCATCCGGATCGAACGCATATGGCACTGCAAGCGGCGGATTATGCGGATACAGAGCCTGTTCTTGGCGACGATGATTACGTAGAATTTGCGCTTAACTTTTGTAAGCAGCATGGGATTGATGTATTTATTCCTAGATTGCATATGTACGCGATAGCCAAGCATATTGATGAGTTTGAGAAAATCGGTACACGTGTAACCGTTTGTCGTGACCTTGAGCTTCTTGAAAATCTCATGGAGAAGCAAAAATTCTACGAATCCATCCGTCCAAAGGGAATTGTTGCAATTCCCGATTATCATGTGGTGAATACGGCTGAGCAGTTTCTAGAGGCGTATGATGCCCTCACAGCGGCTGGTCATGGTGTCTGTATGAAGCCAACGAATGGTGAAGGCGGCAATGGATTTCGGATTATCAGCAATAAGCGGAATGCGTTGAATGACATGTTTGGACCCGTCATGCCGTATCTCACGAAAGAGCAAGCCTACCAGAACTTCTCGACAGTGGAACGTTTTGATGACGTCATGGTTATGGAAGTACTGAATGGTCTTGAATACAGCATAGACTGCCTAGCTTCCGCAAAAGGTGAGCTTCTTGCTGCGGTTCCGCGTCGTAAAGCAGATGGTCGATTGAGGCTGTTGGAGGAAGTACCAGAGCTGATCGAACTTGCTAATCAGGTAGCTGCTACCTATCGCATTCCTTTTAATTATAATATTCAAGTTAAATACAATCAGGGTGTACCGAAGCTGCTTGAGATTAATCCACGGATGTCCGGCGGATTACATGTCACCTGTTTAGCGGGCATTAACTTCCCATATCTGGCGGTGAAATCGCTTCTTGGTGGACATGTTGATGTCCAAAAACCGACTTTCGGCTTACTGGTAAGCCATATTGAGCAATATGTTATTATGAATCTCGGCGAATAATAAGGAGCGCGCATCATATCTTTGATAATAGATGATCATTCGTATCAATCAGCAAAGAGGGTGCGCGATATGACCGTAGGCGGGATTATCTTATTCGGAATTATTGTAACGCTAATTGTGATTGCAAGTGCAGAGAAAGCGGAATATGTGTCCAATTTTATCGATAAATAGTCATCTTTGAAGCCTGAAAAGGTTTCTTTTTTTTGCTTCGATTTGGTAGAATAGTAGATAGGTAGTTTCATTAGTGAAGGAGATTTAACATGCTGCAATTAAGCGATAGTCAACTTGCAACAATGTGGAGTCAAGGAGATGCGAAAGCGTTTAATCGACTTCTGGAGCTGTATAAGGACAGAATTTATCGACTGGCTTTTCGTATGCTACGTAATAAATCAGATTCCGAAGATGTTGTTCAGGAGACTTTTTTGCGAGCACATTTGAATTCACATCGATTTGATGCTACCAAGAACTTTTCCAGCTGGATTTTTAGCATTGGCAAGAATGTAACCATTGATCTGATGCGGAAGAAGAAGAAAGAACTCTCCATGGACACGAGTGCGTTTCCTTCGCAAGACGAGCGCCCATTGATTGAGAAATTGGTGAGTCTTGAGAAGACGCCGGAGCTTCAACTGATTGAGCAGGAAACGTTTAGTCAAGTCGAGCAAATGATTCAAGATCTACCGGACAAATACAAAGATCTTATTGTGTACAAATATTATTTGGATATGTCCTTAGAAGACATCAGCCGTGAAGTGAATTTGCCTGTTTCTACGATTAAGACGAGGCTCTTCCGTGGTCGGAATTACATCAAAAGAAAATGGGGATCCTTATTCTTCATGCTGCATAGCTTATCCACAATGATCATTTTATAAAGGTAAGCCGATAAGGCTTATTTTTTTGCCCCCATTACCTTATGATAAGGAGCTTCTCATGAGTATTCCTAAATTGGATGCACCAAAACTTCCGAAAGAATTACCGATCATTACGTTGCAAGAAGGAAAATTTGAACCTGAGGATTGCTTTCATACAGGCATCATTAGTGATTGTGTAATTGATAATCAGTCTGCTTATAAAGTTGCATTTGATAAAATTATTTTCCGCAACGTGACCTTTACCCGGATTTCGATGAAAGAAATTGAGTTCACGGATGTTATTTTTGATCGATGTGATTTGTCGAATGTGAACTTCACTGAAGCGACGATTCATCGTACAGAATTTCGTAATTGCAAAATTATGGGCATGGATCTCACGGGAGCCACGCTGCGAAACATCCTTTTTCAAGATTGTTTAGGGGACTTTGCAACATTCCGGATGGCTAATCTAAAGCAGATCACGTTTCAATCTTGTTCTTTAATGAGTTCTGATTTTTATGAGGCTACTTTGCAAAAGCTACAATTTGAGGTTTGCAAGTTGGAGCAAGCTCAATTTACAGGGGCTAAACTCGAAGGCATTGACCTAAGTACCTGTGAGTTTACCAGTTTAGGTGTAAGCATTGAGGATCTGCGGGGATGTATCATATCTAGAGGGCAGGCCTCGGTATTCGTAAGTCTTTTTGGGATCAAACTAAAGGAATAAAGGCCAAGTGAATGGAGGGGTAGACGGTGAAACTTGGATTTGATATTGATGATACCCTCATTAATCTAAGAGAGCATGCGTTTCATATTTACAACCACAAGTTGCAGCAGAATGTTGGGCTAGAGGTGTTCCAAGCCCTGCCTTCGATGGAAATTCACAGTGCCTTTGGATTAACCAAAGAGGAGGGGGGAAAGCTGTGGCACACTCTGCGCGATGAGATTTATTATTCGGATTGTGCGACATTTCCCCATGCGCGTGAGGTTCTCAACCAGCTGGTAGCGGACGGCCATGAGGTGTACTACATCACAGCTCGACCCAAAGATCATACGGAGCGCACGCGGCAGTGGCTGATCGACCACGGATTCCCTGTCGCAGAGGGGCATTTCTTCTGTGGGATGAGTGATTCGGAGAAAGTACATATCATAGAGGCATTAGAGCTGGATTATTATTTCGATGATAAACCAGCGGTTCTGGAGACGTTAGCTCACTTGCCAGTCCGCAGTTGTGTGAAGGACAGATCCTATAATCAACATCTGGCATTGCCGCGGATTACGTCGTGGGAAGAGTTGAATGACATGTTAAAAGGCTAAAAAGTGCTCGCATCGTTACAAAACGATGCGAGCACCTGGCCCAAGGGAGAGCAGATCTTGCTCTCCCTCTTTTTGTAGTTGTCGGAGTAACTCATCCGTATCCCGTTTCGGCGCATGGACGAGCAGCTTGAAGTTGCTCCGCATAGATTGGACCATCCGGCGGACATCGGGGAGTCCTTGGTGGATTTTGTAGCGGATGGCGCGTATTCGGCATCCACTGTCTGAATCTGGCAGCGCGAGTAATCGATGCGCTGTTGTTCCTTTGGCGGCATGCCCCGTGATCAGGATGCCATTATTGTTGTGATTACGCAGCATGTCGTAATACCACTGTGCTTTCACGGATTGCATCATGCCATCCGTGGTGATCCAAATGGCCGCGCGCGAACATGCGATGTCCTCTTGGAGTAGACGTTCGCGATCATCATCGGTAGAAATGATCGCTGAACGGGAGCTGCTTAAGGCTTCGGCTAATCGTGCAGCCACGCCGACCTTGAGCCAGCTTGGATGTTGAAGCATGAGCTTCATGGCTTCAATCAGCTCTTGCTCTACGCGGATCGGCGTATTCGGGTAGCGCTGCTCCATCAAGAGCAGCAGCTCCTGCCCCCGGCCGCACACAGGAACTGGCAGCAGCAGCAGGCCGTTTGCGGCTAATACGCGATCTGCTTCTATGAAGAGAGACTCGAGCTTCGACTCTTGCTCTTCGGTATCCGTGCTATAGGCAGCATCGAGGATAGCACCATCCAAGGCAGGACTTAGTTCAGTCAGCCGCGGCGTATCTGTACCGAGCACAATAGAATCCTCGCTATAATCACCCGAGTAGAAAAGTCGCTTTCCTTCAAGCTCAATCATGAGCCAGATGGAACCAAGCATATGTCCGCTGCGTCCCCAGCACACTCGCAGTTCAGGAGAAATAGTGAACCATTGCTGTGCGGGTACAGCTTCTTCAATGAAAGCGTATTTGACCGCTGCTAGATGGGTATCATCGAAGGGCAACTCGCCACCTTGTTGACGAACGTAATTCCCCCAGCTTGAATAATAACCAGGCAGTTGTTCGGCTGTAACTCTTGTCGTCCACACGACGCCACTGTACCCTAATTTGTATAGCAAAGGGATCGCAATCGAATGGTCTTCATGGGCGTGAGATAGAAAAACCGCATCCAATGCGGCTACTTTAGCAGCATCTAGGAGTGGGTATTCACCGATGCCTTCACGCTTTACCCCACAATCGAGCATGAGACTGCTCCTCGTATTTCCAATCCAATAACAGGAGCGACCGTGTTCACCGGCTCCGCCCCATACTTCCACATGCATCATTACGCATTCCACTTTCTGTTTGAATTCATGTTGTTGACTATCAACAGCAGGATCGTCGTTATACCAACTGAAACGACAGCCATAGCCATACCAAGCGAAATTTGACCTTGCTCAAATTGAGCGAAAATATAGGTCGCCGACGTCTGCATCGACGGCGGGAGTACCATCATCGAGGCGACGAGCTCGCGGAGCGAGATGGTGAAGGTCATCATCCAGCCGGCGATAATACCCGGCAGGAGAAGGGGTAAGACGATACGTCGGAACACGTACCACGGCTGACCGCCGAATACTTGCCCGGCTTGCCGCAAGGATTCGTCAAGCTGGCCGTTGCGTGCCTTGACGTATTGCACGGTGTACGGCAGGAAGAATACCACGTACGTGAGGACAACCATGCCGTAGGTGTTGTAAAGATGGAGCGGCATCCAAGCCGAGTTCCATAGCATGATGAGTCCGACCACAAGGACCATATCGGGAACGGTGTTCGGCAGCAGGCTGAACATATCTGTAATCCGTTCCAGCAAGCGCTTGCCGCGCCCGATCGTGAGGGCGAACCATGTACCGAGCGCTGCCGCTAAGCAGGCCGCGAGCAAGGCGAGCCCCATGCTGTTCGTCAAGGCCTTCATGCTCGGTGAGCCCCATGTTAGAAGCTCACCGTAATGGCGAAGCGTGAGATTCGTCCAAGCGAGACCATTCCCCCTCAGCTTCATGAGTGAAGCTGAGATGATCGAGAAATAAGGGATGCCAATCGCGGTGGCGAGCACCAAGATTACGTACAGCCAAGCGAGAGCACGTTGCCAGCCGCGGTAGCCCATGACTTTGCCCTGTGAGCTTTTACCGCTTACCAGATTATAAGAGTGCTTCCGAACAACTAGAGACTGCACGTACCAAAGCACGAGACAGGCCATCAAAAGAAGAGAAGCTAATGAAGTCGCTTTCCCGAAATCGACGGGCCAACTAGAAATCGATGCTTGAATTTCCGTTGTGAGAACGAAATAGCCGATACGTTTACCGAACGTGATAGGTGTACCAAACTCGGCAAGTGTTTTAACAAAAATGAGCAAAGCGCCCATGATATAGCTGGAGAAAACAAGCGGCAGAAGCACCCGCCGTAATGTATAAGAATAGCTAGCCCCATGTACAGCAGCAGCTTCTTCTTTATTTCCACCAATTTGCACAATGGCATTGCGGAGAATGAGATACAAGAATGGGAATAAATGCAAACTCATGATGGTGATCATGCCGAACAGGGTGAAGAAATGAGTGCTAACCCAGTGTGCACCTGGAAAAAACTGCTCTAAGTATCCTCGCGGCTGCATGAAGAGAATCCAACCCATTGAGCCGATATATGGCGGTGTCATAAAGGGGATCAGTAACACAATGTCTAACCAGCGATGCTTACGAAGTGGTGTTTTGGCCATGATCCAAGCGAGTGGCAAAGCAAGCAGCGTACTGCCAACGACCACCCAAATGCCGAGCATGAAAGAATTTGTGAATACACCCGACAAATCTTTTTCGATTACGGTTCGTAATGGGGCTAGGAGATCTAAAGTCCCCTTTGTCCAAATACTTTTCCAAGCCACGAATAGAAGAGGAAGGACGACTAGCATGGCTAGTAACAGCAATGCTAAGTACGTCCCTGTGCGTTTTACGATCATCTTGTCGTCATCCCCAACCTCAGCTTACTTTTTAAATAATTGCGTAAACTTTTGCGTAATCGCATCTTGATTTTCATTCATCCAGCTCCAGCTCACATCAAAAGTAGGGATATCCTTCGCATTAACGCGTCCTTGAATTTGAATGTCACTGCGACCTGAAAGCAAGTAAGAGTCCGTAACCAATTTTTGAGCTTCATCGGAAAGCAAGTAATCAATAAAAGCTTTGGAAGCATCGACATTTTTGGACGTTTTCATAATCATCGCAGGTCGTGGAGAGATCACCGTTCCGCTTGCTGGATAAATCAAATCAATCGGTTCACCTTTTGCTTTTGACGCGTACGTCATATAGTCAACGCTTGCCATAACAATCTTTTTCGCGCCTGAGATAACCGGATCCATAGCTTCTTGGTTAGCACCAGCAATAATAGCGCCATTTGCTTTCACTTTACCAAACAGATCCCAAGCAGCGTCACCGTTTTTATTCGTGTAGCCAGACATGAAATCAAGAGCGGAACCAGATTGAGCAGGATCTGGGATATTAATTTGATCTTTCCATTCTGGTTTCGTTAGATCGCTCCACTCTTTAGGCGGATTCGTTACAAGCTTCGTGTTATAAGCAATACCTAATGCTGACAAGCTGTAGCTAAAATAGTTACCCTCTTTATCCGAATAAGCAGGAATTAATTTATCAATATTTTTAGCTTCTTTATAAGGGAGAGTTAACCCACTTTTCGTAATTCCGATTGCGGAAGGAAGTGAAGCTAGAATAACAACATCGACGACTGGATTTCCTTTTTCAGCTTCCATACGTGCCATGATTTTACCTGTCGTACCTTGGAACATTTCAACTTCTACGCCAGTTTTTGCTGTGAAGCCTTTTTGAATGCTAACAGCAAGTGGGTTAGGTCCCGCACTATAAACAACGATTTTACCGCTTAACTTTTTTGCTTCAGGCGTTGTCGTTGGAGCTGTAGACGTGGATGCAGTTGCTGCTGCCGATGCTGTTGGTTTTTCCGTTGCTGTTCCAGCGGTCGTCGTTTGGCTGCCCGTTCCACACCCCGTTAATCCTACGCCGATCAAAACCGTCATTAAAGCTAATGTACTCGTGTGCAAAGATTTCTTCATTTTTGTTTTCATTGATAAACTCCCTCTCCTATGTATGGTAACTGCTTAAGAAAGCACGTGAATCTGTTGCTGTGAAACGTAAAGCTTTACGAAATCCCCTACCCTTAATCGCGTAGGATGATATGCCATCCAAACTTCTCCCGTATTCAAACGCACCGTGACCTCATAACGTTCTCCCATGTAACTTACCGTTTGTACAACGCCTTCATAGGTAAGGTCATTCTCAGAAAGAGATTCCCACCGCACATGCTCAGGTCGGATTAGTCGCTTGTCCACTTCTAACCAATTGGTTTTGCCAATAAAGCGAGCAGTGAAGGGATGCGTAGGCTTTTGATAAATGGCTTCTGGGGTATCTTTTTGTAAAATACGCCCATCTTTCATTACGATGATTTCATCTGACATCGACATGGCTTCAGTTTGATCGTGTGTGACATAAACAGTGGTGAAACCGATTCTTCGTACCAAATTCATCAGTTCTAATCGCATCTCTTCTCGCAAAAGGGCGTCAAGCGCGCTCATTGGCTCATCGAATAATACGAGCTGTGGCTGGATAACAATTGCACGAGCAAGCGCAACACGTTGCTGCTGGCCTCCTGAAAGTTCGTGCGGATAGCGCTTTTCCTTCCCTTGCAGCTGTACCAACTCAATCGCTTCCATCGTTCGCTGGCGCCAATTTGATTTGTCACCAGTAGCTTTAAGTCCAAATGCTACATTCTCCAGCACGGTTAAATGCGGCCAGAGTGCAAAATCTTGAAAAACCATACCAAAATTACGTTTGTGTACAGGGCGATTGATCCTGCTCTTCTTCGAGAACAAACAGATATCTCCGAAATGCAGCTCACCCGCATCAGGTGTCTCCAGACCAGCAATGATTCGAAGTAGGGTAGTTTTACCGCAACCCGAGGGACCGAGTAATGTAGTGAATCGTCCTTTGGCGAGAGAAAGCTCAATACCTTCCAACGCTGTCATAGAACCAAAAGATTTGCTTATACCGCTAAGTTGTAGAGACATCGCATGCTTCCTTCCGTGCTTTTGATCTCACCTTTAGTGTAAGAGCCTATCGTCAGCTAAGTGTCATAGCAAAGTAAATAGATTGTTAAGTTTTTATTGTGTATCTATTCATTTCCATAGATTTTTTCTATAATGATCCCCAAAGCAGATGGGTAAGAAAGAGGGATGAGCGATATGAATTGGAACATGTTAAAACTCCAAGTAATAGAACTACTTGATAAACACAAACGAATTACGTCAGTTGCAGAGCACCTAGGGCTTAAGCAGCCTACAGTCTCCTTTCATATGAAATCGATGGAGCAAGAGCTGGGTGTGCAACTATTTTATTCGCGCGGTGGCAAGGTCCATTTAACCGAGGCGGGGCAATCATTGAATCATTACGCGAAGAAAATTAACGCACTTGTTCAGGAAGCCGAACGAGTCGTGAAGGAGTTCGATGAGCGTGGCAGCGGTCATTTGAAAATAGGAGCAAGCTCCGTTCCAGGAACCTATGTGCTCCCAGAGATGCTGAGTTCATTTTCGAAGCTGTATCCGCAAATTTCAGTCTCTTTAACCGTAAGACCTACACCCGTCATTCAAGAAATGCTGTTAAATCATGAGATTGATATTGGCATCATGTCAGCAGAACCTTTTCAATGGTCGCCACTTGTTGGGGAAACGCTATGCGAAGATGAGCTCGTTTTCTTTTTTAATCCTAATCATCGCTTTGCGAGACAAGAATTACTGCACCCTGAGTTCTTAAACGAAGTACCCTTTATCCTGCACGGACAGGAGTCTAGCACAAGAACCATGACACTAAATTGGGCCAAAACACTAGGAGTTAAACTAAAACCAGTGATGGAGATGGACTCCTTAGAAGCGATTAAACAGGCCGTTATGACAGGGGAAAGTGTTTCAGTTATTTCTAAAATAGCCATCGCAAAAGAGCTGTTACGAGGTGAATTGAGCTGTCGAAGCATTCCTCAAAACCCTTTTAAACGCTATATTTATTTCACCTACAATGCGGATCGCATCCGTTCATCCGTCTTTGATAGCTTCCTTTCCTGCTTACATGATTCTGTACGATCCTTCTAATCCTATTTACAAAAAGCACAAATCTAGATGACAATCTACAAACAAATCACCTTTATGCTCAGTTCTGTAAGGGAAAAACTTTCCAGAACCGTAGAGGAGATGAAGTGATGTTTAGGAAAAAGGCAATGACTGTCATTATGGCAGCTGTAGTTGGGACTAGCTTAATTGCTAGTATCGGCGCGGTACCACAGTCAGTAAGTGCAGCAAGCAACATGGTTCCAGATTACGAGGTAAAGCTTCTCCTGAATCCAAGTGTCGTACTTGGAACTGATTTCAAGTTGACGAGCAGTGTAAGATCAGCATTTGGTATGCCGGATACCGTTACTAAAATGAACGTAGAATTCCTTGATACCAATGCTAAAGACATCTATAACAATGGCTGGAGTCCACGTATTCGTAAGACAGAAGGTGAGAGTGACTTTGAACTTAGCTATAAAAAGAGATATGCCATAACTGGAAGCGACATTAATGGGGCACTCACATTGGCTAATCAACAAGGATTTAACTCAGGGGATACAGGCTACGAGGCGCAAGTTGAGTGGGGCTATCAGAAGAAAACACTAAGTATCACTCGTTCGAAAAAAGGAAGTAAATCGGGCTATAGCGGAATGGATCTACCTAATCTTGCGGATTCACGCAGTTTACTCATAAATAATGCACCTGATAAATTCAACAACTGGGTTTCTAGCGGTTGGGGAACTAGTAAGCTATCGACTTCAAGAGTTTTTGGTCCAATCCTTGCTAAACGATCCATCGGTACTTGGAGTGGGTTGCAGTTGTACATTGAAGTTTGGCCAATAAAGAATGCAGCGGGGACAGGCACTGAATACGTCGTGGAAGCTTCCTTCAAAACAACAAGCCAGACGACAGCATCTACCAAACATGACGAGTTAATTACCTACCTTCAAGGAAAAGGCTGGTTCCTTGCACAAGATTCCTTGAAGACACAATTAATTATGGATCGTTACTAAATAACGAATGGAGATGAGTAAATCAATGTTCCAAGCTCATAAATTGTCCAAAGTAATCATAGCCTCAACCGCAGCGGCTTTGCTATTAACAGGAGGCATTCTTAGTCCTCAGCAGGCTTCTGCTGCCAACGGTACACCGAACTATGAAGTTAAATTTAACTTAAATCCTAGCATCGTCGTGGATTCAAGTCATAACTTGATCAGCAGCGTACGCAGTCAATTTTCGACCGGTTCTTCCTCCAAAGCTTATCGTGTTCAATACATGGATACAGCGACAGGAGCCATGGATGCACAAGGCTGGAGTGATCGTATTCGCAAAAAAAGCAGCGACAGCACACACCAATTCCAATTCAAAAAGCGCTACCCAATCACCAATGGAGATATTAACGGTGCGTTAACAACAGCAGCGAACGATGGTTTAAGTAGCTCCACTTCCGGATTTGAGTTCCAGGTGGACTGGACCTATAGTAAACAAACCTTAAGCGTCCAGTATGAAAAAGACGTGACCGTATCGGGCTACAGTGGTAGCGGATTGAATGCGCCAAACTTGGCAACATCACGCTCCGTTTCTGTTTCCAATGCGCCAAGCCAATTTAAAAACTGGACCAGCTCAGGTTGGGGAACAACGCAATTGAATAATTCAGTTATTTATGGTCCTATTGATTTTAAACGTTACGAAGGTACCTATGAGGATTTGGATCTCGATATCGAAGTATGGACCATCCTCAATGCAGCAAAAACAGGAACTGAGGACATTGTGGAAGCTTCCTTTAAGACAGACAGTCTAAGCGAGGCGACGAGTGTACGTACAGCATTAATGAATGTACTATCCACAAAAGGCTGGTTAGTGCAGTCTGACGTCCTCAAAACAAGCTTAATTATGGAGCGTTATGCACCTGTAGCCCAAACGCCAGATACCTCAGCTCCTTCCGTACCAGCTGGATTGAGCGCTACTGCAATGTCCAGCTCTCAAGTTCAATTGAACTGGACTGCATCGACAGACAACGTCGCAGTAACCAGCTACGATATTTATCGTAACGGTTCCAAAATCGGAACATCATCAACGGCAAGCTATAGTGATTCAGGATTAACAGCATCGACAGCGTACAGTTACACCGTCATTGCCAAAGACGCGGCAGGAAATGCTTCTGCAGCGAGCACGACTGCAGCAGTCACAACACTAGCGAGTGGCGGCACTGGTACAGGATCACTTTACTACAACATAAATGGAAGTGTCGTTTCGTATCTAGAAGCCGAGACTTTCACAGCAAAAACAGGCACATTCGCACAAGCGACTTGTTCGGCATGCTCCGGAACAGCTAACATGCAAACACCTAATGGATCTGGAGATAGTGATTCCAATTACCTCAAATATGACCTTGAAGTCACAAATGGCGGTTCTTTCTACATCTACTTGCTTTCCCAAGGTCCAGATGGCAGCTCGGATAGCTTCAACGTAGCCGTTGATTCAGGCAGTAACTACCAAGTAACAACGGGAAGCGCTGGTAGCTGGGCTTGGAAAAAACCAAGCAGCTCCATCTCACTTTCAACTGGCACACATACGCTATACATCAAAGTGCGGGAAGACGGCGCCATGGTCGACAAAATCGCCCTCTCCAAAACAAGCAGCACCCCAAGTGGACTTGGCGGTACTGCGCTCATTCCATCAACTCGTTAAAGAAAAATGCCTTTAATCCTGAAGCTCTCATTCCCATCCACGTGATGGTACTGAGAGCTTTTTTGTACAAGCCCCACCGCGCCCTCCGAGAAAAGCCTCGCCATGTCACCGTCTATTTGCGCGCCTTCATCGGCAAGCCCTGCTGCAGCCCTCCACAGTAAGCCCCACTGCACCTCCACGTGTAGTCCTGCCACGACCATCAAAGCAAGCTCCGCGAAAGGCTCTACCTCCAGCTCCAGCCCTGCTCCACTAACGGGACCAAGTAATTTTTCATTGTTTACTATTGGCACTATCCCTTTAGCTCAGAAAGAGATGGCGGGTCGAGAATACTTCAATTTTGCTACTCGTGAACAACGGGATGGTGTTAAGCAAGTAATGGAGAAACGGAATAGACGAGATAGAGAGCAATTTTACATCCATATGGACTTAAAGAGAGTGAGGTAATGTTATTAGTGAAATGAACTAAAAGCAATTTAAAGAAGAAAGTGTAGAATTTTGATCTGTGTAGGAAGCATAGGATGTGTTATTTCGTAGTGGAGGGGTTGGTGGTTCTAGAATTATTCATACAGGTTTTGACCAGATGTTCAAAAATAGGAGTATCAGACTTAATCAGATTGATACGATAGCAGAATTCGTCCAAATACGTTTGAAGATATTTAGGTCCAATACCGTGAAAGGTAGTGCTAATCCATGTGCTAACCTGTTTTGCGAATTCGAGAAGGGGGCGTTGTTTTTTTGATGTATAAAAGCCTGTAACCAATTCAATTGTTTCTACCATAGGATCAATATGTTTTTGTTGAAAGCTGTAAGTATCGGACTTTGTTATATGTTTGGTATGAGGTTGATTAGGTATTACATGTTTAATTTTAATCATGGTTGAAATCGCAGCTTGATCTTGCGAAGAGCCGATAAGAAGTAGTTGTTCTTGGGGATGTTTATGAACTGTTGGATTAAATGGGCGTCCATATATAGCAGAGTTAATCAGAATAGATCCAGTTAGCGGACAGTGGTTATCTGCCTGCTGAATGGAAGTGCGAATTTTTTGGAGGATTAGCCAGGCTGTTTTGTAAGTAACCTTAATAAGCTGGGACAGCTCTGTAGCTGTTGTACCAATATGAGTGCGTGAAACCAAAAATATAGCCAGCAACCATTTGCGAAGTTGTGTTCTCGAGCCCTCCATAATCGTTCCCGCGAGCAGTGAGACCTGATGTCGACAGTTAGAACATTCATATAAGGGTAAACGTCTGGTAGTTGTAATGTAAGCATGTCGATAATCACAACGTGGACAGCAAAAACCTGTCGGCCACTTGGATTGATATAGGTATTGAATGCAGGCGTCTTCCGAGGAGAAATGTGAGTGAAATTGCTCAAGGGACCAGCTAGAAATGTTCATGACATCTATCCTCCCAATTGCATAAAATAGAAACATTTGTTCCTATTTCATTATATCAAACATATGATCGTATTTCAATAATTTGGGAGTATTTTTCTTGAAAGTTATTTCTGAGTCAAAGGGATAGTGGTGATAGAGAGATGTAAGTTGAGATAAGCAAGTTGTGTGGGGGCAAGGTAAAAAAGTTGACAGGAATTGGCATAGGTATTGGAAAATCGAAGAGGAAGAGGAAGAGGAAGAGGAAGAGGAAGAGGAAGAGGAAGAGGAAGAGGAAGAGGAAGAGGAAGAGGAAGAGGAAGAGGAAGAGGAAGAGGAAGAGGAAGAGGAAGAGAATGAGAATGAGAATGAGAATGAGAATGAGAATGAGAGGGGGAGTTAGTCAAAGTTACTGGGAGAGAATTGTGTCCTAATAGTGTCGTGATACACGCGGGATGAAGGAATGTGTTTTCTTCTTTTTTAGGTCATGTCCGCATAAGGTAGTACTAATGAATTTGGCGCTATAACAGGAACGGGGCAATAGAGAAAGGGGGAACAGAATGCTGCAGAGGCGACGGTGGAGAAGCAGACCAACTGTGAAAACAAGCCGAAAAAAAGTACTGTGGATCGGTCTGCTCATCTTTGTCTTGTTTTGTGTACAGTTTTTTATCTTTGTAGAACGGAATATTAGACCACCTTTGATGAATTTGGCCAAGGTGAGGGTTAAGCAGATTGCAACTCAGGCGATTAATAGTGCGATTGCCGAACATGTTGCTGGAGGAGCGAATGCAGAGCAGTTGATTGATTGGAAAATGGATAAAAACAATAAAATTACGGGTTTCATGTTGAATTATAATGAGCATATGCGGATTACTTCGGAAGCTATTAAAACGGTGCAAGGTGAGCTGAACGGTTTGGAAACAATTTCTGATCATATACCCATCGGGCAAGCGATGAATAGTGCGATTCTGGCTTCTTTTGGGCCCGATATTCCGATTAGATTGCTTCCAGTTGGAAGTGTGAAGGTGGATTTGCATACACGTACGCAAAATGTCGGCATTAATATGGTGATGTTCGAAGTGTATGTGCGTATTATTGCTGAGGTTTCTGTTATTATCCCGTTTGATTCGGAAACGGAAATCGTAGAAACGGAGATACCAATTTCCTACTCGCTTGTAGTTGGGGATGTTCCTACTTACTACTATGATAATAAGGGAAATCCTGTGGGAGGTTCGAAGGAAGGCACCCCGCCAAGTATAACATTACCAACAATTCCTAACTCAGGGTCTACGAGTGCTCTCCCTAAGGAGGGAGTTACCAAATAATAAATAAAAAGAAGTAACTCACCCAAAAGGGAGGTTACTTCTTTTTGCTTCGATCTTCGCGTTCCCATCTGCGTAAGGACGGATAAGGATCATAACTCCACTCTGTTGCCCCATTATCGCGATACAGTCCAAAATGAAGATGAGGCGGGAATTTGCCAGATGTACCAGGTTTCCCATACCCAGAGCTGCCAACCCAACCAAGGGTTTGTCCGGGTTTGACGATGTCATTGATTTTAATCGTTTTTTGAAATCCAGATAGGTGGGCGTAATAGTGATAGATGTTATTTAGATCGCGAATACCAATTCGCCAGCCCCCGTAGGGATTCCATCCTTTTATTTCAACGATGCCGTAACAGGTGCTTCTTACAGGGACCCCGTAGCCGGCAAAAAGATCTGTACCTTCATGGGTCCGATGTCCACCCCAACCGCGACTATCCCCCCAGGTGCTGCGATACGAGTAGTTAGAGGTCACAGGTAGAGGGAAAGCGTGCGTATTTGCCTCTAGGCTGCCCAAAGACTCATAAATGGCAGTGAATTGTCGGATTCGCTCTACGCTTCGTGCATTTTGGTAGTAATTCCAGAGGTTAATTTGTAAGTTATCAACTCTAGTCCCATTGTTGCTTAAGATGGCAGCCATTGCCGCTAATACATCTAAATCGTTGGTGCGTTCTGCAAGACCATCCCCCGATCCATCCCGGCCAACGCCATGGAAAAAGGAGACGTTTTTCAGATTAGTGTCTTGTGGATCTGGGTTGAGCATGCCTGCCCAAATTTGTTCGGAGAAATAAATATTTGTCATGCGTTGTTGTACGGTTCGTTTCTTTACGGTATTCATTGTTTTCTCATATTGATCAACAGCAGCTAAGTAGGTCCAAGGGATACCTGTGAGTAAGCCTATTTTTTCAAAAAGTTCCTTTCGTTCTTCTTGTGTATACTTCGTGGGTTGGGAACTCGGCGTTGGAGCAATCTGGTGGTCATTAGCCATTGCATGTGATCGGTCTAGGTGTGAAAAAGGCGTTGGTGTGATTGCTGATAGGAGGAGGCTAAGGACGAGAACCTTTGACCAAAATGCTCTACTTTGCATCTCTATCATCCTTCCTGAAATGTTAGTTCTTAGGATGTACGGATATTTGGTTGTTTATCCTTCGATCTTTCGTTGCACCGGGATATTTGCTATGATGCCAATAAGAGGTGGGAATAGTGACTTTTAACCATAGGGAAGAACATGTTGACGATGACATGCTAGTTGTTCAAGCTAATTTGGATGATGTAAATCCAGAGTGGATGACTTATGTGATGGATAAGCTTTTTGACGCAGGTGCAAATGATGTTTACATGGTGCCTATTATAATGAAAAGAGGACGTCCAGGCATCATGTTGAATGTGCTTGTGGATGAGGAACGACTATCTTCCATTGAGGAGGTTATTTTTAGCGAAACTACGACACTGGGTATTCGCTATATGCGGGCATCGTGTCATCGATTGGCAAGAGAATTCGAACACGTGGAGACGCCTTGGGGGACTTTAACCGTAAAGGTGGGTTATCATGCTGGGAAATTAGTACAATTTGCACCTGAATTTAAGGAATGTGAACAAGTGGCAAGGCTGCATGAAGTTCCTCTAAAGATGGTCTATGAGGAAGTTAGGTTGTTATTTATGCAACAACAAAGACAAAAAAACGCTCTTCCACTGTGATGGAAGGGCGTTTTATCTTTATTATTGTGGAGTACCAGGAATGGCATCGCCTTGGTGCGTATGAGAATGAGAGTGACCGTGATGATGGTCGTGATGATGCTCGTGTTTGTGATCATGATCATGACTATGATCGTGACTATGATCGTGGCTGTGAGAATGGTCATGATGGTGGTGATGGTCATCGTGTGTATGCGCATGTTCATGGCTATGATCATGTGCCAGATGCTCATGACTTACTTGCCATTTTCCAATTAAGGGGTCGATTTTACCAACTACTACTCGTAGTACATTCGGTTGCTTAGGCAAGTCTCTTGTGCCTGCGCCATAGCCAATATGATCAACTACCATAGGTGGGAAGCTTTTGGAGAATTCATCAACAATTCCCGAAATAATACCGGCTCCTGTTGGCGTTGTCATTTCTAAACTATAAGGAGTTGAAGCGATAGGTACGCCTTTCATCATCTCCAGTGTGGCCGGAGCGGGTACTGGATAAATACCATGATCGATATGTATGGTACCAGATCCAAGTGGCACTGGAGAGGAGAAAATACGCTCGATTTGCAAGGAGTCGATGGCTAATGCAACACCTACGATGTCGACGATAGAATCTATGGCACCGACTTCATGAAAATGCACTTTTTCAATTGGAGTTCCGTGAATTTTAGCTTCGGCAATCGCAATTTTTTCGAAAATAGCCAAGCTTAGTGCTGTAACACGCTCATTGAATTCTGCTTTTCGAATGGTATTGACGATTTCTGAATAATGTCTGTGTTGCTTCGGTGGATGTTCAGGATCAAGAATGACATCCAGTTTGAGAGCGGAAATCCCGCGCTTCATAACACGTTTCCATTCCAAGGTGTAGGGCTCTAGTTTGATTTTGGAAAGCTCATCCTCAATATAAGCACGATCTGCTCCCGCATCAACTAAAGCGCCAAGGGTCATATCGCCGCTAATGCCAGAGAAGCAGTCCAAATATAAAATGCGCATGGTCGTTATTCACGCTCGTTTCGACATATTTTTGTTAATGAGTCCAGCATAATAACCACCGCCAAAACCATTGTCGATGTTAACGACAGAGATGCCTGGAGAACAGCTATTGAGCATGGACAGCAGCGGTGCGATCCCAGCAAGGTTCGCGCCGTAACCAATACTCGTCGGCACAGCAACGATGGGTTTAGACACAAGCCCGCCCATGACGCTGGCAAGTGCGCCCTCCATGCCGGCTACAACGACAATCGCGTTCGCACCGCGAATGAGTTCGAGCCGGCGGAAAAGCCGGTGAATGCCAGCGACACCCACGTCGTATACACGTTCAACGTGGCTGCCCAGGCATTCTGCCGTAAGTGCGGCCTCCTCCGCCACGGGGAGGTCGGAGGTGCCTGCGCACACGACGGCAATATAGCCGTCGTGGACTTTGAGCAAGGGGCGCTTAAACCAAGTGAGCGCCCGTGCAGTTTCGTGGTAGGTGACACCTGCCACGTTGGCTACAACATGAGCGGCTTTGGCCGCGTCGACGCGTGTGGCTAGCACGCGGTCGGTGTGCTCCATCAGCCGCCGGAAAATGGCCTCAATCTGCTCTGGCGTCTTGCCTTCCCCGAAGATAACCTCGGGGAAGCCTGTACGCTTCTCGCGATCGACGTCGAGCTGTGCAAATCCAAGATCAAGGTTGGCGGGACCTGATCCGCCTTCCTTGATGATTTGCTTTTTGGCTTCTTCTATATCCAGATCGCCGGTCTGAACGAGTTTTAAAATCTTCTCTAAGTCCATCATAAGGAAGCTTCTTTCACCTTATCTTTCGTTTCCTGGGATAGTACTTCATTCATACTTCCCGTGCGGTAGCCTTGCAGGTCTAGCGTGACATAGGTAAAGCCAAGCTTGCTGAATTTTTCATAGATCGCATCGCGATGTTCAACGACCTTGTGAATCTCATCAGGCATAACTTCAATACGAGCAATCTTCTCATGATGACGTACGCGTACCTGATAAAGACCAAGCTGGGATAGGAAGTACTCGCCTTCATCCAATTGGTCAATCTTCCACTTCTCGATTTGTGTACCGTAAGGGATGCGAGAAGATAAGCATGCAAAAGAAGGTTTATTCCATGTGCTTAACCCAAGCTCTTTGGAAAGCGCTCGGATCTCGTCTTTGGTTAAGCCGGCTTCTTGCAGCGTGCTGCGGACGCCTTGCTCATTCTTCGCTTGTAGTCCTGGTCTATAGTCGCCTAGATCATCGACATTGGAACCATCCAGGATATACGGATACCCCAGCTCTTTCGCAATATCTTGCAAATGGGAATAAAGCCCCGTCTTGCAGTGATAACAACGATCAGGATTATTGGCTACGAAATTCGCGTTCTCCAATTCCTTGACCTCTGTTTTGTGCAAGCGAACGCCAAATTGTTCGGCTAGTTGAGCGGCGGCATCGAACTCCCTCGTGGGAAATGTTTCGGATGCTGCGGTTACGGCAAGCACTTGATCACCAAGCTCTTGCTGTGCACGTTTAAGGACGAATGTACTGTCAACCCCTCCGGAGAAGGCGACGATGACACGGCCCATGTTTCTTAAAATTTCGCCAAGCTTGCGATCTTTCTCGCGCGTCACTTCAGTTATGCTCATGTTTCTATCCTCCCATACAGCCTTTATGTAGTAAGCTGAGCTGTTTTGGTCCATCTAAACAAGTGTATCACAAGTGACCCCCAAAGTGGATTGTTTTGTCAGTCATTCATGTTATAATAACATCATTGAGAAACCAAATAAAAAGGCGGGAATTACAGTGCCTAGAAAAGTATTAGAGAGAAAACCAGACTGGTTAAAGATCAATCTTAAAACCGATGAGAATTTTAAAGAAATTAAATCTATGATGCGTTCCAAGACGTTGCATACAGTGTGTGAAGAAGCCAAATGTCCGAACATTCATGAATGCTGGGCGAATCGGACAGCGACCTTTATGATATTAGGCGATATTTGTACGCGTGCATGTCGCTTTTGTGCAGTCAAAACAGGTCTCCCAACGGAGCTTGATCTGGAAGAACCGGAACGTGTTGCAGACGCAGCCTTGCAAATGGGTCTTCGTCATTGTGTTGTTACTTCTGTAGCACGTGATGATTTAACAGATGGTGGTGCGATGATATTTGCTGAGACGATCAAGGCGATTCGCCGTAAGCTGCCACTATGTACAGTAGAAGTATTAATTCCTGACTTCCTAGGTCGCGAAGAGTCACTTGCAACCGTACTAGAGGCAAAGCCTGACATTCTTAATCACAATATGGAAACCGTTGAGCGGATGTCAGATCGCGTGCGTTCCAAAGCGAAGTATCGTCGTTCGCTGGAGCTGTTGCAGCGTTCTAAGCAGATAGCACCTAACATTCCAACCAAATCCAGTGTGATGATTGGCGTAGGGGAAGAGTGGGACGAGCTGCTTCAAACGATGGAAGACCTACGTGAGGTGGATTGTGATATTATGACGATCGGTCAATATCTGCAGCCGTCTACAACACATTTAGCGGTATCACAATATTATACACCGGAGCAATTTGCCATGCTGAAGGAAGAAGGCATGAAACGTGGCTTTAAGCACGTGGAGTCCGGTCCGTTAGTGCGCAGCTCCTATCACGCGCATGAACAAGTGAAAGCAGCATCAAGCGTTTAGAATTTATTGAACGGATCATAGAAAGGAGAGCTTCCTACCACCATGATTCATATTGCAAATAAAACATACGAGCTTGTTACCGATCACAAAAATGGTTGGAACTTTGAAGTGTTCAAAGAACGTTTCAGCGAAGTATTGGAGCGGTACGATTATATTGTAGGCGATTGGGGATATAGTCAATTACGCTTGAGAGGGTTTTTCAAAGAAATCCACCCGAAGGCCACTAAAGAAACCTCCATTGCAGCTCTTCAAGATTACTTGAATGAGTACTGCAATTTCGGCTGTGCGTATTTTATTATTGAAAAAGTAAACGCGCCTAAACAGCAAACGCCAGTGGAAGTAATTAGTTCAACGACAGTTTAGCCATAAAAAACGCCATCTGAACTCCAATAATAAGGAGTTTCAGATGGCGTTTTGTTGTTCAGGGTTTGTTTAGGGTCCTATTTAACTTCAAGCCCTACGAATGCTTCACGGACACGATTCCAGAAGGGGAAAGGCCTGAAGCGAGCAAATTTCACTTTTACATTGGAAGCAACACGGCACCGAATAGATACGACATCTGCACGCTGCATATATTTATGGTCCAAAGACAGAAGCATATTTTGTTGTGCTTTCGGGTAAATGTCACAATGGTGATGCTTCGGTAAAATCATCGACGAACCTAGCGTACGGTACACCCGATTGTTGATCGACGCAATCTCAGCAATTTGAATAGCTTCTAGCGATGGATGAACCATGGCGCCGCCTAAGCTCTTGTTGTAAGCTGTACTGCCTGCAGGTGAGGAGATGCAGATGCCGTCTCCACGGAACATCTCGAACATTTCATCGTTCACGTGAAGTCGTGCGACCAGCGAAACTTCGATTCCGCGAATCGTAAACTCATTAAGTGCCAGATGTGTTTCAACGCCCTCGTCGGTCGTAATTTCGATCTCAACAACGGGGTATCGCACCACTTGCAGCTCCTCAGGTGTTGTAACGCTAAACATAAGTGAAGCCAGATGATCCAATTCATTAGGCTTCCAATCCGCAAAAAAGCCAAGATGTCCCGTATGGATCCCAACGAATGCGATATGATCTAACTTGTCCACATACTTATGAAAAGCTTGGAGCATTGTGCCATCGCCGCCAATAGACAGGACGATATCGGGATTTTCCTCATCCCTTGGCATACCTTGTTTCGCGGCGAGTGTGTGGAACCGTTCAGTCAGCCCCTTGGAGATGTCATCGCCTCGTTCAATGACGTTATATTTCAATCTTGTTCCTCCTAAGAGTTTTGCTTTAGCAAAACTTTCTTCGTAAGCGTGTGCTGAGTTTCATAGAATGTTCTGCTTTAATAATTCGAGCAATAGGCATCGATTTCTTGGAGAATGGAGTCAGGTGTATGCCGAAATTCTGCGGCAACGCGATAACTGTCGTTACTGAAGTGCGCAACTCTGACAATTTCGCCGTAGACTGTAATGGGTTGGGTAAGACTCGGGAGGATAAAGCTGAACTCCAGAATCAAAGGAAAGAAAAGTCGGTTGGATGTAACGAAAGATAATCCGCCAACACTAATATCGAGGAGTTGCCCTGTAAAAGCGACACCCTTCTGTGCAGACAAGTTTCGTATGCCGGCAACACGCAGTGTAATTGGTGTGCGAATGGTAAGTTTTGCACGAGGATGCCGTCGGTTTTGATGCTGAAAAACTTCCTCAGGAAGCGACAGCGTTAGCGAACAGATCGTCTTTTTGAGTTCAAGCTGAAGCAAATCAACATAAGCATAATATAAAATGGCACCGTCTTTGAAAGAGAACTCTACGAATGACACATGGTCAAGCTTGTCAAATGGGTATACACCCAATTGTTCCAGACATACCGTTATCGAATTTTCACTTATTTTGTCGATAGCAAAATGATCTTCAAAACAGAAAGGCTGTCCATCTTTGCATTCACCAACAATGATAATATGACAATCCTGATTTGGCGAAAAGGAAGCCAATTCTAGTACCTTATTCCAATCCATAGCATCACCAAGTCGTTAGATTTACATTCACATCTGCCTATACATCCAGTAATTCTTCTCTCATCATAATTTATATAAGTCAAGAAGAAAAGCCCCAAACGGGGCTTTCTCTAAGGTTTTACGATTTTCTTGTTAAGACAAGGTGCTCGTCACGAGTGAGAGCTCAAAGGAATGCGCAAAGTTGGTTGAGATGGGGCGCACACGTATTGAGAAGTGAGGGCCATGAATAAGATGAGACGGAATTGTAGCTTGGAAGCGCTGCGAATGATCAATAATCTCCCCTATGGGTGCCATCATGATGATTTTTTGCTCCCATGTTTCGCCATTTTCTGCGTAATAAATGACTTCTACAGCCGTATCCTGCGGCCAAATGGAGCCGAAGTGTATGTGCGCCGAAATCACCTTCGTCGATGGAGGGATTTCGTCTAAAGGCACGTCGGAAGTCGATTTATTGGCGTGATCATCGATACTCATAATTCGCACCTGATGCCAATTGTTGCGAATGAATTGCTTATAATCGGCCACTTTGGTAGCAACATCATATTGGTCCGCTACAAAGAGGCGAGCACGTTTGGCAGTGGGAACATACGTAAGATTCGTATAATCCTGCACCATGCGGTGTGTGTTATAAACAGGTGTCAGCGATTGAACCGATCGCTTCATGCGTCCAATCCACTGGTGTGGGACTTCACCTTGATTGTAGTAGAGGGGAATAATCTCAGTCTCTAACAGGTGATAAATCGCTTTCGTATTTTCTTTTTCCTGCGCGGCCCAGTCCGCGGTACCCGTGGATCCGATGGCCCAACCGTTCATGCCGTTGTAGCCTTCTTCCCACCAGCCGTCCAGTACACTGAAATTAAGGACGCCATTCATGGCAGCTTTCTGGCCGCTGGTACCGCTCGCCTCGAGAGGTCTGCGAGGGTTATTAAGCCACACGTCAACGCCTTGCACGAGATAGCGAGCCATATTCATATCATAATTCTCGAGAATAACGATCTTACCGAGGAACTCCTTCAGCTGTGAGATACGGTAAATTTCTCGAATTAATTCTTGACCGGGGTAATCAGCAGGATGGGCTTTGCCTGCGAAAATAAATTGTACCGGTCTCTCAGGATCATTGATTAATTTCTTGAGTCTATACAAATCATTGAAAATTAAATTCGCCCGTTTGTAGGTAGCGAAACGTCTTGCGAATCCAATTGTAAGGGCTTTAGGATTTAAATAGTGCCGTACCTCGTCAATCCGTTCTTCGGATTCTCCGTTACGTGTACGCTGCTCCATGAGATTTTGGCGGGCATAACGTACTAAATCCCCCTTCAAATGTTGATGAACATGCCAGATGGATTCATCAGGGATGACCTCGATTTGTGCCCATTGATGCTCGTTAGATTGTTCTGCTCGCCATGTACCTGGAAGGAAACGGTCAAATAGTTCTTTCCAAGCAGGTGCTGTCCATGTATCCAAATGCACACCGTTCGTGATGGATCCGATCGGCACCTCACTGGCATCGATATGCCCATGGAATTCTTTGAACATTTCGCGTGAAACTTGCCCATGCAGCTTGCTTACACCATTTCGCAGCCCCGCTGTATTCATCGCCAAATGTGTCATATTAAATTGACCGGACTTATGGTCAAGTCCTAACGCAATAATGCTTTGTTTATGCTTAGGCAGCTCGCTGAATAGGTGTCCCAAATAATGTTCCACCATCTCGACAGAGAAGGTATCATGACCCGCAGGGACGGGGGTATGCGTTGTAAATACAGTTGCGGAACGCACAGTCTCAACAGCAACGTGAAAAGGAAGACCTAAGTGAAGCAATTCCTTCAAACGTTCTAGGGTAAGGAAAGCCGCATGGCCTTCATTGATGTGGTAGACATTCGGGTAAATACCAAGTGCTCGAAGAACTTTGACACCACCGATGCCCAGCACCATCTCCTGAGCTATCCGCATATCTTGATTGCCGCCATACAGCTGGGCTGTCAACGCTCTATCAGCGTCATTATTGGCTTCATGGTCAGTATCCAGCAAAAAGACCAGATTGCGGCCTACCCGAGCAGCCCAAACCATAAGGGTGATATTTCGACCGGAGATATCTAGTGAGACCGTGAGCTGTTGGTTATTTTGAAGGACAGGACGAATCGGTAATTGCTTAAAATCATAGGGGAATAATTCACTTTGTTGACTGCCGTTCGCATCAATCTTTTGTGTGAAATATCCTTTTTTATAAAGCAGGCCAACGCCTGCAAGCGGTATGCCCAGGTCACTGGATGATTTGATATGGTCACCAGCGAGGATACCAAGCCCTCCGGAATATATCGGAAGCGATTCATGAAACCCAAATTCAGCTGAGAAATAAGCGATTTGAACATGCCCTTCGTCAGCATGGTTGTTCTCAAACCAGCCGGGTTCTTTCATATACGCATCGAAATTGGACATGACTTGCTGATAGCGTTCGATAAATGCCATGTTCTGACCAAGTGCCTCTAGTTGAGAGGCGTCTATGTCATGCAGCAGTCTTACGGGATTATGGCCGTAGGCTTTCCAGCGATCAGGGTCGATGCTTTCAAACAGCTGGAGCGCATCATGGTTCCAGCTGAACCATAAATTAAAAGCAAGCTCGTTTAAGCGTTCAATTGCCTGAGGTAACGCTTTCGCCTCTTGGGGGACGGCTTCTAACATATCTGAATATTCGCTCCCTTTATAAACATGATCGTAGTTTCCCATATTATCTTGTTCCACCAACCTTTTCATACACCAGTTTAAGTAAGGAATATGCGAGGAAGAGACCCATGATGACTGCAAAAGCACCAACAAAGACCATCGCACTTATCGGGAAAATAAGTTTTAGATAGCTCATCAAGGGGGCTGCCGCGTCATAGTGAGGCGCAAATACGGCTTGCGGACTTCGAAATTGCTGCATAGGCTCCCAAATCAGGAGAACAATAGCAGCAGAGAGAAATCCATGAAGGAGGCGGGCAAAAAGAAAAGGGAGATAGCGCATGTTGGTATGACTTAGCAAGCTGACAATTTGAGCATGCACGGACATGCCTGCCCAGGAGAGAATGAAGGCGCCTATCGCGACTTTACTGGAGAGGGCTAGATCAGCCGGAGCCCCGCCTGCAGCCTTAGCTCCTAATGTAACTTCGAATAACCCGTTCATAACAGCTTGTGAGAGCTCGTGAGGTAACCCTGTGATGGTTAAAAGGGACGTTATGAGCAGGTAGAACACATTCATGACCTGGGCAGAGGTGAGCACTTCAAGAACGACGGAGAAGAAAACAACAAGTCCACCTACAACGAAAATTAATCGTAGAGAGTGGAGGATAGAGTCACTTAACAAAATGCCTAAAGACCGACCATCCTGCATTCTTGCGTTGTGCATGGTCTGGAACGCTTGTTTCCATATAGGGCCCCTTTCCTTTAATGGTTGAGGCGTAGGTATGGCCTTCCTGCCATGAAACCGCATGGTGAGGCCGATTAGGAATGATCCTCCATAATGGGCAATGGCCAAAATAAAGGCTAAAGTAGCATCATGGAAAAATCCGATCGAAACAGCTCCGATCAGAAAGATCGGATCCGAGCTTGTAGTGAAGGCAACCAGCCGCTCGCCTTCTTCCCGATTGACCAGCTTCTGTTCCCAGAGCTGCGCTGTTAGTTTAGCAGCTACGGGATAGCCAGCAGCGAAGCCCATCGCCATAACGAATCCTCCGATACCAGGGATTCGAAAGAGGGGACGCATCATGGGATCAAGCAGCGTGCCAAAGAAATGAACAATTCCGAAGCCAAGCATAATTTCGGAGATAACAAAGAACGGGAATAGCGCTGGGAATAGCACGTCCCACCAAATGGAAACGCCGCGCAAGGCAGCTTGAAACCCGTCATGAGGGAAAAGGACTAAGCATACAATAATGCCAATAATGACGAATGACATAAGTAAGGCTGGGGTGAAGTTTGGTTTCGGCATAGACGATAGATACCTCCTCTTATTCAACTATATGAATAAGCTTGGACATACATGCCGTCCCGAATTTCATGAAGTAGTAGTAGGACTGAATAGCACTTTATTTTAGTCCTTGGGACTGTTCAGTCCTTGTTTTTATGGTAAAATAGAACTAGTATACGTAAATCCTATACATCGGGAGTGATTCAAATGACAGGTGTCATTGCCGGATTGGTTGTCTGTATGTTCGTGTTTGTCATTCGAGAAACGCTCATGCACACAGGAGATGAGGATTTAGAGAACTATTAGATATGAATTGCGAGGATCCTAGGTATGTCAGAGAGCAAGAACAGAACCATATTTGAGTTGATGGGTGGAGCGGAGACGGTAAATCGTTTGGTAGAGGCATTCTATCCGAAAGTCGTACAGCATCCGTTACTTTCGCCGCTCTTTCCAGCTGATATAGACCCAGTTATTGAGAAACAGAAGCTGTTTCTTACCCAATTTTTTGGTGGTCCAAGCTTGTATTCGGATCGCCATGGTCATCCGATGATGCGAGCTAGGCATATGCCATTTCCAATTACAAGGGAACATGCAGATGCATGGTTATCATGTATGACTGAAGCTATGGTAGATATAGGCATGCCGGAGGACCTAAAGGCTTTTCTCATAGAACGGCTTAGAGGTTCAGCGTATCATTTTATAAACACACCTGAGGAAGACTAGTCCGTTCTTCCTACCACACTAACTAGGGGAAAAGGCGGGAATTCAATTGGTCGAACCTTTATATGAGATATCAGTAACATGCACCTACTGTACCAATTCGTTCAAATCGAAGAAGGTTCGACCAAGCTTCAAAAAAGCGAGTAAATCAGATACGGATTTCTGCCTTCACTATAAGGATATTAACCCGGACTATTACGTTGTTCGGATCTGCCCTTTTTGCGGGTATGCGCATACGGAGAACTTCTCGGAAAAATGGACTCCGACGGAGCGAGAAGTGTTTCATGAGAAAGTAGCTCAGAACTGGTCGATGCGCGACTATTGCAGGGAACGAACATGGGAAGATTCGGTCCACTGTTTTAAGCTGGCTCTTCTCAGTGCACAAATCAAAAACGAGAAATCCCGCGTGGTTGCTGGTTTATTGCATCATTTGGCTTGGCTGTATCGGGGTAAAGGTGATTGGGAGCAGGAAGAACGCTTCCTATCCTACGCATTAGCTGCTTATATCCAAGTATTTGAAACGGAAGGCATGGATTTGAATAACGCGAAGCTTATGTATCTGATGGGAGAGCTAAGCCGAAGATTGAAACGTTTTTCAGATGCGGTCAAATGGTTTTCACGTATCATTAATGATCGTAAGATTATGGATGCCGGGATGATTAGAGCTAGTCGAGAACAATGGATCATTACGAGGGAAGATATGCTAGCGATGCGACTAGAGCTGCCTGAAGAGATGAAACAAGCTACTTAACTGAAGCCAAGATAGGCATGTAAATAAAATGAACGCTCAACCATGATACGGTCATCAACCGAATGGTTAGGCGTTCATTTTTTGTACAATGATTTGAGGGTGTTCATACAGGGTGGGCCGGTTCTTGCCGGTATGTTTGGATTGATAAAGCGCGTGATCGGCTTCTGCAATAAGCGTTCTAAGATCTGTGTGGGAAGATTCTGATGTTGAAATTCCAATCGAGATCGAGATCGGTGCGGCTTCTAGTCCGTTCTTTTTATGTAGAAATAATTCGGCAATCGAGGTACATAAGGTTTGGCCGTAGCTAAGAACGCGGGTAGGATCGGTTTCTGAACAGAGCAGAATAAATTCTTCTCCCCCATATCTGGCTAAGTAATCTTGCTCATCAATCAAATGATGCAGGACAGAACTTACTTCCTGAAGGAGTTGATCGCCTTCCAAATGTCCGAATCGATCGTTGTATAGTTTGAAGTTATCAAGATCAATCATCATGATGGAGACTTTTCGCTTATGTAGCGCACGCTGTGCAATGGGCATAAAGCTTCTTAAATTGGGCAGCTTGGTTAAACCATCTTGATTCGCTTGCAACTCAAGCTTTCGTTGCAGTCGCCAATTGTTGTTCTCGTCATTCACCATGATGATGATCATGAAGAGGGTGGCAGATGTAATCGCAAACATAAATAGTTGATCAAGGGTATACGACCAAGAAAAGCTGCTTGTCAGGAAGCTATGTGTAACTAGACGAAGAATGTAAACGAAAGCACATATTTGGAGTGCAAAACGAATAGGAATGTCCAAGAAGCCGTTACGGTACTCTTTGTTATGGAAAAAGGAGCTAATGAAGGCTGGGGCAATGAGGTCTTGTGCGATGATGAACCAAGCTTGATTGTCAGATACGATGAGACTAGTACCTGCTGGAAGTAAGGTTGAAAAAAGTGCAACAGGTAATCCATATCGCAATCCGGCCATGAAGATGGGTAATGAACGAAGATCGATGATGCCAAATGTCTCTGGGAGAGGAACCAGCATCATGATGATGCTGGCCAAACCCGTAAGTAATGATGCGAATAGATGTTCGTGTGAATCAATCAGCATTTTGCTATGAACTTTTAACGCTAAATAATTTAAGGTCACTAAGGTACATGCGCTTGTCAAAGGAATGAGATACTCATTCATAAAGGTTCGTTTGCTCCTTGCAATGAACTACGAATTATGTTTGTTTCGCACCGCGGTGTCCGCTAATAAATAATCTCGATCTGTATCCACAAGTGTCAATTTGTTATGACAGCAAGGGAACACAAGGAGTTTCTTTTTACCTTCGTGAATAGAGGTGAGTTCATCAATTTTGAGCGGCAATAAGACATTTGAGCTCAGACAGAATGGACATTGGGCCACGTAAATGTCCTTCATGATGATGTCGTAAGGCCATGTATTGGCAAAAGGTATCAAGAGTTACTTCGTTTCTGATTCGCTCTTGTCGGAGGAAGAACTTTTCGCGAGCTCAGCTAGTTTCTGCAGGAGAATATGTTGTGGCATATGCATGAGATGTTCTAAAGGTACTTTAAGCTGTTCCGCTAACTTCACAGCTGTTTCAGGAGAAATTTGCAACGGTTTCATTAGTAAGAAATCACCCATCCTGTTCCGATTTAGTCCGAAGGAACTATACATAATTGAAGCATACTTTTTGAAGAGAAGCAATGAGGAAGATGCGGATAGTTGGCGAATGACGAACGGATATGATTTAATTAAAAGTGGAAAGGATAGGTGATCGCATTGTTAACATTACCTCTTAATCAAACATGGAATCTTGAAACATTTTTCCCTGGAGGAAGTGACTCTCCTGCATTCGCTGCACACCTGAAGAAGCTTCAGGAATCGATTGCATCTTTTCAAGAGCAAGTTCGTCATACGGCTTCCCCGCAAAGCGTGGAGGACACAGCGCAACTAGCACAATTGATTGAATTGCTTCAGCACAATGTGATGCATATTCATGAGGCTGATTCCTTCGTGGGCTGCTTGCAGGCGGATAATCAGAAGGACAAAAAAGCACCTGTACTCAGTGGACAAGTGAAAAGCTTATATGCCGAGCATTTATCGTCCCTCACACATTTTGATCAGATTCTGACAGGTGTGCCAGATCAGGTCTGGGGAGCGATACTGCAGCAAGAGCCTTTTCAAGCTATTGCCTTTTCATTGGATGAACGACGCTCACTAGCAAAAGAAAAACTCCCGCCAGAACAAGAGGCGTTAATTAATGATTTGGCCGTAGACGGCTATCATGGGTGGAGCGATTTGTACAATTCGACCGTAGGTCAATTCAGCATGGCTGTTGAAGTCGATGGTAAGCAGGTTGAATTATCTGCGGGTCAAGCCTTTAATAAGCTGCATACGGAGAACCGCGAAGAACGTCTAGATTTATTTGAGAAATGGGAACAAGCTTGGACGAATAAAGAGGAATACTGTGCAGAAGCATTGAATCACTTGGCTGGCTTCCGTCTTCAGGTTTATAAGGCAAGAGGATGGAAAAGCATACATAAAGAACCGCTAGCGATCAATCGGATGGAAGAAAAAACATTGAACGTGATGTGGGACGTCATTGACCGTAATAAAGGTCTTTTCGTGGAATATCTCAATCGAAAAGCGAAGCTGCTTGGGGTTGACAAGCTCGCATGGGTTGACGTCGATGCGCCGCTTGGCGATTCATCCAAGAAGATTTCCTATGATGAGGGTGCGAGTCTGATCATTGATCAGTTCAAGCAATTTAGTCCGAAGCTTGCTGCCTTCTCAGCGGAAGCTTTCGAGAAGCGCTGGATCGAAGCAGAAGACCGTCCTGGTAAGCGCCCTGGCGGCTTCTGTACGTCATTCCCGCTAGCGGGTGAGACACGTATCTTCATGACGTACGGCGGAACGCTGAACAACGTCTCTACGCTCGCTCACGAGCTTGGGCATGGCTATCATCAACATGTGATGACCGATATGCCGGCTCTGGCGCAAGAATATGCGATGAACGTGGCAGAAACCGCATCTACCTTTGCTGAGATGATCGTAGCGGATGCTGTCGTGAAGAGTGCTTCGACAGATGATGAGCGCATTGTTCTGCTCGAGGATAAAATCCAGCGGGCTATCGCGTTCTTCATGAACATTCATGCGCGGTTTATTTTTGAGACGAACTTCTACGCGGAACGCAGTCAAGGCTTAGTCAGTGTGGAGCGCCTTAATGAGCTCATGGTTGATGCTCAAAAGCTCGCTTACAAAGATGCATTGAGCAGCTATCATCCGCATTTCTGGGCAGCTAAGCTGCACTTCTATGCGACGGATGTGCCGTTCTACAATTTCCCGTATACCTTCGGATACATGTTCTCTGCAGGTATTTACGCCAGAGCTGTGCAGGAAGGCGCGTCCTTCGAAGACAAGTACATCTCACTGCTTAGAGATACGGGCAGCATGAATGTAGAAGAACTTGCGAAAAAACATCTCGGCGTGGATCTGACAGAGCCAGATTTCTGGCAAAGCGCCGTGGATATGGCAGCACAAGACGTGAAGCAATTCATGGAACTAACGGAATCGAAAGTTCGCGTTTAGGCTATTTGCAAAGAAAAACAGCCCCTCGGAGAAGGTCTCTAGGGGCTGTTTCCTTTATGTATTAAAGTTTAAATATCTGAATCGTCTGCTGCAGTTGGGTCACTACCCGCGTCATTTCTTCCGCTTGTGTAACGATGCCCTGCACCGTTGAAATTTGCTCATTCATCGAAGCGGACACTTCTTGCGTACCAGCCGCGGATTCTTCTGTAATGGCTGAAATATTTTCCATGGCAGCAGCAATTTGTCCTGAGCTTTGAAGCATGCTTTCGCTCTCTTCAGCGAAGCGTGTGATCTCTTCCGAGATAAAGCCGACGCTGCCAACAATCTCAGCAAATACAACTTCGGTTTGATCGATCAAGACGGTCTGCTTCTTAACGACATCTTCGTTCACTTGAATGCTGCGAATGGCATCTTGGATCCCTTGTTCAATGCTCTTAACGAAGCCGAATACTTCACGTGTTAGGGAAGTCGATTCTTCAGCGAGCTTACGCACTTCTTGAGCTACGACGGCAAAACCACGTCCATGCTCACCAGCTCTAGCTGCCTCAATGGATGCGTTAAGGGACAAGAGGTTCGTTTGTTCAGCAATCTCAGAGATGGACCGAGTTACATTCGTAATACCAGCTGCTTGGCGAGCAAGCATAGCAATCGTATCTGAAACCTGTTTAGTCACTTCTACATTTCGTTTCATACCGACGCCTTGGCTCTCAACCGATGTGCGTCCTTTTTCAACGAGGGTCATCATTTGATCCGAACGGTGTTTCATTTCTTGGGCAGATCCAGCATAATTGACAATTTTCACTTCAATATCTTTGGACGTGATGGAAACGCCTGAAATCTCCTCGGAGATTTGTCCCGCACCCGCTGCAAGCTCATGGGCCGAAATACTCACTTGTTCAAGAACAGTGCGGAAGCTTTCATTTTTCACATAGATATCACGACTTGTCTGGAAGACCTGTTTCGAAATGGTCCCTGTATCACGTAAAATATCGCGAAGCTTGTCAATCATTTTGTTAAAAGATTGACCTAGTTGACCTAGGGAATCATCACTTGTAATTGCTACTTTTTGGGAGAAATCACCTTTGGAGATGTTGAGCGCAATGCGAGAGATATCTGCAATGGGTTCTGTCAATTGAGCTTCAAACCAACGAATGAACGGAAAACTTCCTGCTAGAATAATTACTAGGAAAATAATGCCAAGTAAGCGGTTCCAGTCTGAGGCAAAAGTTACAATTAACATGAAAAGAGAGTTTAAACCAATTAGTGCAAAACAACCAAGTTGTAGTTTCTTTCTAAACGATAAGGATGAGATTTGTTCCAATCCGACCGACTCCTCTGCAAAATTTGTTAACATATGGAGAATAATATTAAGCATATTCGAAAATTATATCACTGAACTTGGAAACATTCTACAGTTTTTCGACATGAAACGTTCAGTATTTACAAGAAAATTGACATTTTCATTATTTGAATATAAAGAATATAGCGAATATTTCAAATATTGGCAATTAACTGTTGAATTATGTAAATTGAGTGGGTATAATGGGACTACAGTCACAAAAAATTAACATAATTTATAAATAAAAGTAATTTAAGGAGTTGTAGCTCAAAAATGGATCATTTTACACTCGCGAGACAAATTGATGTGGTATTTCGAAAGATCAAAGAAGAGCTTTCGCATATGAACTCCGGCACTGTATTTGTTCATATTCGGAACAACGAGATTGGGAAATTTGGCATTAAACACCTGCCGTTTGAAGGTACAGAAGGTGCATTGTCAGCGGTAGAAAATGCGGGGCTGACGGAGTTGCAATTTCAATCTTTCCGTCAGATGGCGATAGAGTCATTGAAGCGTAAGAAGAGCTGGACACACGGGGAAATTTTGTTCGACTTCGCGGTAAGAAGAAATGTCATTTCCGTTAGTGTAAGTTTAGAAAGCAATTATAATATGGCTACATACGCCAGAACGATTTAGCACTTATACCGTTATAAAAGAAGAACCCCTATCACAATTGTGATTGGGGTTCTTTCGTTAGCAGGATGCGACCCTTGCCATACGGAATGCACATTGGTGTTCCGAAGATCGGATCGGTGGTCACTTGGCAATCCATATCGAATACCTCACGCAGCAAGGAAGCATTGACAATGTCCTCTGGCTTGCCTTCGGCATAGATAGCGCCTTTTTTAATGCTGACAATGTGGTGAGCATAGCGACAAGCTAGATTAATGTCATGAAGGACCATGACAATTGTACGTTGTTCTCGCTCGTTCAGTTCGAATAGTAAGTCCAGTACCTCAATCTGATGCGTAAGATCTAGATAGGTGGTTGGCTCATCTAGGAGCAAGGTAGGTGTATCTTGAGCTAAGGTCATTGCAATCCATGCGCGCTGGCGTTGTCCACCAGAGAGTGAATCTACAGTGCGATCGGCAACCTCTAACATATCGGTAAGCTCAAGAGCCTTCATGACCTTGTTCTCATCCTCTTCACTCCATTGCTGCAGCCAGCTTTGATACGGATATCGTCCCTGTTTGACGAGTTGTCTGACGGTAAGGCCTTCTGGTGCTACAGGCCCTTGAGGCAGGATGGCCATCCGTCTAGCGACTTCTTTCGTAGACAGCTTAGCGATCTCATGGCTGTCCAATAAGATGCTCCCTGAGGTCGGTTTCATGAGTCTGGCCAGCGAGCGCAGCAGCGTTGATTTCCCACAGCCATTGCTACCGATAAAAACAGTTATTTTTCCCTTTGGGATTTGTACATCTAAGCTTTGAAAAATGGTTGTTTCTCCATATGTCAAGCGAAGCGATTGGGCTTCGAGAGCTGGGTCTAAGGTTGTCATGAGCTTGTTCTCCTTTGTCGTAAACATGGCGGCTTAACCGCGATTTCTACTTCGATATAGGACATAGATGAAAATGGGGGCGCCGATTGCTGCTGTGAAAACACCTGCTGGAATGTCGAGCGGTTTGAATAGGAAACGACCCGCTAAGTCAGCAAGCAATAGCAGCAGGGAGCCTGTTAAAGCAGAGACAGGTATCAAAGAGCCGAAGCTAGGACCAACTAGCTTACGTGAAATATGTGGGGCCATAAGCCCGATGAAGCCGATGGCTCCGCCAAATGCAACAGCAGCTCCAGACAAGGCAACACTGAGCATAATTAACAGGAATCTTTGACGTTGAACCCGGCTACCAACACTCATCGCGATGTCTTCACCTAGGGATTGCACGGTAATATGCCGCGCACAGATGAAGATGACCGGGATTAAAACAATAACCCAGGGTAACAAGGGATACACAGCTTTGGTCCACGATACACCGTAAATGCTGCCCGTCATGAAAGTAAGTGATTGCTGAGCAAGCACAATAGGGCCTGTAAGCATTAAGAGATAGGAGATTGCACTCATCGCAGCTGTAAGCCCCGTTCCAATAAGTACGAGTCGCAGCGGAGTTATGCCATTTTTCCATGAAAACAAGTACACCAGCAAGGTTGCAACGAATGCACCTAGAATAGCGGCGACAGGAAGCCAATGGATGCTGAGTTTATCTGAGAAAAAGAAGAAAAACGAAACAGCACCAAGCGATGCCCCGCCTGTTGTACCAATCGTATCTGGTGACGTTAGCGGATTGCGGATGATCCCTTGCAGAATCGCACCAGCGACACCTAACGATGCACCGATTAGGACGGCCATAATGACACGTGGTAGGCGCAAAGTTCGCACAATCATTGTACTGGAACCTTCTCCATTGCCAAATACAGCGCGTACAACATCCAATGGTTTAATCGTAATACTGCCGACACCTGTACTTATAATCATCATGAGGATGACGGCAAGTAATAGAGATAGAGTGATGATAATGGCTTTTTTGCTTATTAAAAAAGAGTAACTTTGGCTTCGGATTGTCACATCACGCTTGGAAGTGCTCATTTCAAGAGTCCCCCTTTGCGCGCGATATAAATAAAGAACGGAACGCCTAGAATCGCTGTCATAACGCCGACATGAACTTCTTTTGGCATAATAATAAATCGAGCACCAATATCAGCGCTTACCAAGAGGATACCTCCAAGTACGGCGCAATAAGGAATAACCCATCGATAATCAATGCCTACTAGAAAACGGACAATATGAGGAATCATGAGTCCGACGAAAACGATGGGACCCGCAACAGCGACGGAACCGCCAGCAAGAATGACAATAATAATTGCAGTAATTACTTTTATGTAAACCGTTTGTTGACCAAGCCCTTTGGCAATGTCGTCACCCATCGATAGCACATTAATATGAGGAGATAATACGATAGCGCCGATCCAAGCAAGCAGCATATATGGGTATACCGACTGCAGCATGGCCATGGTACGTCCTTCTACGGAACCAACAAGCCAGTATAAAACTTGCTCAAAAGCTTTGCCATTACCTAGAAGAATGCCTTGCGTTAGAGAAGCGAAGAATGCTGTCATCGCTGCACCGGCGAGCGTAATTTTCATGGGTGTTAAGCCGTCGCGTCCCAGCGACCCAAGCGCATAGACCAATGTAGCACTCACGGCAGCACCCAAAAAAGCAATCCAGGTAAATTGTGATAGTCCGGATACGTTGAAAAAGCTAATAGCGATAACAATGGCAAATGCAGCTCCTGAATTAATGCCAAAAATACTCGGCGAAGCGAGTGGATTTCGAGTCATCGCTTGCATAAGGGCACCGGCAACTGCCAAACTGCCGCCAACGAGTGCGGCAATTAATGCTCTAGGGATTCGTACAGTCTGAATAATGATAGATTCATTCGTTGGTTTGTCAGAAGGATCAAAGGAAGTAAGGATTTGATCCCAGGAATACGTTTTGAGGCCAAATCGGACACTGCTGAGCATTAATGCGATGAGCACACAGGCCGCAGCCAATAAACCAATGCTCTTATAAATACGAGAGAGACGTTCTGTCGTCGTTGTGGCATGCATGTTGGATGGTTACCCTCTTTCTTTCTACCTTTCAATGTACCTTTCTTGCTTCATTTATTTTAAAGATAACCGTACTTGAAGTCAATGAATATGAGAATCATTATCAAAAGTATTGACAAATAAGACCCGATTCTAGTAGTATGTGCTAGAGAATGAGAATCGTTATCACGATAATTCACCAAGGGGGAACCAAATTAATATGTTTAGTACAAATCGTCGCAAAATTGGAAGAGCGTGGGCTATGCTTGCATGTCTCTTTGTATTTAGTATGATCGTAACGGCATGTGGGGGCAAAGCTGACACGCAAACATCCTCTGCTTCTGCAGCACCGCAAGCAACAGCCAAATCGGATGCTCCTCGTACAGTTAAGCATGCTATGGGAGAAACAGCCGTTCCTGCTAATCCGAAACGTGTAGTTATTTTGACAAATGAAGGAACAGAAGCTTTGCTTGCGCTTGGTATTAAACCGGTTGGCGCTGTTGAATCTTTTTATGGCAACCCATGGTTTGACCATTTCAAAGCGGACATGCAAGGCGTTACAACAGTTGGCGTTGAAGGACAACCCAATCTGGAAGTCATCGCATCACTTAAACCTGATCTAATTATTGGTAATAAACTTCGTCAAGAGAAAGTGTATGAGCAATTGAAAGCCATCGCACCAACGGTGTTCTCTGAAACACTTCGCGGCGAATGGAAAAACAACTTCAGTCTATATGCGGACGCTTTGAATAAAAAAGCCGAAGGCGATAAAGTCATTTCTGACTACGATAAACGTATTAATGATTTTAAATCCAAAGCAGGCGACAAGTTGAAAGAAAAGATTGCTGTTGTCCGGTTCATGGGCGGTAAAACAAGATATTACTTTGATGATATGTTCTCAGGCGTAGTCTTCAAGCAGCTTGGATTCGCACGTTCGGATGCTAAGAGTGCTGAGAAATCTTTCGAAGACATTACGAAAGAGCGTTTAACAGAACTGGATAATGCAGATCGCGTCTTCTACTTTACGTATGAAATCGGTGATGGCAAAGGGAATAAACAAGAGCAAGAGTGGATGAACGATCCACTATGGAAAAACCTGAAAGTAGTCAAAGACAATAAATTGGTCAAAGTAAACGATGCAACTTGGAACACAGGCGGCGGAGTGAGATCGGCTAACATCATGTTGGATGATTTATACAAAATCTACGACATTAAATAATGTAAAAAAGGGCTTTCACCGAGTATCTACCCGGATGAAGGCCCTTTTGTTGCTTAAGTATTTTGGATCGAAATTATCTGCTGAATTTATTGCTTGTACCAGCAAGTTGTTGCTCAGCAATTTGAACGAGACGACGAGTGATGCTGCCTCCGATAGAACCTGTGTCATAAGACGTCATGTAGCCGTAGTAGCCATCTTGAGGAATTTGGATGCCCAATTCTTGAGCAACTTCATACTTCAATTGGTCTAGTGCTGATGAAGCTTGAGGAACTACCAAGGAGTTACTGCTGCGAGATTGTCCTGTAGCCATCTGATATCACCTCCAGTAATAGGTAGTATGAACAGTTTTGTTAATATTACTCATTATTTTTTTGGAAATTTTAGCCTTTTTTTAAAAGCTCAAAAGCAGGAATGTTTCGTCTTTGTTATAATGGAGAAATGACGTCGGGAAAGCGGGGAGAAAGCATGTTTGAATTAGCGATTAAGGGCTGGTCTTTAGATAAAGATTTACAAATTATTCAGGCGGACGTTCACATGTCTGTGGAAGATAGTCTACTTATTGAAGAACCTTTATGCATAGATGTTGGACTGCCAGCTTTGTTATACAGTGCGTTGCATGATACCGCACCAAACCGTTTTGCCCCAGCAGATCAATGGGAGCGGATGCCGTTCTTCGTCTGTGGCTGCGGCGACCCCGAGTGCAGAGGGTTCTCCTTCGTTGTACGTCATTTGGGAGGGGAGCAGCTGGAGCTTTCGTCTGTAGAAGAGCGAACGAATGGAACGTACCGCGAATTAGAGACGCATGTCATTCCTGCTCTTGAATACCGTCAGCAGCTTGTTGACATTGGCGAGACGTATCTGCGATTTATAGCCGAGTTGGATTACCGGCCCTATTTCCATGATACCGTGAAAGTCGTCGAAGAGCTTGTCGCACAATTACATCTTAAATTACGGAGTGAATGATATGGCGTCATCAGTGAAATTTTATGTGGTTTGGGTAGGGCACAAGCCAGGTGTTTACCGTTCATGGGCCGAATGCCAAGCCCAGACCAATGGCTATCCACAAGCCAAATTCAAGTCTTATGAGTCTGAAAATGAAGCCCGCCAAGCACTTGAGAAGGGCTGGCAAAAGTCGCTTAATTTTGCTGCGAAAGGAACTGGCACTCAAGCTGCAGGTAAAAAGTCTGCGACTCCAGAATCTGCGCCTGAGGTCGATTATGATAGTATTTCTGTGGACGTAGGCTGCTCAGGAAATCCAGGAATTGTGGAGTACAAGGGTGTAGACACACGGACCGGCGAAATCATTTTCTATCAAGGACCGATTTCGAAAGGGACGAATAATCTAGGGGAATTTCTTGCCATCGTACATGGACTAGCCTACTTAAAGAAAAAGGGAAGTAATCAAACCATTTATACCGATTCGGTGACTGCACTGAGCTGGATTCGCAAGAAAGAAGTATCGACTAATTTAGTTCGGGATACATCAACGGAAGAAATTTGGACATTAGTGGATCGCGCATTGAAATGGCTGCATACGAATACGTACACGAATAAAATCGCCAAGTGGGATACGAAAAAGTGGGGCGAGATTAAAGCAGATTTTGGCAGGAAGTAAATGGATGAATCGTGTTTGTGAGTTGCTGGCAAGCTGATTTAGAATTACTTTGATGCGTTATCACACTAAAGGGAGAAATATTGCGAGAAGTGTGGTATGATAGTTTCATTGTTTTCATAACAGATATGAATTCTAGGAGGAATCAAGTATGGCACATCCAAAACAGCGCAGTGACATGATTAAAAAAGGTTTTGACCGCGCACCGCACCGTAGCTTACTACGTGCAGCTGGCGTTAAAGAGGAAGATTTCGGCAAGCCTTTTATCGCGGTTTGTAACTCTTATATAGACATTATTCCTGGACATGTTCACTTGCAAGAATTCGGTAAGCTCGTGAAAGAAGCGATTCGCGAAGCAGGCGGGGTTCCTTTCGAGTTCAACACGATCGGGGTTGACGATGGTATTGCGATGGGGCATATCGGGATGCGTTATTCCTTGCCGAGCCGTGAAATTATTGCGGATTCCTTGGAAACGGTAGTAAACGCACACTGGTTTGATGGTATGGTGTGTATTCCTAACTGTGACAAAATTACACCAGGTATGATCATGGGTGCCCTGCGCGTTAACATCCCAACGATGTTAGTAAGTGGTGGACCGATGAAAGCTGGTAAAGATAAAAACGGTAAATCCATTTCCCTTTCTTCCGTATTTGAAGGCGTTGGTGCTTTCCAAGCGGGTAAATTGGATGAAGCGGGTCTGGAAGAGCTTGAACAATATGGTTGTCCAACTTGTGGATCATGCTCCGGTATGTTCACAGCAAACTCAATGAACTGTCTTGCAGAGGGTCTTGGATTGGCTATGCCAGGTAACGGTACAATTCTTGCTGTTGCTGAAGAGCGTAAACAATTCGTTAAGGATTGTGCAAAACAACTGATGGTTCTAATCGAAAAAGACATCAAGCCGCGTGATATCGTAACGATTGATGCGATTGATAATGCATTTGCTTTGGATATGGCGATGGGTGGTTCCACGAACACAGTTCTTCACACATTGGCAATCGCGGCAGAAGCGGGTATCGAGTATCCAATCGCTCGTATTAACGAAGTAGCAGAGCGCGTTCCTCACCTTGCGAAAATTGCTCCAGCTTCCGATTACCACATTGAAGATGTGCATTTGGCAGGCGGTGTGAGTGCGGTAATTAATGAGTTGCTCAAAAAACCAGGTGCTTTCAACGGTGATTGTCTATCCGTTACGGCACAAACACTTCGCGAGAACGTGGCTGGACGTGAAATTCAGAACTTTGACGTGATTCGTCCACTTACGAACCCGCATAGTGATCGTGGTGGTTTGGCAGTTCTGTTCGGTAACTTGGCTCCTGAAGGCAGTATCGTAAAAGTTGGTGCTGTTGATAAGTCCGTTGGTGGACGTCACGTAGGCCCAGCGATTTGCTTTGACTCCCAAGACGAAGCATTGTATGGTATCGCAAATGGCAAAGTAAAAGAAGGACACGTTGTTGTCATTCGTTATGAAGGACCAAAAGGTGGACCTGGTATGCCAGAAATGTTGGCACCAACGTCACAAATCGTTGGTATGGGTCTTGGCGCGAAAGTAGCTTTGATCACAGATGGACGTTTCTCCGGAGCATCCCGCGGTATCTCACTAGGACACATGTCCCCAGAAGCTGCTGAAGGTGGACCACTTGCTTTCGTACATGATGGCGACATCATCGACGTAGACATGGATGGACGCAAAATCGAATTGCAAATCAGCGATGAAGAGTTTGCCAAACGTCGTGAGTCATGGGCTGGATTCCAACAGAAGATTACTTCTGGTTACTTGGCTCGTTATACTAAAATGGTAACGAACGCAAGTGCTGGCGCGATTTTGAAAATCTAATTTTTTGCAAAATTAAGGCCCTATCCGACTTGTGTCGGGTAGGGCCTTTTGTGCGACTAATGGATGTGGAACATGTTATACTCACTATCCCCTAAGCTCAGTTTTTCTAACGCAAGCTGTGGGGTGGAATGATCACTGATGCTACCATCATATGAGCACTATCCCCTAAGCTCAGTTTTTCTAACGCAAGCTGTGGGGGTGGTGGTCACTGATGCTACCATCATATGAGCACTATCCCCTAAGCTCAGTTTAGCCTTCATGGAACTGACAACCTGAGCGAAAGGGATAGTGCCCATAGATTTAGTTCTCGTGACACTCCACGTAACACGTAACTTGGGTATGTTCCCATTCAAGCCAGAAAAAAATGCATAAACAGAAGCGATCCACTCAAGACTGTTATCCCCACGACGATCGATAAGGTGAGGACGAAACGTGCCTTGAAGATCGATAGCATCATCAAGGTGCTCTTCACATCGATCATCGGGCCGAACACTAGGAAAGCGAGCAGAGAGCCCGGTGAGAACGATTTGGCGAAGGAAGCAGCTACAAAAGCGTCTGTCGTTGAGCATAGCGAGAGCAGATACGCGAAGCCCATCATGAACACATGCGAGACGAAGGCGCCTTGGCCGATGGCGCTCAGGCTATCCTGTGCCACGAATGTCTGAATTAGCGCGGTCAGCAGCGCACCTATCATTAAGTACTTGCTCATCTCGAAGAGCTCGGAGGAGCCGTGACTGATCATCGTCATGACGCGACTATCACCGTGAGCGTGGTTGTGACCATGATGATCGTGCTGGTGTCCGTGATTATGATGTTGATGCACATGGTTATGCTCGTGCTTGTGGTCATGATCATGGCTATGATGATCATGTTGGTGAGCATGACCATGTGTCTTGCTTGCGGCCGGCTCAATTGGATGGCGCAACGGATTGCTTTTGAGGAAGCGCGTGAGCAGGAAGCCAATCACAAGCGCAACGCCAAAAGTGAGCCCCATGCGTGAGTAGGCCATGGCTGGGTCGCCTTGGAAAGCCATCCACGTGGAAGCGAAAACGATGGGGTTAAGGATGGGGCCGACTAGAATGAAAATGACGGCGATGTAGACAGGCATCCCTTTGCGCATCAGTCTACGGACGAAAGGGATCATGCCACACTCACAAAGGGGAAACATAATGCCTAGCACACAGGCAAATAATATGCCCCCGATAGGGTGTTTAGGTGTCATTCGCTGAATGACGCCTTCAGGAATGAAGTTTTCTACGATCGTAGATAGCAGTACGCCGAGAATCATGAAGGGAAGGGCGTCTAAGAAGATGTCCAGAAAAGCCATAAACACTTGGCTGATTGGCTCCATGATCATCCCCAGAGGGGGGAGTTGTCTTGTTGTCACGATCAGAAACAAGAGAAATACGCAAATCACCGTGGAAACGGGAAGGCTCCATCGGTATAGAGTTGAGGACAATGCATTGACACCCCTTTGCCGCAAGGATTGGTATGTATCTATCCTATGTACATGCTAGGCTATCTAGGACAATGTCCTCGATTGACATTGATCTTTAAGGGTGTATAATAATAGAAAATCAATTGCGATGATAGGAACAAGTACGTTTGTTTTTTTTCGTTTCTCAGAGAGCCGGTGGTTGGTGCGAACCGGTGAAACAAGCAAACCGAATGGATCCTTGAGCTTGAAGCTGAACGCTGTGTAGAATCACCGGAACCTAGGCCGGATTAAAACCACAGTTAACTATGCTAAACGGTAGCTCTCCGTTATCAGAGCCTGAAGGTTTACATGCGCATAACTTTGGTTTATGCAGGTAGACAAATTAGGGTGGTACCACGGTCTCTCGTCCCTTGCGGAGGGAGGCTTTTTTGTTGTCTTTTTTACCGATACGAATGAGAAGAAGTGAAAATCATAGGAGGTTTTTGAGATGAAACGTGTATTATCTGGCATGCAATCCAGCGGTCAGCTGACGATTGGTAATTATATTGGCGCACTACGCAACTTTGTGAAGCTGCAGGAGCTCCACCGTTGCTATTTCATGGTGGTTGATATGCACGCAATCACAGTGCCGCAAGATCCTGCGGCGCTCCGCGAACAAACCGAGTCTATCGCTTCGCTTTATATTGCTTCGGGTCTAGACCCGAATAAGGCATCTGTCTTCCTGCAGTCCCATGTTCACGCACATGCGGAGCTAGGCTGGATTATGACGACGCTAACCCATATGGGCGAGCTGGAGCGCATGACACAATTTAAAGATAAGTCAGAAGGCAAGGAATCCGTGGGTGCAGGGTTATTCACCTATCCGTCGCTAATGGCAGCAGATATTTTGCTGTATAATGCGGATTTAATTCCTGTTGGCGACGATCAGAAGCAGCATTTGGAGCTGACGCGCGATTTGGCGAACCGTTTTAACAACCGTTTTGGAGATATGTTTGTTATGCCACAACCTTATATGCCAGAAGTTGGCGCAAGAATTATGTCACTAGATGATGCATCAAAGAAAATGAGTAAGAGTAGCCCGAATGCCGGTAGTTACATCGCGATGCTCGATGAGCCAGCCGTGATTCGTAAAAAGCTTAGTCGCGCGGTTACGGATTCTGGGCGAGAGGTCAAGTATGATCCTCAGAACAAGCCTGAGGTAAGTAACTTGATGTCGATTTACTCACACTTTGCGGATATGAGTCTGGCTGAAATTGAAGCTAGATACGAGGGACAGGGGTATGGTCCATTCAAAAAGGAGCTAGCTGAGCATATTGTTTCTGTTTTGGAGCCAATTCAGCAACGCTATCGTGAGATTCGCAGTTCGGGAGAAATTTTTGAGATTTTGAAAAAAGGTGCGGATGAAGCTGCAGAAGTTGCCAATCAAACGCTGCTTGAAGTGAAGAAACGTATGGGCTTTATTGTACGATAACGTATAAAGTCATCTATACAACCAAAAAAAGCTCGAAATCCCTAAGATCGCGGATTTTGAGCTTTTTTAATTTACTCGCTAGGTGTATTTTTACGACGCATCTTAGCCTTCACAGCAAAACCGTAACCGATAAATCCTAACGATATAAGCGTGAAGAGGAGTACCATCCAAGGCTCTCGAAGAGCAATGAAAAGGGAGATAGAAGCGAGCAGCAGCGTACCTACAACTGCGAATAGGAGTGCGAGTGGTTTACTCATAGGTGTGACCTACTTTCTAGAAGTTATGGCTATGATCTTATTTTAAACTTTTTTTAACGCTGTGCATATAAATTCATTTCCTCCACATACTATCTTTGCAAGCTTGCAAATACATCAAAGATTATAGCTGACTGAAAGGAGTACGATCCTGATGGCACAATCTCGTAGCAGTAACACACTAGTCGTTCCGCAAGCCAATCAAGCTTTAGATCAATTGAAATATGAGGTAGCTCAAGAACTGGGCATTCAAATCCCTCAAGATGGTTACTATGGCAACATGGCAACCCGTGATACTGGTTCTATTGGTGGTGCGATTACTCGTCGCTTGGTACAAATTGCTGAGCAATCGCTCGCGGGACAATCTGGGTCTAACTACCGTTAACTTAGAGTCTCCGTACTAGCATACCCGAAATATGTAATAATAAAGCTCAGGAGCCTAAATAGCTCCTGGGCTTTTGGTGCGTAATCGAAAGATCAACAATGAAAAAGAAAAAGACCCAGGCAACTTGCGCATGGGCCTCGCTCGATGTTGGATCTCAGTTAATGAACTTTCAGTAAAGATCGACCTTCAGTTTCTTTCCAAGCTTGGTGTCGTTCACCCAACCTACATAAGAATCAAGGGTTTGGAAGTTATGATCCATCAGGATGACGCCGACGAATGGGTATTGCTTACGATGACGATAGCGGACATCTGCCCATCTCACTTCATAGCCCCATCGATGTTCTTTGACCTCAGCGGAGGTGAAAGAGGAGAAATAGAGGAGCGATTGAATGTCCTCATGGTGCTTGGAAACCTCGATAGCCGGGTGCTCTGCACAAGTAATCGTGTCCAACCACTTGAGCTTGCCATTCTTGAGCTCGCCTAATTGATACGTGCCATCAGCGCACTCTTTGACGACATTCCAGACATAGAGATTGAATGTTACAATAAGCGTATATTTGTCACCGGGTTGATAGGTCGCATCTTTGCGATAGAGACCTTTTTCGATAATGGCATGGTCTAAGGTTCGCCAAATGTAATAAAGCGCGAGTAAGCCGTACAAGGTTGGGAAGATGAATTGTGGTCTAGCGAGATCGAAGGACCACATGAAAATCGCAGCAATGTGACTTGTGAAAATAAATGGATCGAAGATGTGAATAATGTTCCAAGATACCCATTTTTCCGAAAAAGGTCGAAGGGCTTGTGTGCCATAGGTATTGAAACAGTCGGTAAACACATGCACACAAACGGCGATGCCGATCCACATGGCCAGATGTAAGAAGGAAATACCATGGAAAAATGGCGCAAGAGCACCAGTAATCAGTAACGTCCATAAGGGAAGGGCTGGCAAGGAATGTGAGCGACCACGGTGATTACGAATATAGACGGCATTTCCCTTGAAACGGAGAAGTCCATCAATATCAGGAATCTGAGAACCGACGACAGTTCCAATAAAAACAGCCGTCGTTGCTGCAGTACTTGCAGAAATGCTCGGGTCAATTTGTGAAAGGCCTGCTAAACCTAAGCCGATGACGAGATGAGTGCCTGTATCCAACTGGTTTTCCTCCTAAGTGTTTCTGTACATAGTTTGTCTGCAAAGTGGTGGGTTATTTAACATCTTCCTCTTAGTTTACCATTTTAGAGTAAAAAATAAATCAGAAGGAGATCTAAAAATGTCTAAAGTTTTTGTAGAGTATGCCATAAAATCGGAGTATCGGGCCTCATTTCTCATCTATATGCAAGGACTTCAGCGGCGGGAAGGGCGTTTGGAGCTATTGACGGGAACAGATCAAGAAGGACTTTTTGTAGAAATTTGGCATGATGTAACGTATGAAGACTACCTGAGCATGAAGGAAGTTCGATTAAACGTAGAGCGATTGCGTGATGGGCAACATGGTGATTGGGAGCAATGGATCAAAGGCGGCATTCAAAAACTGCACATGTGGCATTTTTCGTCCGTTACATATTCTTAAACAAAAAAACCGTTGCTCTATCAGAGCAACGGTTTTCGTATGGGATTCAGCGATTATCTGGAGATTACTCCTCCACGGAAGGGATAGCTGTAATTGAGTTCTTCATCGAATGTAATGTAATCCAGATTCACCATAAGTAATAGGAAACGCATGCCAGTTACAGGGTCGCTGATGATGATATGATCACGGCCTGCAGCCTCCAATCTTCCTTTGAAAATCTTGGCGTTCCACTCGGAGTTATTTTCATAAGTCATGTAGATGGTGGCCATTTTACCGAGGTTCAAACGCAGGATATTTTCAATGTATGACTCTTCCACTGGAAGGCCAGGGATATTAACGCCTGTTTGTAATCCGCTTCCTGGTGGCGTAAGAACAGATCCCGCTGGCGTTTGGGGAACAACTTTATTCGTAATGTTAGTCGGGACAGGGAATGCCGGATAGGGACTGCCGTATGGCATTTGCGGCATCGCTTGATTACCTATTTTGTAAGGGTTATTCAACATGATGATAATTTCCTCCTTGAGCTTTCAATATGAAAGCTTCCTTCATTTGATGTGTTTTAACGATCTAAAAGGTCATTTTCCATAATCATCATATTGTGCTAGTGCCTATTTGGTGACGAATTTGAAAGGAATTCACAAAACAAAAAAGCTCCCGAAGGAGCTTACGTGAATAGAAATTTATAACCGACACCCCACACGGTTTTGATGTGCTTGGGTTCTTTAGGATCATCTTCAACTTTTTTGCGAAGGTTGGCGATATGCACATCGATTGCACGTTCCGTTACTTGGGAATCAAAGCCGCGAACACGGTTCAACAACTCTTCTCGACTGTATACTCTGCCTTGATTTTGCCAGAAAAGCTTCATAATCTCGAATTCGGAGAAGGTTGTTTCAATATTCTTGCCGTCAACGTAGAGACAGCGTTTCTCGAAATCCAATTGTATCCCTTGTTGTTTAAGTTCGGTAGACGATAGAGACTGTTGTGTAAAGGTGTTGGAACGGCGAAGTAAGGCTTGAATTCTGGCGGACAGCTCTCTCATCGAAAACGGTTTGCATAAATAGTCGTCAGCACCCGTCTGAAGCCCCTTAACACGATCTGAAACTTCGTTCTTGGCAGATACCATTAGAATTGGAATGTTTGAGGTATGACGAATCGTCGTACATAGGTGTATCCCATCCATATCGGGCAGCATGAGGTCAAGAATAATCATATCAGGCTGAAATTCTCGAAATAAGGCTTCACCTTGTCTGCCATTCTCCGCACGTTTCACTTCATAGCCATCTTCGTATAAGTAAATGGACATCATTTCACCGATACTTACATCGTCTTCAATAATTAAAATTTTAGACATACAGGTTCCCCTCCTTTTCCTTTAAAAGGCTAGGTGCTCGCTATGCCCTCCGCAATAATCGATCCTATCTATATGACATGTTATCCTATCCATTTTGTGACGTCCAGTTTTAACTTTATTTTTGAACGAGAAAAAAAGAAGCCCTTCGTAACTTTAACCCTCGGTACTCAGGTCAAGTTAGCCAGCTTCTTGGGGGTAAGGTGATAAAGAATAAAACAATCATACGGTCAAATGCTTTCGGACAAGATCTTCGCTTAAATGCTCCGCTTTCCCTTCGGCGGCAATGGTGCCGCGGTCGAGAACATAGTAGTAATCCGCAATACTTGTGGCGAATTCTAAGCTTTGTTCGACTAGGAGCACCGCAATTTCTCGATTGCGCTTAATTGTTTCAATGATGGCTTCGATCTCCATGACAATAGATGGCTGTATCCCTTCCATGGGTTCATCCAGCAGCAACAGCTTAGGTCCTGAAGCTAACGCTCGTGCGATAGCTAGCTGCTGCTGCTGACCGCCGCTGAGGTCGCCACCTTTGCGATGAAGCATTTGGTGAAGAACCGGAAACGTATCAAAGAGAGTTTCAGGCAATTTCTTGCGGCGATCAGCCGCGGCCTCGAGGCCTAACATGAGATTTTCCTCAACAGAAAGTTGGGGAAATATTTCCCGGCCTTGTGGCACATAGCCGATACCGGACTTCGCGCGGCGATCTGGTGAAGAGGAAGTTATGTCATTGTCCATGTAGTGGATATGGCCAGATCTTGGCTTAATGAGACCCATAATACTCTTCATCAGTGTTGATTTGCCAACCCCGTTGCGCCCCATTAGGCAAACGATCTGACCGGGTCTTACTTCAAGGTTGACGTTGCGAATAACCATGCTCTCACCGTAGCCGGCTTCTATACTCTGTAGTTTAAGCACCGCGCTCAACTCTCCTTCCGAGATAAACTTCCGCTACTTTATCATCATTCTGTATGTCTTGCATGGTGCCTTCTCGAAGGACCGTTCCTTCATGAAGTACGGTTACCGTTCTAGCGAATTGGCGTACGAACTCCATGTCATGCTCAACGACAATAATCGTTTGATTCTCTGCGATCTCATGAAGCAGCTCGCCGGTTTTCTCTGTTTCACTGTCGGTCATGCCCGCAGCAGGCTCATCGAGCAGCAACAGATCAGGCTCTTGCATCAGCAGCATGCCGATTTCGAGCCACTGCTTCTCCCCATGGGAGAGGGAGCCTGCGCGTTCTTTCGCTTTACTCTGCAGGCCGATCATGCCAAGCCTGAGGTGGAGGCGTTCTCTTTGTTCGCTAGTTGTTTTAGCCCAGAGCGCGCTGAGGAGGCCGCGCTGCTGCTTCATAGAAAGTGCCAGATTCTCAAAAACCGTTAGGGTAGAGAAAACCGTAGGTGCTTGGAATTTACGTCCAATACCTAGCTGGGCAATCTGGTGCTCTTGGTGCTTGGTGAGGTCAATCGCTTCTTTGAAAATGACATGGCCTTGGGACGGCTTTACTTTGCCGCAAATGACATCGAGCAGCGTTGTCTTACCGGCACCGTTAGGGCCGATAAGAAAACGGAGTTCGCCAGACTTTAACGAGAAATCTAGATTTCGCAAGGCTTTGAATCCGTCGAAGTTCACCTCAAGTCCCTTGACGCTCAGGATGGTCTCGTCAGTTGTCGGTTGTTGTTTCGCTAATTGTCCTAGCATTGAAATGTTCCCCTTTCTGGTTTTCATAAGCAGAGTTTACGTTTCTATGACTTCTTGCGATGAAGTGATAATTTTGGGATGGCTATTTCTTTTCCATTTAGGGAGATAGTGCGTCAATGTGCCCACGATTCCCTTCGGTAAGAGGAGAACAACTATGATGAACATGGCTCCCATCATGATTGGCCACCAAGCGGGATAAGCTTCGCTAAACGTCGTTTTGGCTGTATTGGTAAGTAAGGCCCCAAGAACGGCACCGCCAATGGTTGAACGACCGCCAATAGCTACCCATAGCACCATTTCAATTGAGGGTACAATCCCCATTTGCGCTGGCGAGATAATACCTTCTTGAAGTACGAAGAGTACACCCGCAAGTCCAGCTAAGCCCGCCGAGACGCAATAGATGAAGACTTTATACGTGACGGGATTATAGCCGATGAAGCGCACCCTGTTCTCACCATCCCGAATCGCAGTGAGGATATTGCCGAGTCGGCTGGTTACGAGCAAAGAACTCAGGATGAGAACGACGAGTACAACGGCTAAGGTGAGATAGAAGAATATCAGTTTGGTCGATTGGGATTGCAGGTTCAGGCCAAGAAAGGTTGTAAAATTCGTCAAGCCATTCGTGCCGCCTGTATAACCTTGCTGACCGACGAACAGTGTTACGGTAATGATGACTAATGCTTGCGATAAAATGGAGAAGAATGCTCCTTTAATCCGATTGCGGAAGGTGAAATAGCCAAGGATGAAGGCGACAATCATCGGTACTATGAGCGCTAACAGGAACGCTGCTGTTGCACTGTGAAACGGTACCCAGAACCACGGTAAGCTTTTGACACCGCTCCAGGACATGAAATCAGGCAATTGATTAGGCGTGGAAGAGAGCTTCAGATGCATCGCCATGCAATAAGCGCCAAGCCCAAAGTAAACGCCATGTCCCAGACTTAAAATACCGGTATACCCCCAGATTAAATCAATTCCGATCGCGATAATGGCATAAGCCAGGAATTTGCCGAGTAAGGATAAACGAAAGTCAGACAAGAACAGGGGGGCAAGCGCGATGAGTAATAAACCTATCCCATAGATGGTTAGTTTGAGCTTAGATTGTCTGGCAAAGAGCATAGATGAGGTCACATCCTTTCTTCAATCTAAGGATCTCGAACGCATCGTTACAAGTCCCATTGGTTTCCATTGTAAGAACGCGATGATCAGTGTAAATACAAGCACTTTACCGAGTGTAGCGCTGGTTGTATATTCCAAGGCGGTATTGAAGACGCCGATCCCAAGCGCACCAGCCACAGTGCCAATTAATTTGCCGATTCCACCTAGTACGACGACCATAAAGGCATCGACAATATAATAGGTGCCAATTGTAGGCCCGATTGGGCCAAGCAAGGACAACGCACAGCCAGCGATACCTGCCATGGCTGAGCCGAAAGCGAAGGACTGTGCATCGACTCTACGGGTAGAGATACCTAAACACGAAGCCATTTGGCGATTTTGCATAACAGCTCTCATACGTCTGCCGCCAGCAGAGTGGTAGAGATACAGATAGATGATGAAGATACATAATGCCACGAGCCCTAAGATAAAGAGTCTCTTATAGGGAAGGATCAAGTCTGCTGTTACATGCCATCCGCCTTCCAGCCATTGTGGTGCCTTAACGGCCACATTGGGTGCCCCAAAGATGGAGCGGGCAATTTGTTGCAGGGCAAGAGAGACACCCCAGGTAGCTAATAGGCTATCCAATGGTCTACCGTACATGAAACGGATGAGTACAACTTCGAGCAGCCAGCCAATGGCAAAGGCTACTACGAAGGCGACACCAAGTGAAACGACGAAATACCATCCGAATGCAGAGGCCGGTAAATAGGTTTGGAAGCCTTTTTGTACGAGGTAAGCCATATAGGCACCGATCATAATAAATTCGCCATGTGCCATATTCATTACATTCATGAGACCGAAAGTAATAGCGAGACCGATGGCGATTAAGAGCAGAATGGAGCTTAAGCTGAGTCCGTTAAATATTTGAAGCAGTAGCAAACTCATGACAACATCTCCTTTCTGAAGAAGCGGGAGTGAAATGATGAAATCCAGGACTGCGGTTAGGCAGTCCTGGTTTCTGAGTGTACAGAATGCTGATCACTTCGTTACTTCTGCGCCCCATGGGTACGTTTTGAGGAAAGGATCCGGTTTGAGTGCTTTGCCAGAATTCCAAATTTCTTTAATTTGGCCATCTGCTGCAATTTGACCAATTCGTGCTGTTTTGTAAATATGTTGATTCTCACCATCAATGGTAACTTTGCCTTCAGGTGAGTTCCACTCGATGCCTTTGGCCGCTGCTTTGACTTTCTCAACGTCAAAGGAGCCAGCTTTTTTCACAGCTTCTGCCCAAAGGTATACAGCTGTGTATCCAGCTTCAATCGGATCATCCGTTACACGGTCTTTGCCGTATTTCGCTTTGTAAGCCTCAACGAACTTCTTATTCTCAGGTGTATCTGTCGTTTGGTAGTAGTTCCATGCTGTGTAGTGACCGTCGAGAACGGAAGCGCCGATACCGCGCACTTCTTCTTCAGCGATACTCACGGACATGGTAGTTAAATCTTTAGACGTAATCCCAGCATCTTTCAGCTGCTTGAAGAAAGCAACGTTACTATCGCCGTTCAAAGTGTTGAAGACAACGTCTGGTTTTTCCTTTTTAATCTTACTAATGATTGTATTGTAGTCCGTGTGTCCAAGTGGTGTGTACTCTTCAGCAACAAGCGTTCCGCCATCTGCCTTCAACTGCTCTTTAATAATTTTGTTAGCAGTTCTTGGGAATACGTAGTCGGAACCGAGGAGGAAGAATTTCTTGCCTTTGTTTTGCAGGAGCCAAGTTACTGCGGGGATGATTTGTTGATTCGTTGTCGCACCGATGTAGAAGATGTTAGGTGAGGACTCTACGCCTTCATACTGAACCGGGTACCACAGCAAACCTTTGTTTTGCTCAACCACAGGTAGCACGGCTTTACGGCTAGCGGATGTCCAGCAACCAAAAATTGTAACTACGCTGTCTTTTTGCAGGAGCTTCTTTGTCTTCTCTGCAAATGTTGGCCAATCCGATGCCCCATCTTCGATGACGGGTTTAATCTTTTTACCTAATAGACCCCCAGCTGCATTAATTTCGTCAATCGCCATGAGTTCAGCATCTCTAACGGATACCTCACTGATGGACATTGTACCTGTTAGTGAGTGAAGAATTCCCACTGGTACGGTGTCGCCAGATGTTGTTGAAGCCGCAGGTGCAGTCGTCGTAGAGGTGGTAGTTTCTGTCTTCGCACAGCCGGCCGCTACCAACATCAAAGCCATACTTAGTGCAACTGTAAGCTTACCTTTGTTTCTTATCTCTCTCATTCACGTCCCACTCCCTTGCCTTACAAGATTTGGATTACATGGCTTATGATAAATGCCGATACAAGTTAATGTCAATATACATGACATAAACAGGATGTTTTTTGTTGTCGATGCACAAAAGGAAGTGGGATTCCTGTGAAAATCACATAATAACGAAATATTTTTATGAAATTCGAGGATTAAGTGTCACTATATATAACATTAAAGATTTACAATCCTAAAATACACGAATATAATGAGTGTAAAGGATTACCATTATTCGGTTTTTGATGAGGTGAGACATGTGCATTTAACGGAAAGAGAAAAAGAGAAGCTGCTCATAACCGTGGCTGCTGATCTAGCTAGACGAAGGCTAGCCAGAGGATTAAAGCTTAATTACCCTGAAAGTATCGCTCTGCTGACTTCTGAAATCATGGAAGGAGCTAGGGATGGCCTGACAGTTGCCCAACTTATGACGTTTGGCACGACGATTTTGAAAGCAGATCAGGTTATGGAAGGCGTTCCTCAAATGATTCATGAAGTGCAAGTGGAAGCTACGTTTCCAGATGGTACGAAATTAGTTACCGTACATGAACCCATTACATAATTACTAAGGAAAGGGGCGAGCGCATGGTTCCAGGTGAATATCGAACAGCCAAAGGTTTTATTGAAATGAACGCCAACAGACAGACGATAGAAATCATCGTTACCAATACAGGAGATCGCCCAGTCCAGGTAGGATCGCATTTTCATTTTTTTGAAGTAAATAGAGGCTTAGCATTCCCGCGAGAGCTGGCATTCGGCATGCGGCTAGATATTCCAGCTGGAACGGCTGTCCGGTTCGAACCTGGCGAGCAGAAGCCCGTTCAGCTTGTCGAATTAGGCGGAGCAAAGCTGTCTTATGGACTTAATAATCTGAGTCAAGGCTTGGCGGAAAAAGACAAAATGTCGGTCGAAACAAGAGAAAGATGGCAGACTTGGGAGGGGATGCTCGGTGAGTCGAATAGATCGTAAGAACTATGCGCTGATGTTTGGCCCAACAACAGGTGATGCCATTCGATTGGCAGACACAGAGCTTTGGGCACAAATCGAGCATGATTACACCGTTTACGGAGATGAATGTAAGTTTGGCGGCGGGAAGGTTATCCGCGACGGTATGGGGCAGTCCAGCGGTGCAACCCGTGCACAGGGTGTCTTAGACACATTAATAACGAATGCTGTCATTATTGATCATTGGGGCATTGTCAAAGGCGATATTGGCATTCGGGATGGTCATATTGTGGGTATTGGCAAAGCAGGGAACCCGGATATTATGGATGGCGTGCATCGGAATATGATCGTTGGTGCAAGCACGGAGGTTATTGCAGGTGAGGGCAAAATCGTAACAGCTGGCGGCATCGACGCACATATCCATTTCATATGCCCACAACAAATTGAAACGGCACTTTCCTCAGGCGTCACGACGATGATCGGTGGTGGTACTGGTCCGGCAACGGGAACCAACGCGACAACCTGCACGCCAGGTGCTTGGCATATGCAGCGGATGTTGGAAGCAGCCGAAGGGTTCCCGATGAATCTGGGATTTACCGGCAAAGGGAACTCATCCTTCTTGGAGCCTCTGACAGAACAAATTGAAGCGGGCGCCATTGGTTTGAAGCTCCATGAAGATTGGGGAACAACGCCGGCAGCGATCGATATGTGCTTGGAAGCAGCAGATCGTTATGATGTGCAAGTAGCGATTCATACGGATACATTAAATGAAGCGGGATTTCTAGAGGATACCTTGGCCGCGATCAAAGGGCGTACCATTCATACGTATCATACCGAGGGCGCAGGGGGCGGTCATGCACCGGATATTATCCGAGCGGCTGCAGAGCTGAATGTTCTCCCCTCTTCAACGAATCCGACTCGCCCATATACGATTAATACCATTGAAGAACATTTGGATATGTTGATGGTGTGTCATCACTTGGATAGTCGTATTCCGGAAGATGTGGCATTCGCAGATTCTCGGATTCGCCCTGAAACGATTGCTGCGGAAGATATTTTGCATGATCTTGGCGTGTTCAGTATGCTGAGCTCCGATTCCCAAGCGATGGGGCGCGTGGGAGAAGTGATTATTCGTACGTGGCAAACGGCGGATAAAATGAAAAAGCAGCGCGGGCCGCTAACTCCTGATACCGCTGAGTATGATAATTTTCGTATTAAACGTTATATAGCGAAATATACAATCAATCCAGCTATAACGCACGGCATCTCGCATCTTGTTGGGTCCATTGAACCAGGCAAGTTTGCAGATTTGGTCGTTTGGAATCCGATGTTTTTCGGTGTGAAGCCGGATTTGGTTCTCAAAGGGGGCAGTATCGCGTATGCGCAAATGGGAGACCCAAACGCCTCCATTCCTACGCCTCAGCCGGTCTTCGGCAGACCGATGTTTGCTGCATTTGGGAAAGCGTTGACGCAAAGCTCGATAACCTTCGTCTCTCAGGCGGCATATGACGGTGGGATTGCAGAACGCTTCGGATTACAAAAGCGGGTAGAACCGGTGAAAGGCTGTCGCAGCATCTCTAAGAAGGACATGATTCATAACGATGGAACACCTTCTATTGAAGTAAATCCCGAAACCTACGAGGTGAAAGTTGACGGCGAAGCAGTAACCTGTGAGCCTGCGACAGAGCTGCCGATGGCTCAGTTATATTTCTTGTTTTAAATAGAATAGAAGGAAGCCGCGATTGAGGATTGAGGTGACGATATGACAGCAACAGAACAATCATCCTTTCATTGGTTAGCCTATCAGCAACTGTTGGATTCGGCGCTTCCAATCGGCGGGTTCTCCCATTCATTTGGACTGGAAACACTTGTCCAGCAGGGGAGATTGACGACGATCTCCGAGCTGGAGGCCTACATTCGTTCGATGCTTGCTAATAGCTGGGTATCATCTGATGCGATGGTCATTAAAGCGGCTTATATGCACATTCCTAGCGGGGAGCTTAGTAATCTGTGGGACATTGACCATATGCTTCATGTGCAACGAGTTGGCAGTGAGAGTCGGATTGGGGTTCAGAAAATGGGACGCAGACTGCTTCAATTAGCTCGATCCCTCTATCCAGAACTGAATTGGAAGCCTTTTGATGAGGCTGTGAGTGCTGGGAGATGCAGCTCGAATCATCCTGTTGTTCACAGTTGGGTGAGCTACCATCTTGGTGTTTCACTCCATCAGGCAGTGGAGGGTTATCTATATACCTGCATCCTAACTTGCATCAATAGTGCGCTCAGATTGATGTCCATTGGACAAACGCAAGGTCAGATGCTCCTAGCGAAGCTAGTCCCTTTGACAGGCAGCGAATGGCAGCGTGTTTCCGAGATGGATCCAAAGGAAGCATATACGAATTCACCTGTGGGGGATTTAGCTATGATGCAGCATGAAACCTTATATTCACGTTTATTTATGTCTTAAAAAAATCTAATCATAGATCTGAGGAGGAATGACGATGTGTCAAGGTAACGGTCATCATCATCATCACGAATGGGAGAAGCCAGCAGGGGATCGCGATCGTCCAATGCGAATTGGCATCGGAGGTCCCGTGGGTTCAGGCAAAACAAAACTGGTAGAACGCTTAGCCGGAAAGCTCAGTAACCGCTACAGTATAGCTGTTATAACGAATGATATTTATACGAAAGAAGATGCGAGAATTCTGATTAGCACGGAAGCGTTGCCGGAGGAACGAATTATTGGGGTAGAGACAGGTGGATGCCCGCATACAGCTATTCGTGAGGATGCTTCAATGAATTTCGAGGCGATAGAAGAGCTGGAGAAGCGTTTTGAGAATCTCGATATTATTTTCATTGAGAGTGGCGGCGATAATTTGGCGGCTGCTTTCAGTCCGGAGCTTGTAGATCGTTTCATTTATATTATTGATGTGGCCCAAGGGGAGAAAATACCGCGTAAAGGCGGTCCTGGTATTATGCGTTCAGATATGCTCATCATTAACAAAATCGATCTTGCCCCTTATGTAGGCGCTAGCCTCGAAGTAATGGATTCTGATACGAAAAAAATGCGCGGCGAACGTCCCTATATTTTCTCCAACTTGATGGGTGGTACGGGGCTGGATGATATCGTTACTTGGGTGGAGACGGAGTTCAGTCATGCCTAAGCTGACTGGGGAGATATCTGCACAATTTGCTGTACGCAGTGGGCATACGCGACTCGTGCACAAGTATCATGCCTCCCCGCTCAAAATCGCCAAAACGTTCCGTTATGAGAACGATACGTTCAATGATGATGCCGCTCCTATGGATCAATTGGGCGTTTATATGATGGACTGCTCACCTGGGCTGATGGCGGGTGATCATTATGAAATTAACGTGCGCCTTGATGAGGGCGCACGTGTTTTTCTAACGAACCAGTCGTTTACCAAGGTTCATCCAGCTGCAGAGGATCAAGGAAGCAGGCAGTTTCAGATTCTTCGGCTTGCAGCAGATTCGTTGTTAGAGTATATACCTGAGCCGTTGATGCTGTATAAGGACGCCAAGTTGTTCGCGGCAACAGAAGCTCATCTAGCGAAAGGGTCTACATTAATATTCTCGGATGTTACCTGTCCAGGACGAACACAGCGAGGGGAAATATTTCAATATTCACGATATGTGAATCGGATGAAAGTTTGGTATGAGGGAGAGTTAATCTTTTATCAAAATCAGCGTATTGAGCCGTCGACCATGCGTCTGACTTCTCCAGGTTGCTGGGAAGAGGAGACGCATCTGGGGAGTCTGTTTATTTTCTCAGATCGTCTCAGCCAGCGTCACTTGGAGGAGATGGTGGAGAATCTAAGCCAGTCGGAAGGTGGCGCGGTTCGAGTGGGAGCGAGTATGACGTATAAACATGGCCTCGTCGTGACCGTCATGGGGAGGCATGCTTGGGAGCTGCAGGATGTCTTGACGACAGCGTGGCATCAGATTCGGCGCAGCTTAATGGCGTTAACACCATTGCTAGTGAATAAATAGAAAGAGGAGGCAGGCTATGACCTGTCTCCTCTTTCTATTTATACCAGCTACATGGGGGGTGGAATGCTAAAGTTTATGGCCACTATCCCTTAGGCTCAGGATTGTCGACGCGTGCTCTCCTGAGCAAAGGGGATAGTGGCTATAGATTGCTCTGTGAGAGCATAGATAGGGGTGTAAAGATGTCCGGCGCGATAATCTCCACAACTTTTTCACATATTCCAAATTGGAATCGAATGGTAAGCTCATTTTCCACGCATACTGGAAAGGAGAATCGACAATATGATGACAACTGCCCTTGCTTCATTGTCAAATGATGTAGGGGTTGGTATGATGAGAATGTTCATTGAGATGTGTGATCGGAAATTCGACATAGAGGAGGTACATGTATATGGATAATCAAGTCACTTACGAAAATGTTTCAACCGGTTCGTCCCAAGGGCAAGCTGGAACTGATGCCATAGATGCTAGCCAAGCGAAAGGTGCAAATGGGCCTGTTACGATGAAGGAATATTACCGATTGGTGAAACCGGGTATTATTTATTCCAATTTGATGACAGCATTCGCTGGATACTGGGTAGCGGCCAAGTGGGAAGTCGACTGGCTCCATTTACTTATGACGATGCTAGGCACAGCACTTGTTATGGCTGGAGGAACGGTACTGAATAATTATTTGGACCGTGAGATGGATGCCAAAATGGAACGCACGCAGAATAGAGCACTGCCAAGTGGGCGGTTAACGGCTAATTTTGTTCTTTGGTACGGAATTATTCTAGGTACAATTGGTTTAGGGGTTCTCTACTTAGGGGCTCATTCACCATTAGCTACATTAATGGGTTTACTTGGATTGTTCTTTTATGTATGGATCTATACAGCTTGGTTCAAAAGAACTTCGGTATGGAGCACATTCGTAGGCGCGATCTCAGGAGCAGTACCACCTCTAATCGGTTATTGCGCAGTTAGCGGGACAATTGATCTGGGAGCAATTTTGGTTTTCTTATTCTTATTCCTATGGCAGCCGCCGCATTTTTGGGCACTAGGTATTCGCCGCATGGAAGAGTATCGTGCTGCTGGATTTCCACTGTTGCCGGTCGTTAAGGGGAGTTTCGTAACGAAAATTAGTATGGTTCGTTATGTTGTTCTATTAGTACCTGTTACGGTGATGCTAACGGCATATGGTTATGTAGGAACGATCTTTTTAATCGTATCAACGATTCTTGGATTAACGTGGGTTTTCATGAGCGTCAAAGGATTCAAAGCAACAGGGGAAGCGGAAATTGTATGGGCAAAGCGTATGTTCTTGTTCTCCCTTTTATATTTAACGCTGTTATCGATCTTGATGGTCATTGATACAACGGCGAAAATTAGTTAATCTGGGGGACGGAAACGATGGGGACGTTTTTCGAAAAAAACTGGTTCAAACTAGCATTGGCTGCGATACTAATCGCGATGATTGCATCTTTTGCTTATAAATTAGTGACCAACGGCAGTAAGCCGGATGAAAGATTAACAGCTATGAAGGCTGCACCTTCTTTTCAGTTGCAGGATTTAGATGGCAAAACAGTAACCTCCCAAGATATGGAAGGTAAAGTGCGACTCGTCTATTTCTTCTTTTCTTACTGTCCTGATGTGTGCTTACCGACAAGCTTTTTAATTTCACAAGTGCAAGATGAATTGAAGAAAAAGGATTTACTCGGCTCGAAAGCAGAGATTTTATCGATTACAATTGATCCAACGAGAGATACACCAGAGGTGTTAAAAGCATTCGGAAATCGCTTCGAATCGAAGCCAATTCCAGGCGGATGGACGTTCCTCCGAGGTGAGGAAGCGAAGGTTCAGAAGCTTGCTGAGGACTTCGGTATCATGGTAATCAAAGAGAAGGACGGTAACTTCTCGCATGCGAATGCGATTCTTCTAGTGGATCCCAAAGGTCAGCTAAGAAATTACTATGACGCTAGCAATCCAGAATTGGATGCAGCGCATATCGTGAAAGACGTTGTAACCCTTTCAAAAGGGAAATAACGCAAAATAGTTATTCATAAGCAGGGTTGGGCGCAGGGTAGATAATATACGCGTCCAGTCCTGCTTTTTCTAATTGCTGTATGAGATATTCCTCAGGTGTTCCCTCGACACCCGCATAGCCCTTACGGGTATACATGTGTTCTGCATCTGGAAAAGTGTCACGCAGCAAAAAGCGGATCTTTTTGCCAGAAGCATCATTATCCGTGAAAATATAAACGGGCAGATGGTCAACTTTTTTGCGCAGCGCGTCAAGTGTAATGGAACTAGGCGTTCCGAACGTGCAATGGATGCTAACTGTATCATCAACGACGCGCTTTAAGCGGCTTTTATCGTTTTTACCCTCAACAATAATGGCAATGGACATAGATTCACCGTCACTCCCTTTTTAGAGTAGTATACCCCGTTTGGAGCGGCGATCCAAGTAACATGCACCAACGTTATTTCCTGGGAAATTACAAGTATTTACAGCGTATGACACATGGAAAAAAGGCTTGATGACATCAAGCCTTTTTTCCATGAGGAAATTATGATGTTATCAGTGGCGATTTGAATGTACGAAGCGGCAAAAGTGATAAGGCTAGCATCAGAATGAAAAATGCGATGAAGTAGGAGGAAATGTGGTCACGAAGCTGACCAGCCATCATAGGGCCAATGAAGGCGCCGACAGAGTAAGAAATGGATAGCAAGGAAAATACACGACCGTATCTAGCGCTGTTTGTTATGCTCGCAAGTAAGGCTGCAAGCGCAGGATAGATAACACCTTTGGCCATACCGATGAGAAAGAGGGATACTGCTAAAGGAATCGGCCACTGAATGGCTAGTCCGAAAAATACGGCGGCAAGCCCGATACTCCCGACAATCGTCCGGAGGAAGGGTGATATTTTGTTCAAAAACCAGAATGAGATACTTAGCAGGGCACCTAAACTGACCAATGTAAAAAATACGCCTGAAGTAAGGATGGACTCCCGTGCTGATTTCATTAGAGGGAGCTCAAAGAACAAAATCCCTTGCGAGCAAGAAAGTGCCATAGGGATGAGGAAGAACAGCCAAGGGATATTCACATCATTCGATCCTTCATGGAGATCTTCTGTAGAGACATGATGACCATGAGCGTCTAAGATAGCTGTTGAACCCTTCTGCTTCCCTTGGTGAGCTAAGAGTTGCTTCTCTTTCACACCGAAAATTGCGAGGAAGCCCGTGATGATAAGGATCCAGCCTAACACGGAAAAAGCCGTGGTAAATCCGATTTTGGCCACTAAAACAGCGCCTGCTGCAGGAGAAACCACGGATGCCAATGTGTGAACGAGGCCGTTGCCGGCCATAAGCTTGCTTTGCTGAATGCGGTCACGGGCTATGCGAGCTAGTAAAGACAAACAAGCTGGGGATAGGAAGGCAAGGACAAATCCGCTGATGGAACGAATGTAGAGCAAATGCCAGGGGTCTTTGACATTCGATTGAAATAATAAGATGATCCCTGCTACAATTAAACTACAGACGATGAATATTTTACTGCCGTATTTGTCTACACCATAACCTGCAATGAGATTGCCAGGGAGATGGGTAAGCGAGTATACACCCATGATGAGCCCTATAAATGAGGGAGCAGCGCCCAGTGATAAGGCGAAAGGAGATAAAATCGGGTATTGCGCATGTAAATCAAAAAAGGCAACAAACATAAATAAGTACAACCATATGGCTGTTCGCACGGTTTCACCACCTCGTTCCTTTCGTCTAACGACATAGCCGTTTATTTCATCTCTTCTTAAGTTTTACGCCGCTCGTCCCAAGGATATGACCGTTCGGGACAAATGACACATTTTCGTACATAGGAGGAAGTATGGATCCCATTGTTTATATACTGTTGGCTGCAGTTGGTATATTTCTCGTATTCCGTTTGAGACAGTCCTATCTGAGGACAGGGAAGACGTTGGATAAATCCAATGAAATCGAGCAGAAGCTTGCCCAATTAAGGAAAAAAAGAGATGAAGATTAAGGAGTCCATGTAGTATGATAGGAATGGACTTTTGGATGATGAGGAGGGGTTAAAGATGGATCAGTGGATTTCGTTTGCACAGGATCGTTGGTATTTAATTGTAGGTGCTATTATTGTTCTATTTATTGTGATTGGTATTGTCAAAACCGTGGTGAAATGGGTAGTTGTTCTTGTCATTGTAGGGGCGATTGTCGTTTATGGAGCGAGCTATAAGGATAAAATAAAGGATATTGGGACAAGTGTCGTTTCCCAAGTCAGTGATGATATCAAGGATAAGGCAGTCAGTGCCTTAACGTCCGAGGCCAAAGAAGCCAAATTTAAGGCGAACCCGGATGGTTCCTTTTTGATTACGACGAAAAGCTTGCAGGTAGAAGGTAAATCAGGATCGGACGAAGTACAGGTGACGTTTCTCGGGAAATCCTTCAAAATGAATGCCAACGCAGCTGTGAATGCCTTTATTGAACAAGCCAAGAAAAATAGCTAGCTATTTCGCAGGTCAGCCTAACAAAGGAAGGTGAGTACACATGACGGATAACACGTGGTTGTCAAGCTTATCTATCAATCTCATATCCATCTTGATCGTTCTCACCATTGCGGCTTCCGTGCTGCAGGGATTTTTCCGTGGTGGCTCTGGCTCGGCAAGGCATTTTGTAGCCATGTTGGTGGAAGCCGTGCTCGCTGTCATATCTCTGTTGATTGCATGGAAAGCCGTGCAGCTGATTTCACCTTGGATCCAAACGTGGTTAAAAGATCAGAATCTGCAAATTCCAGTGGTTGATTTAAGTGCGATAAAACAAGCCTATTATACCGTCATCACTAGCTTGCGTGATTTTCCATTACTCCGTTTCGGAGTTTTATTTATCCTTGGTTATGTCATTATCAAACAAATTTTGAATCGCTTGGTGGATGTATGGCTTGGACGTTGGCTAGCTGAACGGTATGCTATGCCGAGACAAAGTCATTCCGTACTTAGTTCCGTTTCAGGCGGTGCCATTGGTTCTATAGCTGGATTTGCTAGAGCGCTTATGCTAATCGCAATTTTATTCATCTATGTTTCTTTGTTCCCCCACTCGTTGATAACTCCCTATATTGAGTCCTCGGCCATGTATCAAAAAGGAGCTAAAGAGGTCATTTCACCCTTTACAGGTGATTTTATAGCAGAGAAGGCGCCTGTATTCACACGTGCGGTTGAACAGGAATTTACCAATATTTTACAACGCAAATATGAAGTACTTGATGCGAAAATCCCTGGCAATATCGCAGATGCGGCCAAAGAAATCACGGCGAATGCGCAGACAGATGAAGAGAAAGCCAAACTGCTGTATAGTTGGGTTGGCACTCGAGTCAAGTATGATTGGAATAAAGTGAAATTGTATGAAGAACAGCGGATTTGGAAGGAACAGACACCAGAAGATACGTTTAATACCAAAGAGGGTGTTTGTATCGATTACTCTAGGTTATATGCCCAAATGGCCAGATCGATTGGACTGGATGTGAAGGTAGTCACGGGTTTAGGGTATGATGGACAAGGGGGTTATGGTCCTCACGCTTGGAATGAAGTGTACCTGAAAGAAACCAGTAAGTGGGTACCTCTGGACTCTACTTGGGTAGCCAGCGGTGCTAATTGGTTTAATCCGCCTAATTTTGATCAAACGCACGTGAGGGACGTATAGCTTTAGGCTTGTTTAGAAGGAGACGAGATGCGAAAAGAATTAACAGCATATAAGATGATTTATTTGGATGCAGGTGACACCTTAGTCACGATCCCTGCCGCACAAACAATTTTGAAGCAATACTTAGAATTGCGCTCTGTTGACCGAGATGAAGCGCATATTCATGAACTTTTTACAGAAGCATTTCGTCTATTTTATTATGTGGAGAAAAAAGATAACTTCGTGGTATGCAGTCCTGAGTCAGATCGTGAATTCTGGGTTAACCTATACCACTATGTTCTGCATAAACTAGGCATTCATGAAGATTGGACAGAGGAAGAAATTTTCGACTGCTGTCATGAGCTTTATGACATTTTCACGGCACCAAAGTATTACGATTTGTTCGATGATGTGAAGCCATTTCTGGAAGCACTGCGCGTGAGAGGCTTTCGTATCGGTATTATCTCTAATTTTGCTCCAACGCTGAAAGCCATTCTGGCAGACAAAGACGTATTGCACTATTTCGACCCGGTACTCGTTTCCACAGAAGTTGGCTTAGAGAAGCCTGACCCCGCAATATTCAAGCTTGCGCTGCAGATGGCGGACGTTGCGGCCGAGGATGTGCTGTATGTCGGAGATCATGAGACGAATGATGTATGGGCTCCTAATCAAGTGGGCATTGATGCTGTTCGTATCATTCGGTACCCTTACCATACGGGAGAAGGGATTCGTTCTCTGCTTGATCTGATTCAGGAGCCTGCCGGCGATGTACGAGAGAAAGGATATGAACCCGCATGAAATCATCCATTATGGATGATCCGAAGAAAAAAGAAATCACTAAAAAACGGCACTTTTCGTTTCGGATCAATATATTTTTCTTCGTTACCTTTTTATTGTTTTCCGTGCTAATCGTGAGGTTAGCGATTCTTCAGTTCGTTCAAGCCAAGGATCTGAAGGCCGCGGAGAATACCAATACGAATCAGACCAACAAGATCGCTCCGATTCGCGGTAATATTTATGATTCAACCAAATCCCCGCTGGCCTACACGATCCCGGTACAGTCCTTATTTTTTCGTATAGAACCAGGTCAGGATAAGGATGCTATCATTGATTTAGCCAAACGGATTAAGCGGGATGTTTTTGACCCATTTGCTAAACCCAATACCGTTAGTCCGACAGCTGAAGAGATTGTCCTTGCGATGGATTTAGGCTATGACATTAATAAAAATAAAGTGAAAGACCCCAGCTATTATTCCGTTCCTCGCCGTATTAAAGCGGATTTATCCAATGCTGAAATTGCATTTTTGCTAGAGCATCGTGATGAATTTAAAGGGCTGGAAGTCACGGAAGAAAGTATCCGTACTTATGAAGTGGAAGAAGATAAAACGACTATTGCTACGCAATTAGTCGGGTATACGAATGCTTTTTCAACCCAAACTGCGAAAGAAATCTATAAGGATAATCCGAATAGTGAAGAATATTTAAGCAATGAGAATGTCGGTTTCGACGGCATCGAGCGGATGTATCAGGATGAGCTGCGTGGCAAGAACGGGAGCAAGAAGTACCCCGTGAATGCTGCGATGAAAATCATTGGAAGAGCCGAAGTTACAGCTCCGATCAAAGGAAATAATCTGTATCTGTCCATCAACAAGGACGTTCAGAAGGCGACGGAGAAAATGCTGAAAGATCATATCGCATACCTTCGAAGTCCTACTCATGCCAATGATCTGTATATGAAAACGGGTATGAAGGCTTCTTCGGGCTTTGCGGTTGCCATGGAAGTGGATACGGGCCGCGTTATCACGATGGCGAATTATCCAGATTATGATGCGAATGCTTGGACAGGCGGTATTTCGCCTACGATTTACAAGGATATTAGTACGTTTATTTCCAATGGTACGATCATGACGGCCAAATCGAAGTATCCGGATGAGAAAGAAAATGCAAAGCATCCTTCTTCCATTGTTTTCATGGGATCGACGATTAAGCCATTATCAGTCTTAATTGGTTTGAAAGAGAAGTTGTTTACATCGGGGCAAAAATATTATGATTCAGGCACATTTACCTTCGGTAAAGATGGCAACAGTGCCATTTCGAACTCCGGAAAAGCTGCCTATGGCCCAATTAATGCAGCAGAAGCGATTGAACACTCCTCGAATACGTATATGTCGGCTTTTGTTGGTATTCCATTTTGGAACAAATATGGACGTGAGAATTCGAAAGTAACGGCCAAATGGGCAGAATATCTGGCTAAATTCGGCATGGGTGTGAAGACGGGCAGCGGGCTTCCAGGTGAATTCGCAGGCTCCAATGACTTTATCAAAAATGCGGAAAAAGACAGTTATCAATCGGCTATGGTCTATGCTTCTTGGGGTCAGAATGAGAAAACGACTACGCTTCAGTTAGCCCAATACACGGCAACACTGGCTAGTCGTGGCAAACGGATGAAGCCTTTGTTCGTTGATGAAATTCGTGATTACCAAGGTGAATTGGTGAAAAAGGTGGAGCCTGAGGTCCTCGAGGATGTATCGAAGGAGTTCGCTCAAGCTGATTGGAATACGATTATCCATGGGATGAAAAGCGGCGCCGAAGGCATCGAAGAATTGCCATTCAATGTCGCTCGTAAAACAGGTACCTCTACACAGGTTGTAGCAGGTGGATCTGTAGAGAATGCGGTACTTATCGCCTTCGCTCCGGTCGAGAATCCGAAACTGGCTGTGGCGGTTGTTATACCTGAGGGTGGATTTGGACGCTACGGGGCTTCCCCGATTGCGGCGAAAATCTTCCAAGCGTATGACGCGGCGAACGATGGCATTTTGACAAAGCTTGGCGGCGGGAAGAGACCGTGGTAAGGAATAGGGAAAGAGGGAGAGCTTGCTGCGGCAGGCTCTTTTTTTTGTGATATGAGGCTCTGCATGCACCAGTTACTCTCCTACGGCATATCCTGTATCAAGGGGGAGAACTTGCTCTACCCTAAATGTTGCCCTAACTCAACTTTTATGCATGCAGGAAAGGTGGTCGATTCATTTGAAAAAAAGGCGGTTGTCTGCTTCTTTAAAACGACTTATCATTTCCATCATTTTTCTATAGGCATCTGGGTTTTTCGATTTTCGTACCCTCATGGTATTTCCTGAATGGCGGGCTGATATGGTATACTAATATATCGGTTGTCCAAGAGAAAGAATGATGAGAGTACGGAGGAGTGAGTCTCACCATGTGTGGTATTACGGGTGTAATGTATTTTGAAGATAGAGAACCAACTGAGGCAAGCTTGAAGCAAATGACGGATGTGATTGTTCATCGAGGACCGAATGATGAGGGCTTCTGGACAGAGAATCGTATTGGCTTAGGATTTAGACGATTATCCGTTATTGATATTAAAGAAGGCCATCAGCCACTAGCGAATGAAGATGAAACCGTCTGGATTATTTTCAACGGTGAAATTTATAATTACAAAGAGCTGCGCACGATGTTGAAGGAGCGCGGTCATATTTTCCGCACGCAGAGTGATACGGAAGTCATCGTCCACCTTTATGAGGAATTCGGCGAGGATTGCGTGAAGCACATGCGTGGTATGTTCGGTTTTGTAATTTGGGACCGTAAGAAAAAGCAGCTGTTCGGAGCGAGAGACCACTTCGGCATTAAGCCGTTTTATTATCATGTGAGCGACCGTCAATTCCTGTTTGGCTCGGAAATCAAGAGCTTGCTGGCGGCCGAAGGCATGAACCGGTTGATCCATACGGACAGCTTGCTGAATTATTTGACGTTTCAGTATGTACCAGAGCCGCATACCATGTTCGAAGGCATCTATAAGCTGCCTCCAGCGCATTCAGTTACAATTACATTCGAAGGCAAAATGACCCTACATAAGTATTGGGATCCGATGTTCGAACCGGAAGAAAAGCCATTTGACTATTATGTGGAACAAATTCGTGAAGGCTTGAAAGAGTCCGTTAAGCTGCACATGGTCAGCGACGTAGAACGCGGATGCTTCCTGTCGAGCGGGATCGATTCGACGGCGATTGCTACGCATATGCGGAATATCGAACCGATCCGCACGTTCTCTGTTGGCTTCGAAGGTGCCAATAACGAGACGCCGATTGCAGCGCAGACCGCTGCAACGCTCGGCACAGAGCACTACGATAAAATCATCACGCAGGATGATTTCTTCGCGACCATGCCGAAAGCGATCTGGCACCAGGACGAGCCTGTTGCCGATCCTTCGGCCATTGCCCTTTATCACGTGGCGCAGCTTGCACGTGAGCAAGTGACGGTCGTGCTGTCCGGCGAAGGCGCGGACGAGCTGTTCGGCGGCTATCGCATTTATCGCGAGCCGCAGTCGCTCAAGCCGCTCGATGGGCTGCCGCCATCGGTGAAACGCATGCTGAACCGCTTCGCACGCATCCTGCCGAGCGGAGTGAAAGGCCGCAACTATGTGTTGCGGGGCACGACTCCGCTTGAGGAACGGTTCCTCGGGAACGCCAAAATCTTCTCCGAGGATATGAAGGCAGAAGTGCTTCGCCTCGATAGCGAGATGCTGCGCGCCTATAAGAATCCCGTGCAAATCGCCGGCGATTACTATAACAAAACAAAGCATCTGGATCCAGTAAGTCGGATGCAATACATCGACATGAATTTGTGGATGCCTGGCGATATTTTGATGAAAGCCGACAAAATGACGATGGCACATTCCCTAGAGCTGCGCGTTCCCTTTTTGGACAAAGAGCTGTTCGAAGTGGCTCGCCGGATTCCAGCGAAATACCGCATTGCGAATGGCACGACGAAGTACATTTTCCGTAAAGCGATGGAAGGGATCATTCCAGATCCGATTCTGAATCGTCCGAAGCTAGGCTTCCCTGTGCCACTCCGGGATTGGATGAAGGGTGCGATGGGTGACATGGTCATGGATCAAATCAAGTCCAGCGGAATCGAGGATTATATCGATATCGAGGCGGTTGAGAAAATGCTTCATAAGCACCGTGTTGGTCAAGGGGACTTCGCGAGACGCTTGTGGACCCTCTATATTTTTGCTCTATGGCACAAAACGTTCATGGAAGAACTGCCGAAGAAAGTACTCACTGCTTACTAGGTAGACATCATACAGGCTGCATGAGACTAGGAGTTGACGAGATTGTGGGAACGTATAAATTAATCGCGCTCGATATGGATGGAACCTTGCTGAATGAAGACAAAAAAATATCTGCCGAGAACCAGGCGGCTATTCGCGAAGCATCGTCACAAGGGAAAGTCGTTATTATGTCTACAGGTCGTGGAGCGATAAGCGCAATGCCTTACATCAAAGAGCTAGGGCTAACAACACCACTTGTCGTTGTGAATGGTGGTGAAGTGTGGGCTTCGCCAGATCGGTTACTGAAACGTACTTTAGTACCGATTGAAACGATTCGTGACTTGCATCAGCTAGCGGTAGCTCATGACTGCTGGTGGTGGGCTTATTCCGTGGCAGGCGTGTTCAATCGTGAAAGTGAAGGATTAAATTTGGATGAGCATGAATGGCTTAAATTTGGTTACTTCACAGACAATGCAGAGAAATTGCAACGCATTCGCGAAGTTGTGGCGAGCTGGGGAACACTTGAAATCACCAATTCGCATCCATCGAATTTAGAGATGAATCCACTTGGCGTTACGAAAGCAAGTGGTGTTGAAACGGTGTGTGACTTCTTGGGAATTTCGATGTCTGAGGTTATTGCTATGGGCGACAGCGAAAATGACATTGCGATGATTCGTGAAGCTGGACTAGGCATTGCGATGGGAAATGCGCAAGACGAAGTGAAGCGAATCGCTGATATGACGACAGTTACGAATGATGAACATGCGGTTGCACAAGTCATTCGCACTTACATGCTTGCCTAGTTTAGAGAATGTACTGTCCTACAAAGACCGTGAATCCGTTTAAGATAAATGGAGGAATGAACTGAGCATGATTACCTTAGGCTGGATTGTCGTTATTCTTTTATTTGTTGTCGGAATGGTCGGTGCCATCTATCCGATTCTGCCTGGCGTATTAGCCATTTATGCTGCCTTTTTCATCTACGGCTGGCTGATCACTTGGGAGCACTTCGGCTTGTGGTTCTGGTTGATCCAGACCTTGATCGTCATTATAATTATCGTGGCGGATTATGCGGTTAGTGCATTAGGTGTCAAAAAGTTCGGCGGCTCGAAACCGGCAATCGTCGGAAGCACCATTGGTTTGATCATTGGTCCATTCGTGATTCCAGCGTTCGGGATCATCCTAGGTCCATTCATCGGTGCCGTAGTGGGTGAATTAATTACTGGAACCTCTTGGCAGAACGCTATTCGCGCAGGAATTGGGTCCGTGCTTGGTTTTTTCGCCAGCTCCGTGGTCAAAATTGTTTTGCAGCTCGCTATGATTATTATTTTCTTCTTGTGGATCTTTTGAGGCCTAGATAGACGTAATAAAACTGTAAGAGAGAGAAGGAACGGACTTGACGAAGGTAACCAAAGATTCCCTTGTAAAAGGGACGCTCATTCTCACCGTAGCCGCGCTTGTAGCGCGGTTTCTCGGCGTTTTCCAGCGTATACCGCTGGTGCATTTGCTGCATGAAGAAGGCATGAAGAGTTATGTTATTGCATTTAATTTGTATTCAGTTTTACTGGTCGTTGCAACAGCAGGCATACCCAGCGCATTAAGTAAAATGGTAGCCGAGAAGCGTGCCATCGGTAGACCACACGAAGCACAGCGCATCTATCGAGCTGCGATTTGGTTCGCGGTTGTTGCAGGTGCAGTCATGACTATATTGCTGTACGTTTTTGCCCCGATTTATGCAGAAAGCATATCGCAAGGTGGTCCTGACGCAACGTTAGCTACGAGAGCAATCGCGCCAGCCATGCTTCTATTTCCCCTTATCGCGATCATGCGGGGATATTTCCAAGGACGACAGAATATGATGCCTAACGGCATTTCACAAGTCGTGGAACAAATTTTTAGACTCATTGTTTCTATTTCATTGGCCTTTTTCTTGCTTGATATCTCGCTTGGATGGGGTGTAGCGGGGGCATCATTTGGAGGCGTGGTCGGAGGTGCAGCGGCTCTAGCTGTCATGCTGTACTATGCTGTAAAGCTGAAACGAGCAGATGCACAAGAACAGAAGCAACCAGCTGTTTCACAAGCCGCGGCAGAGGAGATAGGAGCTGCTCGGTCGAATGATCATCCCGTTGAATTGCTCCGGTACAGAGATATTTATCGCAGTTTATTGAGGCTCTCGATACCTATTGTCGTATTCTCCGTGACGGTTACGTTCGTGTATCTGATTGACACTTCCATGATTATTCCCCTTCTGCAAGATGCGATCGGTACTAGTGAAGCCTCACGATTAGTAGGTATTCTTGGCGGGCGAGCCCAACCGCTTGCGGGAATTCCCATTATTTTGGCCATCGCCTTGAGTCAGTCCGTTGTACCTATTATTTCAGCTGCTTATTCGCGGAAAGACTTAAAGCAAGTTGGACATCAGACGACACGTGTGCTTCAATTGGCTATCCTTTCAGGTCTTCCTGCTGTACTTATGATTAGTATTGCGGCTAGACCGCTTGACTACTTCTTATTTGGTCTAGAGGACTCTGCTTACGGCATTGCTCATGGACCTGCTATGATTTCGTTGCTGACTGCCGGTGCGATGTTTCAAATCGTGATGCAGACCTCAGGAGCCGTTCTGATGGGGATGGGACGGATGAAGCCATTAATGGCTCATGTTGGTGTCGGCATCGCAATTAAGCTGCTTGGCAGCTTCCTGCTGGGGCAATGGTTCGGTATTTACGGTATCATTATCTCAACAGGATTATGCTTTATTGCCATGTCGTGGCTCAATATCCGCACACTTCGTAAAGAGGTATCGTTTACGATTCTGGGACGTCGTTTTGGCGGACTTATCGTAACGATTCTGGTGATCGGTGTTCTTGGCTTTGCGGCGGAATGGCTGACGCATACTTATGTGCTGCCTACACCTTGGTTCCGTTTGAATCAAGGTATCCAAGCGGTGTTAATTTGCGGATTCACTGTGGCTTTGTACCCTGTTATGCTGATGCTAACACGTGTGGTGACGAAGGATGATGTGAAAAGCTTTCCTTCACCCGTACAGAAGCTCATCGCGAAGGCGAGTCGGTTGTTAAAGCGATCTTAATCGGTTAAGTATCGCTAACGCATGAGCTTCTTAATCGCTTGTGCACTAACAACAGCGAGTTCAACTTTACTTAATCCGAGGCACATATCACGTGTCAAATCGTAAGATTCCGGAACAGCGAAGGATTGCATATGTTGCAAAGGTTCCTTTAACTCCGTAAACCAATCCCCACGCTCAACCGGCGCTAGTGGCCTGTCAGGCCATGCTGAATGAAGCGGTGGACTATAGAAGGGTGCTGCGCCTTTCTTAAGGCTGTAGCCATCGAGCCTCTCCTGATACTTGAGATCAGGAGGGGTTTTTCGTATTTGTGCAAATAGATGAGGCCAGTAATCAGAACGTGACCCCGTATGGGGAGTTGATGCTGCAAAAGCTATTGCACCTTGAAGGATGCCTGGTGCCCAAAACAGGATGGCGTATAAGCTTTTGCCGAATTCGATGCGTTCAGAGAGGTTCTTAAAATTTTCAAGAATTAGGCCTGCGAGATGTGGTTGTGGTGGATCGACCGAAGCGGAACGAAAAGGGAATCCGACTTGATTGAGCTGCAGCCATGCTTGTGTTTTGAACTGAGGCGTATTTAAAACCGTTTGTTTGTAGATCGGATTCTGAACGACGCGATCCTCGACGTAATGCTGCTCATTGACAATCAAGCCAAGGGTGAGAAGTGTCGTATCTTGATATAACCAGAAATCCTGCCAAATGGGTATCATCCAGGCGGATATATGCAAATGAGGAAGAAGATGAAATAAGTTAAGCTTCCTTCGTTTGCTTTCGGCGTAGAGCAGCAATTGCGGGTAGGCATCTTGAAAAATGAGAGCATTCGCGCGCTCAAGAAAGGCAAACAAATGCTCTGTGGCTTCGTTGTTCAATAGATGAGGCAGCAATTCGCCACGCAAATCGGTCATGCACCAGCCCCCATTGCGGGATACCATGTGCGCTAACAACGCCCAGTGCAGCTCTGGGAAGTCTCTGTAACAAGTCCAGTAGGCTTGCGTGCGAGTCACATTATTACGATTATGGGCTTGGGTCTTGGCGACGATCCGGGTAACAATCTCTTGCTCATACGCTGTGATGGCGGGGGGAATAACGCCTCCTTGCAGCAACGCATGCTGTTGGCGCAAAGCTTTTTCTAGTCTCGCTAACATCGTCGGGGTGATCTCGATAGTAGGAGGCGAAGCTGTATGCTCTGCATCTGACGAGGTAATTAACTTAGCGGCCTGCTGCTTAACAAGCTGAGCAATGGCACCCGGCAATCCTCGCATTTTCGCATATACGCTTAGGTTCTTCTTATTCTCCGGCGGAAGTTGTACTCGCATTATGGCCTCCTTTCTTATGCGAAATCCTTCTTTCTATTATTTGCATGTTGAGTTCGTGGTATGTCAACTGTGTGGAATAAAGGGGAGAGAGTATCTGGAGATACCAAATGTTGACAAATAAAGTGTATGAGTAGTATAGTACACCTATAGTGTGTGAACCACATAGTACACACACTAAAAAATTCCAGTTTTACCTAGAAAGGATCATAGGAGATGGGTAGATGAACATTACGTTTAATAATCGCGATCCCGTTTATCTGCAGGTTATCAGGTATTTCAAGGAGGAGATGGCTACTGGCAGGCTTAAGGGCGGACAAGAAATTCCTTCCAGACGTGAGCTAGCGGGGCTGCTTCAGATCAATCCGAATACGGCACAGAAGGCTTATAAAGAAATGGAGGAGCAGAAGTTGATCACAACTGCAGGTAATTCCCCGAGTCGGATAACGACGGATAAGCTCATATTGACTACGATTCGTGAAGAACTCATTGAAGAAGCGGTTGGCGTATTCGTTCAGTCCATTAGCAAAATCGGATTGCCAACTGATGAATTGCTGCGTTTCGTTAAAGAAAAGTATGAAGCTGAGCGCGGAAGGGAGGTTGCGGAATGATTGAAGTAGATGGGCTTGTAAAGCGATATGGACGGAAGCAAGTGTTAGAGAACGTTTCCTTTACTGCGGAAAGAGGCCAAATCACCTGTTTAATTGGTATTAATGGTGTGGGTAAATCGACGATTATGAAGGCAATCATGGGTTTGACTCCTTTTCAGCGTGGAGAAATTCGTGTGGATGGTCGGATACCAACTTCGAAATCGTATGAGAAAGTTGTCTTCATTCCTGATACGTTAACGATGCCCTCACACATGAAAATCAAAGAAGCCATGCTATTTATGAAGGATTTCTATCGGAACTGGAATGAAGCGCGGGCCGAAGAGTTGATCGCCTTTTTCAAATTAAATCCTGAGGATCGACTTTCGAGTTTGTCAAAAGGAAATTCAGCGAAAGCGAACCTTTTGCTGGGACTTTCTTTGGATGCGGACTATCTGCTGATGGACGAGCCTTTTTCAGGGATTGATATGTTCAGCCGCGAACAAATCACGGGTGTATTCACAAGCCATTTGATGGAAGACCGCGGTGTTCTTATTACGACCCATGAAATTCAAGATATCGAGCATCTCATTGATAAAGTCGTTTTGCTGGATGGAGGGCGGGTTCGCAAACAGTTTTATCCAGAGGAAATGCGCTCAAATGAAGGAAAGTCCGTCGTGGATGTCATGAGAGAGGTGTATGTGACTTGAAAACCTTTATTAAGTTGTTGAACTGGGAACTGGTACGGTTTAGCAAACTATATGGTGCCCTGGCACTTCTGTTGGTAGTATCTCAGTTTGTGGGGATTTGGCTAACGGCTCAATCGTATCTAAGTGATGCACATGCTTGGGTGGACAGAAATGGTGGAACAGAAGTGCAATACGCAGAAAATTTTCAAAAATTGAATCTTGTTTTTATATATCATTCGGTCTGGTACGAAGGAGCCATCAGTTTATGTGTAATCGTACTTGTCCTTTATATTTTTATGATTTGGTACAAGGAATGGTTCGGCCGGAATACGTTTGCTTATCGATTGCTTATGCTGCCAACTTCACGAATGAACGTATATTACGCTAAGTTAAGTGCGATTGTGTTGTTTGTATTTGGTTTTGTCTCTCTACAATTTGTAGTGATTCCACTTCAATTGGCCTCCTTCTTTGCCATCATTCCAGCTGAACTAAGAGTAGCGGTTTCAATAGGGGAACTGATTCGAAGAGATCCTTTGCTAAATTTGTTTATGCCTAGCTATGTTATGCAATTTATTTTATATTATGGAGCTGGCATTCTCGGTGTTTTTGTACTCTTCACGGCCATACTTCTGGAACGAAGTTACCGATGGAAGGGTATCGTTGCAGGTGTGCTGTACGGTGCGGCGATTCTGATCGTGATCGTGTTGCCCCAAGAAATAAGTCAATTAGGAGTTACACTGCCTCTATTTCCAAGTGAAATTGTGTTGTTGCAGGCATTGATTGGACTGTGTTTGATCGCCATTTCAATTGTATTCAGTTCTTATTTGCTGCGAAAAAAGGTGACGGTGTAAATTCTCGAATTCTCGAAATGCGGGTGAAGGGCTTTCAAAGACAATGCTAAGGAGGTGCGCGCATGAAACGATACTGGCTGCTTGCTACACTGATACCTTTTTGTGTTTTAGCAATGGGAACGTATTATGTGTCAGGTACTGGTGATCAGAAGCCGGAATATGAGTTAAAGACGTTGAAAGGTTCAGAAAGCGATGCTGCGGGACTGCAAATTAAGGTAAATAGTGATGGCATCACGACAACAGTCTCAACGAAAGGGAGCGAGTCGGATGTCGAGCAACTCTCCTATTTGGATAGGCTTGATGCTGAAGCTTACTATGATGACGATTTGAAAAGGCTTGTCAACGAGCATCGTTCTTTCATGCGGGGGAAGAATGATGTGAATGCTTTTTATGAGGATGATCAGGTACTTGCATATGTGGGTACTGAAGCTCATAATGATGCATCCAAGAAGCAATCTGACCGGTTAACCATTTCAATCATGGGGAAATTGGACCAAGAAACCATTTCGTTTCATATTCGTGCAGACAAGAAAAACGATGAATATATAGGTATCCATGACGTTCAGGTCAAAGACCAGACCATGAAGGTACTTGTGAATCGTACGCGAACCGACAAATATCCGCAGTTCTATCATGTTGGATACGATATGTATACGATTGATCTAACAAACCAAAGCTTGCTGAAAAGCGAGCAGATCCTGGCTGCCGAGACCCAATCGAATGAAATAAGAACGACTACTTGGTACATATCGAGCAATGATCGGATTGGTCCAAGTGGGTATGCGATATTTGATCGCAGTGAAAATAAAATGATAGATAAGGTCGGCGAAAGTCAGACCGTAAAGAGAAATGAAGGGTTAGTAAACCGGGAGATTCGTGTATACGATATTTGGAACGGACAATGGTGGACACTGCAGAGTGAGCCACTGCATAGCTTTTTGATGGAGGATAACTCGATGGGGATGTCTATCCAGTATGCTAATCAGGAGCTATCATTGGCTGCTATATCGGAGAATAAAGACACTCACGTCATGATAGTACAAGTAGCGGAGAATAAAGTGATTCGTGATGTGCAATTACCGCTTCAAGCGATTCAGAAAGAGTGGGGCAGAGTCAATTATAGCGTAGTAGAGAAGGATCGATTGTATCTACTTATGTCTGGTCGTCCAAATCCAGGCATTGCTATCGTTGAACTACAATCGGGGAATATCCTCTATCAGGGAGAAATTGAGCGTAAGGATCAGAAGAGTATTGGCTATATCAATGCGAACGGAATCAAAGTGCAGAACTAAAATTGAAGAAATAAAAGGTAGAAAACCCCCTAATCACCATGATCAGGGGGTTTTGCCTGTCATAAATGGGGATAAGTACCGAGGTGAATATCCAATTTCAGGTAAAGTTTCTTGCATAAGATATCTTAATCTATGAGTGGCTCGTGAGGTGATTCCCATCCGGAAACGAAAACGTCTTGAAAAAGCGGTCCGCAAGTCAAGAAAGGACAAAGAACGGCTGTGCAAAGCCAAATATGTCTCGAAGACTTATTTTTATTACACCATTTCAGACGGAGACAAGCGTTGGTATACGGAAGAGGATCGTACCAAAGGCTACGGCGCTCAATCGATTCCAGATCCGAAAACGGTGACCTTCGCACAAGTCTTCGTTAATGGTGTACTTCAGCCTAGTACGCTCTACCACATAGATAAAGGCTCTATTATGTTAACCTCGAAGGATGTGCCTGAAAAAGGTGTTCCCATCATCGTGCAATGTATTCGCGTTTACAAGCGAAGATCGGGAAGGGGGTGAATTAGATGGCAGCCTCACTTATTAAACTCTTTGTTACAGCTGCGTTGGCGAATGCGCCAGTTGCTTCAGGTGGTGTTGTGACAACAACCGTAGATCCTGATGTGACGAGATACAATGCAGTACTTGACGCAGGTATGATTGGGGGGACGGAAACAACAATTCTTGCAGAGGATTTTCTTGATGACAATGGTGATCCCTTACTCGCGAACGAACTACCAGCCTTACCTACTAACGGATATATTAATGTGTATGTCAATGGTGTGTTACAAGAAGCGGGTCTCTCGACACTAACCACGGCTTCCTTGGTGTTAGATACAATCTTAGCAGTCGTTGGTACACCTGTCGTTCTTGAAGTTGCAGACTTCTCCAATACAAGCTCTGCGATTACTACACCACAAACCATTTCTGCGCCAGCAATTAACGTTACAACCTAAGAAAAAAACAATCTTACATGACGCCATGTAAGATTGTTTTTTTTGTTAGTTGTCCAAATCTTCATTTGTTTGCTGCGCGGCACTAGGTTTAGGGAGCCGTCCCGAACGGAGGAGCGCTTCTCGGAGTAAATATTCAATGTGTCCGTTAACACTTCGGAACTCGTCTTCAGCCCATTGCTCTAGAGCTTGGTGGAGCTTCGGATCAAGTCGAAGCGGGAAGTTTTTCTTGAGAGCCATACCATGGCCTCGTTAATACAACGTTCCGGTATTAATGACCGGAGTTGCTGAACGATCAGATACAATCGCAACAAGCAGATTGTTGATCATCGCAGCTTTACGCTCCTCGTCAAGCTGCAAACCTTTGGCTTCCAATTGCTCAACAGCCAATTGAACCATGCCTACGGCACCTTCTACAATAATCGAGCGAGCTGATAAAATGGCGGAGGCTTGCTGGCGTTGCAGCATGGCGCTGGCAATTTCCGTCGAGTAGGCTAGATGCGTTAGACGAGACTCAATGACCTCGACACCTGCAACAGAAAGACGTTGCTGAAGCTCTGCGCTAAGTTCAGCCGCAACTTCATCGGCATTGCCTCTTAGCGAATAGCCTTCCGTTTCGTAGCGGTCATAAGGATATTTGCTGGCTACATGGCGTAGAGCAGTTTCACTTTGAATTTCTACGAATTTCTCATAGCTGTCTACATCGAATAAAGCTTTGTACGTATCGACCACTTTAAACACGATCACAGCAGCAATTTCGATCGGATTTCCATCGATGTCATTCACTTTTAATTTGACACTGTTAAAATTGCGAACACGCAGCGAGATTTTCTTATGAGAAGAAAAAGGGATAACAAGCCATATCCCGCTTTTACGAATAGTTCCTAGATAGCTCCCGAAAAAAGTAATGACAGTAGCTTGATTCGGCTGAACGACAGTGAACGACGACAGCGAGATGATGCTAACGACAATTAAAATAGCCCCAATGAGAAAGCTTTGTTGCGTGAAACTATAAATACCTAGCCCAAGTGCGGCGAAAAATAAGAGTAAGCCAATAAAGCCATTGACTGACCCTGCTTTAACTTCTTTCATAGATGTATTGCCTCCCTTAGTTTGTATATTGTTTTGATATTTATATGATATCACTTTTTACTTTAATTGTAAAATGTAAACATGTAGCATCCGATTTGATAAATGTCCGACATCGAAGAATATATTACAAAGTAGTATGACAATCATCGATTAGGTTAAGGGGAGACGATAGTTCAAAACGCAGCCTGCCGGAGAGATCCTGCAGGCTGCGTTTTGAACTATCGGGCAGGATTGCTTCATCAGTTGTCGAATTCATTGCTCATGAAAACTTCATTTTAAGGGGGGGGGCAGGGCATGGAAATAAAGTTACGAGAAATTGAAACAAACGATTTTTCTAAAGTTGTTTTGTTATGGAACGATGTACTTGGCGTTCGTACTGTTACGGTTGAGAACTTTCCCGTTACGATGGAACAGATGAGCAAAGCCGGCAATTACAAAACGTTTGTAGCCTTAATTGAAAATCATATTGTTGGTTTCATATCTATCGTTCATGCATTAGCTGTAGGGTCTGCGAATGGTTATCTGCATATAACCGGTCTTGCTGTTCATAGTGATTATCAGCGTCATGGGGTAGGAACTGAACTGCTACGATTCACAGAAAACTATGCGAAAGACAGAGGAATAACCAGCATTATTCTATGTACCGGGATGAAGCGCATCAAGGCCCATGCGTTCTATGAGCACAATGGCTATGACAAAGATTCATACTGCTTTGATAAAGTTATTAATCTTGACTAATGAATAACCAATTTGCGTTCAACTAAAGGGAACGATAGTGCAAAAACAAGTATCACAAAATCCAATCATGTGACTTGATCTATTTCTTTGCCACTTTTTGAAACATTTTTTTGCCTAAAAGGAAGACGACATGATTGGAGCCATTTTATTACGATGCAGCCTTGAAGACCACCTCACGTTTGCGGATGAGTCGTCTCCTGTTCATCAATGAACTTGTTCATGTTCACCGACTTGATGCCCTCGGCAGTGAGCAGCTCCTTAAGCCGCTTAAGATGCAAATCGCCGAGTCCGTACAACAGATAGCCCTCGTTCTTCGCTTTCTTGATATGCTGGAACATTGAGAAATCACGGGCCTTCTCCGCTTTCATAATCTCGGTATCCGCTGCACCATAATCCGACTTGGCCACATGCCAATTGTCGGCAAAAGCCTTCTTATCCGCAGCCGATGCCTGTGCCTGCTCCTCTTGAAGTTTCGTAGTGGCGTAAGCCGTTACTTCACGAACGAACGTAGTAAACAGATCCTTGCTCTTTGCAGCTTTCATGGCCTCCGTTAAAGGCTCCGCCGATTGGCCATCGCCTTCAAGGCTGGCAGCGGTTCGCTGCCACAGATCTTCCTGAGCCGCATAGGTCTGATAGAGTACGGATTCTTCATCTGCACCCGCCGCAAATCGAATCGCCATACCAAATAATCTCTTTTCTGCCTCCGACGCCATGACCCGATAATCGTAAATCACATCAATCCCTTGCAAGCCTCGAATGACTTTCGGATAAAAACTTTCCGCATAGTGCGATTTAGCCCCCGGACCCGTGCCGATGCCACCGAACTTGGCATTGCGCTCAACCTCTCGCTTCGTTATAGCCGCTTCCAGCTCAGGATTATCGGCAGCTTCAGCCGGACGTTCGGTGTAGGCTTCGTGCATGAACTTATCTGTCCCCACAGCTTTCACAACATCTTCCAACGTAGTTTCCGTATGGATTTCCCCGATTACCGTCAGCTCATCCGGAATGCGAATCCACGTATCCGTCTTCTCGACATACCCGATTTTCTCAGTCGTCTTCGCAGCGTACTGAGACATTTCATCCTTACTGTTGAAATAGCGTGATTTCCCGTCCGCGATCATATTATCTACTTTCCGCTCGCCTGCACCTTCGTTGCCGCGGCCGGTTTTGGTCTTGTTCCTGTAGCCGCCAATTAGTGCCCGCTTGATATACACCTTACGCTGAATATCGGTTTGGGAAGGCGAAGCGGCTTGAATTGTACCAGCGGCTGGTGTCAGCTCCGCAGGTTTTTCCACGGCTCTCGCAGCGGGGTTAGCCGCTGACTGCTGCTTCTTGAACAGCTCGCCAACCGAGCGGTTGCCGATCGTACGCTGCAGATGCATCATCTGCGCTGGGCTCATCGCCTGTGGGAGCTTCGTTGCACGCTGAAGAGCTGCACCTGACAAGCCTTGTGCCGTTTCATTTTCAACCATATTCAACGATTCGGCGGTGCCTGTCGTCGTTGTCTGCTGAGCAGCCTTGCCCGGTTGTTGGTGTGTTTGCATGAATACGCCCCTTCCTGATAGGACTGTTCACTAGATTGTATCATGCTAAGTATTGGAAGAAAATACTAGTACATATGTTAAAGCACCTCATTGGGTGCTCCTCTTCAGATGAAGAAAAACTCTAATCTATTGCAGACTAGAGTTTTTTTGTTTTAATGTGGAAATATATCTATTTACCCCGCCTAGAATCTCCCCAAATCATTAATCTAAGTGAACACTATAGTATGGCGGTGGAACCAATCCATCGCTTGTTTTCGTTTCTGTGAGTTCCGCTCAACTAAAGGGTAGGTTACTTCCAATATATGCTAATATTAAAGGGTTCGAATTTGCCAGAACTAGTAGACGCCATTATACAAGGGGGAAGATATATGGCTATTTATTTTGTGAGACATGGTGTAGACGATGAAGGCTATCGTGGGGGATGGAGTCAAAGAGGACTTAATGTTGAAGGTTTTAGGCAATCACAAAAGCTAGGTTGTCATCTGAAAGATAACCAAAGCACTCTTCAGATACATCGTATAGTGAGCAGTGACTTGCAACGGGCATTAGATACAGCTAATGAGATTGCTATATTTTTGAATTTGTCGGTTGAAAGTACCAATCAATGGAGGGAAATGAATAATGGAGTGATTGCTGGAATGGCTAACGAAATCGTCAATGAACGATTCCCTGGGCTATATTTCTCCAGTTTGCGTATGGATGAGAGGTTTCCTGGTGGTGAGAGTCCACTAGAGTTTTATTCTCGAATAAAAGAAACTTTCAAACGGGAATGTGAGGAGCAATTAGCAAAAGATCATCTCGAGAATGTAATTATTGTTACCCATGGGGGAGTTATCAATATCGTTTATCACATTCTTAAGGAATTGGAATGGGGAAATAAAAATAAGTCGTTTCCAACTTCAAATACGGGCATTCATAAAGTAGAGAGCACCAATGGACTTTGGAAACTAACATTAGAAAACTTTATGGGGCACTTATAGTTTCAATAGGTTGCTCAGCTAACGCATGAACGTTACTCCAATAAACAACAAAATAATTTAGGCTCCACAACGTAAGAAGCAATAAAAGTCCACCATTCTAGAAATGATCGGGTTTCGTAAGCGCTCTCTATCTTTTACAATGAAGGAAGTCATAGACTGCAGCTATGAGCAAATGAGAAGGAAGTAGAGAGGGGCTCAAATTAGTGTCAATTAACAGTTGGAAATTTATCCCTATATGTTTAGCTTTCATTCTGACGACTGTTCTCGTGTTATCTGGCTGTACGAAATCGGATAGCGGAAGTTCAAATACGAATAGCTCTACAGGCCCTGCAACTAGTACGGCTAACAATGGTGAGCGCATTACCCTTCGGTTTACGGGCTGGGGTTCTCCGGATGATTTGGCTGCCTACAAGGTTGCTATTACGAAGTTCGAGAAGACGCATCCGAATATTAAAGTAGATTTCCAAGCTATCTCGGCAGATTACGATACCAAGTTGACGACAATGGTTGCGGGCAATGATGTACCGGATGTAGCGATGATGGAATCAGGGAGCATTGCTTTCCCTCTTGCTGAACAAGGCAAGTTCCTTAATTTGCAGGATTTTCTAGCAAAAGATAAGGAAATTAATAAGGACGTGTTGGTACCGAATATCACGTATTCGCTTGAACCCGGGAATGTGATCGGGATCGCATCGGGGCCGGAAACATTCAGTCTTTTTTACAATGAAGATGTATTTAAGGAAGCGGGAATCGAACCTCCGCCTTCGAACGCCTCCAAAGCTTGGAATTGGGATCAATTTGTAGATATTGCCAAGCGGCTAACGATTGACAGTAAAGGGAAAAATGCAACGGAGGAAGGGTTCGATCCGAAGAATATTCGTCAGTTTGGCATCAACCTTCCGACTTGGTGGGGGGCTTACAGCAACTTTATTTACTCAAACGGTGGAGACTTCTTGTCGGCAGATGGCAAGACGCTAGCGATTAATGAGCCGGCAGCAGCGGAGGCCATCCAGAAATTGGCCGATCTGATCAATGTGCATCATGTTGCACCGTCAGCGCTGCAGGCCAAAAATATTCCTGGCACGAACGTAGCACTTCAAACCAAAAAAGTAGCAATGGCGATTGACGGACAATGGGCAAGTACGGCGCTCGCGCAGTCCAAGTTCAACTTTAATGTGGGTGTTCTGCCCGTTATGAAAGAGCCGGTTACGACGGTTGTCTGCGCGATGTTCTCCATTTTCAAGACTACTAAACATCCGCAGGAATCATGGGAGCTGCTTAAGGCACTGCTTGATCCGGAAGCATCCTTGGATTTGCTGACGGCTGGCACATTGATGCCTGCTCACAAGGACTGGTATACAAATGATGAGAAGTTAGCGAAATGGACGAAAAATCTACCTTCGCGTCCGTCTGGTTACCAAGGAGCCGTTATTGATATGCTGCTTAATCATAGCCATGCTACACCAACGGCTTATGTTAAAAACTTCAGCAAAATCATGGATGATATTAACCCGGCACTGGATAAAGTTTGGCTTGGTAAGCAATCAGCCAAGGAGGCGCTAGACGCGGTTGCTGTGAAAGCGCAAGAACATGTACAGGGTCGACGCGACGTTAAGTAGCAAATCCGAAATAGCGGATGAACAATTGAGGACAACGGCCCTTTCTTCCAAAAGGCGTTGTCCTCTGGCATAGATAGGAGGAATACGGTATGGAGATTTCGGTACTAGACAATCAGAAGGCTATTGTTGCTTCACGCAGCACGAGCACTAAGCGGGAACGGAAGGCTCTGTTCTATGGCCTGCTGTTCACATCGCCGGCGATAGTAGGCTTCCTTATTTTTACGCTGGGACCGATGGTTGCGAGTTTATATCTTAGTTTAACGGACTACAACGTCTTCAAGGATACGACAAACTTCATTGGACTCACCAATTACATCAAGCTGTTTTCAGGTGAAGATGAACTGTTCTACCAGTCGCTTGGCACAACCTTTTATTTCGTCTTATTACGTGTGCCTACGGTTATTATCTTTTCGTTTTTCTTGGCTATTCTTCTAAACATGAATGTAAAAGGCCGTTCCGCATTCCGGACAATCATCTACTTGCCGAGCATTGTGCCGGCGGTTGCCTCTTCGATGATTTGGTTGTGGCTGCTGAATCCGGATCTGGGCTTAGTTAATACCGTGTTAGAAAAATTACATCTCCCAACTAGCGCTTGGTTGTTCAGCGAAAGCAGTGTAATTCCCTCCATTGTGCTTACGACATTATGGGGAATTGGCGGAACCGTCATCATTTTTTTAGCAGGATTATCGGTCATTCCTTCAAGCTATTACGAAGCTATTGATGTAGACGGTGGAGGCTGGTATCAAAAGCTGAGGCATATTACGATTCCGATGATGACACCAACGATCTTTTTTAACACGATTATGACGATTATTGGTTCTTTCCAAGTATTCAGTGAGGCGTATATTTTGACACAAGGGGGACCGAATAACAAAAGTTTGTTCTTTGTGTTCTATCTATGGCGAACTGCGTTCCGCGATTCGGAAATGGGGTACGCCTCAGCACTTGCGTGGGTGCTCTTCGTCATTATTATGATCTTTTCGTTTCTGATCTTCAAAACCTCGAAATCCTGGGTTCATTATGAGGGGGATCGCGCATGAGAGAGTCCAGACTTAAGCTTATAGGCGGGTTTACTGCCCTTGTCATCGTTTCCGTCATGTTTATCGTGCCGTTCATTTGGCTGCTGCGCAGCTCGGTTATGGACTTATCCCAGATCTTCATTATGCCGCCGCAATGGATTCCCAAGCCGTTTCATTTCGAAAATTTCAAAAATGCCCTTACGGTCGTTCCATTTGGTGCTTTTTTCAAAAATACGCTGATTATTGTTGCCGCCGTTTTGCTGGGCACAGTTGTTTCGAGTACTGTTGCAGCCTTTGGCTTCTCACGCATCCGTTGGAAGGGGCGCGAAGTGGTGTTCGCCATCTTGATGTCTGCCATGATGCTGCCGGGGGCGGTTACCCTTATTCCAAGTTTTATCGGCTGGAAGACGCTTGGCTTTTACGACACCTTCTATCCACTCATTGCTCCTGCTTATTTTGGTGGAGGTATTTTTAATATTTTCCTGCTGCGCCAATTTTATATGACGATTCCACAGGATTTCGATGAAGCGGCGTTTGTGGACGGAGCAAATTATTCTCAAATCTATTGGTGGATCATTCTGCCTCTCAGCCGTTCTGCTGTTATCGTCGTTGCTCTCTTTACATTTCTGGGGTCATGGAATGACTTTATGGGACCGCTTATTTATTTGAAAAGTGATAGCCGGTTCACACTTGCACTTGGCTTGCAGATGTTTCAAGGCAGCTATACAGCGCAGTGGGACTTGCTAATGGCGGCATCAACGGTCGTTGTACTGCCGTGCATCGTTGTTTTTTTGGTAGGGCAACGCTATTTCCTCGAAGGAATTACGCTCACGGGGTTGAAAGGATAAGGTATGATTGTTTGCCGCTGCCGACCAGTGGCTTACTTTAAACCATAATCAGGAGGTTCACAAAAGTGAATGAAATGAAGGATAAGCGATCGGGAAATCCGATTTTTCCAGGTTGGTATGCGGATCCAGAGGCCAGAATTTTCGAAGGAAAGTATTGGATCTATCCGACCCATTCAGCACCGTATGATGAGCAAACCTACTTCGATGCCTTTTATTCGGAAGACTTGGTGGCGTGGACGAAGGTAGACCGTATACTGGAAATGAAAAGTATATCATGGGCAAAGAGAGCCCTATGGGCCCCCTCTCCGATTGAACAAAACGGAAAATATTATTACTATTTTGCTGCGAATGATATCCAAAGCAATGATGAGCTCGGTGGGATTGGCGTGGCTGTCTCAGACCGGCCCGAAGGTCCATTCGTTGATGCGATAGGTAAGCCTCTGATCGATCAATTCTATCACGGAGCCCAACCCATTGATCCGCATGTTTACATCGACGATGACGGCAGCGTTTATTTATACTATGGCGGATGGGGTCATTGTAATGTTGTGAGATTAAATGAAGATATGATCAGCATTCGAGCATTCGATGATGGAGAGACGTTCAAGGAAGTCACACCTGAGCTTTTCGTCGAGGGACCTTGCATGATCAAGAGAAACGGGCTTTATTATTTCATGTGGGCAGAAGGCGGTTGGGGTGGCCCGGATTACTCTGTTGCTTACGCGATAGCGGAATCGCCCGTAGGTCCGTTCAAACGAGTGGGGAAAATACTGCAGCAGAACAAGGATGTCGCAACTAGCGCAGGACATCACGGGATTATCAAGGTGCCGGACTTAGACGAATGGTACATCGTTTACCATCGGAGACCGTTATCGGAAACGGATGCGAACCATCGAGTTGTCTGCATCGATCGCATGTACATCGAGGAGGATGGCAGCATTCGACCGGTGAAGTTAACGTTTGAAGGAGTAGCTGCCCGTCCGCTAAAAGAAAGATAAGAGCGGAATGAGCTTCGATTCTGGTCGAAAGAGATTTTATGAGTAGACAAGTTTTTGTCGTTGATGAACGACAAGAGCTTGTCTATTTTGTAGGATAGGGCACGAAGCGACTCCTTATATATGGAAAATAGTGTGATTGTAGCAGGAAATGTAGACAGCGGGGTTTAAGTCCCCCTCTATCCAAGACTTGGATTACGTAGTACTGTGGTAGAAATTGATCGGACACATCGTGGAGAGGAGGGAACACAAGGTGAAAATTCTCATCGTGGACGATGAACCGCGGCATTTGAGAGGAATGGCCGCTATGGTTCAGGCTATGCGTCCGCATGCGCATGTATCCGTGGCTAAGGACGGAGAAGTTGCGCTCGCGAGTATTCGCTCGGAGCTGCCTGACGTCATTTTTAGCGATATTCAGATGCCTAACATGGATGGGCTTTCTTTGTTAAAGTGGTTGGAAGTGGAGGGGATACAGACGAAGGTTATCATCGTTTCGGCCTTCAATCTATTCGATTATGCCCAGACCGCGATTCGATATGGTGCCAGCGACTATTTGCTTAAGCCGGTTGACGCTGACAAGGTGGAAGCCTTGCTTCAGCGGATAGAGCAAAAGCTAGCCGCGGAGATTATGGAACAGGGGGAGACTGCTGACCTCAAGCATAGACTGCAGCTGACTTCTTCCGCGTATAGGAGCCAATTGCTTCATCAGTGGCTGAGTGGCGAGTTGTCCCCGGGCGAAGGCGAACGGTTAGACGATTGGGCGGTGCTGCAGGAAGTCGATCTGATGATTCTGTCCGAGATTGGCACTGGCAGCAGTACAGGCTGCAACACTGGAGGCAACCCGGTCATGTCGCTGGAGTTGTTGGCGGACCGGTTGAGCCAGCTGGGTGCGGGCTTCGGCCATGTTTGTACGTTCCCACTTCAAACCGTACCGAATCAGGGAGGCCGGGTTGTAACCGCGATCCGGTTGAGCGAACCCGCTCGACTGCCCATGTTGATACCGGAGATGCGTGCTTTATTGCAAGCGATATCTGAGCACGGTGAAGCAGGTGGCTATTTGTTCCACGGGATCGGGTGCAGACCACTGGAAGCAGAGAAGTTAACGGATATTCCGCAGCTGTATCAGCACGCGCAAACAGCGCTCTCACATACATTCCACGAAGAGTGGCAAGGGGTTACGAGCAGCTTGGAGCTTGTTCTGTCAGCGACGTCCTCTTTTCGGCTGGACGGGGAGCAGCTGTTCGAGGCACTGCAAGATCCGACGATGGATGCTGCCGAAGCCATGTGCCGCACAGCCTTCCGGGAGCTCGCAAGCGGTGGGAACACCGATCCGAAGCTCATGAAGGATTACGCGTCATTGACGCTGATGAAGATGAAGAGCCGCACGAAGGAAATCGTCGATCGCGATGTCGGGATTGCTATTACGGAAGCTGTTGTTTCGGAAATCGCGATGTGCCGTGGCAGCGAGGAGCTCATGGCGCTGCTGCTCCAGAGCTTGGAGAAGGTGCACCGTTCGATGATTATAAGGAAGCAAGATCGCAATGAGCTGATCATGGAAGATTGCATCGGGTGGATCGACCAGAATTTCCATGAGGATCTTACGCTCGAAATGGCGGCAGAGCGGTTTCATTTCAACCCCTCCTATTTCAGCACGTTAATTAAGAGCAGGACGGGGAGATCCTTCTCTGACCACCTTACGGAAGCTCGCATGCGTCGTGCCAAGGAGCTCCTTAGCACGGGGCAGCTCAAGGTTTACGAGATCGCGGAGCAATGTGGCTACCGGGACACGAAATATTTTACACGGATGTTCAAGAAGCAAGTAGGATTGTCTCCGGAAGCCTATAAGCGGATCCCCTCTCCGACTGATGGAAGTGAGGAGAACTCATGACATTCAAAGCGAGACTGCTGCTGAGTTACTTAATTCTCATCGCGCTGCCGCTCCTCGTGCTGAGTACGATCTTCTACCGAACGAGCCTGAACGTTGTCACGGAGCAAGCCCAAAAGAACGTCTATGCTGTGGTTCAGAAGAATAACGACGTGATCAATACGAAGCTTGGGATTGCAGATCAGAATAGCCGATCCTTGTTTGTGGACAAGGATTTGTTCGAAATCTTTAACAATCTCAACCCGGAAGCCGAAGAGGAGCTTGTCGCTGCCGACCGCAAAGTCACGGCGATTCTGAGCAAATATTTCTCCCAGAACGAGGATGTGTACGCAGCGCAGCTGTGGACGAGCTACTACAGCTTTGGCCTATTGGCGATGCCCCAAGGAGACCCCGCGAAGTCGCAGATCTATAAGGCGGCCGAGCAGGCAGCAGGGAAAATGGTTTGGTACCCGACCTACGATTTTATCAAGATGTTCGACCAGCCTTGGCTTAAGGACGGAACGTTCGACTACCGCTACTTATTCACAGCTACTCGGCTGCTGAACTTCTCTCACCTGCAGGACAGTACCCTGGTGAAGCTTAAACCTAACGTGGAGCGCCCGGTGCTGACGATCAGCTACAAATCTACGGTACTCGATGATCTCTTCGAGAAGAGTATTCCCGCAGGATCGACGTACATGGTGCTGGACCCAGACGATGTTGTGGTGGCATCAAGTGACAAGTCGCAAGTCACCGGAACGTATAAGCAGGACTGGGTCGGCGCCTTCCGTGCGCAAGGGAGCGGGACGACGAGACTTAAGCTGAACGGGGCCAATCAGATCGTTGTCTTTGACCGTTCGGCGGTGACGGGCTGGTTGTCGATCGTCATTACGCCGGAGTCCGCGCTCGTCGGAAGTCTGGTTCCCGTCATCCGCACATCGACACTCGTCAGCGCGCTGGCGCTCGGGGGTGTTGCGCTGTTGTTCGCGTATTTCATCCTTGGGCATGTCACGGTGCCGATTAAGAAGTTGATTAGCGCGATGCGCTCTGTGGGGGAGGGCGATTTCCAGAAGCAGGTTGAGGTGGACAGGAACGATGAATTCGGTCTTCTTTCGCAGCGCTTCAATCGCATGAACGATCGTATTCAGCTGCTAGTCAAGGAAAATTACGAGATTAAGCTGAAGGAGAAAGAAGCAGAGATCCACGCGCTGAACATGCAGATGAATCCCCATTTTCTGTACAACACGCTCAATATCATGAACTGGACAGCAATCGAGAACAACCAAAAGGAACTCAGCAAAATGCTCGTTTGCCTGTCAGGCATGCTGCACTATACATCCCGGAAAGATTGGGGTGCTGTCTCTTTGTCAGAAGAGCTGGAGTGGATGCGGAATTACTTTTACATCATGTCAGCTCGGTTTGAAGGGAAATTCAGCGTCACTTATGAAATAGAGCCTTCGCTTTACGAGGGAAAGTTGCCAAGGCTATTATTCCAACCGTTCGTTGAGAACGCGATTTTACATGGATTCAGCGGTCTGGAGGAAGGCGGCCTCATTGTAATCCGCGGGTGGACGGAGGACGAGAGCCGATATTTCCAAATTCGCGATAACGGAAGAGGGATCAGCAAGGATGGCATCGACACTATTTTGTATAAGGAGTCAGCATCCGTCGGCATCAAGAATACGATTTCGCGTATCCAATTAGCCTATGGTGAGGCTTATGGTGTCCGAATTCAATCCGAGCTAGGCGAAGGGACGTCTGTTACTGTGCAGCTACCGTGTAGGACATGACTTTTATGAGAATTGTTGAAAGTGACAGGGAGAAGAAGGTAGGTGCTGAAATGACTATTAAAGGTGAATTGGTCCTTGATATTGGAGGAGTCCTCGCTACAAATTTTTCTCTGTTTCGTTTTTTTGGCAAGAACTTTCCGATTCCTAATGTACGTACCTGTCGAGTGACAAGAATATAGTCCGATTGCCGACAAGACCAATATAACATATATTCTTAGGCATTCAGCTGGCAGTATAGTTACAAAAAAAAGGAAATTATTAATATCCAAAGAATATTATAAATACTTTTAAAAATATTATAAGTTAGTAAGAGGAGTAAGGGGTTACTATTATGGCAGAATTAATCAAAATTAGAGGTAGTGTGTTCATCGGAGGTATGCTTTATCTACCACCAATTCAAGATTCTTCAGGCATGATTTATGAATATCAGGGGGATGCAAGGGAATTCACTCCGTATGCAGTAAACACAGGGCGTTGCCGTGTAGAGCAGGAGGTCGTTATTGACTTCGTAAAGCAACGAATTAACTCTTTCTCCGATACAGGTGTCACTGTCCTCAAAATGACAGCCCCAGACGGCTTAGTAGAATACAAACAAGGAAAAGCATCTACAGACGGGATTCGAATTGAAGACGAAGTGTGGAGCGGGGATACGGTATCATTAACTATGCGAGCGAGCGTAAGCAATCCGCTTCGGTCTGATGCACCGACGGTAGACTACTCTCTGCAGATTAATGCGCATAAAGATGGGACCGTGCAGGTGAAGGGAAGTCATGATGGGTTCCCTTGTTACGAGTTTTATAAACAAGTGGATTTTGGAGATTTTCAACTTCTGCACGCACATGACTTTCGAAAGACTGCCGATACGCCAGCGGCAATGGCTGGGGATATGGAGTATCATTTTGAAGCATGAGAATCAGAGAATTTCGCCTTCAAGTTCATCGTTTCAAAAGAGCAGGTCATTTAACTCACGGAGAACTATAGCTTAGACCGACTATTACCAGGCAGCCATCACAACCGGCTGTCTTTTCCCCGAACGTGCAGGATAGCGTAAAAAAGCAGTTTACTTTCCGTATGTCTGTTGAGAAGTCCTTATAAAATAGACTTAGTTCCTCATAGTTAATGTTGATTGTTGGCTTATATCTCTTTTCGTTGATATGAATGTGCTCGAATCAGCGACAAAATTTGGTGATTTACTTTTACGATACACCTGTTAAGTATTTCCATTGCATATTAAGGAATTTTCTCCCATAATAGTTTTGTTGTATATATACGTCAAAATGAATCGGGGGAGAGACATGAACACCATCAAGAGCTTAAGAATCAAAATCTTGCTAGGATTTTCAGTTGTTATATTGTTAATGGTTGTTATGGCAGTTTTTAGCTATTCCAAGGTATCCTCATTTAATCGGAGTGTAAGCGCAATCATGTCCCACGATGTCACCTTGCTTTTAGCCGACGAGAAGCTAAGTGGAAATATCCAAAAGCGGATTGCTTTGATTCGGGGATATATTCTTTTTGGCGATCCAGACTATAAAAAACGTTTCATTGAAACCACCGAGGAAAGCAAAAAATTCCAGGAGACGCTGTTGGCTACGAGCACCTCCCAAGAGGCCCACGACCTGGTGAATAAAAGTATCAAATGGCGTGAGCTTGTTGAAGGAACTCTATTTCCTGCCTACGATAGCGGCAACAAGGAGCTTGCCTTAAAGATTCTGAAGAATGAAGTCACCGTCACGGGGCGTGAAATTGATGAAGCTTTTAACAAATTGGCATTTTCAAGGGAAAATGAGATTAAAGTATCCGGGGAGCATCTGTTGCAAAATGGCGATCAGCTCGTGCTCAGTATTGTTATCCTATCAGTTTTGGCGATTATCGTTGGGGGATTCCTAGCCCTTTACATTGCTCAGCAAATCGTAGTGCCGATTAAGCGTATAGCCAATAGAATGGTGGCAGTCGCCGAAGGGGATTTGACCGGTAAGCCACTTACTGTAAAAACCAATGACGAGATCGGACGCTTGCTCCATGCCGTCAACAACATGACCGAGAGTCTTCGTCACATCATTCAGCAAGTTCGGGGAACGTCCGAGCAGGTTGCGGCTTCGGCTGAGGAGCTTCTGGCTAGTGCCGAGCAGACCTGCTCCGCTACGGAGCAAATCGCAGCCACCATGCAAGAAATTGCTACTCACACGGAGAGAGAAGTACAAAGCGCTGATGATAACATGTTGACGGTGACAGAGATGGCTTCCCACGTAAAGCAGATCGCAGCGAATGCACAAGGCACCTCTAGCACAGCGACAACGACCTCAGCCAAAGCTGCAGACGGTGAACAAGCAATTGCTACGGCTAGCCGGCAAATGCAGGCGATCGATCAAAATGTCCGTGAATTAGGTGAAGTCGTTAAAGGGCTGAGTCATCGTTCGCTCCAAATCGAGGACATCGTGAAGGAAATTGCAGGCATCTCCTCGCAGACTAACCTTTTAGCGCTGAATGCGGCAATTGAAGCAGCTAAAGCCGGCGAGCAAGGCAGAGGTTTTGCAGTTGTCGCGACAGAGGTACGCAAATTGGCGGAGCAAAGTGCACTGTCCGCAAAGCAAATTGCTGATTTGATAAACTTGATTCAGACTGAGACCGCTCATGCTGTCCAAGCGATGGAGAATACCTGCCTTGAAGTTACACAAGGACTTCAGGTTGTCGCCACCGCCGGTCAATCTTTCCAGCAGATTGAAAGCTCGATCCAAGATGCCAAGATGCAAATCGAAGGCGTGTCTGCTGCAGTACTACACATTGCCGCCGGCGCGGAGCAAATGGTTGAGACAATGCTGGTCAGCGCTGATGCTACGGGCACCATTGCAGCCTCTGCGCAGGAAGCTTCCGCCTCAACCGAAGAGCAGCTAGCCGCAATAGAGGATATTACCTCTTCCGCTACGCAACTGACCGCCATGGCCGAGCAGATGAAAGGTTTAATCAATAGGTTTCATGTCTAATCGAAGCTGCTCGATCCAGACAAGTGACTCTTCCTTTCTTGGTCTATGGAGCGATGCTTTTATGGCCAGAAATTTTAAACAGAGTCGGCGATGCCGCTTCCTACTTCTCGTTCGGTGCGACGATTCTCCTATTAGCGTTTAAAAAATTTCAGGCAGTCCCTTTCGTTTAAACGCAAAGTGCGGGATGCACGGAATATGGAACTGAGAAAAAAGGGCAAGATCAAATTGAAGTTCTGAATCTAAAATAATCAGCCCGTTACCTAAGGCTGGTTATTTTTTACATGATTGGTCTCTTACGTTCTTATTGCACAAAGGAAAACAAAATAGATTCGAAGTAGTAAATATCACTAACAAACTTTATTTTCTATTTTTAAAGTATTAACTCTTCAAAAAGTCATTTAACTAACGAACTTAATTTATTTTCTAACTATTGTGAAAACCCCGAAATTACTGGACTCTCACTAACGAACTCTATTTTCCTGCATCAGCAAGCAAGCAAGGTCGTGAAGCGGGTAGGTGTGACCCTGGCAGCGTGATGACTCATGCCGAGTTGGCAGTGACCGTTTAATGAATGCTGACTAAGCTGAATAAATAATAAACCCAAAAAATCCAGCCTTGCCGAATTGGGCAAGGCTGGATTTTTTTGATTACTTTTGAATGCCGCCTAGAACAGCACCTTCGGCAAATAAGCGCATGATGTTTTTTTCAACCGTTGGATCCGGTATTAATGGCGGTGCTTGGTGCGGTTTAATTCGCGCATCAATCACAACATTATCGCAAGCCCAATGTTTATTCGCATAAAAACTGTTCACGCCATATATATCATGGGAAGGATTGCTGCGTGTGAATGTAGCCCAAACAAAGTTGTTAATACTCTCACTCATAAACCGGCTATCATCACATACAATGATTAATGGACAAGCAGGGAGTGGGCCTTTTGCGCCAATAGCCTCGCATAAATCGTTCATTTCTACCTGTGTCTCACCGTAACTTTTAAATTCGGACATCTGAACCGCGACGATCCCCGGCATCACCAAACACGCATGTTGAACCCCTGGTATTTCATTAAAAACGCCAGGAACCTCTAAGCATAAATCCCTTTTTTTATCACCGACTGCTGCGAAGACAACCTTACTGCCGCTATTTAAACCTGTACCTGAGTAATCTAGGGTATCGATCGTCGTATTGGTATAGAAATGAAGGTCCCGATGAAGGTCTATTCGTGCCAAAATGTATTGTAAGAATTGCTCTACATCATGGGAATCCAAAGGCTGGCTCTCTTCTGCTGTGATGAATAGGTACTTGGCTAAGCTAACTTGTCCCGTCCCTAAAATGCGATTAGCAATCGTGAGCAGCTCTGCCGGTTGCTTGACTTGTTGATAGGGCGTGTAACGTTCGCTGCCAATCGCAAAGAGCAAAGGGTGTACGCCTGCAGCATCTACAGCATGAACCTCTTTGACCCCTGGGATTTCTTGCTTAATTGCATCGCCTGTGAGTTCATGAATTAATGCCCCGAACGCCGTATCCTCTTGAGGGGGTCTGCCCACGACAGTAAATGGGAAGATTGCCTTCTTCTTCGCATATACTTTGTGCACTCTCATGAGAGGAAAAGGATGCGTAAGGCTGTAGTAGCCCAAATGATCGCCGAAAGGGCCCTCCGGTTTGGTTTCGCCAGGATAAATTTCTCCTGTGATAACAAAATCAGCATCGTGACTAATACAATAGCCATCTATATAGCTGTAGCGGAAGCGGCGCCCTGAAAGTAAGCCCGCAAAGGTAATCTCACTCATGCCTTCCGGCAGGGGCATAACCGCTGACAAAGTGTGCGCCGGCGGTCCGCCAATAAAAATGCTTACTTTTAAAGGTGCTCCTTGCTTAGTTGCCTTTGCTTGGTGGACACCGATACCGCGATGAATCTGATAATGCAAGCCGATCTCTTTATTTAATTCATACTCGTTCCCGCTTAGTTGAATCCGATACATCCCCAGATTGGAATTCATAATGCCTGGTTTCTCCGGATCTTCTGAATACACTTGAGGCAGGGTGACGAATGCACCGCCATCCTCTGGCCAGTGCTTGATGAGCGGGAGGTCAGCAATGTTGATTTCCTCAAAAGAAGCCGGAAGATCACCGTTTATTTTGATTGGCAGGGCTTTCCAGGCAGCCAGACCCGTACCGATATGTTTATGTGGGCTTTTCATTGCCTTCATGGGATCGCTTCGTAAAGAGATTACGTTTTTCACGCCTTCCCAAGTATCTCGAAATATATATTTGCTGCGCTCTACGGTACCGAAAAGGTTGGATACCGCCCGAAACTTGGAACCTTTCACATTCTCGAATAATAAGGCTGGGCCACCAGCTTCATGAACTTTCATATGAATGGCTGCCATTTCAAGCTCAGGATCAACTTCTTCATGAATGCGAACCAAGTGTCCGTTCTTTTCTAAATCAACTAAGCATTCTTCTAAATTTTGATAGATCATTATTTTCTCCAATCGGATAGCTATTCCCCAAAAGGTCTATGTAATAATGTCATTCTACAACAAATGCCGAAAATAAAAAACACGTCATAGTCGTTCAAAATTTTACTTTTCTGAACCAGCTGCTTGACACTGATTTTCTCACATGCTATAAGAGAGTAAATTCTAGAAGTGATGAGGTGTCCTATGCGTAAAGTATCGACTGAGCAACAATTTCAAGAGCAAATTTCGCAGTCTGGCGTGACAATAGCTATTTTTAAAACGACATGGTGTAAGGATTGCCATTATATTGATCCTTTTATGCCTGCTGTAGAGCAAGCCTATGAAGGCCGTCTTACTTTCATTGAACTGGATCGTGATGAATTCCCGGATTTGTGCGAACAATTGAACATCTTAGGTATCCCGAGTTTCATTGCTTTCCGTAACGGGCAAGAAGTCGTTCGTTTCGTCAGCAAACTGCGTAAAACCCGTGAGGAAATTGAGCAATTCCTTGACCGTGCAATTGAAGTTTCGAATGCGTTGGCTCCTTAAGAAGGAGTAGTTTGAATACACATCACATGGACACCGTTGTCGGATTAATTCGATGCCGGTGTTTTTTGATGTTAGCCAGGCTCGAATCGAACCTTTTTTCATATTCGGAATAAATGCTTCCATACTACACACACTATAATGTTATTTCCAAGTCTTGGGCGTAGCTCGATTCCCTGTTGTTTCGGAGCTTTGTAACAATTGCGAATGGAAATGGCTTCATATTACAGCTATAATTAAAGCGGAACTACAGTATTCGACATGATCCTCAGTAGATATGACATAAAGTAGGTGCAATCATGCAAAAATGGATCCAAAGATTTGCGAATTTATCCGCCATCGGCATGTTTCTTATTCTTGCGATGGGGGCCTTAGTAACTAAGGCTGACGCTGGCCGGGGCTGCGGCGACGAATGGCCGTTATGCCATGGGAAATTCATTCCAGCACATACCATTTCTTCGTTTATCGAGTACAGTCATCGCTTAGTTGTAGGTGTTGTGACCATGATACTTGTTGTAACGTTTTACTTGGTGTTCCGCTATGTGAAGCGTAGAGATGCTAAATTCTTTATCACAGCAACCGTAGTCATGACCTTGATTCAAGCAGCGATGGGCGCATTGGCCGTTGTTTGGCCGCAATCCTCACTTGTCCTTGCTCTTCATTTCGGTTTATCCTTGCTTGCCTTTGCTTTCTCCCTGCTGCTTGCACTCGTGTTTACCCCGTGGGGACAATTTATTCGAACAACGCAGATTCATACTAGTTTTAAAGTAATCGTCTGGTTTACAGCTATTTACAGCTACGTTGTAGTTTACTTAGGAGCATTCGTGCGTCATACCGTTTCTTCGGGTGGCTGCTCGGGCTGGCCGTTATGCAATGGCGAAGTGATCCCTGAACTTAGCGGTGCAACTGGCATTGTGTTTACACATCGGATTGCCGCTTTGCTGCTCTTTGTATGTATCTTATTTTTGTACCTGCAAGCTCGACGCCATTATCAGAAGACGGACAAACTTTGGTTCGGGAGCAAATGGGCTCTTATTCTCGTTTCGCTTCAAGTGATTAGCGGCGCAGTCGTAACATGGTCCTTAGGGAATGAAGTTGCTTATTTATTTACAGGTATGATTCATGCCATTATTGTGGCTTGTATGTTTGGATTCTTATGTTATTTGTGTGTACTCACGTTATATGATCGTAAAGCCTAGCAGCATCATGCGGCACAGGCACAACAAGGCCTTCTAACGGAAGGCCATTTCCATTATAGAGGTGTTACGACGTGATGAACTCGGGACGTTTACGAGCGATCTACCCACATTTGGGATTTGTATTGGTCTACCTGCTTTGGGGAATTAATTTGGCCTCTCTCAAAATCGGCGGAAGAGAATGGGACAGTCTAGTCTTTAATGGTCTACGCTTCGCAAGTATGATTCCGATCCTGTGGGTCTATACTTACTTCTATTATCGTTCTCGGTCGCTTCGTTTTCACATTGCAGGTCGCGATCTTCTGCTTATCTGTGGGTTAGGCATACTCAATGCCGTTGGAATGGAAGCACTCCTGCAATATGCGTTACAGTTTTCCAATGCTGCGAATGGTGCTGTGCTGGGGCGAGGCTTCATGCCTGTAATAACCGTACTCATTGCCGTAATTGTCGGGCAAGTGAAGATTACTTGGAGAATTCTGGTTGGGATTCCTTTGGCACTCGGTAGTGTAATGCTCATTGTCTCAGGGGGCGCCGAGGGCTTTCACTTAGGCAGTGATACATTGAGAGGGGATATCTTGCTCTTGATGCGCAGTTTCATGGGAGCCATTTATCTCATTGGGATGAATCGTTTGGTGATAAAATATCCACTTCCAATCCTCATTTCACTAGAAATGACAGCGGGAGCTTTGTCTTTATTACCCTTCGTCATATTGCGTGCGGATGGTGCTTACTTCGCAGCGATCTCGCAGGCTGGATGGATTAGTTTAATTTATACTTCGCTCTTGGCAACGGCTGTCGGGTTTTCTCTGCATAATTGGAGTTTAGCTAAGTTAGGACCATTTAAATCATCGGCTTACGGTTACTTGCTTCCTGTGACTGCTGCGCTTGGGGGCTTCATTTTCCTTGGAGAATCGATCTCGTTAAGTCAGTATTTGGGAGGTGCAGGTGTGTTGGCTGCGATGTATTTCGTGCAGCGTGATCGTACTGCGGGAGCTAAGCGATCCGCTATGCCTGTCTCAACAGCCAAAACGGTATCCAAGTAACAAGATGATCAGATGATGATAAAAAGGGAGGTGATCTTATGCTTCGTGTCTTATTTAATGAGCCGAAACGTGTTGATAGTGGTCTCCTGCTGGAAGCAGGAGATGCAATAAGAGCCTATATGAAACAGATCGCCACCGAGCAGAGTCACCTCTCTACGGAATATTCGATCTTTCATCGGCAAGCCATATGGAGTAAGGGGTTTATCGATGCTTTAGATGAATGTGAACAAAGCAAATATTGCTGCGAGCGCTATGGTGAGATGATCGTGAAGGGCTTTCTGGAGGACATGAATCCGCAGGAAACAGAGACGTATCAGCGATTTGTGTATTTCTTCAAAAATGCGTTTATTCGTCTATTTTCTATTTTAGATAAGCTAGGGACTTTCATGAATGACCTCTTCTCTTTAAAAACAGAGACGTTAAAATCGCGATTCTCGTATTTTACAGTTCTGCGCCATATGCATGAGAAGCATCTTCATGGTTCGTTAGAACTACAGCTTTATACGCTCAAAATGGCTTATAAAACGCCGTTAGAACGACTCCGCAATCTGCGTAATATGGAAATGCACTACATTAATGCAGAGATGCTGGACGATCTCCAGCAGAAGGAACCTTTACTTGGTGAGCGCATACATCTTGAGAATGTGAAGCTAAATTTAGATGATTTGCAGCAGGGATTTGACATGGTATGCCGAACCTTAACAGTAGCATTTACTTACATTACGGCGTATGTGACAAAGGGGTAGGGGACCATGCCATTAAGAGGTCGAACAGTACTGGTTACAGGCAGTGCCAAGGGTTTGGGCAAAATGACGGCATTAACCTTAGCCAAGAAAGGCTGCCAGGTCGCTGTGAACTATGTAACAAGCGAGAGGGAAGCTGCTGAACTTGTTCAGCTATTGACGGAAATGGGCGTGCGCAGCATCGCTGTTCAAGGGGATGTAGCCAAACGCGAGGATAATATCCGTATGGTGGAAGAAACGGTCTCAGCGCTGGGATCGATTGATATACTTGTGAACAATGCAGGGCCTTTTGTACGGGAGCGGCGCTTTTTCGCTGATTACGAGATCGATGAAATTGACTATTTAATGCGCGGAAATCTGCTGGGCGTAATGACGTTAGATCATCTTGTGCTGCCTATGATGCGCGAGAAGCGATGGGGGCGTATCATCCATTTCGGTTTCGGGAAAGCGGCGGAAGCAAGGGGCTGGACGCACAGAGCTGCCTATGCGGCTGCCAAGGTTGGGTTAGTCTCCTTTACCAAAACATTAGCCGAGGAAGAAGCCGCGCATGGCATCACGGTGAATATGATTTGTCCAGGTGATATTCGCGGGAAGAACAAAGAGCGCACGATGGAAGAAGCACGCTTAGAAGTGGATGGGGAAACACCTGTGGGGAGACCAGGAACAGGCGAGGATGTTGCGCGTGTCATCGATTTTCTATGCTCGCCTAACTCAGATTTCATAACCGGCAATATTATGGATATCTCTGGTGCATTGGATCCTATCCAACCAATCCCGGTGATCAAACAACGCAAATCGGAATAGTCCTCGTACCGTACAGCAAAAAGAGCTTACCCTAGAGGTAAGCTCTTTCTTTCCACATAAGAATTTAGAAATTTCCGGGTGTGCGGAAGTAAAAATTCTTATTGGCGATATAAACAACATCTAAACGCGGTCGATCATCTTCGAAAGACTACGATAAAAGTTTATCTCATGATATAGTCGTAATTAGAATACCTGTACGACTTCTGTTATGCCTTCTACCTCTTCAACTAATGCGCGCTCAATACCAGCCTTCAATGTGATTGTTGAGCTCGGGCAGCTACCGCAGGCACCCATAAGTTTCAGTTTTACGATTCCGTCTTCCACATCAACTAGATCGACGTCACCGCCATCACGTTGTAGGAAAGGACGAAGTTTATCTAAAACCTCAAGAACTTCATCGTAAATCGCTTCTTTGGTTTTTTCTGTCATTTGATTCATCTCCTTTCTTTATCTATTATAGTACAATACGCTTTAAATGAAAATGGTTTGAGGCTTGAAACTATCAGCATGGGGTGGAATTTTTAAATGCGACCAATTATAGAATTTTGTGCCAGTAATATGCACACAGGAACTGATAAAGTCATGAAAGACCTTGAAGCAAATCCCGAATTCGATGTTATGGAATACGGTTGTCTGGGCAATTGCGGACAGTGTTATATGGAGCCCTACGCGCTAGTCAATGGCGAGATTATTGCTGCTGAAAGCGCAGAGAGTCTCCATACTGCCATTTTAGATAAGATCAAAGAGATTGAAGCCATGTATGACTTGCTTAGTGAATAAAACTTAACCGAAGTGGCGTTTGGATTTCCAGAGCACGCCGCTTTTGAGCATACGAGCAATTTTACCAGTCATTAGTGTACGTTTACCCATAATACCGAAGCCACTTTTCTTACCAAGCGAGCCGAGCGTTCCTCTTAGCTTAATCTTGCCAAGTTTAGGAGTCTCGCCTTTCCAGATCGCTTGAATGGCTTCTGCAATTTGCTTGCCTTGCGCTTGAGCTGCTTGAGCGCTTGGTGAGAAAGGTAATGACGCGCAGTCACCTACGACGAAAACATCTTCGTAGTTCGGAATTTGGTGGTACTCATTTAACAGAATACGTCCTTGGCGGTCTTTTGGTACATTCAAAGCTTCGACAATAGGCGTTGGTTGTATACCCGCCGTCCAAATTGTCGCATCTGTACGGATAATTTCATCCTGATTATAAAGATCTCCGCCATCTAATCGAACAAGCGAAACTTGTGTCCGCAGCTCGATATGATGTTCGATCATCCATTCACGCACGTACTGCTGCAGATTCGTAGGGAAAGCAGAGAGCAGACTTGGTCCACGATCGATTAATCGAATATTGAGATCGGGGCGGCTCTCACGAAGCTCTGAAGCCATCTCTACTCCGCTAAGTCCTCCACCAATGATGGAGACTTGTCCGTACGGATTGATGTTGTTTATTTTTTGATAGGTTGCACGGGTTTGAGCCAGTGTTTGAATACTGGAAGAAAACTCCTGAGCGCCGGTAATTCCGTGATAACTATCTACACAACCCAGACCAATGACTAACCAGTCATAGGTAATGGGTTCTTTATCGTAGAAGTTGATTTGTTTCGTGCTAAGATCAACACCAGAAACTTCTCCGTACACAAGCTGTAGTCGCGAATCATCCGGATAGGCAACACGAATATGAGTTTCCGCAATGGTACCTGAAGCAAGGGCATAATATTCGGTTTTGAGACCTTGAAAGGGACTGCGATCAATCATAATAATTTCTGTTTCGTCGGGTAGATCCTTTTCCAACAAGTTTAAAGCTATGGTCAAACCGCCATAGCCTCCTCCGAGAATGACAAACTTTTTCATAGCCAACCAATATCCCTTCTGAACGATGATCTATTCTCTATTATCTCTCATACACTTTAATTTCATTATAAAAGGTGTCTCGCTCAACAGCGACGCGGCCCGCACCTTGAATGAGCCATACAATCTCATCGCGTGTTAAACCTTCTGGTGAAAGAGCGCCAGCAGCATGCGAGATTTTCTCTTTCACGATCGTGCCATGAGCATCTGAAGCACCGAATGTGAAGGAAAGTTGCGTAAGTTTCGTTCCAATATTGATGAAGTAAGCCTTAATATGTGGGAAATTGTCCAACATTAAGCGGCTTATTGCCATTGTTTTGAGTTCGTCCCAAGCGGGAACGAAACGTTTAAGACTTGCATTTTTGCTCGCTGGCTGAACAGAGTTAGGAATGAATACGAGGAAACCGCCTGTTTCGTCTTGCAGTTCGCGCAGCAACATCATATGGCGAATTCGTTCTTCTTTCGTTTCAATTGAACCATATAGCATGGTCGCGTGCGTCTTCATCCCAAGAAGATGAGCTTGACGGTGAACATCCAGCCATTCTTCGGTGGAAGCTTTCTCGACCTTCATTTTCGAACGGTAACGTTCTGTAAGGATTTCGGCTCCGCCGCCAGGCAGCGTGGAAAGTCCTGCATCCATTAATGTTTTCAGCACTTCGCGGTAGCTTAAGCCACTGATACGGGAGAAAAATTCAATCTCAGCAGCCGTATGAGCTTTAATCGTTACGTCTGGGTAAGCTTGCTTCAACCGACGAATACAATCGACATAATACTCGAAAGGCAGATGGGGGTTGTGCCCCTGACTAATATGGAACTCTTTAATTTCAGGGTTAAAATTCTCGGCAATATAATCTAACATCTGATCCGGCGTTAATGTGTAAGCTCCTTCTTGACCTTCATCGCGGCGGAAATGACAAAATGAACAATGCTCCTCACAGACATTCGTGAAATATAAGCTCATGTTTTGTACAAAATAAACCTTGTTTCCATTCAATCGTGTGTTCACTTTATTAGCTAATTGACCAATGGTTAAAAGGTCGTCAGATTCATATAAAAACAGTCCATCTTCCATGGTCAAACGTTCGCCGTTCTCAACTTTGTCAGCAATCTCAGCCATCCGTTTGATCGGGTCTACTGTCGTAATACTCATGTTCCATGCCTCCTATAAATATAAAATAAACCGCAAAATGAAACGACGCAGCTAGCAATTAGAACTAGGTGCGTTAGGTGGTGTGAGTTGCTCGCGTACCTGTCAACCCGTTCGGTGAAGGAATTCACAACCAGATCTATAACGATACAAGCTTTCCATCCATCTTATTATAAACCTCCTACTTAGGAGGGGCAACATCAGAACGTTGAAGATAAATCGACAATCTTATCCATGTCCTATATTTTTTCGATGAAATTGGCCAAATGTTATTCCCAATATTAACAAATTCCTGTATACTATTGCAATGTGATTACGTAAGGGCTAAAGGTGATAATAATCGTGCTACCATTATTCGTGACCGAACCGCAGGAACGACTTCATAATAAAATTGAACTGCTACGAGGTAAAATGGTTAGTTTAGGAACCTCATATGGTTTCCTTCATCCTGATGTGCAGAAATGCAGTCGAGATCTAGACCAGCTATTATTGCAGTATTATGCCATAAGACGTCCTAAACAGTGAACAACTGCCCTTGAGCATCGGATGGATTAGGAGTATACTTGAAGCAAGCACTTCGTATGCGAATGCCAGGTTTCCTTTATTATGTAGGGAACAACCAAGGAGGGATTTCCATTATGATTAACATTAGTGAATCAGCAAGTGATAAGATTAAAGAGCTTTTGGCTGCTGAAGAGTCTACAAAGCTATTCTTACGCCTTGGCGTGAAAGCTGGCGGTTGCAGCGGCTTTTCTTACGGAATGGGCTTTGACGATGATCAAAAGTCTGACGATAAAGAATTTACCATTCACGGCGTTAAAGTTGTTGTTGACGAGGAAAGCGCTAAGTATTTATACGGCGTCCAAATCGACTTCGAAGATAAAGGCATGGGCGGCGGCTTCACCATCAATAACCCGAATGCAGTAGCATCTTGTGGTTGTGGCTCGTCCTTCAAGCCAGCGGATTATGAAGGAACACCTGAGCCTTGCGATGATAAGGTTGAGGCATAATAACCGATAACGAACCTTCCAAGTTTGTGTTGATGTTTAACACAGATTTGGGAGGTTTTTTGTTTTTTTGTGTGAAATAGGCTCATAAAATGAAAAATTGGCCTCAAATTAAGACAAATTGTTTAATTTTTTGGAAAAACCTAATAATTCATAATAGAGTTAATTAAAAAATATTCCTAAGTTGAGCGGCATGTGCTATTCTAAATGAAAAAAATTCTCATGGGGTGAAGAGAAATGCAAGTTACTGATGTCGAAAAAGTACCATCCTTGTTTTCTAGAACCAATCCGTTTCAAGCCAAAGTGTTGAAAAATACGAATTTGAACGGTGAAGGATCCACAAAAGAAACACGTCATATTGAACTTTCACTTGAAGGCTCTGGCCTGTCCTATGTGCCTGGCGACTGCTTAGGCGTAGTGCCTGACAACGATCCGGAGTTGGTCGCTGGTATTCTTGAGGTCATGAAGTGGGATGCGGACACAGCGGTTGTCATTAATAAACAAAACGATACTCTTCCGCTTCAAGAAGCGCTTTTGAAGCATTTCGAGCTTACGCTGCTGTCCAGAAAAATCGTTCAGCAAGCCGTTGAATTTTCCGACAATGAAGCATTGAAGCAACTTGTTGCAGATACGGAGCAGTTGAAGGCTTATACAGACGGCCGTGATTTGCTTGATTTGCTAAGTGAATTTGGTCCATGGAAAGCTTCCCCGCACGATATTGTTGCTTTATTAAGAAAAATGCCGCCACGCTTATATTCCATTGCAAGCAGCTTTGCAGCCAATCCGGGGGAAGTTCACCTTACGATCGGTGCTGTTCGCTACATGTCGCATGGCCGCGAGCGCAAAGGTGTATGTTCCGTGATGTGCGCAGAGCGCCTGAACGAAGGTGATACGGTTCCTGTGTTTGTCCAACTGAACAAACATTTTAACCTGCCGGAGTCCTCGGAGCAGGATATCATCATGGTAGGTCCAGGAACAGGTATTGCGCCATTCCGTTCGTTTATTCAAGAGCGTGCAGTGAGCCAAGCGTCAGGCAAAGCGTGGTTGTTCTTTGGAGACCAGCGTTCTGCGACAGATTACCTGTATAAGGAAGAGTTGGAGCAATATCAACAGGCTGGCGCACTGACCAAGATTGACGTAGCTTTCTCACGCGATACGGCGCAGAAAGTGTATGTACAGAATAAAATGCAGGAGAATAGCCAAGAGTTATTCGCATGGTTAGAGAGCGGCGCTTACTTCTACGTGTGCGGCGATAAACAAAACATGGCGAAGGATGTTCACAACACGTTGATTGATATTATTGAAAAAGAAGGCAAGTTGAACCGCGAAGAGGCTGAAGCTTATTTGAATGGCTTGCAAGAGCAAGGACGTTACCAACGCGATGTTTATTAAAGAATGATAGATGAGGGTGTCCCGAAGGTCATGAAAATGACTGAGGCGCACCCTCTTCCTTTTTTATGTGAACAATTTCAATGAAATATCCACATCTAGACCCTCTACTAGCCGTCTCTACCTACCATTTTATGGAATACTATAATATATAACTTTGCAGTTGATAGAAGGGAGGGCGTTCCATGGCTTCAAGAAAGGATTTCATCGATCTCGTTGCACCGATTGCAGTTAAGTTGCGTTTAGAAGGCTCACCGATTTTCCCATCTGTCCGGATATCACAAGCGTTGCTGGAAACAGGTGGCAAAATCAATGCGTGGAACAATTTGGTAGGTTACAAAGTTGGGAATGGCGTACTGACGCCTTACTGGCGGGGAGATCGTGTCTCTGCAAGAACCTGGGAATTCATAAATGGGCAAAATGTGACTAATGTGATAGGGGATTTTCGAGCTTACGCCTCTATTGAGGATGGATTTCGGGATCAAGATCTACTATTTCAAGCAACGCGATATGCGGCAGTTCGGTCAGCGAGCAGTCCACAGGCTCAAACAACAGCTTTACAGCAAAGTGGATACGCGACTGACCCTGCCTACACAAGTAAATTAAATGCCATCATAGTAACAGAGGGGTTAAGTTTCTTCGATGAGGAGGTCATTCGGATGTTAGAGAAACTACAGGAACAAATCGCAGCGTTAAACGAGAGAGTTCAATCACTTGAAGACCAAACGGCACTATCCGTCATACCGGCTTGGGCCAAACCAGGCATTGATGCAGCGGTAAAAGCAGGACTCATCGACACACCCGAGAAAGGCAGCTATGATTTCTATCGATTAATCACCGTTTTACATCGCAAAGGGATTATTTAATTATTTGATTGTGGAAGAAGAGCAGGCCGAGGGTGATAGGACTTTCTTAATACACGATTCGGCCTTTAATTCGAACATTGTCACCATACTTGGCTTGCATTAACTTCGTTTGTTCTTGCATATAGGCATAAATTTCTTTCAAACGGTTCTTGCGGGGTTTAATGGTTTCTTTAATTTCGCCATTCAAAACGATATCATAGACGATCATTTGTACTCATCTCCTTTTTTATTAGGCTTACAAGTCTTATTGTAAAGGATGATTATTAAGGGATGATTAAAATTTCTTTTCAATTTTGTGAAAAAGATGAACGATATGTTAAGTGAACGTTAAAAATGCCTAAATTAGTGATCATTTTTTTTTATCGGTAATTGGCAGGTTTTGGATGTGCATAAGTTTATGCACATTATCCCCCTATACATTGCTTGCCTTCATGGTACATATTAACAATTTACCCACAGGATATGCACACTTATCTGTGGATAACGGAACGCTTGTTCTATCAAAAACCCCGTGATACTATAAGTTTAAATTATAGAATATGGGTGATTTCAGTGAGACAAATTAGCGATGAGACATTGATCGACTCTTATTACAAGGCACTAGATTTGAGATTAGAATCCGATTTTCTTGAACTTTTGCTCGCGGAAATTCAAAGACGTAAATTAAAGTTATCGGTATTGGTTAAGGACGAAACACCACTTAATTAACGTTTACTCAGCAGGTATTTGTAGGGTAAAGCTAGAATGACAGTCGGGACAATTCAAGAGATGAAGGCAAGCGTCTAGATCATCGCCATCTTGGTTTGTCATAGAAATGTTATTCATCTCGTAAGGCGAATAAGGACCGAGCAAGTCACTCAGCTTACCATGGTCACACATACGCTGCGAGCACATAGGACAGTTGGTTTGCAATTCTCGCAAGCCATTACAAACTGGACATATAGATGACAAAGGGGTATTCCTCCTAATCCGTAGATTAGGTATAGAATACCCCATTTCATTTTTGCTGATTACAATTTCATGTTCGAGCTGTGGCCAGGTGAAAGCTTGGCACTTGGGTCAATGTACACTTTGGCGTTATTAATCGCTGTAGGAGCTTCACCGAAGCCAACAGCAATCAATTTCAATTTTCCTGGGTATGTCGTAATATCGCCAGCAGCGAAGATCCCAGGAATATTCGTTTCCATCCGGGAATCAACCACGATGGAACCATTCTCGATGGCAAGACCCCATTCAGAAATCGGTCCGAGAGAGGATACGAAGCCAAAATTGATGATGACTGCATCGACATCGTGGATACTTTCTTCGCCTGACTTCATATGTTTAAGTGTGATGTGCTCAATTCGATCTGTTCCGTGTAGCTTCGTGATTTCTGTTGGTGTCACCACATGAACTTTCGAGTTAATTAGGTTCTCCACACTGTGCTCGTGCGCACGGAATTTATCTCTGCGATGAATCAAGGTTACTTTCTCGGCAATGGGCTCCAGCATTAAGGCCCAGTCAACTGCGGAATCCCCGCCGCCGCTAATTACAACTTTTTTTCCAGCAAATGCATTCAAATCACTTACGAAGTAATGAAGGTTTTTTTTCTCGAATTGAGCAGCTTCCGGTAATTCAAGACGACGCGGCTCAAATGCCCCAACGCCACCTGAAATAATTACGGCATGGCACAAATGTACACCTTTGTCAGTCGTAATTTCGAATAGACGCTCTTTTTTCTTAACAACCTGATGAACTTTTTCTTCCAAGCAGATGGTAATAGCAAAATGTTTCATTTGTGCAGACAAATTATTGACGAGTTCTTGGGCCGTTACTTTAGGGAAGCCAGCGACGTCATAAATATTTTTCTCAGGATACAAGGCAGCAAGCTGACCACCTAGTTGAGGCATGCTTTCAATAATCTTCACAGAAGCTTGACGCATTCCTGCATAGAAGGAAGCAAACATGCCAGCAGGCCCGCCGCCGATGACAACAATGTCAACGATTTCTTGATTTATTTCTCTCACGTTCATAGCAGAACCTCCGATTTGGTCCGATATGAGTAAGTATATGAAATAAAGTGATAATCATGATCATTTTAAACGTCTCTTCTTCGTAAAGGAAACAGATAAGTTGGAATTTCATATTCCATTGCTATAGCTATGATAAGTAAATGCTTACATAGATTGGGGCGATTAAACGCCTATAATACAAGATTTTTTATGCAAAATGACACTTGATATTTACTTATTAAAATTATATCATATCATGAGAATCGGTTTACCATGGTTGTGACGAATCTCCACCTGTTTCATCATAATTCACTTCGAAAGCGTGCAAACTAGTAGCAGTATACTACTTTTGAAGCTGTTTGTGTAATTTTTCACAAGATAGAGAGACCATGGGACAAAATACGGATATGGAAGTGAGAGAGACATGAGTAGAATACCAAGAATCGTTATTTTAGGTGCCGGTTACGGCGGAATCCTTGCTGCAATTCGGTTGCAAAAGGAACTGAATTACAACGAAGCTGATGTTACGCTTGTAAACAAGCATGATTATCACTACATTACAACACATCTTCACATGCCAGCTGCAGGGACAGATAATCCTGAAAATGCACGCGTGAACATTTTGAAATTGATTGATGAATTTAAAGTTGATTTCGTGAAATCAACGGTTACGCAAATTCGTCCACATGAGAAAAAAGTAATTCTGGAAGACGGAACTCTTTCCTATGACTACCTAGTAATCGGACTTGGTGGTGAAGCGGAAACATTCGGAATTCCGGGTCTGAAAGAAAATGCTTTGAATATTCGCAGTATTAACAGTGTACGATTTATTCGTGAGCATATCGAGTATCAATTCGCGAAGTACAAACGTGAACCAGATCGCAAAGATTACTTGACGTTCGTTATCGGTGGCGCAGGATTTACTGGTATTGAGTTTATCGGTGAGCTTGCTGATCGTATTCCTTTACTTTGCAAAGAATTCGACGTGGATCCTTCCCTCGTGAAGATTTATAATATTGAAGCTGCTCCAACGGCGTTGCCAGGATTTGATCCTGAGCTTGTTGAGTATGCGATGAAAGTTCTTACAGACAAAGGCATCACTTTCAAAATCGGTACGGCGATTAAAGAGTGTACACCAGAAGGCGTATTGATTGCTGGTGATGAGTTTATTAAAGCGGCAACTGTTGTATGGACCGGTGGTATCCGTGGTAACCATATGCTGGATGAAGCTGGCTTCGAAACGATGCGCGGCAGAATCAAAGTCGATGAGCACTTGCATGCACCAGGCTTCGATAACATCTACGTTGTAGGTGACTGTTCCATCGTGATGAACGATGAAGGCAGACCTTATCCGCCAACAGCTCAAATCGCGATGCAGCAAGGTGAAGCTGTTGCTCATAACTTGATTGCTTCCATTCGTGGATCCCAGATGAAAACTTTCAAATATTCGAACAAAGGTACAGTCGCTTCCCTTGGTAAAGGTCAAGCAATTGGTATCGTTGGTTCCCGTAAATTGAAAGGGAATGTTGCTGCAATGATGAAAAAAGTGGTCGATATGAGATACCTTTACATTATTGGCGGAATTCCACTTGTTATACGTAAAGGACGTTTCTAGTCAAAGGATGCTAACGGGGGGATTTCCATGCGACACTGTAGTGTCCAAGTAAGAGGACTTCTTACAAGGGATGAACTGGATCGCTACAATGCCTTGATCGAAGTCGGTCACTTCTTAGAGACTGAGAAACGGTACGATCATGTTGCTGTTGTCCAAAAGGAGATTGATATCCTCATTCTTCCTGCGATTGAGCGTCTAAAAGAGAAAAGTCGTCAGCGTGACCGCGATACGGAAGCTTATCTGGCGCGTAAAGCACAAATGGAAGCTGAATTGGAAGCTGCTCTGCGTGACGACGACGATGAATAGATGATTGCCAAAAAGCATTGCTCCTCATAGGGCAGTGCTTTTTTTATTAATGTAAAAAGAGCAAAGGACAGAAGCCCTTTGCTCTTAACTTGTCTTATATTTGAATGAATGAAGCGAATTTCTCAGGAAGCATAACATTGCCAACATAGAAATCACCGAACTCGCCAAAGCGCGCACTAACTTCATCAAAGCGCATTTCGTATACGAGTTTTTTGAAATGTAGCGGATCATCGGAGAATAGGGTAACGCCCCATTCCCAATCGTCCAAACCAACAGAGCCGGTAATGATTTGTTTGACTTTACCTGCATAGGTACGACCAATCATCCCGTGGCTGCGCATCATGGACTTACGATCTTCCGCAGGAACCATGTACCAGTTGTCATTGCCTTCACGACGTTTGTTCATCGGGTAGAAGCAAATATGCTTGGATTTCGGAAGGATCGGCTTCAAGCGTGCTTGAATATCAGGATCTTGCGCAGGATCAACACCTGGCTTCGCTAGGTATGCGCTTAATTCTACGATGGAAACATAGGAATAAACGGGTATAGTAAAAGCAGCGAAGCTAGACTTGTTAAAAGCTGTTTCAAGCTCATTCAATTCTTCCAGCGTTTCACGCAATTGCATGAAAACAAAATCAGCTTTCTGACCGACGATGCTATAAACGGCAGTACTGCCTAGTTTATCGTTCTCAACTTGTTGCCACTGGGACAAGAAGGATTGCAGCTCGTCCGCTGCATGCTTGCGTTCTTGTGGGGTTGCGGCATGCCATGCATTCCAATCCATGAGACGGAAATCATGGAGCGCATACCAGCCTTCCAGCGTTTGTACGGCTTCACTCATTGTTTTTCCTCCATTCAAGGGCTAATATCCCCTACATTGTATCCAATTCATGGAGAAAGGGCAAATGGACAAAGGGTGAATATCCCGTATAAATTGTTCAATTTGTGTACACTTTACCTGTACCTTTTCGTCGATTACAATAATAGGAGCGACAGAAGCCAATGTTAGGAAGAGCTTCTTACATATACAAGGGGGAACTATCGTGCTGCAAATGATTATCGCCACTGTCTTAATGATGGTGTTATTCTTTGGGATCGGCTTTATTCTGAATATGCTTATGAAAACAACATGGTTTCCGCTATACGCGTTCATTGCGCTGGTGATTGGGATTATCATCTATGGCTATATGGGCTCCTCATCTTTCTTATCCAGTGACGAGAGCTTTACAGTCGTTGACGTGATTCCAGCGATCGGTGGTTTAGTTGGCGCTATTCTGAGCGGATCGGCCATCAAAGCACTGCGTATTCGCGGGTTCAAAATGTTCTAATTCGTCATAATGGAAGGCCGATCGGGTCACGCTAAGAGGAGTTACTTAAACTTCATTGCGGAGGAGACACGACCAGTGCCTTGGGCGAATGTGAATGAAACATCACTGCATTATGAGATGACAGGGCCAGAAATGGGCACGCCAATTGTGTTTATTCCCCCTCCTTTACTAACACTCGAAGCGTTCAAGTATCAGAAAGAGCAACTAAGCGTCTATTTTCGAGTGATTACCTTCGATATTAGAGGGCATGGCGGTAGTGCTCCTTCAAAGATGCCGTTACGTTATGAACTTATTTCGCAAGACATCGTCGGGCTTCTTGATTTCTTAGGAATCGAGCAAGCCTTTCTGTGCGGATATTCAACCGGAGGAACGGTTGCGCTTGCGGCTCTGCTCGCATACTCTTCTCGATTTGTAGGGGGAATTATTGTGAGTGGTATGTCTGAATTGACAGACACCTACAATAGAATCAGAGTATGGCTTGCGATTCGAATGGCGAATCCTAGCCGAGTTATGAATCTTTTGACTAATGCAATTACGTATGGCAATGCCGATAAACAGACAACCTATCAGGAGCTTAACGAACATGCGTTGCACGATGCAGCAGCCAATGTGAAATCGTATTTCGAACAATCGTTTCACTATAGCTGCACGACTCGGCTTCACAGCATTCACCAACCAGTCTTATTGATCTATGGTCAAAAAGATAGAGGGTTCCACCCTTATGCGCATATTCTTCATGAGGGTCTGCCGAATAGTTCTCTTTTTTTCATCAAAGGTGCGAAGCATCCTGTCCCAATCCAAAGCGCTGGACGTATGAACGATATCATTCACCTATGGATAGAGAGTTTAGACAAGAAGGAGCAGAAAGAGCGCTGGAAGCTGGATCTAGCCATTGCACAGAAGCTTCATCCACAGATGTATGGGACCGAAGAGGACACTGAGAACGGGATTGAAAATTATCATTAAGCATGCCAAGCGAGGATTCCATTGCTAGTGAGTTATTGCGATGGAATCTTTTTCTTGCCCAAAAGGTAAAATTATCTTTTCTCTTGTAGATACCAAGATTGTCGATTTTTGTGGTAGACTAATAGAGAGAGACTGAGGCATGGGGTAGCAGTAATTTGGGCTATCGCTCAGTCGAGCTGAGGCAGGATGGTGCTGTAACGGGATGAGAATGACGAATATGCTGCATTTCACCGAGAATCACAGGTTTTGTGTGAACCGTGAGTTTTCTTTGAGCAGTTTGGACTATAAAATGTTAGCGATGATGTATCAACCGATGATAGGCGGTTTGGCGATTAGTCTCTATCAAGCACTCTATCAGCAGATGAGTGCTGAGAAAGTCGGTTACTCACCGATGGAGCAGCAACGGAAGTTGTTTCTGCTGCTTGATCTAGAGCATGGCGAACGGGGACGCAAGTACTTAATAGAACAATCTTCCAAACTAGAAGCGATTGGTCTTCTACAGACGACGCGGAAATTCATTCCGGAAGAAGAGGATTACGTTTTCGTCTATACGCTGTTCGCGCCGCTCGGGCCGAATGAGTTTTTCCGCAATCAGCATTTAACCCTGTTGCTGCGCGACAAGGTGGGCAAATTCATGCTGTTGTCCCTGCGAGAAGATCTTCTATCTCCCGAACCTGAGGAGTGTAGAGAGGCTACGGAAGAGAACTTGTCAGTACCTTTTTATGAGCTATTTCGCTTGAACACGCAAGTCGTGGATTATGAGCTGGAGCAAGCACTGTATGAGGCCTCTGCAAGCAAGCAAGGGGACGCACGGATGGACGTGACGACCAAAGGCTTTAAGTATGCGGATATCATCATGAGGTTCCCTCGTGGCGCGAGTAACCGCGTGTTCGTTGAAGCGCTGAAGCACAAGCCAGAGCACATGATAGCAATTAATATTGTGGCGAAGAAGTACAATCTATCTCTTCAAGAAACGTGTCGCTTGCTGGACGAAGATGGCGTGTTCACCGAAGAAGGTGAACTTGTTATGGATCTTATGCAGTATAATGCGAATCTGTTTTATAGACAGAGTAAGAAGCGGGATGAGGAGCGGGAGCGGACGACAACGAAATCCGAGGACGACACACAGGTTTCGGAAGAGCAGTCCGTTGAGATGGCTTTTTATCTTGAGGTTCCTCAGCAGCTGCGCGGCGAATGTACAGATCATCAATACAACTACATCATGCGAAATGAGCCATACACGGCTGTGTTGAAAATGTTTTTCACACAGGGTTCGATACCTGATGGCGTACTTAATATTTTCGAGAAAATCGATTTGAACTATAAATTAAAAGAGGAAGTCATCAATGTCTTGATTCACTTCCTGCACATTGATCGTCGCTCTTGGGCCAAATCCTCGATTGAGGCTGTTGCCTCTGATATGCTGGGCAAACAAATTATTTCCTATGAGCAAGCTGTTGAGTATGTCCGTGAGAAAATCAATTATAAACAAAAGGCTGCTTCCAAAGTGGAATCTGCCAAAGCTGGTGGGGGCTCTGCTACCCGTGGTCGTCAGGGTAAGACCCAGAAGCCTCATATTCCTATTGTGATGCCGGATACGGGGACTACGTCGTCTACTAGGCTGTCTGCAGAGGAGCTGGAGGCTGCTAGACGGATGGCGCAGAAGCTGGATGAACGATTTAACCGTAAAAGCTAATGTGAGCCGAGCCGTGGATCTGAGGATTAGTCCGATGGAACTGTTAGGAGGTGCCGAACATGATGGAATCCTTATCGCAATTACTCAAGTCCTTACCGGATACGGAGTGGAAGAGAAAAGCAGAAGAGAAAATTCAAGGGGTTATGGCAGACCCTTTGATTGCTAAGTTTCGTCAGAAGTATCCCTTTGTGGACGATTATGCGATTAAAATAAATATGAACAAGTTGTATCAGCATGTTTCTGAATTCAAAACGTGCTCAAATTGCCCTGGTTTGGAGAACTGTCCCAATGATATGACAGGCCATTATACAATCCTGACAGCCGAGTCGGTGGAGGGGCAGACGCCTTTTATTCATGAGGAGAAGGTAGCCTGCAAGAAGTTTATTGCCAAAGGACAGCAAGATGCGATTAGCTCCCGAATCCGCACGTTTCACGTAGACCCGCGAATGATTTCGCGAAGTTTCTCTTTCGGTGATATTTTGGAAACGGATTTGGATCGAGCCAAAGCGGTTATGCAAATCAATGACTATGTGAGCTTGACCATTGAAGAGGGGCTTCAAACCCGTGGGCTCTATTTATCCGGCTCATTCGGTACGGGGAAAACGTTCTTGATGGGCTACATGCTGCATCAGCTAGCCAAAGTCGGCATGACGGGAGCCATCGTCTACATGCCTGACTTCGCTGAGGACCTGAAGGGAATGTTCCAGGAGCCTTATAAACTGAAGGAGACAATTGACCTTCTCAAGGAAACGGATCTGCTCGTATTTGATGATATTGGGGCAGAGAATCTGAACCCTTGGTTAAGAGATCATGTAATCGGCGCTATTGTGAATCATCGGATGAATCGGAAACCAACCTTTTTCACTTCAAATTATGCGTTGTCGGGGTTAGAGAAGCATTTTAGCTTCACGAACAAAGATGGCGATGAAGAGTATAAAGGGCAGCGGATTATGGACCGGATACGCCCGTTCGTCGATGTGGTGGAAGTGACTGGAACGAATAAACGCGGGAAATCATAAGGAAAAGAGGCAGTCTCAAAAGTCGAATCGACTTCTGAAACTGCCTCTTTGACGCATTTTCATTTTTTCAATTTCTCAAGCTCAGCCGTAATTTTCTCAATCATTTGGACAAACGAGGTAAGTTCCTGTGCGCTTGCAGCTTGTGTTCGCGCATAGTGCGTCGTTTCCTCGGAGCCTTTTCGAACCAACTCCAGCTTCTGAGTGATCAGCTTGAGCTTCGCTTGAATTTGATCAAGGGCTTGTCTGGAATTAGCAGCCAATTTGCGCACTTCGTTGGCAACGACCTCAAAACCTCGGCCAAATTCGCCGGAATGGGCAGCCTCAATGGCGGCATTCAATCCGAGAAGGTGAGTTTGCTCGGAAATTTCCTTCATGACCGAGCCCATCTTGGCAATGTCTTTAATTTCGTCATTTAGCTCATCAATGCGCGTATTGGAAAGATCTTGAGATTCAGCGGTTTGAATTGCTGTATCTGCAACGGTCTGACTGCTGCTGCCTAGCTCAACCATCATAGACGCGAGCTCTTGAACCGCGCTGGAGATCGTTGTCAGCATGTGACGCTGTTCATCAGCGAGTGTTTGTATTTTTTGCTTCTCGTCATGCTCATAAGCTTCAAGGACAAGTTGGGAATCTAAATTAAACATTTTGCTTAATGCATAAATCACTTGGGCCCAATCATCTGGTAAAATGCGTTTGAAATGCGCAGTAGCTAAGTCTGCATATTTGAGATAAGTGCCTAGATACCACGAAGTTGTGAGACCGATGCGGGAATGAACATTACCGATATAAAGACGTTTGGATATAAATTCATCATCAATCACGCCAGATGTCATGGACATGAAATACCAACGTTGCGTTTCTTTGAGGCGATCTAGTGTACTGTGTTTCTCAATCAATTCTCTAAGCTCTGGCCAATTAATAATATCGGCGTACAGTTCATCAACAAGCTGATTGACGATGAGCTGGAAGGCTTCTGTTTTGCTTTTTAATAGCTGTAAATCCTCATTCTTTAGGCCGATGTATGTAATGAGTTTCTGACGTTCTGACTGCACTTTAATCATGGATAAATGATTCCCCTTTAGACGATGATACGTACAAAATTGCAGGAAAAAAGCCACTTCACAGTAAGTGTGCAAAGCGGCTTTTCATTAGAAAACTCTTACCTATTCTTATTTCATCACTTGGATGACAGTGGCAATGACTGCAATGACGAACAATGCGCCAAAGAATACGCCAAAGCCAATGCCTACGTCCATGAAATCATTACGTGGTTCTTCGTACACGTGATGCTCAGGGTGTTGATTGCTCATGTGGTTACCCCCTAACGTCCGACTTTCTTATTTGTAAGCCTAGTATACCCAAATTCGTCGAAAGTTGTAAAGCTAATCAAAGTGACAATTGTGCAAACAATTGCAATAACGAGAAGAATGGGCAAAATACTTCTTGACTCTGACATTAGTGTTATGGTTTACAATAAAGACATTCCTCCAACATGTAGGAACAGGAAAGAAGTGAGGCTATGCGGATTAGTGAGCTTTCCAAGCTTACCGGGGCAAGCATTCGGTCCTTGCGCTACTACGAAGCCAAAGGGTTGATCGCAACACAGCGTGAAGAGAATGGGTATCGGGTCTACAATCAGATGGTTGTCGAGCGGGTAAAGACGATTCAATTTTATTTGAGCCTCGGCTTTACGACCGAACAGATTGAGAGCTTTCTGAACTGTGTGATGAAGAATCAAGAATCACTCTGTGATGATTTGCTGCCTCTGTATACCGAGAAACTGCAAGAAATCGAGAAACAAATGGAGATGCTGCAGCTGCTCCAGGCGAATCTCAAGGATCGTATTTCCTATATTGAGGAACAGCGACGCCAAGGGCTGCCTGTTGAATTACCCTCCATATAGACCAAAGGATACCCGGTTTGCTAACTTATGGCTTGGTTGAAAAGGCCTATGAGTGTGGTATACTTTGTATGTTGACGTGATGCGAAGCAAGTTAAGTGACTAACTTAATCTTACTTTTCACCTTATAAATCAAATTCATTCTTAGAAGGAGGAACTATCATGGCAATCGTGAATGTTTCTGACAACAGTTTTAAAGCAGAAGTTGAAGGAGAAGGTACAGTACTTGTAGACTTCTGGGCACCTTGGTGCGGACCTTGTAAAATGATCGCTCCTGTATTGGAAGAGCTAGATAAAGAAGTTGAATCTTTGAAAATCGCAAAAGTAAACGTGGATGACAACCCGGAATCCGCAGCTCGCTTTGGCGTTATGAGTATCCCAACGTTGATCGTTTTCAAAGACGGTCAACCGGTTGACAAAGTGGTTGGTTTCCAATCCAAAGACGCGTTGAAAAACGTTGTTTCCCGTCACCAATAAGAAATAATCGTTACAAACTAGAAACAATTGTTCGTGAGAAAAAGCTCTTTTTCTGCTATGCTGAGAAAGAGCTTTTTTTTTCATTCGCGATGATTTTTTCTGGAAGGAGATTTAGAGGATGACTGACTTCGAGCAAGAGGACGTTGACGTCCGCGAACAGAGTCTGGAAACGATCCGGCACAAGCTATCTTTATTACCTGATAAGCCGGGCTGCTATATTATGAAGAATCATCAAGGCACGATTATTTATGTAGGTAAAGCTAAAGTATTGAAAAATCGTGTGCGCTCCTATTTCACGGGGAGTCACAGTGCCAAGACGCAAAAGCTAGTCAGCGAAATTCGCGACTTTGAATATATTATTACCTCCTCTAACATGGAGGCACTCATTCTTGAGTGTAATTTGATTAAGCAACATCATCCTCGTTATAACGTGCTGCTCAAGGATGATAAGACGTTTCCTTATATCAAAATTACACATGAAGAGCAGCCGCGTCTGGAAGTCACGCGGCGAGTGTATAAGGATAAGGGGAAGTATTTCGGCCCTTATCCGAATGCTTTCGCAGCCCAGCAGACGAAGAAGCTGCTGGATCGGTTGTATCCGCTGCGCAAGTGCAAGACCATGCCCGATAAAGTATGCCTATACTATCACATGGGGCAGTGTCTCGCGCCTTGCGCACTAGAGGTATCCGCGGAAACGAATGAGCGGATGGTGCAAGAGATCAGTCGTTTCCTGAACGGGGGACACGACATCATTAAAGAAGAGCTGACGACCAAGATGTTGGCGGCAGCGGAAGAACTGAACTTCGAGCGCGCGAAGGAGCTGCGCGATCACATCATGAGCATCGATGCGCTCATGGAGAAGCAGAAGATCACGACGGCGGACGCGCTGGATCGCGATGTGTTCGGCTACGCCGTCGACAAAGGCTGGATGGCGGTGCATATTCAGTACATGCGCCAGGGCAAGCTCATTGAGCGGCATGTATCGCTCTTTCCTTACTACGGCGATGAATACAACGATTTCATGACGTATGTATCGCAGATGTACGCCGATAACCCGGCGTTGCCGAAGGAGATTTTCCTGCCGACGATGCCGGAGCCGGAAGCGCAGCAAGAGGCATTGGCCGAAGGAGTCCGGCGCACGGAGGGCGAGGAGAAGGAGATTCGCGAAGCGCTGGAATCGTGGCTCAAGGTCAAGGTGCATATTCCGCAGCGCGGCTTGAAGAAGCAAATGGTCGATATGGCTAGAGACAATGCCGTGAATGCGCTGAAGGAGAAATTCCAGCTCGTGGAGCGCGATGAGCGTCGTACGACCAAAGCTGTAGAGAACCTCGGTGAATGGCTCGGTATTGGCACAATTCGCCGCATTGAGGCTTTTGATAACTCGAACATCCAAGGGACGAACCCTGTTTCTGCCATGGTTGTATTTGTTGATGGTAAACCTGATCGCAAGGAATACCGGAAATATAAAGTGAAGACGGTCGTTGGACCGGATGATTATGAAACGATGCGGGAAGTCGTCAGACGACGCTATGAGCGCGTGCTGAAGGACAATCTCACGATGCCAGACTTGATTGTTGTCGATGGGGGGAAAGGGCAAATCTCCGCCGCAATTGACGTTCTCGAGAATGAATTGGGCTTATATATTCCGATTTGCGGACTTGTGAAGGATGCCAAGCACAAAACAGCTCAGCTGATGATCGGTGATCCTGCCGAGATTGTTCCGCTGCCGCGGGACAGCCAGGAGTTTTATCTGTTGCAGCGCATTCAAGATGAAGTCCATCGCTTCGCGATCACGTTTCATCGGGAAACGCGGGCCAAGTCGATGGTCGTCTCACAACTCGATGCCATTCCTGGCATCGGGGAGAAGCGCCGCAAGGCGCTGCTGAAGCATTTTGGCTCCGTGCGCAAAATAAAAGAGGCCGAAGTCACGGACTTCAAGCCTCTGGGTATTGGTGAGAAATTAGCAAGTGAAATTATCAAAGCACTTCAAGGCGAGGCGGCGGCTCCCCAGGAATAGGGGGCTTTCGCCTTTTTTCATGCAACCAGGCCAAGCCTACCCCGACAAGTCCGGGGAGTATCAGGTACAGAAGGCCAGCAAGTACATCGCCAACATTACCTAACGAGAAGAGGGACAAGCCCATCAGAATGCTATCCATGCAGGCATGGGCAAATATAGCGGTGATGAACCCATATTTCAAAAAGACATAACCGAGAATGATACCGATGATCGTGACCTCGATGAGTCGCGTGTATACGGGATAGATCGGATACTGCGTATGACTAGCTGCCCAGATTACACTAGGAAGCAGGATGGCTATGAAGTTGTTGCGGAATAGCTTCTTAAAAAGAATAATGCCTAGAAACCGGAAAGTGGCCTCCTCCGAAATAGCCGCAACCCACGCCATCAACGGGAATAATCGAGGTTCGAGCATATTGAGTACGGAATCCGACGGATCATTGACGGACCATACATCGAATTTCATTTCGCCTGCATAAAATAAGACTTGCTGAACTCCTAGGACGAAGATAGCTAACAAATAGCCGCGTCCCATTCCGTCATATACCTCTTGGCCAAATCTATTCTCTTTCCAGCTAGGCCATTTATTCTGACCAATGGAGTTCCAAAGGCCGATGCCTGCGACCAGTGAAAGATAGAGCGAAATCCCTAAAAGGAGTGTGATGGCACTCATAAATAGGATTGTAAACCGTACAGCAAAATCACTGTTCATATCCCCGCTCATCACTCGAAAAGCCGGATACATATTCACATTATTCATGATATAAATGACTAAGAAGATGGTTGTTAGGAGCAAACCTCTGCTGAATCGGATATGTTTTCTATAGATAATGGCAAAAACGATAGCGGCAAGTGTCATTAACAAGCTGAACCCCATGGATACCCACGTCATGCGTGAAGCGGAATCGTCTTGCTTAGTAAGCCAATCTAGGTGAGAAGCAGGAAGTTGGAAGTTAACTTGAAAGCCGGTGAGACTCGTCTGATCGAAATCCACGCGAACCTGAAGCTTAGCCTCGCCGATTGGATTCGTGCGTTTTTCGAAGTGAAGTGTTGTTTGTTCCTCTGTCGAATTATTTCTAGTTTCGTCTATTCGGCTGAAATCCTCTGGATCAAAGCCCATTTGACGAAGCTCGACCTTCGCTAGCGTATCTGCTTTCGTCTTACTGATCTGTGAGGATTGTCTTGTCGGATTGATTTCTAGATTTTCATGCCAGCCGATGATGGATGAATTTGTATAATTCACATCCACTTCAAACTGCCGTTTCGTTGTAGGATCCTTTACACTAACTTGATAATAGTCAATAGGGAACCGTTCGCCGTATTGTTTCGTATAAGATTCTAGTAATTTTTCTTTTTGAAAATAGCCGTTTCGTTCTTTCTTAGATTGATAGACAACGTAAGTTTGTGGATTATGCAGCTCATATCGCTGGCGAATGAAGGAAGCCGCACTTTCTGCTGCTTGTTGTTTGGAGATTGTGGGCATATCCGCTGGGGATGCTTCTTCCTCGTGTAGTCCGTACAACATCGAAACACCGAAATAAAGGAGCAGTCCAATACAACACAAGAAGAGCAGAGAACGATTAAATTTCAGCCTGCGCATAGTCAATTCCCTTCTGAACTCAGGATTCTCGATCATTTCTCAACGTTAACACAGTTTAATAAGAATGCCAATTTGGCTGGCAAACATTCGGAAACAATTATATAATACCTATCAATTGCTAATTATCGGAATTTCTACATTTTGAACGGGGAACTCTATCGTATAGGCAAAGCGGATTTTGATTATTTTTACAAATGCAGGAGGCACGATGAATACAAAACTGAATATATGGCGACTAACACCTCCTCAAATACTGGTTTTAGGTTTCGCTGTGATTATCCTTATTGGAGCGGGGCTATTGACGCTGCCTTTTGCCTCGGCGACAGGTCAGTCCTTGTCCTTTATTGATGCACTATTTACTTCTGTATCTGCGACCACGGTGACAGGGTTGATTGTCGTAGACACGGGGAGCTCATTTACAACGTTTGGACAAATCGTCATCATTTCTTTGATTCAAGTAGGTGGGCTTGGTTTTATGACAATGGCCACACTAGTCGCTTTCGTTTTTCGGAAACGAATCACTTTGAAGGAACGACTTGTCCTGCAGGAAGCCTTAAATCAAGGCAGCATGGAGGGGATCGTACGGCTCATTCGCAAAGTTATCATTTATTCGTTAACCATTGAAGCGATTGCCGCAGTCATTTTTACCATTCGATTTTCGTTTGATTTTGGCTTTGCCAAAGGACTCTATTTCGGGATCTGGCATGCGGTGTCCATGTTCAATAATGCTGGCTTTGATTTGTTCGGTACGGTTGATGCTCCTTTCGTTTCTCTTACCGGATATGTGGGTGACATTGTAGTGAACTTTGTTGCTATCATGTTGATCATCCTAGGTGGAATTGGGTTCATCGTTATTTCCGATATGATGGATCTCCGCAAAAAGAAGAAGCTATCCTTGAACTCCAAAGTTGTTCTCAGCATGAGTGGATTACTATTGGTTGTTGGTGCACTTGGTATTTTTATATTCGAGTTTACAAATATCAGAACCTTAGGTTCCTTAGAATTTGGTTCCAAAATGCTCTCATCCTTCTTCCAATCCGCAGCTACAAGGTCAGCAGGTCCGAATACGGTCGATATTAGTGCGTTACGTCAGGCATCTCAATTCCTTATGATTATTCTTATGTTTATTGGTGCTTCTCCAGGATCGACGGGCGGAGGCATCAAGGTAACTACCTTTATGATTTTGATCAGCGCCATTATAACCATGATTCGTGGAAAAGAAGATATTGTTGTTTTCCGGTATCGCTTAGCGAAAGATCGCATTCTTAAAGCCATTACGTTAACCATGATGTCCTTATTCTTAATTATTATCGTCACTATGATTTTATCTACAACGCAGGATTCGTCCTTTATCAAAATCTTGTTCGAGGTTACATCGGCATTCGGTACAGTGGGCCTGACCATGGGATTAACGCCGGAGTTAACGGCATTTGGCAAGGTGCTAATCAGTATAACGATGTTTGCAGGGCGTCTAGGAACCGTCACACTAGCCTATGCGCTGCAACCAAAGCAGGAAAAAGAATTATTTAGATACCCTGAGGGGAAAATTACGATTGGATAGGGGTTACAGCAAGATGAAGAAGAAACAATATGTGGTAGTAGGGCTAGGCAGATTCGGGTCAAGCCTTTCTAAAGAATTAATGAAGCTTGGACATGAAGTGTTAGGGATTGACATGGATGAAGAAGTCGTGAACGATATGAGTGATCAGTTGACACATGCGGTTGTCGCGGATGCAACGGATGAAGATGTGCTCAAATCTTTAGGTATTCGTAATTTTGATTGTGCTGTCATCGCCATTGGGGATGATATTCAATCCAGTATTTTGACAGCCATTGTGATGAAAGATTTAGGGGTTAACCAAGTGGTTGCCAAGGCGTTATCCGAGCTTCACGGAAAAGTTCTGACGAAACTAGGCGTCGATCGCGTCGTCTATCCGGAACGTGATATGGGCATTCGTGTAGCCCATCAGCTAGTGACCCCGAATTTATTAGATTACATTGAAATTTCGAAGGACTATACAATTGTTGAATTGAAGGTGCCGAAACGTTTATGCGGCTTTACAATTCAAGAGTTGGATCCGCGAGCGAAGTATGGTTGCAGTGTTGTGGCGATTAATAAGCAGACAGGGGTTATCATTGCACCGCAAGCAGGTGACAAGGTGAATGAGAACGACATCATGGTACTCATTGGAACGAACAACCAGATTAATGATTTTGAAAGTCAAGTTATCGGCTGATCACACATTCCATGTCCTGCAGCGAGTGAAATTTTGATGAAGGTGGACAACGCATGTATAAGGTACTCATGATCGAAGATGATGCGATGATCGGTGATATGGTCACGATGTATTTGAAAGAAGAGGGTTTTCATATCATCCGTAAGGAGAATGGCATGAGTGGCATCGCGGCGATCCCACAATTTCAACCAGATCTAATTCTGTTGGATTGGGTGTTGCCAGACATGGATGGGCTAGCGATATGTCGACAAGTTCGTGAAAACTCAAGTATACCGATCATGATTGTTTCGATGAAAAATAAAATCGTGGAACGTGTGAATGCGCTAGGTGCAGGCGCGGATGATTTCATGTGCAAGCCATTCAGTATGCATGAATTGATTGCCAGGGCTCATGCGCTCATTCGTCGAGCTAAGATGTATCCATCCATGAACCAGCTTCAGGCGACACAGTCGGAACCACGAGATGTGAACGAAGTTGAAGTGCCTAAAACGGCTGCCGTATCGGCGGTTATGGATAAACACGATAAAATAACGCTCAACATAAATACGCGTTCTATGAGTGTGTATGGCGAGATCGTAGAAACGACCTATTCCGAATTTGAGATTATGAAATGCTTCATCAACAACCCTGGGCGCGTGTACAGTCGGGAAGATTTATTGCAGACGGTTCGCGGTTTTGACTCTTTTGTAACGGACAGGGCGATTGATGTACATATTGCGAATCTTCGGAAGAAGATTGAAGATAACCCCAAAGAGCCGAAATGGATTCGGACGGTTTGGGGTGTTGGTTATAAATTCGTACGCATGTAATAGGCGGAGCTAGCGGTGCTTAGCGAAGTATTGGATAGCTTGGGCGACGAACTTCATGGATTCTGCATTGTCAGCAGAGTGATCGGAGTAGATAAGCGAGGTTGTTCGCTTCGTTTGTTCCAGTTCCTGGAGTTCTCTCAAAATTAGTTCATTATTCTGAATTAAATCTTCACGCAAATAGGATTTGGGTAATAATGTCGCTGTTTTGCAAGTGGAAACAAGCCGGATAATCGCTTCAAAGGAGTCGATCTCCATTTGAACGTTAGGAAAGATCGTGAAACGATTGAATAGCTCGTCCATCAAAATGCGGTACCAAGTCCCTTTCGAAAAAAGGATCATCGGCAATTCATTTAAGTCCTTCATTGTAATTTCCGCCTGATCGATTAAAGGATGTCCGGATGGGAGCACTAAGCAGAGATGATCATCGAACAGTGGTTCACAATGCAGACTTGTCGCATTAATCTGAGAGGCAACGATGCCGATATCCACTTTGTTGTCTTTCACTAAGGAGACAATCTCATGGGTTTTGCCAGTTAGCAGCTTAATATCCGTCAGTGGATAATCCTGCAAGTAATCGGTGATCAGATCAGGCAGTGTAGCTTGGAGTGTTGTAAGTGAAGCGCCGATGGTCAGTGATGAAGTACTGCCAGCGGCTTTAAAGCTATGGAGAGCTTGCTTGAACTTTCGTTCAAGAAGACGTTTCTCCAAGGCGTGATCATAGCAGAGTTGCCCCGCTTTGGTTAACTCCAGTCGTTTTCCCTTCCGGATAAAAAGCTCCACGCCAAGCTCATCTTCCAGCTTCATAATTTTCCGTGAAAGTGCAGGTTGTGAAATGTTTAATAATTGTGACGCTTTGTTAAGACTGACTTGTTCGACAACAATGGCGAAAACATCTAACAGCTCCATACGTTTACCTCGCCTCTATATGTGAAATAGTTATAAGTAGATATAAAAAAACGGCACTTCCATTATAAGCATGAAAGAGGTACGATGTACATGTCACAAATTATCTATATTTCGTGAACCTTTGTGTATAATCATTGAATGAATTGGCAAAATAGGCGTGGATGATTATGGGTTGACGCTCGTTTGCGGCGAGAGTACAATGATATGTGGCTTGTTTTTGTCAAAACTTGTCGGATGTTAATTGTGTTTGAATTTTGTTGAGGGGGGAATTGGTTACATTATGAGTAATTCGTATTACTTTCGTAAGATCCACTCGTTACTAGGTGTCATTCCAGTGGGCTTCTTCCTTATTGAGCATTTGCTCACTAATTATGAAGCTACCAAAGGACCTGAAGCCTTTCTGGATCAAATTAACTGGTTGAACGATTTGCCGTTGAGATTGTTATTGGAAATCGTGGGGATTTGGCTTCCACTTCTTTACCATGCCGTTTATGGACTTTATGTAGCCTATCAATCACGTAATAACGTATCTAGCTACGGGTATTTCCGTAATACGATGTTTATGTTGCAACGTGTAACAGGGGTACTTACTTTCTTGTTCATTGCATGGCATCTATTCGAGACTCGTATTCAGGTTGCGTTAGGCAATGTGGCGCATGAGGCACTTGGGAACACGATGCATGATATTGCAACGAATCCAGTAGTTTTCACGCTATACTTGATCGGGATTGTATCCGCAACATTCCATTTCACGAACGGCCTATGGTCATTCCTTGTTAGCTGGGGTATTACAGTTGGACCGCGTGCGCAACGCTTTTCGACCATCATTACAATGGGCTTGTTCGTTCTAATGACAGTAATGTTTATTATGTCATTAACTGCATTTACAGGTACAGAATTTTCAGTTCCAGTAGAAGCGCATACGGGGAAATAAGGGAGGGTGAACAGAAGTGGCTAATTCAAAAATCATCGTCGTCGGCGGAGGCCTTGCGGGACTCATGGCGACAATTAAAGCGGCAGAGGCCGGAGTTCATGTGCAATTGTTCTCCTTGGTTCCTGTTAAACGTTCCCACTCCGTATGTGCGCAAGGCGGCATTAACGGTGCGGTGAATACGAAGGGTGAAGGTGACTCCACATGGGAGCACTTTGATGATACAGTATACGGAGGAGATTTCTTAGCGAATCAACCTCCAGTTAAAGCATTATGTGACGCGGCTCCAGGTATCATTCACTTGATGGACCGGATGGGCGTTATGTTTAACCGTACACCAGAAGGTTTGCTTGATTTCCGTCGTTTCGGTGGTACCAAATATCACCGTACAGCATTTGCTGGTGCAACGACAGGTCAACAACTTCTATATGCTCTGGATGAGCAAGTACGTCGTTGGGAAACAGCAGGTCTCGTAACGAAATTCGAACACTGGGAATTCCTCGGTTCTGTTATTGATGACGACGGTGTATGCCGTGGTATCGCCGCACAAGATTTGCGCAGCATGGAAATTCAAACGTTCCCATCAGATGCAGTCATCTTGGCAACAGGTGGTCCTGGTATCATTTTCGGCAAAACAACGAACTCCGTAATTAACACAGGTACAGCTGCAAGCGCGGTTTACCAACAAGGTGTGAAATACGCTAACGGTGAAATGATTCAAATTCATCCAACGGCGATTCCTGGAGACGACAAGCTGCGCTTGATGTCCGAATCTGCACGTGGTGAGGGCGGTCGTATTTGGACATACAAAGACGGTAAGCCTTGGTACTTCCTTGAAGAGAAATACCCAGCGTACGGTAACCTTGTTCCTCGTGATATTGCAACGCGCGAGATCTTCTCCGTGTGTATTGATCAGAAACTAGGGATTAACGGCGAGAACATGGTTTACTTGGATCTTTCTCATAAAGACCCGAAAGAGCTTGATATTAAGCTCGGCGGTATTATGGAAATTTACGAGAAGTTCATGGGCGACGACCCGCGTAAAATTCCAATGAAGATTTTCCCAGCTGTTCATTATTCGATGGGCGGCATGTGGGTTGACTATAACATGATGACGAACGTACCTGGTCTATTCGCAGCAGGTGAGTGTGAGTATCAGCATCACGGTGCAAACCGTTTGGGCGCGAACTCCCTTGTTTCTGCTATCTATGACGGTATGGTTTCTGGTCCTAAAGCGGTTGAGTACATTCGCGGTTTATCCAAACATGCGGATGATACATCATCGATCATCTATGACCGTGAGAAGAAACGTCATACAGATCGTTATGAAAGCTTGCTCAAAATGAACAACGGTACGGAGAATGCGTACGTGCTTCATAAAGAGCTTGGTGACATGATGAATGCGAACATGACAGTTGTGCGTTACAACGATCGTTTGACAGAAACGATTGGCAAGATCAAAGACTTGAAAGAGCGTTACAACAACATCAACATTACAGATACAGCACGTTGGAACAACCAAGGTGTTGCGTTCACACGCCAGCTTTGGAACATGTTCGAGCTTGCTGAAGCGATGACGGTTGGCGCCTTGATGCGTGATGAAAGTCGCGGCGCGCACTACAAGCCAGAATTCCCAGAACGTGATGATGATAACTTCATGAAAACGACAATCGCCGACTGGACGCCAGATGGTCCTAAGATTTCGTATGATGAAATTGATGTATCGTTGATTAAACCTCGTAAACGTGACTACTCCACGGAGAAGAAAAAGGAGGGATCCTGATCATGGCGGAGACACTAAGTGCAACGAAAACTGTGAAGTTTATCGTGACTCGTCAAGAGAGTCCGGATTCTAAACCTTATACAGAGGAGTTTGAAATTCCTTACCGCGCGAACATGAACGTGATCAGCGGTTTGATGGAAGTTCAACGTAATCCTAAAAATGCGAATGGCGAGAAAACAACACCCGTATGTTGGGAATCCAACTGTCTGGAGGAAGTATGCGGCGCTTGTTCCATGGTTATCAATGGGAAGCCTCGCCAAGCTTGTTCCGCGCTTGTAGATAAGCTGGAGCAGCCAATTCGCGTAGCACCTATGAGCACGTTCCCCGTTATGCGTGACCTTGTAATCGATCGTGGACGCATGTTCAACGCGTTGAAAAAGGTTAAGGCATGGGTTCCAATCGATGGAACATACGATCTTGGTCCTGGACCGCGTATGGCCGAGTCGAAGCGTCAATGGGCTTATGAGTTGTCCAAATGTATGACATGCGGCGTGTGTTTGGAAGCTTGTCCGAACGTTAACGACAAAAACTCGTTTATCGGGCCTTCCGCATTATCGCAAGTTCGTCTCTTCAACGCTCACCCAACAGGTGAGATGAACAAAGACGAGCGTTTGGATACGCTGATGACAGATGGCGGTATCGAAGGCTGCGGTAACTCGCAGAACTGCGTACGCTCCTGTCCGAAAGGGATTCCACTTACAACGTCGATCGCAGCGTTGAATTTGGATACGACGAAGCACTTGTTCAAGAAATGGTTAGGCGTGTAAGTTAAGTTGCGCTGACAGATAAAAGCCTGGCACCCTTTGGGGTGCTGGGCTTTTTTTTGCGGTGGAGTGTGTCTCATATTCATCGGACTATTGGCACTATCCCTTTGGCTCAGAAGAAAAGGCTGCTGAATGTTGGAATGAAAATTGTAACCTGAGCGAAGGGGATAGTAGAGATAGTGAGAAGCAAGAGGGTAGTGGGAGATTGTGAGAAGGATTGGGTGTATGTCACTCAGTCGGTGCCGGGAATAGGTACACAGATACTCCCCGCAGAGTCTCCTGTATTGGAACAACAAAAAGACCTGAGTCAGACACTCAGGTCATCTTCATCATGTGTAGAGGTTAGTGAGCTGCGGGGATTGACACGCTTACACTTGCATCATGATTATTTATAGGGGAAATCAATTGATGGCGTCACGGCAGGTGGGATAGTCTTCTTATCTAACATAAGAATGTGGAAATGAATCGAAAGCATCGCGACACCTCCGAATAGCTCATATATATGTTATATAATATTACGCATAAGAGCTTTTTGACAACCTTTTATTTATTTGTGTTATATATATTGACATGACTCGCTAATCTAAGTATGATATAGACAAAAGTAAGACAACGAAGAAACAACCGCATAGCAAACTTGTTTTCTAGGGTTCCGCGATAGAATGAAGGCTATCGGTCAGGTCCAAGAGAAGACACACGATGAGTACCTCATCGTGCACACGGAGGGATAAAAGCCCGGGAGGATATCAGGATATGATATCATTCCGGGCTTTTTCCTTATCATTTTATACAGAGAGGGAGTTCGGAGAATGAGACAAAAAACAATATTTCTGATGTTGGCGGTATTATTAACTTTTACAGTAATCAGCGGGTGTGGCAGCAAAGAAGCGAGTACGTCAGCTGGAGGCAGCAAAGAGCCAATTAAGTTGGCGCTTAGTCCATGGCCGGGCTGGTTCGTGTGGTACCTCGTGAAGGAGAAGGGCTTTTTTGAGAAGAATGGCGTGAACGTGGATCTGGTCTGGTTCCCTGTATACAGTGACTCCTTATCCGCACTCGCTTCAGGTAAAGTGGATGCAAATAGTCAAACGTTGAGCGATACACTAGCTCCAGCAAGCAAAGGCATTAAGCTGAAAGCTGTGCTGGTTAATGATAACTCCAATGGCGGCGACGGTGTGGTCGTGAAGCCAAGTATTAATTCTTTGAAAGATTTGAAAGGGAAGAAAGTCGCTACAGAGCTTGGAACAGTCGATCATCTTCTGATGCTGACAGCGCTTGAGAAAGCAGGATTAGCCGAGAAGGATGTCTCATATACGAATATGACAGTCAACGATGCAGGGCCAGCGTTCATAGCGGGCAATCTGGATGCTGCAGTACTCTGGGAGCCTTTCCTAAGCAAAGCCATTCAAGAGGGGAAAGGGAAACTGCTCTTCTCATCCAAGGATACACCTGGGTTGATCCCAGACTTGCTGGTGTTTAAGGAAGAAATTACGAAGAATCGCCCAGACGATGTGAAAAAGATCATTAACGCTTGGTTCGATGCTTTGGACTACTGGAAAGCTAATCCAGAGGAGTCTCTGAAAATTATGGCCAAAGCTGCAGAGACGCCTGTCGATGAATACAAAGCTGGTGTGGATAGCGTGAAGATATTCCAGCTGGAGGATAACGTCAAAGCTTTCGCCAAAGGGGATTCCTATGAGTCTCTAGCCTTTACTTCTGTGAAAACAGCCGAATTCTTAAAAGGCTTGGATATGCTTAGCACAATACCGAAAGCGGAAACCTTCTTGGACGGCCATTTTGTTGAGGAAGTTATGAAGGAACGCAAGAAATAAAGGCTGAACAGGAGGACTGCAGATGGAAACACTGATGAAAAGAAGACGTAAGTCTACATTGTTTGCCATACGAGGTGAGATAAGCCGTAGAGCCTATTTGTCTGGTGTCGTACTTATTGTTGCGATAGTCTTATTATTATGGAGTGTAATGAGCTACGGCGAATTCGTTAATCGCACCTTTCTTCCAACGCCTGACCAGGTACTACGGCAGTTTGGGATTCAATTACAGAACCCCGTGTTCTGGGATCATGTTTGGATTAGTATTTTCCGAGTTGGCGGTGGATTCTTGCTTGCTTGTTTAATCGGGATTCCACTCGGGATTTTGGCGGGAACATTCCGGTTTGCTGAGGCATTGTTTGTACCTGGCGCTGAATTCATTCGGTATATGCCTGCGACGGCATTCATTCCTTTGATTATGGTATGGGCGGGGATTGGCGAATGGGCGAAAATTCTCGTTATCTTCTTGGGATGCTTCTTCCAGCTGATGTTGATGGTTGCAGACAATACACGGTCGGTGTCCAATGATTTGCTACAAACCTCCTATACGCTTGGCGCGAAACGGTGGCAGGTGATCGAAAAGGTGCTGATTCCAGCACTATTGCCAGATTTGATGAACACGCTGCGCTTAATCATTGGGTGGGCATGGACGTATCTGGTAGTTGCAGAGTTGGTTGCAGCTAGCAGTGGTCTTGGATTTTCGATTATGAAGGCGCAGAGGTTTCTGAACACGGATCAAATTTTTGTAGGCATTATTGCGATAGGATTGCTAGGCTTATTAACGGATCGCACATTTGCTTATTGTCATAAGCGGTTTTTCCCATGGTTGGAAGGAGGGCGTTAAGATGGAAGCTTTGAATCTAGTAGATAACAGCGCGCCCTCATCTGGGAAAAGTGCAGCGGTGCGTAAAATAGATGCTGTCGAGGTTACGAAGGTTTACAGTTCGAAGAAATCGCAGTTCGTCGCTTTGGATCGTGTATCCTTTCATGTAGATGCCCATGAATTTGTTAGTTTCGTTGGTCCTTCAGGCTGTGGAAAGTCATCTTTATTACGTATCATTGCTGGTTTGGAGCCCTTGACGATGGGGGATTTGAGTATCAATGGTCATGAAATTGAGGGTCCAGGTGCCGATAGAGGCATGGTTTTTCAGAGCTATACCTTGTTTCCCTGGTTATCTGTGCGAGAGAATATCGAGTTCGGCTTGACGCTAAAGGGAGTTCCTTTGTTTGAAAAGAGAGCCATATCCGATCATTTCATGGAGCTTGTCGGTTTGCAGAAATTCGCAAAATCACTGCCGAAGGAGCTGTCGGGTGGCATGAAGCAGCGGGTTGCCATCGCGCGAGCGTTGGCGAATAATCCGGATGTGCTGCTGATGGATGAACCGTTTGGAGCGCTTGATCCGCAAACGAAGAATGCCATGCAGGAGCTGTTGCTGCGCATTTGGGAAAAGGAGAAAACGACGGTTGTTTTCATCACGCACGATATCGAGGAAGCCATCTTTTTATCGCAACGGGTGTATGTGATGCAGGCGCATCCTGGAACGATTCGCAGTGAGATTGTCATCCCGCACGGACTGCGGCAAGTAGAGGATGTGAAGGACTCGGAAGCTTTTGTGAAGCTGAAGAAGCAGATTATTTCGTTGATTGGGCATCACGACGAGTAATACAAAAGGGTACTACATGCAGATGAATCTGCTGTAGTACCCTTTTTTGCATAGGAGGAAACTATTCGGACTGAGGAGCTGACGCTAATACGGGAAATAGTCGGCCACGCAGGAGATCGCCTTCCTGAAAGGCGCTGCTACGGGTTAACTCGTGGTTGCTTTTACCATCAAAGGTAGCATTCTCCGGCATGTAGACGATGGTTAACACGCGACGCGCTTTGTCGGACTTATTGGCATGTGCATAATGAAAGGTGAGTCCATGGTGAAGTGTGAAGCTGCCACGCGTAAGAGGTACGTTGACCGGGCGACGGAGGTTGGTGCTAGTTTCCTTGGATAGTTCAAGTAAATCAATGGGATGTAGGAAGTCGACATTGGTCAGTTTGCCTTCTTTGTGAGAGCCTGGGATGAACGATAAGCACCCGTTGACTTCATCAACATCATGCATAGGCAGCCATAAGGTGAGCACATTCGATTCATGCATCGGAAAATAGGTAGCATCTTGATGCCAAGGCGTAGGTTTGGAGTCTCCGGGCATTTTCCAGAAAGCTTGATCATGGAATAAGCGGACGCCTGATGAATCTGAAAATTGTCTCGCGATATCAGCAAGCTTCGGACTTAACACATAGAGAGCCATACCTGCGGAATCGCGCCACGTATTCATTTTGCTGTTCAAAATTTTGAAGTAGTCAGAGTCCTTGTCCACACTGCTCGTGTGATCGCCTTCGATCGCCATGACCTCGTCGAGGTAAGCGCTAAGCTCGTTCATTTCTTTTTCAGACATGACACCTTCTAACTGGACAAAGCCATTTTCTTCATAAAATGCGATCTTCTCTGCGGGTACATGATACATGCGAGGTCACCTCTTTGTTCAAAATGGGTAGATATGCGAATCATTAGTTCAGTTAGATTCATCATACTATGGAGCTTATTTTTCAGTAAGTAGAGAGGAGGGAAATTTGGTGGATATGCTAAATGGGATAGGGACTTTTGGATTTGCGCAATAAGAAGGCCAGTCATTTGACGATCCAATTGCTTCTAGCTACAATATGTTTAAGCGTTTCAAGAATGAGGGCATGGGATGAAAAAAAACAAACAAGCTACCATCGTCGATGTTGCCACTGAGGCAGGTGTGTCCATTGCGACGGTGTCGAATGTGATTAATCGCAGAAAAGTTCCAATGTCACCGGAAACGATCCGCAAAGTCGATGAAGCGGTTGCGCGGTTAGGTTACCGTCGGAACGTGATGGCGACCAATTTGAGCCGGCGGCGCTCGAATGAGTTGGGGCTAATTCTCCCGCATTTTGGCGGGTATTATGGCAGATTTGCAGAAAAGCTGGAACAGAGGTTTCACAGCTATGGTTATCATTTATCCGTGTTTTCAGCTGCAGGCATGGACCCTGAGGTTGAGACGCGGCATATTGAGCATTTATTACAAAGGCGTGTGGACGGGTTGGTCTCACATGGTTTGGCCATCAGTATGCATTCCACGCAGCAGTTGGTCGGCGAAGGTACGCCGCTCGTCATATTTAACGGCTGGGACTGGCCGAATGAGATTACGAAGCTGGCGGTAAATTTGGATTTTGCCAAGGCATCGAGTCAGGCTGTACAGTACTTCCTTGCACATGGCTGTCGAGCTGTCTTCTATGCGGGCAGACGTAAGGGAATGGGCGCCAATGAGCAGCGGATCGAAGGTTTTCTAGCAGGGCTGGGCGATCAAACAGAGTCAACCGTGCATGCACTTTTGGATGCTGGCGAGCTAGGAGTATCAGAAACCTTAGATGAAGCCTTGCGTGTGAGCGGCGAGATGAGGCCTATTGGTATTTACACATTCAATGATGCCCTAGCGTTGGAGTTGATTGCTGAATGCCATGCGCGAGGTATCCGTGTTCCCGAGGATGTGCAACTTATTGGGATGGATAATGAGCATTTTGCCAAAGCGAGCTTTCCGTCCATTACGAGCTTTGAGATGCCGGTGGAGCTGCAAACTCGTTTAGTCGCGGCTTTCCTCATGCGGCAGATAGGGGAAGAGTTGGATGAGGAAAGTGCGAAGCTACTCGATTCGTATTTAGCCCAAATGAAGGGGCACGAGTTGCTCATCGATATGGAAATGGTTGTGCGGAACTCGACGCAGAATAAATAAAACCGTACATCACTTCGGAAGAGGTGATGTACGGTTTGTTTGTTGTTTGATCTGTTTTTGCTGTCGCAGAAAATCCTTTCCGTACGTGCCATGCGGATTAATGTCGGCGTGCTCGACTTGAATCGTGGCATGCTCGATGCCATACTTGCTTTTTAGCGTTTCATTAATGGCCAAAATGACGCAGAACGGTTGTATGTTCGGGCTAATGAACACATGGGCAGTCAGCGAATAATGGTCGGTCGAAACCGCCCAGAGATGCATTTCATGCACATCTTCTACGCCTTCTACCTTCGCGATAACGGAGCGGATTTCATCTAAATTAAACCTTTCAGGGACAGATTCCATCAGGATCATGAAGGATTCTCGGATAATTTTGCCCCCACCTGTAAAAATAATGCCCCCAATGACCATCGAAATCAGCGGATCGAACCAGAGGAGGCCAGAGTAATAAATGATAATAGCTGAAATGATGACACCAACAGAGCTTAGTAAGTCGCCAAAAAAGTGCCAAAGTGCGCTCTGCACATTCAGATTATCTTCCTCCTTAACGCTGTTATGGAGAACAAGTGTGAGCACGAGGTTAACGACGAAACCAATGGAAGCAATGCCAAGCATAAGACCCAATTGTATGGGTTGAGGGTGGATGACACGCTGGACACCTTCGATAAAAATACCCAATGCGATCATACACAGTGCTAATCCGTTGAGAAATGAAGCGATAATCTCAAAGCGCAGGAATCCAAAAGTGAAGCGGGCGTTAGGCTGACGCGTAGCTAAATGTATGGCCACCATGCTTAGACCTAATGCAATGACGTCTGAAATCATATGGGCAGAATCGGACAAAAGAGCCAGGGAATTCGAGAGCACCCCACCGACAATTTCAACAATCGTAAAAAATGCAGTTAACATGAGGGTGACCCACAGGGTTTTTCTTGACTTACTTTGTACTTTCACATGGTGGAGATGATGATAGTCATACTCGACGCTCATAGGGTTCCTCCTTATTTAGAATCATTCTAATTAACATGTATTTAGTATATGCCACATAGGTGAAAGGTGCAACTAAAATTGTGGGAGGATTTTGCATATAATAAAGCGTTTTCTATTTTGTAACAGAAATGAAATATTCCTGTTATGGTTCCATAATGTTCACTTGGTAATATAATAAACAAGACCCCCTTTTTAATATAAACTTTTTAGAACCCGGCCCCGTTGGCTGGGTTCCTTTTTTTATGAAGTTACGAAAATGATTCATCCCTCGCTAGATTGGTTAAATCTTCTTATGAAGAATTTACATCTAGGAGGGATGAAGTTTGAGTAAAAAACTCGCAAAGCGCAGACGTTCACCTCTGGCCTTATATCTTGCAGCACTGACAGTTACCATAGCAATTAGTAACATAGAATGATGTATATGAAACAAGAAAAGCCCAGTGATGGGCTTTTTTTGCTGTCAGAGCGTGAGTTTCCTCTATATTAATCAAACTGAACCTCCTGATCCAAAATAATCTCCTTAGGCGGAGACTCCATCGGGCTGGCATACGGAATTAAGGCAAAATGCAGACCCTCCACATGATCAGGTAAACGAGGTGTGACGAGATAGGTGATTTGTGTCTGACCGCCACCACCTCTTGAACCATTTCTGACGATGCGATAGTGTTCACTTCCTTGAATATCAAGTTGGAGCTGTGGACGGAAGTTGCTGAAATGTGCATCAATTGGACGGAGCTTAATTTCGACGTAAACAATACTACTGTGCTGATGCTGCATCGCATGTGTCAATGTATATGCAAAGTCACCAACCACCGATGTCTTCATGATGGGCATCACATGCTCCAAATCACCTGGTTCATTCGGCATGACAGGGTAATGCTCATTCAGACTGTTCAGCAGCCAGTTGATCTGTGGGATCTCGATCCCGAATCGAGCAGACCATTCTTGCAAGACTTCCTTCTCTGGGTAAAACCGTCTTTCTTTTGCAAGGGATTTGCGCTCTGTTAAAAGCTGAAGAAGGGATTCATCAATCTTCCTCATTTCATCACTGTATTCATTAGGCACTTTATGTAATTCAGACCAAGCCATCGTCTATACCTCCATTTACCAGTTGTATCCATTTAGTATAAGGGTAAAATAGCAGCAGGAAAAGTTTTGTGATAATTCGGTACGTTTTTCTGGACGATTCCCCATGTTTTTGAGACGGAAGCCCAAGCAACTCTTATGCGAATGATGCTACGCTGTAGATAGTCATTTAAGAAGAGGGAGCTGCTGAAGCAATGAATTCTACGTATGCAAACAACGCGAATAAGGTATGGCAAGAAATGATAAAGGATCATTCCGGTGAATGGGGAATGGACATTCATCACTGGGACTGGGTACCAGGTGTGGGTGTGATTGCGATGTTGGAATATTACGAGGCTACTCGCCATACAGAAGTAATGGCCTATTTGCAGGAATGGGTGAAGCTGAATAGTGAAAAAGCTAAAGGCACCAAGGTTATCAATTCGATCGCGCCTTATGCGATTTTCCCAGCACTATACCGTGCTACTCATGATGAATGGTTCCGAGATGAAGCGGTTCGCGTAGCTGAATGGCTAATTAAGGAAACGCCGCGAACAAGGGAAGATGCCTTCGAGCACACGGTTACGGAGAATGTGGCATTCGCTGAACAGGTGTGGGCGGATACGATTTTTATGGCGGTCCTGTTTCTAGCGAGAACGGCTTCTTTAGTCGGCAATACCACTTATGCAGAAGAGGCGTTGAAGCAGGTGTTGATTCACCTTCGTGTGCTGCAGGATGACGAGACGAATGTGCTTTTCCATGGCTGGAATTGCGCCTCTGGGGATCATATGTCGGCCGCACGTTGGACAAGAGCGAATGCCTGGATCGCAGCAGGTATTCCACTAATCGTGGAAGAAATCAAACAGTTGGTTGTGATTCCAGATGAACTTCAGGAGAGATATGGACGCCTCATGAGCGGATTGCTGGCGTACCAGCAGGAAGATGGGCTGTGGAGTACGGTCATGGATCAGCCTCATTTTGATAGGGAAGTGTCAGGAAGTGCGGGTATTGCCTATGGTTTATTGAAAGGGATGGAGCAGGGCTTAATTCCTCGTCGGGAAGAGACTGCTACTTCCGTGGAGCGGGTGTTTACTTCCATTTTTCCATATATTACGGAGGAAGGTGTCGTGAATGGGGTGTCCGGCGGCACACCCGTGATGCCAACGATTCAGGCTTATCAAGACGATATCCCAACGTACCCAACGCTTTACGGACAAGGTCTCGTACTCATGCTGTTCGCGAAAGTACTTCAAATGGAGATGGTGAAACATGGATAGAGATGGAATATTAAAGGCAATTCAGGCTGCGGAGAAGCAGTATGATGCAGGCGTTAAGTTAGTTCGTACTCCTCTCACGGCAACGTATCATACGGCGCTCAAGCCAGAGCAGCATCCTATTGTATACGCTTTGTATCCTTCCACTTGTTATGCGTACGATCTACTCCGCTACGGTGGAGAAGCCTATTCACTTAGGGCGGCAGAGATTCTCGAGGTCGTCATTGCTCAACAGGATCAAGATGCAACTCGTGCTTCTTACGGGATCTGGCCTTATTTTTATGAAGAATCGCTAGATGAAATGGATCGTCCGGACTGGAACATGGCGGATTTCCATGGAAAGCGTTTGGTTCTTATTTTGAAAAAGTATGCAGACTCCCTTCCGCAATCATTGGTGAATCAGATTCGTGAGGCGATTTATCACGCTTGCCAAGCCATCATGATTCGAAATGTGGGACCTCATTATACGAACATTGCGATCATGGGGGCATTTGTAACACTGGTTGGTGGCGAGCTGTTGGGAGATCATGAGATTCAGAGTTATGGGGAACAGCGCTTGAAGCGATTCCATGTGTTTACTTCAAGTATCGGTACGTTCTCGGAATACAACAGTCCATGTTATTCACCACTTGCAATTGAAGAGCTGGATAGCATTTATCAGGAGTCGCATTCTACGGAGGCTGTAGCGCTTGCTGAGCAGCTATTGGATATTGCTTGGGGGATGATTGCGAAGCATTACCATCCAGCTACTGGCGAGTGGGGTGGCCCATACAGTCGGACTTATTCCACGTTAATGACAGAGCGAGAGAAGCATTTCCTGGGAAATGCACTTACCAAGGAAACGACAGGGATAAAGTGTCCAGAGCAGTATCATGCTTATTTTAGCTCTAATGAGGAACGGTATTTCATGGAGCCAACGTTGCTGGTAGCAGAGACTGGGTATCAAAACTATGCGACGACGTATCAAAATGACAAGCTTTCGCTCGGAAGCTACACGATCGGGAGTATGTGGAATCAACGTCGTAATTTATTAGCCTTCGTGGATGTCGGCGGGAAGAAAGTATTCGTTCAGCTGCAGTTTTTAAAAGATGGCCGTGACTTCTGCTCTGCCATTTTCACGGGCGTGCAATCACGTAATCAGGTGCTGTATAGCTTTAATTTGGCGACGGATAATGGCGATTGGCATCAGGATTTGGATGTGATCAACGGCAAATTCCAAGCGAAGGATCTGCGTATTCGATTGTTGCTCGGCGGTGATCTGCAAGAACTCGAGCTGCCTACTTTGGTGGAGGGGAAACGTCTGACGACGTTACTTGGAGATACGCAGCTTCGTATAGAAGCTATTCTGGAGGAGTCCGATTACGGCTCTCTTGAGGTTGCAGCAGAACGCAGTGGAGATGAGCTTTATTTGGATTATGTCGTGTATGCGGGTGAGGAGAAGGCGTTTGATTTCCACGCGATTCAAAAAGCTGTCTGGCTGTTCCAACTTTCCCTTGGCAATGCGGATGACCAACTGCCGGTGATTGATGTTCGACAAGCGGGAAATTCTGTGACAGCTACAATATCGACCAAGGAAGATCAGATGTCGATTACGGTGCCAACAGTACCGGGGAAGACAAATGATTTTTATCGGAATAATCGGGTACAGCTGCCGCAAAACTTACTGCAAATGAGGTAAGTGTTAACGCAATTTGAAAAGGGAGTCACGAAAGAGGTACAGGGAGGATATCCTGTACCTCTTTTTTGTCGAGTTGGTCATCATTACCACAATGTCCTGTTCTTCCGTTTTAAAGCCTCGATACGATACTGCTTCGGTGTCATTCCTGTTTCCTTTTTAAATATATGGAAGAAATGCGACATGTCGCCAAAACCGACGGTTGATGAAACCTCAGAGACGGCCAAATCCGTCTCCATCAGCAAGCGCTTTGCTTTATTCAAGCGATACTCAATCAGGAATTGTTTAATGGTCGTACCCGTGGTTTCTTTAAATAAGGTGAAAAGCTGCGAACGCGATACGGGAAAACGCGATACGATATCCTCAATCAACAAGGACTCTTGATAATGCCCAATCAAGTAGGAAAGTACATCATGGGCGAGATGATGGAAGCCTGTAGGTTTCGATACATGCTCACCTTGCTCATCCTGCAAGCCAAATAGGATAAGGAAAAAGTCAGCGATACTTCGCAGCACAACGAGCTCATAACCCATCTCACGCGTGAGTAAAGCCTGTGTCAGCTCAGCGAATATCGACTGGACACGATCTAACTGTTGAGCGCTCAGGAAATAATGACTGGAATCTGGATGATGCTTGGTAAGCAGCCGGGAAATGGATAAATCCGACAACTGACAAATCGTGTGCAGGTGATCTAAATAAGACTCATCTATGGATAAGACATAGCGGTGGAATTCTTTGCTTTGTCCGTGGAACGGTCGATGAATGACATGGGGATGAATGATCGTTAAACTCCCAGCATGTAGTGGATATATGCGATCACCAACAAGGTAGGTGCCGCTGCCCTGCAGGACAAGGTAGATTTCATAGCCATTATGTGAATGCAGCAACTGCTGTTCGAGCGGAATCGTCCGAAATTCACTGTGTACAGGGTAGGTAGCTAGGAAATGATTCGTATAATCATCAATAGCATAGCTGAATGGTTGCTCCTCCGAAGGTTCAGGACTCTGCAGCTCTGGTACTGGTAACTTCTTCATTACTATTTAAACCAACCCTTCTTCTGGAACCAGCCGAACATGCCTAATCCAATGCCCACCATGATGATGAGTACGGCAAAATATCCCCAATGCCACGCTAACTCAGGCATATAGCTAAAATTCATACCATAGATACCAGCAATAAACGTTAATGGCATGAAAATCGTTGTAATCACCGTCAATGTTTTCATAATCGTGTTCATACGGTTCGAGTTAAGTGAGATGTAACTGTCACGTATGTCAGCAGTAATCTCGCGATTCGAGTCAATCATTTCAGACAGCTTAAGTAGATGATCGTGGATATCCGTGAAAAAGACGAGATGCTCACGTACCTGCTCAATCCGATCCGTACTAATAATTCGGTACAGAAGGTCACGCATCGGGACAATTGTTCGGCGTAACTGCAATAGCTGGGAACGAATTTCAAAAACTTGATTCATTAATGCATCAATAGCTTCTGCCTTCATGTTGTTTTCCATATCATCAAGTGCATCTTCAATTTGATAGACACCAGGGAAATAATGATCGACAAGATTATCTAGAATTAAATACGCGGCATAGATCTGGCCCTGGTTTCGCATGTTTACTTGCTGGGATACGCGAGTCCAGGCATCTTCTATTTCTCTGGATTCATGCAAATGAAACGTGACGATATAGTTGCTCCCGAGGAACATATCGACTTCTTCCGCTTCCAGAGTCTTCGCATTAATGGCATGCATGACAAAGAAATGAACATCTGTATAATGATCGATTTTTGGTCGTTGCATGAAATGAAAGCAGTCCTCAATGGCGAGGGGATGAAAATGAAAATGATCCTTTAGCTCTGCGGCTTCCTGCTCATCTGGGTTAAAGAAATCAACCCAGTACCAACGAATTGATGGCGCGGCAAGCTCCTCAAGAGGAAGATCATGTATCACGGAGTAGTCGGTTGTGACGGCAAGTGTTCGTATCATAGTGAGACTCCTAGTTATATCATTTTGGCTACTACGGACTTCAATCGTAGTTTTTTACATAGGCATTTGCTTCATTTTACCATACAATAGGGAAAGATTAGAATGGAAAGAGGGATTGGGATGAAGCTCTCCGTTTGTATGGATGCGCTCTATAGAGGGCGTGATTTTAGGGAAAGTGTGAATGAGTTGAAAGAGATTGGTTACGATACGATTGAATTCTGGTCCTGGTGGCAAAAGGATGTGGACGTCGTTGCAGAAGCAGTAGCTGAAGCGGGTGTCTCGATATCGACATTTTGTACAAAATTCACAAGCTTAGTGGATCCTGCTCAACGTAATGCTTATCTGGAGGGACTCATCGAATCGATCGCCGTTGCCAAGCGATTGAATTGTACCCAGCTCATTACCCAAGTAGGACAAGAACTTGAAGGCGTGTCGCGAGAGGCACAGGCGCAATCACTGATTGAAGGACTGCGGGCATGTGTGCCTATTTTGGAAAAAGAGGGCATAACGCTGCTCATTGAGCCGCTGAATACGCGTGTCAATCACCAAGGGTATTTCCTAGCTTCTTCAGAAGAAGCTTTCCACATCATAAAACAAGTTGGAAGCCCATTTGTGAAGATCTTATTTGATATCTATCATCAACAAATTACTGAAGGAAATGTGATCGCTAACATTCGAGAGAATATTGCTTGGATCGGTCATTTTCATGCGGCAGGCAACCCTGGCAGACATGAGCTCGACAATGGTGAGTTGAACTATGAACAGATTTTCAAAGCTATTGATGAGACTGGATTTGAAGGGCATATGGGGCTGGAATATTTCCCGCTCGAGGCACCGCAGGTTGGTCTTCGAAAATTGCTGAAGTAAAGACCACGTGGAGTGTCAGTTGGGAATTTCAAACAATTTGTAACACAATTGGAACATTCCCGTTACAGTCCTCTAACATAAGAAGGGTATTATAATAAACAAGACCCCCCTTTTTTAATATAAACTTTGGATCTGGCCCCGTTGGCTAGATCCCTTTTTTTGTTTGGGGCGGGATGTTAGCAAGGACGTCTCGGAGGGAGGCAGGTGCGAAAGAGCGACTGAGCGAGCAAATTCGGGCGTCTCACGCGAGAGTTTCGTCCGTCGAGCTCGTGTTTTGGAGCTGAGACGTCGAATTTCGACGTCTCGGAGGGAGGCAGGTGCGAAAGAGCGACTGAGCGAGCAATTTTGGACGTCTCACACGAGAGTTTCGTCCGTCGAGCTCGTGTGTAGGGACTGAGACGTCGAATTTCGACGTCTCGGAGGGAGGCAGGTGCGAAAGAGCGACTGAGCGAGCAAATTTGGACGTCTCACACGAGAGTTTCGTCCATCGAGCTCGTGTGTAGGGACTGAGACGTCGAATTTCGACGTCTCGGAGGGAGGCAGGTGCGAATAGGGTATGGTATGATTCAGGCAGAAGGAACTCGAATCCTTGTAGACGCTACAGACCGAGTCTATTTAAAAAGAGCAGCCTCAGCTGCCCCTTTAGTTCCTATGATTGTATGCGAAAACGTTGCAGCAGCAAATATCCGCTTATGCTTGTGGTTCTTTTCTGGTAGACGATTCTGAAATCGTCCAATAAACACCCTAATGCCGTACTAAGCAAACCATTGGTGACCAAGGTAGCCCGGCAAGGTTGTGAACTGCCAATTACACGTACTGCAGTAATCCTTCGCGGAGAGCCTGCAATCAAAGGATTTCTAGACCAACGGATCAAAACTAAGTCAGGTTGACGAACAGCTCTAACTTTACTACAAGCCATTCCAATCACCTCGTTTCTAGTTAGCATCTCTAACAGTATATAGAATGCATACTAGATTGACGGTGTGCGGGACAAGGGCGGAGTCCGGAATCATTAGATAATTTTGCAACATCTTGGATAATATAAGGGGATGTCTTTTATTTCTGGAGGAGGATATATAGATAGTGAGTGAAACAACGTTATACGAAAAGCTTGGAGGAGAAGGGGCTATTACGGCTGTAGTGGACTACTTCTATGAGCTGGTTTTGGCGGATGAGACCGTCAATCACTTTTTTATCAACACCGATATGGAAAAGCAACGCAAGCATCAGGCAAAATTTATTAGTTTTGCATTAGGGGGGCCTAACCAGTATACAGGGTCATCCATGGCTAAAGTGCATGCTGGGATGAATCTGCAGGAGGCACATTTTACAGCGATTGTGACACATCTTCATGATGCGCTTGCTCATTATGAGGTGGGGGCAGATAAGATTGATCAAGTGTTGGCGAAGGTGTCTACGTTGAAGGATGATATTTTACACAAATGAGATGACCAAAGTCGCGTAAGCATGTCTGCAAAAAAACAAAGGAGCTAAGGGCAACATCCCTTAGCTCCTTCTATTTTCTCCTAGCGTTCGGAGCGATAGATCTCCTTCACTAAGCGATAAGCCAATTTCGGCTTGCGATACTCGCTGAGCAATCCTTTATTATTGAAGCTCCGCGCGCGGTCGCGGAAGTAAGGACGGTCGCTCCGCACATCGACGCGAATGTCGGCGAAGTGCCAGATCAGCGTGCCGACGATGCGCGGATCGTCGCGGAAGATTTTCAATGCGCGTGTGACGACGTCCGCTTGATAATCTTCACTGAAGAGGCGCGGTTCCCAGCCTGCGTCACCGAAAATGCCCGCAGCGCCGAACTCGCTCATGATCACAGGTTTGCCGCCAGCGCCTTGTTTCTCGGCATTCTTATAGTAGTTCTGCAGCATAGTACTAAATCCGTCAACGCTGCCTTCGTACCAGCCATAATATTTGTTAATCCCGATGACGTCAAAGTAAGATAATACGATATCTTCCTCAGGTTGCATCGTCGCATAAGTGACGAGCCTGCTCGAGTCCATACTGCGGATTTTGCTCACGAAAGCTTTTGTAAGCTCCAGCGCTTCCTGGGTCCGTGTATCGATTTCATTGTGCGCGCCCCAGAAAATGATAGAAGGATGATGGAAGTCGCGGCTGATCATTTCGCCCAGCATGTGAACGCCGCGCTCTCTGAAGATCGGGCTTGCCAGCGTTTCCACACTCATGAAACAACCCCACATCGGGATCTCGCTCCAGAGCAGCATCCCGTGCTCATCAAGCAGATCGATCCAGAACTGGCTTTGCGGATAATGAGACCCGCGAACGATATTGCAGCCCATGTCGGTCAAAATGTCCAGATCTTTCAACATCAGTTTCGGCGGAAACGCGAATCCCCACTCTGGGTGCTCTTCATGACGATTCACACCTTGAAGATAGAGCTTTTTGCCATTTAGTAGGATATCACTGCCCTGAACTTCAATGGTACGGAAGCCAGTCCGATCGATGAGATCATCATCACCAGCTTTAACCGTAAAAGTATAAAGCGCAGGTTGACCAACATCCCAACGCTTAATATTAGCTAGGCTTCCACTTAGGGAGATGCTGCTCGTTTGACCAGCGCCAACTTTGACATGTGCAGCGGATAGGGAAAGTCCGTCTGTACTCGCACTCACATCAATTTGGCAATCTTCTTGGCTTAACGAACTTACTTGAATGTGCAGTTGAATATCAGCTGTATTGTTATTCAATTGATAATCAATTTTCATCGAATCAATATAGACGTCAGGTAATTCTTGCAGCTCAACAGAACGAATAATGCCCCCGTAGGAGTGCCAATCGGCAATGTCTGTCGGCAGTGTCTGCCAATCCACCGTATTATCCACGCGAATGACAAGCTCATGCTTGCCTGTTGCGAGGTGTGGGAGAATCATTGAGAACTGTGTAAACCCGCCAAAGTGGTAGCCGATATGTTGTCCATCCACGTAGACATCGGCATGATGAAGAATGCCTTCAAAGACCAGTCGAATATTCGCTTCTTGCAGGGTATCAAAATAAGTGCGGTACCAAGCTGCACCAATATAATCATAAGTGCCTAACTCATTATTCCAGCAAGAAGGGACGACAAACTTTTTGGAATTCGTTGGGAAGTGAGAAGCCCAATCTTCGGAAACACCTCTATTGTCAGGATCTATGATGAAATCCCATAATCCATCTAAAATTCGGGTAGGTCTCAAGTTATGCTGCTGAAAAGTACGTATCACGTTCATTAAGCCCCTTTCATGTATGTTTCGTATAGCGTATCATAGAAGAAGATGGAATTTGAATGGATAAACCGCAACGCTTTTTGTCAAAATCGCTACAAGGCTGGTGAATCATTCTTTTGAATAACCACCGAATTTATCATCATCGACTCTCGTATGAGAAGCCACCAGTCCCCGGGTGGAAAGATATTCGAAATACGACAGATGTACACTCGCTGTATTGGATTATGAGTGGTGAAGGGGAATTTCGCCATGAGAATGATGTTGTGCCACTGCACGTACAGACTGGGAATTTGTTGTATCTAAAGCCTGGATTTACACTAACGATGACATCTTCTACAGACAAGCCGTTATGTATTAGGATGCTCCTTTTTGATGCATGGGATATTCCCTATGAAAACCTGAATTGGTTGAAGCCAATTCCTGTAGATGCGCTGCCAATTCCCTTCTATAAACCGTACACGGTTGAACAATCGGACTGGCTGGAAGCACAGCTTACCCGGTTATGGTCCTTTCATGGAACAGATCCAGAAATACGACAGGCTGAATTCCAGTATGTCTTAGTGCGGCTCATTCAATTCATGCGTGATACAGATACGTCCAGTGACCCTTATATGAAAGCCTTTCAACAAGCCAAGATGTGGATCGAAACTTGCTATCATCAGCCCATTCGTCTGGAGGAGTTGGCGAAAACCTACCATATCTCTGTCTCGCAGTTGCGTAAAATGTTTATGAAGCACGTGGGTATCTCGCCAAAGGCGTATTTAAATCAGGTTCGGAATGAGCAAGCGAAGACGATGCTTTTACTGACCGATGAGCCGATGAAGGCGATCGCGGATGCTTGTGGATTTGCAGATGAGTTTCATTTTGGTAAAATGTTTCGAGTATGGAACGAGATTTCACCGGTTCGTTTTCGAACAATGAACAAATAGAGAGGGGCTAACCGAATTATGGGTGCCGAGATTGAACGAAAGTATTTATTGCCCGCATTTCCTGCGGCTGAACTAGCAAATAATGAATTGGCTCAAGTGTCTAAGCAATACATTTATCAAACCTATTTGGCCTTCTCCGATGATCAGGAAATTCGCGTCCGCCAGCTCATCGATAGCTCAGGGGAATCACAGTATACGCATACCTTCAAATCGGGACACGGGATGGTGCGAGAAGAAGTCGAGTACGGTATTACTGAGCCTATCTATAAACAGTTGCTGGATCGGACTGGATTGATTCCGTTAGAGAAAATTCGTACGACCCTTGAAGCGAATGGATTTACTTACGAAATTGATGAATATAAACAAATTGATTTGCTTGTCGTTGAAGTCGAGTTCCCTGATTTGCAGGCTGCGCAGCAGTTTGTACCACCTGCCTGGTTCGGAAGAGAGCTCGGTTCAGAGGAAGAATTCCGTAATAAATCGATGTGGGTTGCCTTACAGAAGCGCTAATTCCAATGGGGGAAAGGTGGTAGGTAGTATGGCTAGACCACAATTGGTTCTTGATGTTGCAGGCGTACTCGTAACGAATTTCTCACCACAAGCTTGGAGCGGATTTTCTAGTGGCACGGAGGGCGAGTCGTTAGTTTCCTTGCCTCAGCGCTTTAAAGAAATTAAGGGCGATCTCTGGGTTGGTAAAATGAAAGAAGAGGACTTCTGGGTCTGGTTGAACGATTTGTTTCCAGAGCTGAACAACAAGGTTGATCGTTCATGGATACTCCAACAATTACAACCGTTAGCGGCGATGCAGCATTTGGAAACGTGGAGTCAGCACGCGGATATTCACTTGCTCAGCAATCATCGAATCGAATGGCTGTCACATCTGCTGGATCCCATCCGCCCCTTTTTAAAAAGTACAACGATCTCAAGCGAGGTGGGGTACTGCAAGCCAAATGCTGAGGTGTACGAGCTAGTTCACACGTATTTGGCCAATGAGCAAGCGGCGATCTTGTTCGTAGATGATCAAGAGCGAAATCTTGCGCCTGCTAGAGCTATTGGTTGGCATACCTTACTGGCTGATGCGGAAGGAACTTGGATGAATCGGGTTACGGCATTCATCAATGAAAATAAGTAATAAGTCCCCACGCCATCTTGGATTCGTTAGGGAAGTGTGAGTAAAAAACATGCTTCCCTAAAATGCGAGATAGAAGTTTCACAACATTTTCTAGATATGATCTAGTAGTGTTAGAACTTCTAAAGGAATTGTGAGGGCCATCTATGAATTTAATCCACTATTATCGTCAGCAATTTATCGAGTTAACAGCCCAGTTCGAGCAAGTGTGGGAGGAAGACTCGCATTATAAATTCGGTTTTCTTTGGCGTTTACAAGGAACCACGCCCTATAAAGAAATATTCCATATGACTCAAATCGGGCAAGAACCACTATATCTCATGTATGCCATTGAGCTGCCAGAGTCGTATAAAAGAACAAACATTAGCGATGTTATCAAAGATGTTGCTTCTGACTATGAGATGTCCATGTACGTGTTCTCTAGCAAGATTATGTTGACCTCTTGTATATCCATTGAATATCTACAACAAACGTCATTAGGCTTTATTCATCATGCTCGTGCTGAGTTGATCGATGTAGTCTTCTCCGTTATCCAACAAGTAGATTATGAAATCGTATAGATCTTGCCTGTTTTGATATCTATAATAGAGATAGATGGATGAGCGCAAACCGATGGGGTGGGTACGATGCTGAAAGACCTATTAAACAATTTTTCGATCGTAGCGGTATTTGTATTTATTTCTGTTCAGATTTTTTACTCTCCTAAATTAAAGGCAACAGCTCCATGGAAATTTCAACTATTGGCAGGTATCACGCACGGGTTATTCGGTGTTGTACTTGCCTTTCTTGGTGTCCATGTGGGCGAAAGGCACATTTTAGATTTGAAAGCGATTGCAATATTGATGGCCACTTTCATTGGTGGAGGCGTCTCGGGATTTATCACAACGTTTATCATTATTATTGGTCGAACGATGATAGATCCTGCGGTTTTGCTGCGCGTTTCGATACTGGGCTTTATTATCTATGCGGGATGCACGCTTATTCATTACTACATCCGGGACTTCGCGGTCAAATGGTTGCTGCTCGTGTTATGTCCTGTCAGTGTGTTATACGTCGATATGGTAATGATTTATCATCTTCCTGCCACTGAACTTGTGATTCCGAACTTACTCCTGCATCTCGCAGCTGGACTGTTCGTAGCTGGACTTATCCGCTATTTCCTGCGCGCTGAAGAGCTTAGAGGGCAAGTACGTCACATGCAGCAAGAGCTATCGGATATTCTGCGGTTCCAACCTGGGCTTACGTTTAAGCTCAAAAAAGTACAAAATAAACTGGTATACACCATTATCGATGGACAATTATTGCAACAGCTAGGGATTAAACCCGACGACTATTTCGATCGAGATGTTCATGCGATTCCCTATTTCTCGCAGGATGTTGCGCATTTCTTACACGCGAAGTATGAAGAAGCTTATGAAGGAAAGCCAGTGGCTTATGAGATGGACGTCCAAGGGAAAGTTATCTTCACGACTTTACAACCCGTATTTGATGGCGAACAGGTGGTTGAAGTAATAGGTTCAGCAACAGATGTTACCGAAAGAACTTTGGCGGAGCGTCACATACAGGAAAGTGAGGAGCGGAATCGGATTCTCGTTGAGAACTCGCAGGAAGGCATCCTTGGCTTCACAACAGAAGGTGAAATTACATCGGCGAATCAAGCGGCTTGTCAGCTCTCGCAAACCAGATTAGAGGACATGCTAGGCGTTAAAATGACGGCATTTCTCCCTCTTTCGGAACAGAAGCTGTGGGAACAGCATTTTCAAAAAGTGCTTATCAGGGAAGAGAATGTGAGGTTTGAGATTACTCTTCTTTCATCAGAGGGAATACGAAGAAACTATCGGGTTACACTTTCAGCTTATCATCACGCAACAGGTGAAGTGAAAGGCATTGTGGGTACGCTGCACGATTTTACGGAAGCCTCAATGCGTCATGCGGCTGATCAAGCCAACCTAGCGAAGAGTCACTTCATCGCCAAAATGAGCCATGAAATTCGTACGCCTCTGAATGGCATCATCGGGCTATCACAACTTTTAGGGAAAACACCACTCTCTGATCATCAGAAGGATTATTTGACGAATATAACCTCTTCCTCACACACGTTATTGGGGATTATCAATGATGTATTGGACATATCCAAAGTAGAGGCGGGGAAACTTGAGGTAGAACGAACAAGTTTTCATCTGGATGGGCTGCTGAAGGAGCTCTCCAACATTTGCAGTGTGTTATCGAAGAGCCATCCGATTGAGCTTATTTTTAGCACGCCAGCTGAACTGCCTAGACAATTATTAGGAGACCCGCTGCGATTGAAGCAGGTTCTGCTGAATCTCTGCAGCAACGCGATTAAATTTACTAGCGCGGGCTATGTCATGCTGCATATCGAGCTGTGTCCGCAGTCAACACCTGAAGAGATACGACTGCAGTTTAGTGTAGAAGATTCCGGTATTGGCATATCGACAGATCGTCTTTCTTTCATATTTGAACCTTTCTCTCAAGCAGATGGCTCAACGAGTCGCGAGTATGGCGGAACGGGTTTGGGACTTCCAATCAGTCAACATTTAATCAGTCTAATGGGCGGGGAACTTAACGTTCAAAGCACAGTTGGAAGCGGGAGTCGGTTCGTGTTTACGCTGCCATTCCAAGTGATTGAGCAGGACGATCCTGATGAGTGGGATATTGGCGAGGGGAATACCCCTTATCGCATATTGGTTGTCGAGGACCATCCGCTGATGAGAAACAGCTTGCAGGAAATGTTGGAGTCATTCTCTCTCCTAGTCACGACCATTCCTTCATGGTTTGCGTTATTTCAGCAACTGAGAGACCAAGAAGAAAGAGAAGATGAGTATCCGTGCCTTATCCTCGATATGGAAAGTGATGACATGTATGGCTTAGAGACATGGGATACGCTTCTTACCAACCTTCATCGAGATCGTACGCGCATCATTTGCTTGACATCTTCCATGGGGAAGGAAGAGCTTCTCACACTTCCTGAAGAGATCAGGCCGGATGCGGTGCTTGTTAAACCGATTAGTCGACTAGAACTGCATCAGACGCTGAACTATTTGTTCCACGCTAAGGATCAGGCACAAGAAGCTGCTGATGGGCCGAAATCGAATGACTCCCTTGCAGATTATGCAAAGGGGCATATTCTTCTTGTTGAAGATAATGATATCAATCAACAGGTTGCTACGGAACTCATCGAGGAGCGAGGCTATAAGGTTATCTTAGCGACGAATGGTCAAGAAGCATTGGATAAGCTGGAAAAAAGCGAGTTTGCCTTGGTGCTTATGGATATCCACATGCCTGTGATGGATGGTGTAGAAGCAACGAGACGGATTCGGCTGAATCCGAAATTTCGTGAATTGCCAATTATCGGACTTACAGCTAATGTGGTCAAACAGGACCATGAAGCCTATATCCGAATGGGGATGAACGATATCGTTAGTAAGCCATTAGATGTGAAGCATCTGTTTCGAGTCATGCATAAATGGATAGAACCTAAGGGGGCGCATGAGCGAGAAAGAAGCATGAAAGAACCTTACCTTGTTGAAGAAACTCCTTATTATCAAGGCATTGCTGCGATAGACTGGGAAGGGGCTTTGGCTCGCGTAGAGGGGAAAGAAAGTATCCTTCTCGTTATGCTGCAGTTGTTCAAGAAAAATTATAGCGATTTTGCTGATCAGCTTCGCGGATATCAACGTGAGGAGGATTGGGTGGCTGCCAAAAGAGCAGCACATACGCTCATCGGTGTAGCTGGCAGCTTGTCGGCTGATGCTCTGCATGCGGAAGCGGTTAAGCTCCAATCCGCGATAGTCGTGAAAACAAATTACGTGGAGCAGCTTGCTGAGATTGAAGCGGAAATTAAACGTATTATCGTCTGTATTCCGGATGAAGCGTAAGCGGTGATGAAGGAACAGTGTCAAAATAAAAAAACAAAAACCGTTCCACGGCATAGCTCACAATGAGCGTTATGCAATGAAACGGTTTTTGTTTCTACACGCCTGAATAGGCCATAAATCCGCCATCGACAGGGATCGTCGTACCCGTAACAAAGCGGGACATATCGGAATCGGCTAGCCACAGCAACGTGCCTAGTAAATCCTCCGGCTTGCCGAATCGGCGCATCGGGGTGTGGGCAATGATTTTATGCGAGCGGTCCGTGAGTGAGCCGTCTTCTTTCATTAACAATTTGGCATTTTGCTCTGTCAAAAAGAACCCTGGCGCAATGGCATTCACACGAATGCCGCTTTCTGCCAAATGAACAGCCAACCATTGCGTAAAGTTGTCGATAGCTGCTTTGGCAGCGCTGTAGGCAGGAACTTTCGTCATTGGCGAGGGTGCGCTCATGGATGAGATATTAATGACGGTTGCGCCTTCTTTGCCATGCATATGTTTCGTAAACACTTGCGTTGGAATCAGTGTTCCCACGAAGTTTAGGTCCAGCACGTTGCGGAAACCAGGGATGCTTAGATCATAGAAGGATTGTACATCGGGATTCGTCATATCTTCCATTTTGAAAATCTCATTCGTCGTATTCGCACTGGCATGGTTGCCACCCGCACCATTAATGAGAATATCACAGGTACCCAGTAATTCCCTCACCGTAGCTGCAGCTTGCTCTACACTTTCAGCTACGGTGACATCGCAGGCAACAGCGATCGCTTCGCCACCAGCCTCCTCAATGTCACGAACCACAGCTAAGCCTTTCTCGTGGGTGCGATTCAGAATAGCAACACGTGCGCCTTGTCTAGCTAGTTCGATAGCCATCACGCGGCAAAGTACACCAGCGCCCCCTGTAATCACAACGACTTTCCCCTTGAGGGATGGAAAATTAGTTAATGCGCTCATATTCGTTAACAGCTCCTTTGTGTGATGTAACCTCTTGGCGACACAGCATGTCCCAAAGTCCCCATAAATACATGATCCCTAACGCCCGGTCATAGAGCCCATACCCAGGTCTGCAACGCTCATCCCAAATATGTCGGCCATGATCTGGACGGCAGAAGCCTTCGTAATTGTTGGCATGCAACGCCTGCACAATACCTGACATATCCACTGTGCCATCCTTCGTACGATGAGAGGTCTCGATGAAATCACCATTCTCATATACGCGAACATTCCGCAGATGAGCAAAAGGAATCCGATCAGCGAATTCGTGCACGATCGAGACAATATCATTGCTCGGGTTCGCACCGAGTGAGCCACTGCACATCGTAAGCCCGTTATACGGGCTGTCATGCAAGGCTAAGAAACGGCGAATATTCGCTTGGCTCGTCATTAAGCGCGGAAGTCCAAACACGGACCAAGGCGGGTCATCCGGGTGAATCGCCATTCGAATTCCGTGCTCGGCGGCTACAGGAATAATTTCATCTAAGAAATACTTGAGGTTCGCCCAGAGATGTTCTTCAGAGACATCTTTGTACGCATCAAAAAGATCCGTCAAATGAGCCAGCCGCTCAGGCTCCCAGCCAGGCATGCTGAAATCAGGATTGGCATTAATTCGACCGACATGCTCAGCGAGATCGAGATTGGCAATTTTACTTTTTTCATAAAATAAGGCCGTCGAACCGTCTTCCAGCTCCTTATGTAAATCCGTACGTACCCAGTCGAAGACGGGCATGAAATTGTAGCAAATGACTGTGACACCAACTTGTGCTAGTGTTGCGATCGTTTTCTTATAATTAGCGATGTAGCTATCACGACTTGGCAGTCCTAATTTAATGTCTTCATGAATGTTGACGCTTTCTACAACTTGCATATGCAGGCCAGCGGCATCAGCTTCAGTTTTAATCTTCTGAATCTTATCCATCGGCCATTCTTCACCGGCAGGAACATCATGGAGTGCCCAGACGATGCCTTCTACACCAGGAATTTGTTTAATTTGCTTAAGCGTGACCGTATCGTTGCCTTCTCCAAACCAGCGGAATACCATTTTCATAGCTGTGCACTCGCCTCCATTGTCATCAACCTATTTGAAATACGTAGGGAATTTCTCTTTCAATAATGCTTGATCGGCAATGCCGACGTGAAGATGAGCATGGATTAACTGCTCTGCCGTATCAGGCTGCTGCTCCTTGATGGCATCAACAATTTGCCCATGTTGCGCATACAGTTCATCCCAATGGTGATCCGTCGCTAAGCGAAGCATACGGGTACGGTTTAAATGCACATTAATCTGCCCAATGACCGCCCATGTGTTCATTTTCTTGCAACCTTCGAAAATCGTGCGATGAAACGCTTCATCCAGTTCGAACATTCTCTTGTAGTCTTGTTCATCCATGCAGACTTTCTGAGAGGCCAAATTCATTTGAAGTACACGCAGGGATTCGTCTGGAAAAGACAAACAGGCCAAGCGAATAACAGCGCTTTCTAGATGTTCGCGAATGAAGCGTGCTTCATCGACCAGCTCCAAATCAATGCGTGAGACGACCGTACCACGTTGCGGGTAGATGTCGAGCAGGCCTTCCTGTGCGAGTTGGACGAAACTTTCGCGAACAGGCGTCCGACTCACACCAAAGCTAACCGACATTTCTTTCTCCGAAATGGTGGCCCCTGGAAGCAGGGTAAGACTTAGAATTTGATCTTTTAGCGTGTGGTAGACAGCATCGCGGGTTGAGTTAATCAGTGGTTTTTTGAAAAAATCCATGCGGGTCTCCTTTGCTACTTATAACCTAAACTCATATTACCATACTTGTATGGTAGTGTGGTAGTGGGTGATTGTTTGGATTTTATTGTAACTTTGCCCCGATAGTTGCCTATAGGTAAACTTGCCGACTTTCTTTTACAGGAAATGGATATCGGATGGAGAAGTGTTGTAGCTAACACAGAAAAGATGAGGAGATCACCAATGTTGATAGACCCTATACAAGAGAAATGGCTAATTGAGGCTGATATAATGAGCATCCAGAAAGCGATGACTGCGGGGGTGGTTACCTCGGTGCAGATCGTGCACATGTATCTAGCTCGTATTGCGAAGTATGATTCCGAATTGCATGCCATTTTGGAAATAAATCCAGATGCACTGCACATTGCGGAAGATCTAGACAAAGAAAGAAGTTCTAAAGGTGCGCGCGGGATATTGCACGGTATTCCTATTCTATTAAAGGATAATATCGATACGCAGGACAGGATGCATACGAGTGCTGGATCACTATCCCTCGCTAATTCGTGTGCTGCTGAAGACTCTTTTGTTGCGTCTCAGCTTCGCGCAGCTGGGGCGGTCTTACTTGGTAAAACCAATATGACCGAATGGGCTGGTTTCATGTCCGGACAAATATGGGCAGGGTATAGCGCGCGAGGCGGATTGACCCTGAATCCGTATGGCCCCGGTGAGCTCTTCGTCGGCGGGTCAAGTTCTGGTTCTGCTGCAGCGACGGCAGCACATTTTGCAGCTGCTGCCATTGGCACTGAAACATCGGGCTCGATCATTAGCCCTTCCAGCCAAAACAGTCTCGTTGGTATTAAGCCGACCTTAGGGCTTGTTAGTCGATCAGGGATCATTCCGATTGCGCATAGTCAAGACACTGCGGGTCCTATGGCTAGATCGGTTCGGGACGCAGCGATCGTACTTGGCGCTTTGACAGGAATAGATGAGAGGGATGGGGCTACGTTATCAAGTAAGGGGCATTCGGTTCAGGATTATACCCAATTCCTTGAAGAGGGTTTTTTGGCAAAGGCTCGTATCGGAATTCCCCGTTTTTATTATGCGCATTTAGACCAAGCTAGACTTGAAATCGTTGAAGCGGCGATTGCCGTTTTGAAGCAAAAAGGGGCAACGATTATCGATCCGGTCGTACTGCCCTGTGAACAAATAAAATGGGATTACAATGTCATGTTATACGAGTTTAAAAAGGGCTTGAATGATTATCTAGCACAGCTGCCCGAACATGTACCGGTTCATTCATTGGCTGAAGTCATTGCCTTTAATGATGAGCATGCGCCGAAGACACTGAAATATGGGCAAGGAAATTTACTGAGGTCAGAGCAAACAAGCGGGACATTGACGGAACAAGCCTATATGGACAGTCTGAGGCAAAATGGGGAGTATGCTCGTGCGCTCGGCATCGATCATGCCCTAGAGGAGCATCAGCTTGATGCTCTGTTGTTCCTAGGGAATGAAGGCGGTGCTGATCTGGCCGCTAGAGCGGGCTATCCTTCAATCACGGTACCTGGCGGGTACGCTGCAACAGGGGTTATCGCGCCAGGCGGTTACATAACCAAAGGCCCGCAAGGTATTACTTTCGTTGGTACGGCGTATAGTGAACCTACGTTGCTTCGGATTGCCTATGGATTTGAACAAACAACAAAACACCGCATCCAGCCCGAGCTTTCCTAGATAGGATCAGCGCGAGTTACATGCGGTATCTGTAAACATTACTTAGAAACAGCGAATACTTGAATCTTCTTCCAAGCATCTAATTGTTGTTCCAACTGTTCCACTAACGTCGAGACGTCTTGTGAGAACAGTTCTTTTTGTTGTTCATTCATCTCATCTTGCGCCAAAGCTAGTTCACTTGGAGCGGGAGGAGCAGGGAATACTCGAATTAATTGCTGTAGTTTAGCGTGTAGTGGGTTTACAGTGGCTGTATGTGCGTCAGGTTGCCCCGAGGGAGCCGTAGTGTGTGCTACCACAGCATCTGTGACATTAACAGCTGCGGTGTCAGCCGTTTCCATTTCATTAACCTGATTTTTAACCTTCTCAGCCTTGGCAGGTGCCTTGGTCGCAATGGGCTTCGCTCGCTCTGCTCGATTGTTCTGAAAGGTGGACCAGGTTTCAATTAATTCGTGCCCAGACTTATACAGCAACTGGCCTTTGATTCTGTCAGAGATGTCCTTGTCCTTAAACATCTTCGCAATTTTCTTCACATCACTGACGGGCATTTCATCACGTGCCATAATCAGCGCTAACGGATCACGATGCTCCATTGGCAGATCCTTCAACGGTAGCAATTGATCTTCCGTGAGCTTGTCTTTGCGAATCTCGGTTCCGCCTACGATGAGCTTCTTGACGGAGTTTCCAAACTTGAGCAGCTCACATTTGTTTTTGATATAAGATTCAGGCTTGCCCAGCTTGCTAGAGAGATATTTAATGGACGAGCTAAACTTCGCTTCATGCATGAGCTTATGAAAAGCTTCGGCTTCCTCAATCGGTGAGAAGCCTTCTCGAGTTAGATTTTCCGCAATCTGCTCCAAATAGATTTCCATTTCATCCGTTACCGTAGATACGATACAAGGGATTGTTGGAAGACCTAGCATTTTACTAGCTTTGTAACGGCGATTGCCATAAATAATCTTATACCGATTGTCAGAGGTAGTGCGTACTTTAATTGGTGAGAGTAAGCCAATTTCGCCAATACTTTTCATTAACTCTTGTAAAGCCTCTTCATCGAATTGATAACGGGGTTGATCCGTGTCTTCATCAATGAGGTGCATAGAAATTGTATGTATATCCATCTTCATGTCTCCATTCGTTCGAGGTCGTCTAGCTTAATTATATAACAAGGTTGGAAACGTGGGAATCCATTCCATAGAAAGCATTCTGAGTTGGAAGGCACTTAACGTATCCCAATCATCATGGGCAGCAAATAAATATATTGCCAGTAAGGGAGTGAAGATGAAATAATAAAGAGAAATGTCGAATCGTGTCTTTTGTTCTAATTCAATATGGGAGGAGAGACCTATGAACAAATTACAGTATACCTTCCTATTCCTCATCTTTGTCCTTCTCTTTACTTCATCTGAATCGGTTCTTACCACCTATAAAACATCGCTGCTTAATGAATTGCAAAGCACAGAGAGGGCTCAATTGTCCGCTAAAGCGGTCGCCCTGCAGTCTGTCATTAATCGCAACTTTAATTTGATGGTTAGTCTTGAAGCTTATGTAAGTGCCAGCTATTTGCAAGATAAAAGTGATGGAGAAATTCATGCTTACATCGAAGCTTTGTATGCAGGTTCACAGGCGTCCGCTTTGAATGTGGTGATTGCACCACATGGGGTTATGAAATACGTCTATCCCTTCAAAGGAAACGAAGATATTATGAATTGGGATCTACTCAAGGATCCTCGGGCTCATGTACAAGCACAAGTTCAAGTGGGTTTACAATCAAAGAAAATGACAACGGATGGCCCCTTTACGTTACTTCAAGGCATGCAAGGCTTGGTAGCTCGTAAAGCACTTTTTCAAGATGGGGTTTTCTGGGGCTTCGTATCGGTCGCAATTAACGTAGACGAATTACTCAGCGAATCAGGGATTGAAGATGAGACTCCTGAGGGTCCGAGGATGGCTATTCGAAGATTGGGTATGACTGCTTTTTATGGGGAAAATGCTACCTTCGATCAGTCGCCTTTGATCTCAGTAATTGATCTTCGGGATACACAATGGGAGTTAGCGGCGACACCTCCCGTGCATGCCATCCAAGCAATTAATAATCAGATTCTAGTTACTCGTTGTGCAATACTTCTTGTTTTGCTTCTAGGCTTATTCTTCTTTATAAATATGATTCGCCAAAGGGATCGATTGGGTCAAGCTGTTGATGAACGAACACAAGAGTTGCAGATTGCGAATGAAGATTTGACCGCAGCCAATGAGGAGTTGATTGCAGGCCAGCAGGAGTTGCAAGAGTCTACGAAACGGATGCAGGAATCAGAGCAAATGTTGTCCTACATGGCTTACCACGATGTACTGACAGGTATACATAATCGCGCACATTTTCAAATGATGCTGAAAGAGCAGATTACATACAATGAGAAGAGAGGCACCTCGTTAGTCGTCCTATTCTTTGATCTTGATAATTTCAAAATGGTTAACGATTCCCACGGACATCACATGGGCGATCATATGCTGCAGGAGGTTGTCTACCGCATTCAGCAATCTAATTTGGCTTACCATACCTTTGCTAGATTTGGTGGGGATGAATTTGCCATTATGTTAGAGAACAGTCCTACTGAGCAGGATATTCAGGCAATTTGCGGTCAACTTATTGCGATCTTGAAACCGCCTTGCCTACTTGAGAATCGCGCTTTCTTTATTAATGCAAGTATAGGTATCGTACAGTATCCGCATGGCGGCACAACTTGGGATGCTTTGTTAAAGAACGCGGATATCGCGATGTATATGGCTAAAAAAGAAAGCGGAAGTTCCTTCTGTTTCTTCAATCAACAGATGGAGATGCACTCCATCTCGAAGCTGGAAATGGAGAGTCATCTTCGCCAGTCACTGGAGCGTAACGAACTCGAAATTGTCTATCAGCCGCAGATCGATTGCTTGCAAGGGACAATCATTGGTGCAGAAGCACTTTTGCGCTGGAATCATACGACAAAGGGATACATCTCACCAGCTGATTTTATTCCATTAGCCGAAGAGCTAGGGCTTATCGATGTTATTGGTGAATGGGTGCTGCGCGGCGCATGCGAGCAGATGAAAGCGTGGCATAGCCTGCAAGATGTTCCGCAGATGATATCCGTTAACATTTCTGTTAAGCAGTTAAATGACGTACACTTTGTGGATAAGGTTATGGCCATATTGGAAGAGACGGGACTGGAAGCACGCTACCTAGAGATGGAGATTACCGAGAATGTTGCTATGCTAGATGAGAAGATGGGCGTACTTTATACACTTCGCGAGCTAGGTATCTCCATTTCCGTTGACGATTTCGGTACCCATTACTCGTCTCTCAGCTATTTGAAAAGGTTCCCCGTCACGAAAATTAAACTGGATCAGTCATTTGTCCGCGGTATTCAAACCGACATCAAGGATCGGGCCATGATTAAAGCAATCATTTCTGTTGCGAATGCCTTTCAGCTGCAAATCATTGCAGAGGGCGTCGAAACGGAAGAGCAAGTGGAATTCCTAGTGGCGAATGGCTGTTATCAAATCCAAGGGTTTTATTTTCATAAACCGATGGGACCAGAGCAGCTGCAAGCTATATTCTGTAAAGGATTAGATGAGAAATTAGCTTTCTTAGGCGAGAAGACTGTTCCTACCTATGATATATAAAAATAGGAAACAAAAAAAGCGGTGCCCCCTGTTGGGAGCACCGCTTTGATTTATTGAAGAAAAGTCCGCTACAGCGCGACGATCTGTTTCTGTTTCTTTTCGAAATAGACCCACTGCTTGAATCCAATTTCTTTCAAGGTTTTCTGTACTTCTTCCCAATCGTCAGCTACCCGACTAGGGATATGGGCGTCAGATCCGAAAGTAACCTCAACACCATAATGGAGCGCACGCGCTAGAATTTCGTGTGAAGGGTACCAGCCGCCGACATCTTTTGTTTTGCCTGACGTATTGATTTCGATAGCTACGCCGGATTCACCAATAATTTTCAGTGTCTCATCGACCTTTGGCGTTGCAATATCGGAAAAGGCAGGGTAGAAACCCTTCATGGCATCGATATGCCCAAGAATTTGAAACATACCGGATCGCGCGGATTCAGCAATGAGGCGGTAATACTCTTCCTTGTGCTCAACGTGCTCCGCTGCGTTCAACTTCTTCCATCTGTTGCGATTGAAGATACTTACCCCACCGGAGAGATGAACAGAGCCAATAATGTAATCGAACGGATACTTGGCATATTCTTGCTTATATATGTCCACATGTTCTGGGAAATAATCCGACTCTACACCTAGCAGTACATTGATTTTGCTTGCATATTCTTCTTTAAGCTGAAGCACTTCCTCGATATAGCGAGGAAATTCACTTTTTGCCATCGCGATGGCAGGTTGTGCACGATCTTCGGAGCTTCCAAAGTATGGGGAGTGATCCGAGATGCCAATGACGTGCAGGCCAGCTGCAATGGCAGCCTCAATATAGTCACGTATAGTATCTTGCGCATGTCCGCACCGCTCATGATGCGTATGTAGGTCAAATTTCACAGCAAGTCCTCCTAAAAAGTAAACTATTCTGAACCAATAAATTGTGTTTCAGGCATTCCTTTGAGATCGCGAAGAAATTGTTGCATAGCAGAATTCAGGTATCGTCCTGACTTATATACTACACCTACGGGATGGGTAATATCCAATTCGTTCACTTTTACCATCTTCAATGAGCCATGTCGCAGTTCATCAGCAACAGACATTTTGGAAATGATCGCAACACCCAGATTTAACTCCACCATGCGCTTCACTTCCTCACTGCTAGACAACTCCATGACGATATGAGGCGAGACATCATAGGACTTGAAGATTTGATCGACGAAACGTCGACCCGCAGTTTCTGGGGAAAGCATGATAAACGGAATGTTTCTAAGTTTTTCGATCGATAAATGAGTGAAACGGCTAAGAGGATGGTGCGTGGAGACGATGAGTTCAAAATTATCATAGTAAAGCACGGACGTCTCCAGTGCTGGATTTTTCTCAAACAAATACGTGATCCCAATATCGATATGACCATTTTCCACGGATGTCATGATCTGAGATGAAGTCATGGAATGAATCGTTGTTTTGATCAGCGGGAATTGATCTTGGAAATAGGAGAGGACCCTGGGTAATATCTGCATGGCAATGGAAGTTGTAGTGCCAATATGGATATGGCCTTGTGGTGTTTGGCTAAGATCGGAAAGACGCTGTTTCAGGTCACTCGTGATCCGCAATATTTTCTCTGCATGTTCTAAGAAAAGTTTTCCACTATCCGTTAAAGTGACCGGCTGATTACGATCGATCAGAATCGTACCGAATTCATCCTCAAGACTTTTTATTTGCGCGGAAACGGCAGGTTGGGTCAAGTTTAGAATTTCACCAGCTTTACGGAAGCTCATCGTCTTGGAAATCGTGAGCAGGGTTTCTAACTGGTTCATATTCATGAGATTACCTCCTGCAAGTTAGATTTAGGGTGCCTAAGGTACAAATAAAATTTATCGAAATTGTAAAGGGAATAAAAACCTTTTCTTACTTTATTATATGATAGGAAGTGCTAACTAGGCAACATGGCAGGATAAATGTGGAGAATGGTGCATAAGGTAGCGAAGGAGAGTAGGTTATAACCCGAATTTTCAATTGCAAATTACTCAAATTTGAATATAATAATTGATGTAATTAAAATAAGAATTGAGGAGACTCACTGTATGTCTTTGACACGTAAATCAAATCCGACCTGGACGGTTGTGGGCTTGATGCTAGGACTCTTGTTGGCATCTTTGGATCAAACGATTGTATCTACGGCGATGCCGACGATTGTATCCAAGCTAGGCGGCTTCAGCCAATTCGTCTGGGTATTCTCGGCCTATCTGATTGCCAATGTGGCGGCGATGCCGATATTCGGTAAATTATCCGATATGTATGGCCGTAAATTATTTTTCATTATCGGAATCGTCGTCTTCATGATTGGATCTGCCCTGTGTGGAACAGCATCATCGATGACGCAGTTGATCATTTACCGCGCTATTCAAGGGATAGGTGGCGGTGCTTTGATGCCGATTACCTTTGCTATTATTTTTGATATTTTCCCTCCAGAGAAGCGGGGGAAAATGCAAGGCTTGTTCGGAGCTGTCTTCGGATTATCCAGCGTACTTGGTCCTATTATTGGTGCTTATTTCACAGATCATGTTACTTGGGAATGGATTTTCTTTATCAATTTGCCGTTAGGTATTATTTCACTGCTAATGATTATTTTCTTCTACCACGAGAAGGTGGAACATAGTAAGGCTAAAATTGATTGGTCTGGAACGGTTGTTTTAACGGCTGCTATTGTTTCATTAATGTTCGCATTAGAGTTTGGCGGAAAAGAGTATGCGTGGGATTCCATGCTGATTATTGGTTTATTCGCTGGTTTTGTTGTCCTGCTTGCTGGTTTTCTTCTCATTGAGAAACATGCAGCAGAGCCCATTGTCCCGCTTGATTTGTTCAAAAACCGTTTGTTTACTTCAAGTATGGGCGTAAGCTTTGCTTATGGAGCTGTGCTGATCTCCGCGGGTACGTATATTCCTTTGTTTATTCAAGGTGTATTCGAAGGATCTGCAACATCTGCTGGCTCGACATTAACGCCTATGATGCTTGGTGTTGTCGTAAGTAGCGCGTTAGGTGGAAGATTTATCGGTAAATTCTCTTACCGGAATGTACTGCTTGTCTCTGTGGCACTTCTGCTTGTAGCGACATCGCTGCTTGGCGGCATTTCCATAGATTCCGAGCGATGGGTTATTACAACCTATATGATTATTCTAGGGCTGGGGATTGGCGCTTGTTTCCCAATTACATCCATGTCTGCACTTCACAAAGTTGATTTCCGTCGCCGAGGTACGGTAACCTCCTTAGTTGCATTCTTTCGTTCCGTTGGTTCTGCCATCGGGGTTGCGATATTCGGTAGTATTCAAGTAAATGCATTGAAAGACAACATCACCACTTCACTCAATGATCCAGCGATGGCGGAAAAGTTTCACGATGCGCGTATGCTGCTTCAACCTGAAGTGAGGGCGAATATACCAACGGAAGTCTTGCATAAACTGCTGGCGGCGTTGGCAGATTCCATTGCTGTCGTCTTCCAAACCACGATCGTGTTAGCTGTACTAGGTCTTGCGTTCATTTTATTAATGGGAAATGCTAAACTAGAAGTTGGCAAAGCGCCTGTTAAAGGAGATGTACCAGTAGGACACTAGGAGGTTTACACATATGTCGATGAAGCTGGTCATTCTCGGACTATTAATGGAAGCCAATCGGCATACCTATGAGATTCGCCAAACGATGAAAGAACGCGGCATGACGAATTATATGAAGCTGCAGGATGGCTCGCTCTACTATGCAATGGATCAGCTGCATAAAGAGGGGCTTGTAGAGGCACTAGAAGTCGTGCGGGATACGAATCGGCCCGAGAAGACCATTTATCAAATCACAGAAGCGGGTAAGCGAAAGTTTCAAGAACTATTGTCCCATCAATTGCATGAGGAGATTAAGCATTATCATCCTCTCTATGTCGCTCTGCCGTTTACCGTTCATGGCGACCAAGCCAAAATTGCGGATATTCTTGAACATAAAATTTTGGAACAGAAAATGATTATGAACAAGATGAAAAGCCTATACCACGAGCATATCAACATTGTTCCACGCGTCGTCTTGCAGATGATGGTCGGGAGCTATAAGCGTGCTTTTACCGAGTTAAAGTGGCTAGAAGCGTTGCAACGTGATGCCCGCGAGGGGCGGTTGCAGGAGCGGAATTCGGAGCTTGATGTGGATTGGGACCGGATTGAGTAAGGGATAAAACGAAAGCGTGCAAAGAAGAACCGCACTGCCTTGATGAACAAGGTAGTGCGGTTTTTGATTTTATAAGGCATTATTGTTAGGATAACTACTATACTGCTATTGAACAAAGGAGACATCATGAAATTATATAATATAGTGATGGGAATTGTTTTAATTTGTCTGGGTGCTTTCATGGTTTATAAGAATGACTTTACCTTTGCATGGTCGACAGGTTTTATCATTCTAGTTGGACTGTTTTGTTTAATTAGAGGGATACGGTTAGGTAGATCATGAAGTGATGGAAAAGGCTGCGAATCTGCAGGCTTTCTTAGTCAATTCCTCTTGAAATCGCAAGTTGAGGATAAAAGGATGCACATTCGCAGGAATTTGGCTGTTACAGGAGTAAAACGAAGAAAAAACCTGCACATTCGCAGGTTTTCTTCTATATTAAGCCCGGAAGAGCAGCTATAGCCATCGCTTATTTGCCCGATGCAGCTAACGCATTCAGCTGCGCTATGAAATCCGGCAAATCCGCGCAGACCAAGTCCGGCGTCAAGCCAGCCGACGCCAGCTGCTCGTGCACATTGTCTGGCGTGGCGACGCCAGTCAGCACAAGTGCCGTGCGGCACCCCGCCATCGCGCCTCCGCGGATGTCGGTGTGCACATTATCGCCGATGACCCAGACATCGGCGGCAGGCAGACCGAGCCGCTCAATGGCATACGCCATAATGATCGGCGAAGGCTTACCGATCACCACCGGCTCCACGCCGGAGGCGGCGGTGATCGCAGCGGCCAGGGTGCCTGCCCCTGGCATAAGCCCTCCATCCGACGGCAGCAGCCGGTCGGGATTGGTTAAAACATAGGTCGCGCCATGCTTCAGCAGGCGGACCGCTTCCGTCAGCTTCCCATAGGTGAAGCTGCGATCAATGCCTTGGACGACGTAGTCCGGCGTCGTCTCATCTAGGGCGAAGCCGGCTGCGTCCAGTGCGATCCGCAAGCCGTCTTCGCCGATCATGTGCACGCGATGACCTGCGTGCTGCTCGGTCAAGTACTTCACAGCCGCCTGCGATGAGGTGTAGACGGCGGCTGCGGGCACTTCAATGCCGAGCGCTTGCAGATGCTCGGCTACCTGCTCTGGGGTGCGGGACGAATTGTTCGTCACCAATAAGTAAGGCAATTGCTCCTGGTGCAGCCATGCCAGGAAAGCTGCGGCACCAGGGATGGGCTCATGTCCTCTGTAAAGTGTTCCATCGAGATCGATCAGAAATCCGTTCATCCTGTTGCTGCTCCTTTAGATAGGTAAGTTGTAGTCGGTAGAGTAATCTCAACGATCGTCCCCTCCGTAAGTTTACTGCTTATTTTCATGAACCCCCCATGCGCTTCAATGATGCGATAACAAACCATTAAGCCGAGTCCAGTTCCTTTTTCTTTCGTGCTATAGAAAGGTTCCCCAAGTTTAGGGAGGCGTTCAGGTGCGATGCCGCACCCCTGATCCACGAAGCGGACGATGATGTGATCCCCCGTGCCTTTCAATTCAGCATAAATGCGCAGGTTGCCGCCTTGCGACATGGACTCTATAGCATTTTTCATAATATTAATAAAGACCTGTTTAACTTGATTCACATCACAAGTAACTGGCGGAAGTCCAGCGTCAACCTCTGTCTCAATTTCAATGTTACTGAGTAATGCTTGAGGCTGAAGTAATTCGACCGTGCTCATGATAATCGTGTGTAGCGTGCTAGTAACGAAGTGGGTAGCCTGTGGTTTGGAAACAAACAAAAACTCATTCACAATAAATTCTATACGCTGAAGTTCCTTTTGCATAATTTCAATGTAGTATTGCTCCTTTGAAGTGCTCGTTGTGAGCAGCTTGAGGAATCCTTTTAAGGCGGTCAGTGGATTGCGGATTTCATGTGCGACACCGGCAGCCAATTGTCCTACAGCTGATAGTTTATCAGATTTTATTAATAATTCCTGCGTTTTCTTCAATTCCGTAATGTCGTTGAATGTAATAACGGTACCAAGAAGCTGACCGCCGCCATCGAGCATAGGGCTAGACATATATTCAACGGGGAAGCTAGCCCCATCCTTTTTCCAAAATACATCTTTATTAAGAACCGAACCTTCTCGTTGAAGCATTGTATTGACTGTCGCGTTTTCCTCGGGAATTACGAAGGTACCATCGAGATGAACAGGACGTATTACATTATGTATTCGCCTTCCAAGCATTTCGTCTACTTTCCAACCCGTGATCGCTTCTGCTGCTTTATTCCAAAAAATAGTTCGTCCATTCGTGTCAATGCCATAAATGCCTTCTGAAACCGAGTTTAGAATGAGTTGATTTTGTTTGTACAGCTTATCAATTTCTTTCTTCTGTTCTCTTATTTCCGTCAAGTCTTTGAGAATAGCATAAACCCCAACGATTTGGTTTCCCACCTTCGTCGGAACAAAAGTTACATTAGAAGGGATAGGAAATCCATTCTGATGTAAGAAAGAAGCATCAAAGTTCTGGGGCATTCCTTCAGAGGCCACTTGAAAATGGTGCAATGTTTTGAGTAGATCAGGCGGGTGAATCATAGGGAGAAAAGAGGCGGATTTTGACGATTCCTCTCCCAAACCAAGAAGGCTTTCAAGTCCATGATTGGAAGACAGGATATCACCATCCAAGCTGAAAGAAATGATGGAATCAGGATGGTTATCAAATAGTGATTTATATCGCTCAGATGTTTCTGAAATCGTATTTTCACGTTGTTGGAGTAACTTGATTATGAATAAGAGAAGTATCATGAATACGACGAATACGCTGCAATCAAGAGAAATGCTTGCCAGACGGTTATTTTGAAAAAAAGATAGTTGTTGTAATCCAAATAAATCTACACCGAAGAGCACTACGATACATACGAAGTACTTCGATAATTTACGCGCACTTGCAGGAGGGGGGTTCATCGTCATTGACTGTCAGCTCTCCTTTTCGAGATTATTTTAATAGTTTAACAGATATAGCTAATATATTGTATAATTTACCAATGTTAATCTCCTTAAATAATTTCATTTCTGGCAATTACAGGCTTCGACAATTTAAGTATGAAGGTTGAAGTGGGGGTATGTATCTGAGTAGTTAGAACTATTTTTGTTAAATTGACAGTATACTTGTCCTAAAATTTTATGTATAATGTTGAAAAAGGTCGTTTTTCTGTGGAACTTATTCGCAAATGAGATCGGAGCGGAGCTATGAAGGCTGAGTACATTAATCCCTTTTTGGAGTCGGCTAGAATCGTCATCGAGCAAGTTGCTAACATTCGTCCAACAACTGGGCAGCTCGGCATTAAAGACGTCAAATTTGTGGAAAATTATATCTGGATCCAAATCGGGATGACTGGGCAAATGGAAGGCGATGTGGTCTTTGGCTTAGCTGAAGATGTTGCTTTGAAAATGGTATCTGCCATGATGGGTGGATTCGTTGTCACGGAGATGGATGAAATGGGAAAGAGTGCCATTTCGGAACTAGGCAATATGATCAGTGGGAATGCGAGCACGATGCTCTTTAATCAAGGCGTACGGGTAGACATCACGCCACCGAAGTTGGTCCAATCTGCTACGGCAGCAGGATTTGTGCCGAAGAAAGCATTAACGATTCCATTAATTATGGATGGCATTGGTGAACTAGACATTCAAGTAATAATTACGTAATATAAGTAAGAAACGTACGGAGTACCTAGATCATGGTAACTCCTTTTTTTTATGCGTTGGAGGGAGCGGAACAGGTTGGACATTAAGAACAAGGTCGTCTTAATTACAGGTGCATCAAGTGGGATTGGGGCATTAATGGCTCAACAATTTGCAGCTAAGGGTGCTATTCCTGTATTAACGGCACGGCGTACAGATCAACTGCAACAAATTGCTTCCAGCTTGAAAGGACGGCATGCCGTCTACGCCATGGATGTTACGAAGACAGATGAGGTTAATGAAGTTGTGAGTCGAATTATCGCTGAATTTGGGCGTATTGATATACTGATTAACAATGCCGGTTATGGCATATTCGAAGCTTTTGTTGAGGCGCCTCTTGCTCATTTTGAAGAGATGATGGATGTGAACTACCTTGGGCTCGTAAGATGTACGAAAGCTGTTCTCCCGCATATGTTGACCGCAGGTAATGGGCATATCGTTAATATTGCGTCGATGGCGGGGAAAATCGGCTCTGCCAAATCAACTGCCTATTCCGCAACGAAGCATGCTGTCCTTGGCTTTACGAATAGTTTGCGAATGGAACTCGCGAGAACGGGCGTAGTGGTAACAGCGATTAACCCTGGCCCTATTGCGACACCATTTTTCGACAAAGCGGACCCGAGTGGTAACTATGTGAAGAACATTGCATGGTTTATGCTGAAGCCGGAAAAAGTTGTTAAAGAACTTATTCATGCCGTAGAGAAAAACATTCCTGAGAAGAACCTGCCTTTTGTAGCAGGCGCTGGAGTCAAATTGTTTCATATGTTTCCTCGACTATTCAACAAACTAGCTACAGGTATTATGAATAAAAAATAAAGCGGCTCCCAGTCGGATGATTGGGGTCGCTTTTTTTTCTGCATATGCTACGTATCTGCTTGATCGGGCTTCGCTGCTTGTTTCGCTTGATTGAGAGCACGAATTTCCTCAAAAATCTTTCGCATCTCAGCCTTCGCTTCAGGATGAGATTGATTCCAATGCGATGCGAGTGCAGGTAAAGCCTTATGAACATGGTTGAAGAAAGCCCATATTTTGATTTTCTCGATCATTTCTGGCGACGAATCACCGGTAATAAGCTCGGCTGTTTTGGCAACCAACGTGTTAAAATCGTTTTCGAAATCCGTATTCATTGACTTCATCCCTTCGGATGGAAATAGGTAGTTGTAACACTTTTAGTTAAATATTAGTTTAATAGATGAAGTTGACGCTGTCAAAAAGCAGTTCTCGTGACACGAAGGTAAATTTTTCCGTTAATTTTACCAGAACGATTGTTTACTCCCCCTTTTTATCCTAAAATAAGGTAGATACATTTTGGGTCTTTTTACCTGTAGGCTAGGAGGGAACACGATGAAGTCACTGAGAGAGATATTTAACAGCGACTTTAACACATTAGATAAGAGCATGCAGGAGCAAATTTATAAAGAATTTTACTTGCTCGTTTATCCGATGATTAACTTTATTTTGAGAGATCACGCGGCTGTGGAAGATATTATCCAGGAGTCCTTTCTTCGTGCCGTTCACAAAGCCCCGTTATTAACAGAGATTGATAAATATGAGAGTTGGCTCAAAAGACTTACCCGTAACGTAACTTTAAATCATTTGCGTAAACATAAACGTAACCGAGATGAGCTTGAAACGGAAATCTTGTTTTCACTAAAAGAGTCAGCCCCTACTTCGGAATATTCGGCAGCTCCAGATATAGAGGTTGAAATGAAGGTGATGCGAGAGGCTGTTATCGCTTATATCAATCAACTTAATCCTGCTTATAGACAGATTATCGCCATGAAATGGATCCATAATTTATCATACAAGGATATGGCGAGTGAACTCTGCGTGACCGAAGGTGTTGTGAGACAGCGGCTTTTTCGCGCGCGCGATGCGATTAAGCAGAAGTTTTTGAAGGAGTGGGGCTCTGATCAATAGAGGGATATGGGCATATATTTGTTTGCTGGGGCACTCTAGCATATAATATGGGCATGAGGTTGGAAGAGAAAAGGGGTATTTAGCGTTGAGCACAAGTTTTGAAGAGCTGCAGATTGCACAGACATATTTAGATAAATTACAAGAATTAGGGATAGGTGAGCCAACGCCGATTCAAGCGGAAGGGATTCCCGTTCTGCTGCAAGGAAAAGATGCGATTATTCAATCCCAGACAGGAACAGGGAAAACACTAGCTTATCTATTGCCAGCCCTAGAGCGGATTGATGCAACTCAGAAACAATTGCAAGTCATGGTTGTGGTCCCAACACGAGAGCTGGGCATGCAAATCATGCAAGAAATTGAGAAGCTGACGAGTGGGGGACCTATTCGTTCGCAATCTTTAATCGGTGGAGCGGCTGTTGCGAGACAGATCGAAAAGCTGCGTTTACACCCACATATCGTTGTTGGAACACCTGGACGTTTGCTTGAGTTGATGAAGGTACGTAAGCTTACACTGCATCATGTGAAAATCGGCATTGTCGATGAAGTTGACCAAGTATTTGAACTTGGGTCCATGCAGGATGTAGAAGCGGTACTTAAGGGGATGCTTCGTACTAGTCAAATGGTTTTTGTCTCGGCGACAATTCCGCCAAGTACAGAGCAGGCGGCAGGAAGATGGTTAAAGGATCCGGTAATTATCAAAATTAACCCCTCCCAGCGTACGGCTGAAACCTTAGAGCATCACTATGTGGTGTGTCAGGAACGCGAAAAAATCGACACACTCCGAAGACTCGTTCGGATGATTAAGCCAACTTCCGCGATTGTCTTCATTAATGTAACCGACGATATTGCACAAGTCGTTGGCAAGCTTCAATATGTAGGTCTTTCGGTTGAAGCTCTTTATGGAGAAGCCAGCAAGCAGGATCGTGCCAAAGTCATGGGTAATTTCCGCGATGGGAAATTCCAATTATTGCTGGCAACGGATGTGGCTGCTCGAGGGCTCGATATTGAAGGAGTCACGCATGTGTTCCATTTGGATGTAGCGACGAATGCGGAGTATTACCTTCACCGTGTAGGTCGGACAGGCCGGATGGGTCGTGAAGGGACGTCGATTTCTATCGTGACTTCGAAGGAACTCTTCATCATCGAAAAATTCGAGAAGCAGCTCGGCATCACGATTGAGCCGAAGGCTATGTACGAGGGCCGGTTAGTTGACCCGGCCCAAGATCGCAGTGCGGCTACGATGCGCAGCCGCCGTGAAGCCGCGCGCCCGAGCGGCGCAGCTCCTTCGCGCAGCGGCTCCGCCGGCGCGCGTGATGCTGCCGCGCCAGCGGGCGCGGTGCGTGTTAGTGCCGCGGCGCCAGACGCGCGCGGCCAGCAGGGCGCTGCTCCGGCGAAGCCGGCAGCGCAAGGGAAGACGGCTGCCGCAGGCAAGGCCGTCAGCAAAGCACAACGCGAGCGCGATCGCAAGAGCAAGGGCGCTCCGCGCTGGTTGAAAGAGAAGCAGCAGAATAAAGAAGAATAGCATGCTTCGTATGGAAGCTTAGCTTATTCATAATCTGCGGGGTGTAAAGCATGCTGAAGAAATTAATGTTTGCTATCTTGACTCTGGCTGTCATCGCCGCGGTGATGCTAGTCATCGTCATTCAGTATGTGAAACCAACAGAGTCGCTTGATCTGCAGTATAAAGAGATATCCATTAGCAACAAAATTGCAGAAATGATCCTTTCCCGCAAGCTGGAAGTCCGGCTTTCGGAAGAGGATGTCAATCAATTGCTCAAAAAACAATTAGCGTCGCATACCCAACTGCCACATGACTTTCGCATGGAAGGCGCTACGCTGAATCTGCAGGGTTCTTTGGTTGAGGCAGATGTTAATGTAAGGTGGCAAGAGCGGATCCCCATTGGTGCTCACGCGCTATTTACTTTAAGTTGGGAACCGCCTAATTTGGTCATTCAACATGTGAATACACAGATCAAGAATTGGCAGTTGCCGAGTTCATGGCTTCAATTAGCGCCAGTTGAAATTCCGCTTCAATCCCATTTGCCCAAATTAATTGGGATCAAGAATGTGGTATTCGAGGATAAGTCGATACTTATCCAGCTTAAACCATTCCAGTAAAGCGAAAAACCCTTCAAGTCCACCAAGTGGATCTGAAGGGTTTTTCGTTTAGGAAGTAACAACATCATCCTGCTGTACACGCATCACTGGTGCCTGCCATCTACGTGTGTACATAATAATACCGAACACCACACACATACTGATGAGAACAAACCAGATCGAGACGCCTACATGGAAGTGATCCATGCCCCAACCAACACCCAGCGGCAGGATGGCGCCACCTAAACCGCCTGCGGCGATCAATGCGCTCGTTGTTTGTTCTGTACGCCCTGGCAATAGTTGATTGGCGTAGATAAGCGCAACGGCGAACATACCGGACATGAATAATCCAAGCAAGAGGATAACGGCAAAGCTACTCCATAAATTCGTGCTAAATAGCCAAACGACTACGGTAAGCACGCTTAAGGCAAACGAGAAGACTAAATATTTTAAATACGTAATCTTTTCCGCAAGTACACCTGCAAATACACGTCCAATCACCATGGTTAGCCAATAAGCGGTAACACCAAGTGAAGCGATAGAGCTTGATGCATTTAGCTGATCTTTAAAAATGGAGGGTAAGAAATTAACGATCGTATTTTCCATACCGCAATATAAGAAGAAAACGGTCATAAGTAAGAAAAGAAACAGGAGTGATTTTTTAGATAAAACGGGAATACGCTCCGCTTTCTGTGTACGGTCGGCTTTATGTGCAAGTAATTCATCATGCTCACCTAAGGAAAGTTTGGACCAAATGATTCCAGTGACTAATGCGCTTATACTAAGTAAAACGAACGCATGTTTCCATACGCCGTTTGCGATAAGTAAACTGGCTACTAGCGGCATAACTAAGGCGCCTAGTCCAAAGTAAACTTCAAGCTTGCTAAAGGCAACGGCTTGTTGATCTTTGGCTGCCGTGAGAACGAATGTGCTTATGCTGGATTCCACAAGACCGAAGGAGATGCCTGCAAGGATGGTCAACCCAATCACCATGGGCCAAGGTGGCAGTAATCCAATAGCGAGCATGGCAATAAACAATAAGCTAAATGCCATTGTAATTGTACTTCTACGACTGATGCGACGAATGAGTGCTGGCATTGCAAGCACGCCTAACATAAAACCTCCAAATTGTAAAAAGACCAGCATACCACCGCCACTATAGCTACGTCCATAATGGGCTAGTAGTTCAGGAAGCACCGCGCCAAAGATTACGTGTGTACTGCCTGTTAGTAAGTAGGATAAGCAGCCCATGAATAACAGTCTTCTCATAGTACAGTACTGCCTTCATGTTCCGTCGTCTTCTTTTCATTGAAAGCAAATACATGGGCTATGGCTTCGGATACGGAATTCACCGTGTAAGCGGCTTGCTTTTTCACATCGGCATGAGCCGTATGCATGGCAAAGCTATGCGGTGTAATGCCGAACATGGACACATCATTAAAGGAGTCTCCAAAACATGCGACTTCCTCAGGCTTGAAGCCTAAATGTGCGATTAGAGTCAATATAGAGGTACCTTTAGAAACCTGATGTGGCATGATGTCGAGACAATCTTTATCCGCCAAATAAATGTCCAGTTGATCAGGCAGTTCTTTTTCTAGTACTTTCTTAATTTCTAGTAATACGTCTACGCGCCCAAAAAGAGAGAATTTGCAGATCGGGAATGCATCCTTCAAGGACTGCTCAATCTCGCTTTTCAAAAGGAAAGGTTCAAACATTCTCGCTTGAATCTCGTCGGACGCCGGGCTTATGCTTTCGATGATATTGGCATCTCCGGTACAAATTAGCTTTACCACGTCGTAAGCTTTGAGCTTCTGAAAGACTTGATGAGCGATGGAAGGCTCAAATAGTTTTGCTTGCAGAAGTGTCCCATCCACTAAGTGGATAAAGGCACCATTTTGGGAAACAGAATGGCCTTGATGTTGGATGTCTTGAAGTACCTTTTGCATTTCCATATTCATTCTGCCTGAAGCTAGACAAAGTGTGATGCCGGCTTCTTTTGCTTGGCGTAGGGCATTTAGTTCGCGTTCAGTTACTTTCTTATGATGGTCAAGCAATGTGCCGTCCAGATCGCTAACGATAAGTTTAATCATGTTGGTCTTCTCCTCCTGCAAGTACAATTTCCACTTCACTGGCAAATAAACGTTCTTTCATTTCCTCGCTAAGCGCTTGGTCGGTCACAAGCATATCGATGTTTTCAAATCCAACGACATGATGGAACAAGCGCTTGCCGAATTTGGAATGGTCCGCGAGTACAATCACTTGATCTGCATGCTGCATCATCGCTCTTACCAAGTAGCAATCCTCTTCATTGGGGGCGGACAGCCCAGTCTCAGAAATACCACACGTACCAATAAACAGCTTATCAACGTGATATTCTTTTAACATTTCAATCGCCTTAGCCCCGTAAACGCCATGGTGTTTAGTATCTAGGACACCGCCAAGCATATGAATCGTAATACCTTCCTTACGGGTGAGGATAGCAGCTGTTTCAATCGAACTCGTGATGACAATGTTGTTCTTGGAGGTTAAGGCAGTGGCGGCGTGTAGGACCGTAGTCGATGCATCCATCATCAGGTAATCGCCATCTTGAACAAGGGTTGCAGCTGTTTTTCCAATCGTTAGTTTAGAAGAGGACTCTTCTTGGAGTCGCTGATCATAATTGCCCACTTCTTTATAAAGGGTAGGAAGAATAGCTCCGCCTCTTGTACGAACGATGGAGCCTTGCTCCTCTAGTTTGACCATATCTCGCCTAGCGGTATCGCGTGAGACTTCATAGAGCTCACAGATCAGATCCACGGAGATACGCTTATTTGATTTTAAGTATTCAAGGATGGAGATAAGTCGTTCTTCTTGAAACAAGGGGAATTCACCTCCTTCACTTAAGTGATATTAAGTAATTATAAGTATATGACTTATTGTATACGCATGCTGATTAGCTTTCAATCCTTATTTCAAAATAAAAAACCGTGCTTGCTCGTTGCACGAACGAGAGCACGGTCACTACGATCTGATTCTTATTTAACGGTTGTCTTCTTACGTGTTTGAATGTAGCTCGGATAAGTAATCTCACCCGTATCAAGTTTACGAATTTCCTCTTCGTTCCAACCTGTAATCTTATTCGTCGCCGTTACGCCTGTCAGTTTAATTTGATAACGCGTCGCTAAGTACGCTTGGAGTTTCGTCATTTCTTCTGGTGTAATTTCTCGCAGTTTACTCTTTCCATGAAGCTGGCCTAGGATAACACCAATGGATTCAGCGGCCAGACTCGTGTTTGGCTGAATACGTGTACTTCCATAAGCAATGGCTGACGAACCTACATTTTTTCCAGCGGCGATGACATTATCATAATTTTTCAGTAAAAAGCTGCGTAGTGGCATGCCATACTTATCAGGACGTCCCATCTCAATTCCCCATTTGTTCGCACTTGTTCCTTGTAAATCGAGGGGATAGCCGCCAATACTCACATTGTCCCAGAACATGGCGCCGCCGAGGAGATCAGATGGCTTCAACGTGTAGTCCATTTCGTAATGGTTATACTCACGTACATAGGGATAGGTTGGAAGTTCGCCCAATTCAGCTTTTTCCCACCCAGGTAAGGTTTTCCGAAAATGCTGCAAAATGAGCGCCGTTTCTTTATTTCCTAAAGTAACAGCTTCTTGAATGGACTCTGGCTTTGCAGGATCCACCGTATATACGAGCAACGCGTTAATGAGGACGTCACCATCACGTTGATTCACGGCATTTAATCCTCTTAGGAAAACACGATCATTAGAAGGATGGTAAGCCTTTGTCATCCCGCTAAGTCCAATTGCGAAGCTATCGCTGACACTTCCACCGCCAAATTGCTTGGATCTGTCCTCAGGTGTTAATGCGTTAAAGGTCGTATTGAATTTATGCCAATCCACGTGTTTAAATTTCATCATCATACCCGCACTCATGTACTCAATTTCTTTTTGACCGTAGAACTTTTCAAGTCCAGGTAAGCGCTTGGCATCTAAACGGCTGATTAGTGCGGCAAAATCACTGTTGTCTACCCAATAGGAGGCTGTGATTTTCTTAATTTCATTTGTATTCGTTTTATATAGGAGAGATGGAATTTTGTGCATAAGGTCAGGTGTTTGGATCTGTTCAACATCTTGAATGGTAATCCCTGACTCGATCGGGATGTCCTTACTCAGTTTATTCATATAAGTAGTAAACTCAGGCAACTTACGAATTTTAGCATTACGGAAGCCGTCAAAAAGTTCTTTGGCGCGGCCTTGTACAAGTAAATGACCTTGTTCATCGCGTGTTTCGTCAAGAAACAGCATCTGACTTTGCAGAATTTGACCACCAAAGGCTTGGTGAGGGTCTAATATTTTCACCTTGAGGCCTTCATCCATGGCCGCTCGCGCCAAGTATAGTCCTTCGAGCTCACTCCCAATAACGACGACATCAACGTTTTCGGTTGGATATGTGGTCTTGCTCTCTGTTTTCGTTTCTTGGGTAGGTACAGGTGTCGGTACATCACTTACTTGTGGCGTAGTAGGATGTGTTACAGATGGAGCCACTACTGCAGTCACGTTCATGCTTCCTTGCTTAAACCAAACTTTGCCGAGAGAGTAGGCTGATCCAATGATTAGAAGTACAGCCAGAGCAATAACGAGTTGAACTCGCGGGTTTCGTAAGCGCATACATAAGCTCCTTTAGCGTTAGACTATATGGTTCAGTTTAGCAGTTTCAAGGTGGATTTAATAGACTTTGAGAATTGATTTTGAAAGATTTACAAACAACACCCCCAAAAAATGACAAGCATTGGCGAATCCTTGTAGCATAACCAGGAACCCTTCGCGAAGGCTCCATCTTATGTATAAACCATAACATGACTAAGGGAGAGATTTTAAAATGAAAAAAAACCTAATGAAAAAATTCGTAGCTACAGGTCTTGTACTAACTATGGTTGCTGGTGGCGGAACTGCCGCATTTGCAAATGGCAGCAAAAACGATGATCACGGCAACAAAGGAAATAACAACAACTACTCTCAAAAATATGACAATAAATCGAATAACTCTAATAACTCCAAAGGAAATACAAACATTACAATTAACATCAACTTCAACGATATGAAGAATGCACAATGGGCAATGCGTTATATTGCAAGCCTAGCATCCAAACGTGTTTTCGAAGGATATGAAGATGGTAGCTTCAAACCTGAGAAAACCGTAACTCGTATTGAAGCGATTACAGCAGCTGTTCGTTTGATGGGTTTGCGTGAGCAAGCAGAATCCGATGCTGAAAAATCCACGAAATTGAACTTTAAAGATGCAGACAAAGTTCCAGCATGGGCAGTTGGTTATGTGGCTGTAGCTCTTGAGAATGACCTATTCACAGAAAGCGATGACAGCGTTCGTCCAAATGAAGAAGCAAACCGTCTATGGGCAACGACACTTCTCGTGAAAGCATTGAAATTAGAAGCGGAAGCAAAAGCAAACATGACTAGCCAACTTACATTTAAAGATGCTAAGCAAATTCCAGCTGGATCTGTTGGTTATGTGAAAGTAGCCGTTGATAAAGGCTTAGTTGATGGATTTGAAGACAACACATTCCGTCCAAATCAAAATGTAACTCGTGCTCAATTGGCAGCTCTTCTTGATCGTACAAACGAGCAACTACCTGGTGAAGATCAAAATACAAGCACAGGAACTGTCAACGCAGCTGTGTACAACAATGTTCTTTCCCTAACTAAAAATGGCACAACAACAACGTATACATTGCACCCAGATGCCTTCGTTTTGCGTAACGGCGTGAAAGTACCTGTTACTCAAATCGCTGTTGGCGATACAGTAAAAGTACGTACATTTAACAACACAGTTGTGTTTGTAGAAGTAACAGGCAATGCTCCAGTGAATGCTACATTCGATGTGTTGGGCACTTTGACTTCAACAACAATTAACGCGCAAGGTAAAATTGCAACAATCACGATCACACAAAATATCAATGGCGTTGATCAATCGACTACATATACTGTGGCTTCCACTTTCGCTTTGACAGGTAATTTGGCTAATTTCTCTGCTGGTCACCTGATTCAGCTTAAAGGTCAAAATCAATCCGTTACAACAATTGACGTTAAATAGAGATAAAAAGTTCGCACTTCTAATAGAGATAGATAAAAAGGTTAGATTCAAACAAACGAGCTCCTTGCTTCATGCAGGGGGCTTGTTCTAATTTAATTGTATAATTTGGAAAGTGAAGTGAGAGACTATGCGATATCTTGAGAGGAGTGGATTTAGATGGAAGAAAGTTTGATGGATACTTTTAAAAGGTACTATGCTGACTACCGAGGAGCAGAGGGAGTTGACGAAAGCTTTACAGATGCTTATCAAGCCATGGCGTTCCATGTTATTAATCAGACAGAGCAATATGTGCAGCAAGAAAACTTTCATGAGATTCAAAATCTGATTCGTGAGTTCAGAGAAATGGGCCTATCGATTTCGCCAAGCAATGATTCATTGAAAGAGCAATTTGAGCAAGAACTTGTGCAGCAAGAGTTAAATCGATATTCTTTTTAAAAAGGTGTTGCATTATCCAAATGCCCGTGGTATATTACGGTTCCGGCCAAAACGGGCTGCAAATTTTATCGAAATTTGTAAAAATAAAGCTTGCATCTGTTTGGGTGAATATGCTATATTGTAATTCCGGCCTTGAGGTTGAGGCGGGAATGAAGCGAAAGAAATTGATCTTTGAAAACTGAACAACGAGTGAGTAAGCACAGTCGAGTAATCGACTATAAAAGAGATTGCAAAATCTCGCTAGCTTCAAATGAGCAAGTCAGCTTGAATTTGGGCCCCGGAAAAGTAATCGGAATTCTCTTCGGAGGATAGCGTCACTTTTTTGGGTACCTTTATGGAGAGTTTGATCCTGGCTCAGGACGAACGCTGGCGGCGTGCCTAATACATGCAAGTCGAGCGGGTTTGTCCTTCGGGACAAGCTAGCGGCGGACGGGTGAGTAACA